>CAKTXZ010000046.1 GCA_934632155.1 uncultured Clostridia bacterium | reverse complement strand
ACACGAACGCAGAGGAGGCGCGGCATGCGGATTTTGATTGTGGAGGACGAGCGGGCGCTGTGCGACACGCTGGCCAAGGGACTCAAGCGAAAGGGCTACGAGGCGGACGTCTGCTACGACGGCGACGCCGCGCTGGACTGGCTGCTGGCGGAGCATTACGACCTGATCCTGCTGGATCTGAACCTGCCCGGACGGGACGGCATGGAATTGCTCCGGGCGCTGCGCGAGCGGGATCGGGAGACGCGGGTGCTGATCCTCTCCGCCCGCAGCGGCATCAGCGATAAGGTGGAGGGGCTGGACTGCGGAGCCAACGATTATCTGGTTAAGCCCTTTCATCTGGAGGAGCTGGAGGCGCGCGTGCGCAGCCTGACCCGGCGCAGCTTCGTGCAGCACGACGCGGTGCTGCGCCGCGGGGAGCTCTCCTTCGATACGGTAAAGCGGGCGGCGCAGGTCGGGGGCGAGGACGTCTCCCTGACCCGCAAGGAAAACGGCATTCTGGAATACCTGCTGCTGAATCAGGGGCGGCCGGTGAGCCAGGAGGAGCTGATGGAGCATGTGTGGGACGGCAGCGTGGACAGCTTCAGCAACTCCATCCGGGTGCATATCTCATCCCTGCGCAAAAAGCTGAAATCGGCGCTGGGCTACGACCCGATCGTCAACCGCATCGGCGAGGGGTATCTGCTGGGAGGACGGGAGCCATGAAAAAGCTGTCCCTGCAATGGCGGGTGGCGCTGATGACCTTTTTTCTGCTGGCGGCGGCCTGCGTGACCATGAAGACGCTTATGTGCTCCTCCGGCCACGCTTATATGGACTCCATCGGCAATTACGTGATGCACTATGCGCAGGAGGAGCCGCTGGCCATCCGCGTCGACGTCCCGGAGAAGCGGTGGCAGGACATATCGGAGCGCTTTAACGGGGAGCTTGTGGTGGAGCTGTCCGACGCGAAGCACAGCTTTTGCATGCACGGCTGGTACGTCGCGCTGGCAGTGACGGTGCTGGGCGGCGCGGTGGCGTATTTCGTCAGCGGAAGGGCGCTCACGCCGCTCAAGCGGTTCACCGCCAAGGCGGAGCGCGTGCAGCTGCAGAGCCTTTCGGAGATCACCCTCAGCGAGGACGAAGCGGTGGAGTTCAGCCGGCTCAGCCGCGCCGTCAATCAGATGCTGCTGCGGCTCAATCGGGCCTTCGACGCTCAGCGGCAGTTCGTCGGGAACGCCGCCCACGAGCTGCGCACGCCGCTGGCGCTGATGCAGGCGCGGCTGGATCTGCACATGTCCACAGCCCACGGGGACGGCTGTCCGGAAACCGCGGAGACCATCTCCATGCTGCGGGAGCAGACCGAGCGGCTGTCCAGAATGGTGCGGACGCTGCTGGATATGAGCGACCTGAAGGCCGTGCCGCGCACCGATAAAATCCAGCTGGCGCCTATGATCGAGGAGGTGCTGGCGGATCTGTCGCCGCTGGCGGAGAAGAACGGCGTGTCGCTTTCCCAGTCCGGCGAGGATCTGTGGATGACCGGCAGCGACGTGCTGGTGTACCGGGCGATCTTCAATCTGGTGGAGAACGGCGTAAAGTACAACCGTCCCGGCGGCAGCGTGCGCGTCGCCGCCTCCCGCCGGGGGCAGGAGGCGGTGATCGAGGTCAGGGACACGGGCTGCGGCATCCCGGAGGCCTTCCGGGAGAGCGTGTTTCAGCCCTTCTTCCGCGTGGACAAATCCCGCAGCCGGGAAAAGGGCGGCGTGGGGCTGGGGCTGTCGCTGGTCTGGGAAATCGCCCGTCTCCACGGCGGCGGCGTTCGGGTTCGGGAGAGCGGCGAAGGCGGCACGGCGTTCGAGCTCACGCTGCCCGCTTTAGCCGCCGAGCAGGAAACGACATGACAGAGAGGAGGAATGGAAGGCGGCCGGGTGAAGCGGCGGACGACAGGCGCCGCCCGTCGCCGGATACCGGCTAAGCGTACCGTTCACCTTCTGTCTTCAGGGAAACAAAGAGAACGCGAATCGTCCATATCCCGCTATTGCATCAGCTTCCAGATGATGCCGTAGAGAAAGTCCGCCATCACCCGAGGGCTTTCGCGATCGCCGTCGCTTCCCAGCCATTCCCGAATGAGCGCATAGCCGCCCTGATAGAAAAAGACCCGGAGATGCTCCCTTTCCCTGTC
>CAKTXZ010000045.1 GCA_934632155.1 uncultured Clostridia bacterium | reverse complement strand
TAGCCGTACTTGCGTTGCCAGAAGGGGGTTCCTCTGCGGTTGCGCATCTCGTGCGCCGTCATCAGGTTCCGTCCGATGTTGTTGCTTTCTTCCTCTGCGATGGTGGCCATCAGGTGGAACAGCAGTTCGTTGCGCGGCTCCGACGTATCGATCCCCTCCTTCTCGAAGAATACCCTGACGCCCAACGTCTGCAGGCGCCGGATTGTCGCCACGCACTCGCGCATGTTGCGCGAAAACCGAGCGATGGACTTCGTGAGGATCAGGTCGATCCTGCCCGCCTCGCAGTCCGCCAGCAGCCGCCCAAGCTCAGGCCGCCCGTCCATCTTCCGTCCCGATTTCCCGTGGTCACCGTAGATGCCCACCAGCTCGTAATCCTCACGCCCTGTGATGTATCCGCGGTAATGCTCGCACTGCACCTCGAAGGAGGTATCCTGGGCGTCCATCAGGGTGCTGACGCGGCAGTAGGCGGCCACGCGGAGCTTTTTCTGCTTCTCCCCGGAGATTCTGTGCTTCGTTCTTTTCTCACTCATGCTGCCCTCCTCAACTCGCTCATGCCTCTCTCCTCACGCCATCCACTCCATCGCCTTTTCCCGGCGGCGCTTTTCCAGCGCCCGCTTTTTGCCGCTCTCCGTAAAGAACGCGCCGTCGCCCTCCAGCCCGGAGAGCAGCGTATGCCGAGGGCGCTCGTACTCCTCCCCGATGAACCCCAGCCGCAGCAGCCAGGAGCGCATCTGGAACTTGGGGTTGCTCCCGTCGCAGGGCTTCATCCTGGCCTTGCCGGTAGCGGCCGCCATGCCGTAGCACTGCCGGAGCAGGTACAGGCAGGCCTCCGTTTCAGGGATCGCGAAGGCGTCCAGCATCACGGTGAACGCCAGATCCTCGGCAATGCAGAAACGCAGCTCCTCCTGCAGACGCAGCGCCTGCGCAATTAACTCGGATCGGGACTGAAGGATGTTGCACATGTTCAGGATCGTCTGTCGGTTGGGTTCGGCGGGAATCATGTGGATGGTGAAGCCGTCCACGGGTAAAAAGCCGTCCGACTGCAATGCGTCCAATACTGCGAACACGCGTTCCCTGTCCTCCATGGGGAAGGGCGGCGAGAATACGGCGGATTCATGGCTGCAGTTCGCACCGGCCACGTTCCAGCCGCCCACCTCGTAGGCGCCGGTTTTCCGGCAATAGACCGGGCGCGCCTGCCACGCTTTCCCGATCTGCTGCGCCAGATTCCGTTTGCGCCCCGCGCCGTCCAGACACGGTCTGCCCGCTCTCCGGGTATCAAAGTCGATGGAAAACATCCCGGTGTAAAGGCTCGAGTCGAAAAGCTCGAGTGCATCCGCTTCGTCCGCAGACTCTGCATACGCTTCCTCCGCGTATCGGAACGGGTACGCGGTGCATCTCACAATGCTCATAATGAAACCTCCCGTTTTTTCTTCGCCGCCGTTTTCTTCAAAACCAACGGCCTGTTATAGCTATCACTCTACTCGGCGGCTTTATCAAGCGATGATTCCGATAAATACGGCCTATATGGGCAGGTTTACGCCCGCCCGGAGCGGAGAAAAACAGGGGGAGAATACCGGGCATACCTGACAAAAAAAGGAGGAAGCCCCCTTCCCGAAAAAAAGGCTTCCTCATGCAATATCTCAGTTCGTCTGGAGGCGTACCGCGCTTTTATGTGCGGTCATACGCATTATTCCATCACCGAGTACTTTCCGGACACCCAGCCCACGCGGGCATTGACCACGACGGCGTGCCAGCCGTTCTCGGCGGTGGCCACCCATTCGAGAGAAGCGCCGTTTTGCACGGCAGTAATGCGGTCGTACTGTGTGCCATTGCCCGCGCGGATGTTCACCGAGCCGCTGCCGCAGACGATGCGCACACGCTTCGTCGTGGGAGTGTCAGGCGTATCGGGTTGCGTGGGCTCTTCCGGCTGTTCGGGTTTATTCGGCTGATCAGGTTCGTCCGGCTGTTCAGACTCCTTGCCTGCATCATTGTCTGCGGCGGCGTCCATCAGCGCCTTGTGGGTCTCGCTGCCGTAAACGCCGTCCTGTTTGACGCCTGCCCGCGCCTGAAGCTTCTTGAGGGCAGTCTCTGTCTCATTGCCAAAATCACCGTCAGCACCATACTCAGGCAACGCATAGCCCAGTTGCAGCAGGAATTCCTGCATGGCCTTCACATCCGTGCCTTTGGCGCCCTTTTTCAGCGTCCGCGTGCCCAGCGTGTACTCCGTTTTCGGAGTATCTGCCTTCACGCCGATGCCGCCGGTGAACACCGCATCGCCGTAGTCCACGAAGGGCAGCTGATACCAGTGCGTCCACTTCCGG
>CAKTXZ010000044.1 GCA_934632155.1 uncultured Clostridia bacterium | reverse complement strand
GGCTGCTGTCCTACTTTTCGGAGTGTATCAAGCGCACCGGCAGCTATTCCTTTGATATTCCCTACAACCGCCAGCAACTGGCGGATTATCTCAGTGTAGAACGCAGCGCGCTTTCCAACGAGCTGTCCCTCATGCAGCGGGACGGGCTTATCCGGTATGAGAAAAACCATTTTGACGTGATGGAGCAAATCGAGACGCAGCATTTGTAAAGGAGGCCGCCCATGAACATTCGAAAGCGGACGGGAGAATTCGTCCCGTTTCAGAAGGAAAAGATTTTGAACGCCATGAAAAAGGCATTTTCCGGCCAAAAGCAGCAGATAGACGACCATGCGCTTGAAGAAATGCTGTCGGTCGTTCTCAAACGCCTGCCGGAAAATGGCGGGCTTACCGTGGAGCGGGTGCAGGACGAGGTGGAGCGCGTGCTGATGGAGCGCGGGCATTACGAGGTGGCGAAGGCATATATCCTGTACCGGGAAAAGCGCGCCGCCCTGCGCCGCGTCCGCGCAGACATCGCCCGCGAGGCGGGAGACGACGCCCTTGAGGACGTCCTGCGGCAGATTCAGAAGGACTTTGAGGAGGAGCTTTATCCCCTCGGCGCCCTGCAGCTGAAATTTGAAAGCTTCTGCAAGCCCGCCATGACCGCGGAGGAGAAAATGGAGGCGCTGACCAAGGCCGCCGTGGAGCTGACTACCGCCGAGGCGTCCCAATGGGAGTTCATCGCGGCGCGGCTTCTGAACCACGCCTTTTCCAAGCGCAACGCGCGGCGGTGGGCAGAGCGGGGCGTTGACAGTCTGTATGAGAAGCTTCGGTATCTGACGGACAAGGGGCTGTACGGAGATTACATTCTCGCCCGCTATTCCCGTGAGGAGATCGACGCGGCGGAGCGATTTCTCCGCCCGGAGCGCGACGCGCTGTTCACCTATTCCGGCCTTGACCTGCTGCTCAAGCGGTACGTCATCCAGTCCCGCAGCCGTGAGCCGCTGGAAACGCCGCAGGAGATGTTCCTGGGCATCGCGCTCCACCTTGCCATGAACGAGGACTCCGGCCGTATGGAGTGGGTCAGGCGGTTTTACGATATGCTCAGCCGCATGGAGGTCACCATGGCCACCCCCACCATGTCCAACGCCCGCAAGCCCCATCACCAGCTCTCCAGCTGCTTTATCGACACGGTGCCCGACAGTCTGGACGGCATCTACCGCTCGGTCGATAACTTCGCCAAGGTTTCCAAGTTCGGCGGCGGCATGGGGCTGTACTTCGGCAAGGTGCGGGCCACCGGCAGCGCCATCCGGGGCTTTCAGGGCGCGGCGGGCGGCGTGATCCGCTGGATCCGGCTGGTCAACGACACCGCCGTCGCCGTGGACCAGCTGGGCATGCGGCAGGGCGCGGTGGCGGTCTACTTGGATGCGTGGCATAAAGACCTGCCGGAATTCCTCCAGCTGCGCACCAACAACGGCGACGACCGCCTGAAGGCGCACGATGTGTTCCCCGCTGTGTGCTATCCCGACCTGTTCTGGCGGCTGGCGGAGGAAAGCCTCGACGCGCCGTGGCATCTCATGTGCCCCCACGATATTCTCACCGTCAAGGGCTACGCGCTGGAGGACTACTGGGGCGAGGAATGGGAGAAGCGCTATCAGGACTGCGTCGGCGATCCGCGCATCGAAAAGCGCGCCGTCACCGTCAAGGACGTTGTGCGGCTGGCGCTGCGCTCGGCGGTGGAGACCGGCACGCCCTTCGCCTTTAACCGGGATACCGTCAACCGCATGAACCCCAACGGCCATGCGGGCATGATCTACTGCTCCAACCTGTGCACGGAGATCGCGCAGAACATGGCGCCCATCGAGCATATCAGCACCTCGGTGCAGACGGAGAACGGCGATACGGTGGTGGTAACGGCCACCCGCCCCGGCGAGTTCGTGGTCTGCAATTTGGCCAGCCTCTCCCTCGGAAATCTTCCCGTGGAGGACGAGGCCTACATGGAGCGCACGGTGGAGACGGCCATCCGCGCGCTGGACAATGTGATCGACCTCAACTTCTATCCGCTGGAATACGCCCGGCTCACCAACCACAAATACCGCAGCATCGGCCTTGGCGTCAGCGGCTATCACCACATGCTGGCCAAGCGCGGCATCCGCTGGGAGAGTGAGGAGCATCTCGCCTTCGCCGACGCGGTGTTTGAGCGCATCAATTATGCCGCCATCCGGGCGGATACGGCGCTGGCAAGGGAAAAGGGCCGCTACGCGCTGTTTGAGGGCAGCGACTGGCAGACCGGCGCGTATTTTGAAAAGCGGGGCTATGGCTCCGAAAAGTGGCGGGCGCTGGCCGAAACGGTGACGGCGCAGGGCATGCGCAACGCCTACCTGCTGGCCGTCGCCCCCACCTCCAGCACCTCCATCCTCTCCGGCACCACAGCGGGGATCGATCCCGTCATGAAGCGCTTCTTTTTGGAGGAAAAAAAGGGCAGCATCCTGCCCCGCGTCGCCCCGGAGCTTTCCATAGACACATGGTGGTACTACAAGGCGGCGCATCTTATCGACCAGCGCTGGTCGGTGCGGGCCGCAGGCGCGCGCCAGCGGCACATCGATCAGGCGCAGAGCATAAACCTGTATATCACCAACGACTACACCATGCGGCAGGTGCTGGCGCTGTATCTGGAGGCGTGGCGCGCCGGCGTCAAGACGGTCTACTACATCCGCAGCAAGTCCCTTGAGGTAGAGGAATGCGAAAGCTGCGCATCTTAGAAAAGGAGGACAGTCCATGACGGAACTGAAGCGAAGGCCCCTCTTTCACCCGGAGGGCGATATCGACGTGCGCCTGCGCCGGATGATCGGCGGCAACACGACGAACCTCAACGACTTCAACAACATGAGGTATCCGTGGGTCAGCGACTGGTACCGGCAGGCCATGAACAACTTCTGGATCCCGGAGGAGATCAATCTCTCGCAGGATGTGAAGGACTATCC
>CAKTXZ010000043.1 GCA_934632155.1 uncultured Clostridia bacterium | reverse complement strand
CTTTTCAGTGTTGCCGCCGAATACGCCGTCCGGCTCTTCAAAGATGAATCCGGTATCCCAGAGCATCTGCTGAAGCTGGCGCACTTCCTCGCCGCGGTCCCCCTGTCTGAGATCGGCCAGGGTGGAGGCGGGAAACAGAAGAATGAGAACCAGCAGGACGCCGATGATTCTTTTCATGGCTGCACTTCCTTTCGTCAGGTCGCTAAGGCAACGCCGCGCAAACGAGGTTGCCGGATGGCAAATGTTTTTTCGTCGGATGCAGACGCAGATTTCGAAGGCTTACTGGAGGCAAACCGGGGAATCTGCATGCCTCAGGCGGCGGAAAAAACAGCGCCGGACGCGCCGCCGAATTGGTTGGCGCCGCCTTAATGGTCGAGTCTTCCGTCATTACCCGCGCGGCTGGTCGCAATATCTGCAGCGCATGGGGCCGCCCCTTCGGGCGAGGTTTTTCGCGCCGCAGCTCGCGCAGACCCATTGCACGAGAGCGCCCTCGGGCATATACAGTCCTACCGTGCTGTTTTCCGTGTCGATCCTCAGATTCTGCAGGTATCCTTTGCCGATGAGCGATTTGAGCTGCTCAAGCGCCTTTCCGGAGGAGAGGACAGTCCCCAGCCGGTCAAAGGTCAGGCTCTCCTCCGTCAGCGGGAGCAGCGCCCCCGCGATGCGGTGCGCGCAGGCTCTGCGGTATGCGCGGCGAAGAATGCGAAAGACCGGCGTCGCGAGCGCGGCGAATATGAGAATACCCATCACGCCGGCCAGCGTTTTCCCCTGCGAAAACATCTTGACCGTCGAGGATGCGGTCGCTGCCGCAAAGATGGCGCAGACCAGCGCAACGGGGGGATCCGTTTTTTTCCTGGCGGCGGCCTTTGCGGTCAGATACGGATTCGTGCTGCTTGTCATTTCGCGTCCACCGCCGCCTGACAGGCTTCAAACGCCTCATAGGGATCGCCGCCGTCGAGCACCGCCAGGATGCCGTCGCCGTAGTCTTCCATATAGCTCTGCGGCATGGCGAACAGGTAAAACAGCTCGTTCTCCCCGGGGATGACGTCCTCCACCAGATTGCAGGAACGGCAGGAGACGTAGACCTTGTCTGCGTCGAGCTCGACGCGGAACTGCGCATAGTAGATCTCGTTGTTGGCCAGCGTGGTGAACACCGCCATCTTTTCAAAGACCTCCCCGGTTCCCTCCACCGGCGCGTCCGCGGACACGGCCAGCATGTCGCCGTAGATGTAAATCGTTATATAGACATATTCCATCGAGTTATCGACGGCAAAGGGCACCGTAAACGTATAGTCGTCGTATTCATAAGGGAATTCATTCTCTTCCAGAAAGCTCTTCACCAGACCGACCATCTGATCCTCTTTGCTCATCGGAACGGAATCGGCGAAGGCGGTTGAAAGGGAGAGCGTCATAAGAAGCGCCAGCAGGAAAGCGATCGTTTTCTTCATGGGAAAATCCTCCTTTTTTTTGAATGATCGATTGAAAATGAAATCGTATGATCCTCCGCGCCGCCGCGTTCATTTCCGGCGGCGCGAAAGGAAAAGCGCTTATTGAATCTGGTCTTCGGGCGCAAAATGCATCAGCATGTGACCAAAGTAATCCATGTCGAAGCCCTTCTCCGTGGGAACGAGGCGCAGTGTCTGCGTGTAATAGTCGATGATGACGCCGTCGACCTCGCCTGCCTCCGCGGGCACCTTGCCATAAGCCCACGTAAGGCCGGGAATGTCCGCGCCCGCCATGACGAAAGCCGCCTTACCGTCCTCATGGAGCAAAATGGAATACTCATAATTTCCCAGCTGAGCGGCGGTCATGCTGTAGCCGTTCACATCTGCGTCCGTCATGACATACTTTCTTCCAATCATGGCTGCAGCGCCGCTGGCGGCGGGTTCAGGCATGGTTGCCGGTTCGGACGTGGTCTCGGGAACGGGTTCCGCAGTGACCTCGGGAATGGGCTCCGCGACCGACGCTTCGGGCGCGGAGCCGGTTCGCTCGTACCAAAGCGTGAGGTCGCTCATTTCAAGGCCGAGCGTTCCATCCTCGCGCAGCGTGGCGGCGGCCTCGCCGTCCAGAATGGAAATAAGCAGCGCGTAGCCGTCCATGCGGCAGGTCAGGCTGTCCATCGTCATGCCCTGCAGCGTCAGATCGCAGGCATCGCCGTAGACGACCAGCGTGTCGCCGGCCATTCCCGCGGCCTCTGCAGCCAGCGTCACGCCGTCCATTGTGACGCGCGCCAGCGTCCAGACGCCCTTGAGATCGTCGATTGTGGCGCTCTCGTCTATGACCGGTATGGGCGCGGCGGAGGCTTCCGGTTTCTCGCGGCGCAGCGTTATGGTCACGCCGTCGACGGAAACCCTGAGCCGGCCGTCCTGCAGCGTAAGGGGCATGCCGTCCGCCATGAGCGCGCCGTCCTGCATGACGCAATGGATGCTGTCCACGTCGCCGTTCATGTTCATTTCAGCCGCGCCGTCCGCGCCGATGGCGACGGTCACGTCCAGCCCCATGTCGGCCAGCGGATAGGATACGCCCTCTATCTCCATGCTCACGCCGTACCACGCGCCCAGATATTCCTCGGGGATGCCGGGGCTCTGCGCGGCTTCAGGCTCGACTTCCGTTTTGGGCGCGGCCGACGCGGCGATTTCCACGTTCGCGTTCAGCTTCAACTCGGGCAGCAGCGCGGTCACATCCGGCAGAACGGGCAGCGCGTGGGCGCAGGCTTCGGTGACGACGGTCACTTCCACCGGTGAGCTGTTCCAACTCACGCACTTCTGCGCATGGTTCCGGTTCTCCTCGCTCATGCCCTCGGGCACGCGCACAGTCAGCTTGGGCGCAACGTTCATCATCAGTCCCATGGGGGACGTGGTCAGATCGCAGCCGTCAAAGCAGATCTCGGTGAGATTCGGGCAGTTGACGATACAGTTTTCGCCAAAGCTCTTCATCTTGCCGGTGAAGTGCAGGCTGGTCAGGTTCTGGCATTCGGTGAACGCGCCGTATTCCACGCTCTCCGCGTCGGCGACGAAGGAGGTCAGCCCCGCGAAGTTGAACGCCTGCTGGCCGATCTTCACGAGATGCTCGCCAAAGTACAGATTGCCCAGCGGGCCCGCGCTGTCGAAGGCGTAGTTGCCGATCTCGCGCACGCCGTTGACGAAGATCACATTGTTCAGGCTGCGGCAGAGCATGAACTGATTGCCGCCGGTGCTCTCAAGGGGCGCGTAGCAGACGAACGTCTCCAGCTGCTGACAGTAGGCGAGCATCATATCGGGCAGCTCCCTGATGGTTTCGGGCAGCACCAGCGTGCGCAGGCGCACCCACTCGGTGCGATCGCTCGCGACGGAGGAATCGGTGTAGTCGTGGCAGGAATCAAAGGCGTTGTAGTTTGCAAAGCCCACCACGGTCACGCCGTCGATCTCCCGCGGCACCACCACGTCCACGTCGGTGCCGATATAGGCGGAGATCAGGCCGGTCTCCGG
>CAKTXZ010000042.1 GCA_934632155.1 uncultured Clostridia bacterium | reverse complement strand
GGTAGTAGCTCAGTTGGTAGAGCGCCACCTTGCCAAGGTGGAGGTCGCGAGTCCGAGCCTCGTCTACCGCTCCATTTGCGGGTGTAACTCAATGGCAGAGTTCCAGCCTTCCAAGCTGGCTACGTGGGTTCGATTCCCATCACCCGCTCCAGCAAAGAAGGAAGTTGGCCTGCTGCTGCAAGTTGCTTCCCTCCTGCGCCATTAGCTCAGTTGGTAGAGCACCTGACTCTTAATCAGGGTGTCCCGGGTTCGAGTCCCTGATGGCGCACCAGTATCCGCCTCTGATGAGGCGGATTTTTTCGTTTGTGCCGAAGGCGGTTTGGGGCGCAGGCCGGTAAGCCCTTCCCATGCCGCTTTTGCTCCTTCCTTTGGCACGGCTTTTCGTAAAACGCGCGTTCTCAGGGCGGATAACCGGCTCCGTCGTAGCGCGGCGCCGTGTACTTTGCTTTTCCCGTCAGCTGCCTTGCTCCTCCTTGGCAGCGGCCCGCCAATATGATTCCGCTCATTTTCATGCAGGAATTTGCAGCTTGATGCGCGAAATTGAAATAATGGAACGATACCGGCTTTTCGCCCGAGCGCTTCGCAGCGCCGTGCGGGAAGCATGCGAAACTTCATTGCTGATGCGGGGCGGCGCCTGCGGCGGCCTCGGGCGCTTTGCCCGTTTTTCGTAAATAATAGGCAGGAGAGAATTTCATGCGAATCTTGTTTGTGGATATCGACACCCTGCGCCCTGACCATATGGGCTGTTACGGCTACAGCCGGAACACAACGCCTCATTTGGACGCTGTGGCGCGGGACGGCGTTCGCTTCACCCAGTGTTATACCAGCAATGCGCCCTGCCTGCCCTCCCGCGCGGCGCTGATATCAGGGCGCTTTGGTATTCTCAACGGCGTTGTGGGGCATGGCGGAACGGCTGCGGATCGCCGATTGACGGGGCCTGCGCGGGATTTTACCGATGCGCAGGATGAGGGAAACTTCACCAATATTTTTCGCCGCAGCGGGCTGCACACCGTATCCTTCAGCACCTTTGCCGAGCGCCACAGCGCGTATTGGTTTGACGCAGGCTTCCATGAAATCCATAATGTCGGGCGGCGCGGCGGCGAATCCGCGGAGATGGTCGTCCCCGAGGCGCTGGCGTGGCTTCGGGCCAATCGGACGCGCGATAACTGGTATATGCATCTGCATCTGTGGGATCCGCATACGCCCTATCGTACGCCGAACACCTACGCCGATCCATTCAGCGGCCTGCCGGAGGATACGTGGATTACCCCGGAGGTATTCGAACTTCACCTGCGTCATACCGGCCCGCACGGGCTGTGGGAAATTTCGATGTATGACGACCATGAAAACCCCGCTTTCCCCAAGCATCCGGGAAAGGTGATTGCCTACGACCAGCTTCCGCGCCTGCTTAACGGCTACGATAACGGCGTTGCCTATGCCGACGCGCAGCTGGGACAGGTGTTTGCGCTGCTGCGCGAGCAGGGAATTTACGAGGAGACCGCTATCATCATTACCTCCGACCACGGGGAGAACATGGGGGAATTGGGCCTGTACGCCGAGCATGGCACGGCTGATCATCCTACCTGTCACGTCCCGCTGATTATCAAATGGCCGGGCGGTGCGAAGAATGCGGCGGCGGACGGTCTTCGTTATCAGCTTGACCTCGTGCCGACGATGGCGACGCTGCTGCGGCAGAAAATCAATCCCGCATGGTCGGGGCAGGATTTCAGCGGCGATATTTGGGGCGAGTCCACCGCTGCGCGGGAGGCGCTGGTGCTGTCCCAGATGGCGCACGTGTGCCAGCGCAGCGCCCGCTTCGGCCCATGGCTGTATATGCGCACCTATCATGACGGTTACCATCTGTTCGATTCCGAAATGCTCTTTGATCTGGAGCGCGACCCCTATGAGCAGCATGACGTTAAGGCGCAGCATCCCGATGTTTGCGCGCAGGGCGCGAAGATCATTCTGGATTGGCATGATGAGCAGATGTGTAAATCCGACAGCCCGGTTGATCCGCTATGGACGGTAATGAAGGAAGGCGGCCCCTATCATACGCGTACGGATCTGGCGCGGTATATCCGGCGGCTGCGTGAAACCGGCCGTGCGGACGGCGCGGATTGCCTGAGCCGGGAGTATCACGTGGACGCGTGAAGGGATGAATGCGGCGGTTGCAATTCGCCGAAGGGGCGCAGCGCCCCTTCGGCGTGGCAAACGCCTTTTTTCTGCTGCAGTAAACGCTGCCATTTGCTCGGCACATAGCCGCTGACCCATGGAAAACATGGCGTGCGCCTTGGCGGGTTTCCTGCGGTTAAGCGGCGGTGTTCTCCAAGGCTCGCCGTCTTTTTGCCGCATGCCTTTGGGGCAGGCATGGATGCGCTTGATGGCCCCGGAGCCTTTTGCAAAATATCTTCCGAAAAGGCTTGCGCCGCAAAACCGGCTATGGTATAATAAAGCTTGGAAAGCTGTGCAGCGGCTTTTCTGCGTCGGCGGGAGGCAGTAGACGTTACGCCGACATCGTGGCGAAACAAGGATGTGGAAAAACGCGGAGCGGTTTCTCCGGAGCGGCGGGAGGCCGCAGGCGTTACGCCGACAATCAAGATGCAATCGGTGCGGCTGCGGCGCGGAGAAGCTTTTGCTTAAACGCTAACGTGACGTTGTGGGAATGGCGGGGCGTTTGAGCAAAGACCGATCGGCGCGTTGCTGTTGTGACGATGGTCTCGCAATTTCATTGACGCCCCTTAGGCCTCAATGGGATAGAGGGCTCGCCGCCCAGGCGTGCGCTTGACGCAGTTTTCTCCCGAAGCCCCGCTCGTGCTGGGTGGCAGGGTTTCGCCGGGCGTGCTCCAAAGGCGCGCCCAAACGCCCTTTTTAAGCGAAAATTCGTAAAACGCCCGCCGTTCATTTTTGCAATACGGAATCTGTTTTCTACATGTGCTTTTGAGCGAAAAAAATGCATCGCAAACGCCTGAAAACCGTTGAAAATCCGCATCTGATTCCGTCGCTCAGCGGGATAGCGTGATCGTCTCCTAAGCGGAAGGTTGTTCGAGTCCAAATCCCGCATATAAGTTCATTTTTTTGTATATGTCCCAGTAGCTCAGCTGGATAGAGCACACGCCTCCTAAGAGAACCGAGAGCGTTCCCCGGCAGAGGGGCGGTCGCCCTTAAAATGATATATGCGCCAGTAGCTCAGTTGGATAGAGCGTCCGCCTCCTAATAAGAAGTCGGACTGCCGCCTGAATTGAGCGATCAAGTGCCCCAAATCCCCCGGAATCTGTTCGATTTTCCCTCCCAGAGCTACCGCCAACCAGCTAACGCGAGGCGGAAGATAAAGGGCCTGTGAAAGTCGAACACGCCGCCCGCAGTTAGCCAGCTAACGCGGAAAGCCCGGATGACTCCCCTCGGTCAGGAAGACCGAAAAGCTCGAAAGCCTTGTAAAATAAGGATTTCGAGAACATGGTCCCGTACCTCAGCAGGATAGAGGGTCCGCCTCCTAAGCGGAACGTCGCGCGTTCGAATCGCGCCGGGATCGCCAAAAAAGCCCGTTTTTGAAGCAAAAAGCT
>CAKTXZ010000041.1 GCA_934632155.1 uncultured Clostridia bacterium | reverse complement strand
TCGTGATCCATGCTTCGTAGTTGTCCGGCTGGCCGCCGCCCAGGGTAATGATCTTGAGCGTGGGCACGTCTTCCGCGACCGCGAAGCTGGCCATGCACAGCACCATGCACAGCGCCAGAACCAGGGCAAAGAATTTCTTCATACCAGAGACACTCCTTTTTGTTTATTTTCGTTAACCCTTCACCGCGCCGATCGTCAGGCCAGAAATGAAATATTTCTGGAAGAACGGATACGCGCACGCGATAGGGATTACGATCACGATGGCAATGGCCATGCGAACCGATTCGCTGGGCATCTGCGCCCTGTACTGCTGAAGCGATACGCCGGCGGTGGGGTTGTTGGTCATGTATTCAAGCGAACGCATGATGTTGTTGAGCAGCGCCTGCAGGGAAACGAGCTTGCTGTTGCTGATATAGAGGGAGGAAAGAAACCAATCGTTCCAATAGCCGAAGCACAGGAACAGCGAGATGGTGGCCAGCAGCGGCTTGGAGATGGGAACGACGATGCTGGCGAAGATGCGAAGCTGCGATGCGCCGTCGATCATGGCCGATTCGACGATGCCCTCGGGGATGGTGCTCTTGAAGAAGGTTTTGCAGATGACAATGTTGTAGGACGACACGCACAGCGGCAGCACCAGCGCCCAGATCGTGTTGCGCAGCCCCAGAATATTGACGTTGACAACGTAGCACGCCACCAGACCGCCGCCAAAGAGCATGGGAATGAAGATGACCCACGTGTAGAATTTTTTGAGCCGGAATTCTGGGCGGGAGAGGGAATAGCCCATTGCGGTGGTAAGGAACAGCCCCAGCAGCGTGCCAATGCACGTGACGGCGACGGACACCAGCAGGGCGCTGAAAATCGTGCTGCGCTCGTTCCACAAAAAGGCGTAAGCGTTGGCGGAAAGCTCCGCCGGCAGGAAGGAATAGCCGATGCGGCGGATGGATTCCTCCGAGGAGATGGAAATCATGAACACGAAAACGACCGGCAGGATGGCGCAGGCGGCCAGAACGGCGAACAGCAGGTTAAAGGAGGCGTTGGTAAGGGGCTTGACGCGGTTCATCTGCAGGGAAGATTTTTTGCGCATTTTCATTTCCTCCTCAGAAGACCGCGCTGTCCGAATCCACCTTGGAAACGATGAAGTTGGCCAGCAGAATGGTGATGCAGCAGGCGACGGACTGGAACATGGAGGCGGCGGCCGTCTTCCCGATGGGGGTGCTGCCCTGCAGCGCGGAATAGACGTAGGTGTCGAACGTGGAGGCGACGTCCCGCAGCGAACGGGGCACGCCCTGCGTGACCTGATAGAACAGGCCGAAGTCGGAGGCGAAGATGCCGCCCACGGAGAGGATGAACATCATCACAATGACGGTTTTGAGCATCGGGAGGGTGATGTATTTGGCCTGCTGCCATTTGGTGGCGCCGTCGAGCATGGCCGCCTCATAGAGCGAGCCGTCGATGCCCGTAATGCTGGCCAGATAAACCACCATGCTGTAGCCCGTGCCCTTCCAAACCTTAAGAATTACGAAGAACAGCGGCCAATACTGCGGCTCGGCGTACCATTGATGCCGGCTGCCGCCAAGGGCGATGACCATCTTGTTCAGCAGGCCGTAGTTGACGTTGAGGAAGGCGAAGACAAAATAGCTGACCACAACCCATGACAGGAAATGCGGGAAGAACATCATCGTCTGGTACACCTTGGACTTGCGCTTGGAGTGCAATTCGTTAATCATCAGCGCCAGTGTGACCGGAATGACAATGCCCAGAGTGATGAACACGATGTTGTAGCCCAGCGTATTGCGCAGCAGCATGGTAAAGGAGCGGTTGTTAATGAAGTATTTGAAGTTTTCAAACCCGACCCAGTCGCTCAGCAGCAGGTTCCCCAGAAAGCTTTGCCCCCGGAAGAGCCGGTAATTCTTGAAGGCGATGATGATGCCGAACATGGGCAGGTAGCAGAACAGCGCGTACCAGACGAAGGTCGGAAAGCCCAGCAACGTAAGCTCGGTATCTTCTACGGACCATCTTTTCTTTTTCTTTGGCGTGATGGCCGGCCTTGCCGTTGCCAAGTCGTTTCCGCGTTTCATCGAAAATTCCTCCGTTAATGAATGATGGGGTTATGCAAATAATTAACATTATTAACATTGCTCACCTGTATGTTAGCATGAAATGTTGTATATGTCAATAGATATTTACAAAAAGTCGCCGAATAATACAGGCAGCAAAAAAACATTCTGAAAACGAATAACAATGTTAATGAAAGTATTGACTTTTTGCTCTTAACATAGTATCCTATTGCTATCCTATACAAAGGAGCGCTCGTATGTCGAAGGTAACGATGCAAAGCATCGCCGACGCCCTGAATGTGTCGCGCATTACCATCTGGAAAGCGCTGACGAACCGGCCGGGCATTTCGGAAAAGCTGCGGCAGGAGGTGCTGGCCAAGGCGGAGGAAATGGGCTATGTGCCGCTGGCGCACTCGGCGGTCAAGACCAAGGCGCAGCATACCTTTTCCGTTGTCGTTTCGCGGCCGGAATCCTCGACCTTCTGGATGCAGATCATTCATCACGTGGCCAAGGAGCTGGCGCTGCACGACATCAATCTGATGTATACCTACGTGCCCACGACCTGCCGTGCGGGGTATGAGCTGCCCTCCTCGCTGGGCGCGGAGGCGGTGGACGGGTTTATCGTCCTGAATATATATGACCAAGGCCTGCTGCATATGCTTTCGCGCAGCCCGCTGCCCAAGGTTTTTCTGGACACCATTCCCGCGCTGCCGGCCGGGGAGCTGCACGGCGACCTGATGATTATCGAGGGGCGATCCTGCCTGCGCGATATTACGCTGCGCCTGCTGGACGCGGGCTGGCGCCGGCTGGGCTTTGTGGGCGACGTGAACTATGCCCAGACCAATATGGACCGCTATCGCGGCTTTCTGGACGCGCATGCCGCGCGCGGCGTGCCGGTGAACCCGACGCTTTGCATGACGGGCGCGCTGGGGCTGCGCAGCCATTATGAAGAAATTGCGCGCTTCCTTTCCGGCCTGCCGCAGATGCCGGACGCGTTTGTCTGCCCGAGCGACTTTATCGCCCACTATATTCAGCAATATCTGACGGAGCATGGCGGCGCGGGCAAGACGCCCATCCTGACGGGCTTTGACAACAATGCGGAGTACGCCAACGTCGCCGGGCTGATTACCACCGTGGATGTGGATACCTCCTCGCTGGGCAAGCGCCTTGCGCGGCAGCTGATGTACCGCGCGGATTTCCCCAAAGCGCCCTATGAAACGACGTATTTCTCCTCGCGCATTGTGTACCGCGGCGCGCTGGCGGAGGGCTAAACCGCGCGGGATGATGCGAAGATCATCGAAGCCTGCCGTCCGCTTCCGCCTTTTCCGCGTTGCTTTCCGGCGGCCGGCGCAGTGACGCGCGCTTTCTCTTGTTCGCCCGGAGCGAGGCTTGAAGGTGGCTGCATTTGGGCTTGAAAATAATAAAAAAAGCCGCACGCGTTCCCAACGACGGGCAATCGCCCGGGCTTGGAGCGCATGCGCTTTTTGTTGCGGGGATTGCGCAATTCGCAGAATGCGCGGACGATTTGCCCGCGTCGGCGGCTCATTGCTTCTTTGCGTGCGGGCAGCCTGAATTTCGCCATTACCGTATGCATGGCGTTCGTCGTGGCGCATGAAGCGGCGCGCCCGTTCGCCCTTCCGCGGCTTTTTCGTTTTCAAGTGTTGCGTCAAAAAGCAAAAAGTCAGGAAACACAAGGTTTAACAGTGATAAGGAACTAATTTACTTATCAACTGTTAGCTGACGGTTTCCGGGGTGCATACGGACAAATCCCGT
>CAKTXZ010000040.1 GCA_934632155.1 uncultured Clostridia bacterium | reverse complement strand
GCTGGTGACTGTGACGGAGGAAGCAAACGGTGCGGTGACGCTCTCTTTCAGCAACGAGGTCACGAATTATAAGCTCCAACAGGTCAAAGACCCGGATGAACGGCAGACGGTCTACCACCTGGAGGTGTGGACCTCCGTATGGGACAAAATGTTCCACAGACCCGGCGCGCAGGCCGTGACCGCAGCGCCGGAGAGCGGCAAGCCGCCTCTGATCTATTTCACGCAGTTTATCAACGGACGCGCCGAAAGCTCCAGCGATAGCTCGGTGTGCATCTACGGCGCCGCGCCCGACAGCGGCGGCTGGGTCGCTTTGGCGGGGCTTTCTTTGGGCTATTGGCTGCTATTCAACATCGCCCTGTTCCTGATCCTTACCGGGGTATGGTTCAAGCTGCGTAGGAAAGAAAAATCCCGCCGCCGGGTGGAGCGCCTGCTCCCGATCCCTATCGCATACGGGCTGGGGCATCTGTGTGTCATGGGCTTTCGCACTGCATCCTGTTCGGAATGGCGCGACTTTCAACTGATCCTTGCAGTCGGCGTTCTGTTCTACTGCGCTATGCTGCTGGCATTGAGTATTTTTTATAATGTAAAAGAGCTGCGGGGTATAAAAAAAGAGGGTGAGAACGAATAGCGGTCTGACCATTTGGAAAGCAGGTGTACCATGAGAAAACTTGTGATCTTTTCTTTTGCTTTGCCGTCTGTATGACCGTGCTTTCGGCGCTATCCCTGTTCAATTTTGCACAGGACGCAGAGGAAAGCATGATATGGGCAGTCTGGACGAGCGCAACCGCAGCTATGTTATGGGATATGCCTTGTCTGCAGGCGGCAAAGAAATAGAGCATATTAGAGCGGCGGACGCAGAAACTTTGCGAGGAAAACCGCATGCCCGGCGTTTCAATGGTCGGCTATATGCTTCCTTCGCAGCCGTGTACGCCGGAAAACGAGTCGGAACAATGAAATATCCTGCAGCATCTAAGGAGGGACTACGGACGGCTTTATTATCTGTTCAAAACGTCAGCAAAATGTCCAGGGATCATGACTGCCGGGTTCACGCCGTCAGGGATGCTTCGCCGGAGGTTCATCAGGGCGAAATAGTCGCTGTCGCCGCCCCCCTCGGGAAGAGGGAGCCCATTCCTGAACCTGATGGAGATAGTCGTTACACCCGGTTCCGGCGAGATCTGTGCGGTCAGACAAAGGACAGTGAGCCGCATGACGCCGTGCGATGCAGGGTGCACAATCAATGCTTCGGCCGCGTCGTGCAGGATTTCGCCCTGATTGAGGAGGATGCCTCCCTGCAGAGCGCCCCCGTTCCAACCCTATGCGGCAGGCATAAGGGAGCGCCAGGGAATATCGAGCGCTCACCAACGAACGGACGCGCGCCTCAAAGCTGCAAAATGCGCTTACCGCTGTCCATGACCGCGATCTCGTCCCGTGTCATCAACTCCTTTCCTGATTTCTGACAGCTGATGCCGCGAGACATCGACGCGCCCCGGTCTTCAGACTGGCTCAAGCTGTCGATCATTCGGCGCATCATGAACATCTGCAAGCGCGATCCGCGCGTCGTCTACACCCTGCTCGACGTGACCGCGGCGTGCCGGAGGTCTGGGGCGGCAAATACGACGTGCGTGAACTGCTCCGCGCGTGCTATTACGCGCTGGATAAGAAGCCGCTGACGGATGCGAAGCTTTCGCTGATCGAAAAGGAAGCGATGAGGATTGCGCGGAAGAAGGTGCGCGGAACGGATATCGAAATTCTGCTGAAGGAAAGCGGACTAATCGAGTAAAAAACAAGCAGGCGGCTGCCGGAAGCAACGGCAGCCGCCATTTGTCCTAGGAAAAGCGAAGAATTCATCCGGATGTACGCGACGAAAAGGGCGCGGCGACGCATCCGATCATTTTGAACAGCTTCCGGCGCGGGACGCCCGCAAGCGCAGCATTCTGCGCGGCGGCGCTTATAGCGTCTGCGCCGTCAGGTCGTAGGTATCCGCGCCGGTGATTTGGGCCTGCGCAAACTGCCCTGGGGTAAGCGCGGCGGCGCTGTGCAGCAGAATTTCACCATCCGCGTCCGGCGCTTCCCATGCGGAGCGCGCGGTATACAGCGTTCCCTTCTGCCCGGTAACGAGCACCTTTTCCACCGTGCCGATGCGCAGGGCGTTGCGCTGCGCGCTGATCTCGGCCTGAAGCGTCATCAGGCGGCTCAGGCGCTCTTGCTTTACTTCCTCGTCAATCTGGCCGGGCATGGCGGCGGCGGGCGTGTCCTCCTCGGGGGAGAAGGCGAACGCGCCCATGCGGTCAAAGGCCATTTCGCGGGTGAAATCCATCAGCTGCTCGAAATCCTCTTCCGTTTCGCCGGGGAAGCCGACGATGAACGTGGTGCGCAGGCAGAAGCCGCGCGCGCGCGCGCTTTGCAGCATGGCGCGGGTGTGCGCCATCGTGCCGCGGCGGTTCATGCTTTGGAGCAGGCGCGGGGAGGCGTGCTGCAGCGGAAGGTCGAGATATTTGCAGATTTGCGGATGCGCGCTCATGACGTCCAGCAGCTGCTCGCTGGTTTCGTCCGGGTACATATACAGCGCCCGAAGCCATTCCACGCCGGGAATGGCAACCGCCGCCTGCATCAGCGACGAGAGTGAATCGTTCGTATCGACGCCGTAGCGCGTGGTGTCCTGCGCGATGAGAATATGTTCCCGTACGCCCTGCGCGGCGAGCGAATGCATTTCGTTCAGAATCGCCGTTCGGCTGCGGGAACGGTAGCGGCCGCGAATGAGCGGAATGGCGCAGTAGGCACAGCGGTTGTCGCAGCCGTCGCCGGTTTTGATATAGGCGGAATAGGCGGGCGTGGTCAGCACGCGGCCGCATTCCAGAAAGGCGGCGCTGCGCTTGGTTGCGACAGGGCGCGCGCCCTGCAGCGCGTTTTCCAAATGCGCCTGCAAATCGCCGTATTGCGATACGCCCAGCAGGCAGTCGATTTCGGGAATTTCGGCAAGCAGATCCTTTTCGTACCGCTGCGCCAGACAGCCCGTGACGCACAGCACCCGGCAGCGCCCGGTTTGTTTGTATTGCGCCATTTCCAGAATCGCGTCGATCGATTCCTCCTTGGCGGAAGCGATAAAGCCGCAGGTGTTCACAATGAGAATGTCAGCCTCCTGCGGGCGCGAGGTGATGTTTGCGCCCGCGGCGCGAAGCTGCCCCAGCATCTGCTCCGAGTCCACGCGGTTTTTGACGCAGCCAAGCGAAATCATGCCGATGTTTAGGCCCTGCAGCATGGAAAAAACACTCCTTAACGCAATCGATGCCGAAAGCTCCCTGGAAAGCGGCGCATCAAAAACGCCACGCTGCATTATAGCACGCGCATTCATGGGCGACAAGCCTTTTCTTGCGTATGCGGGCTCCTTGCGTCGCAAATCGGCCTCCGAATAGTTTTTTTGAAAAACGCTTGACAGATGCGGGAGAATATGCTAGAATCTACCCTTGTCAGCAGGGATGATCTTTCGAGATTAACCTCGACGCTGGTTTGCGGCCTAATGCGCCTGTAGCTCAGTTGGATAGAGCAACGGCCTTCTAAGCCGTGGGTCGGGGGTTCGAATCCCTTCAGGCGCGCCATCCGCGTATGGTGGGTGTAGTTCAGTTGGTTAGAGCGCCAGATTGTGGCTCTGGAGGCCGTGGGTTCGAATCCCACCACCCACCCCATCTTTTCACCGATCGCGTGCAGACGTTGGGGTGTAGCCAAGCGGTAAGGCAAGGGACTTTGACTCCCTCATTCGTAGGTTCGATCCCTGCCACCCCAGCCACCTTGACCCATTAGCTCAGGCGGTAGAGCACTTGACTTTTAATCAAGGTGTCCGGAGTTCGAATCTCCGATGGGTCACCACCCTTCGGGGGGATCGCGCGGGCGTGGCGGAATGGCAGACGCGCCAGACTTAGGATCTGGTGCCGAGAGGCGTAAGAGTTCAAGTCTCTTCGTCCGCACCAGAGAACACCCCCTATTCTTTTGCGGTAGTAGCTCAGTTGGTAGAGCGCCACCTTGCCAAGGTGGAGGTCGCGAGTCCGAGCCTCGTCTACCGCTCC
>CAKTXZ010000039.1 GCA_934632155.1 uncultured Clostridia bacterium | reverse complement strand
AAAGCTGGAGGGGCTTGCTTCGCCAGGCTCTTTTTGGCTTACGGCTGTTTCTCAATCAATTGTGCGGTGCTGCCTTAAGTTTTTTTCATCTTCTGGAATCAAAACCATACCGTTATTGATTGCTGACAGATTTGGAACAAACGAAAAAAGGCCGATGGTCGTCGTGCTTTTCTCCCCGCGTGCGCCCGACATCATACGGATATAATGATCTTCTTCTAGCGTGCCAACAGATCGGATTGTTCCGCCATTTACAGGTATATTCCATTCCAAACAGAAATACTCCATGGCAGTGATGAACCGGTCTTCAAATTGATCGAGAGAGATAGGATTTCTGATTCTTTCTTCTTCCTCCGCGCGCATCATTGGCATGGAAAGAACAATACATAGGACGAATGCAAGGGCAACTCGCCGACGCAACATGATCGCCATCCCCCTCTCTTATTTTAGAACACCATCCGCTTTTGTCTCGCCGTTACCCCTTGATCATCCTGTGCAGCGTCCATCCCGTCTCGTGCACGAGGGAGGTAATGCGGTAAAGAAAACCATACCGAGGGTCCATCAGATCCCACGTAACCAGCGCCGTGAGGATGATGCCCAGAATGATGGAAACCGCGCTGAGAATCGCCTTTTTGCGGCGCAGGCCTCTGCCTGCGGCCTCCAGCGCGCGCTTCGCTTCCTCCGCTTTGACGACCAGCGCCTGCAGATAGGCGATGCGCTGATCCTTCTCCGCCAGCAGCGCCTCGGTGTGCTCCTGTCGCACGTATTCCGTATGCGCTTCCGCCGGGCGCCGGATGCCTGCCAGCTCGTCCAGAGACCCGCCCGCCACCTTCACCAGCATGCCCACGTTATAAAAGCCGGGCATATCGATTTCCATACGCAGGATGCGGTAAATGGTTTGCTCCGGCACGCCGGATTTATCCGCCCATTCCCGGACGCTCATGCCGGTTTTCTCCTTCAGCTCGTTCAGGTATTTCGCGATCTCTTCTTTGGTCATTTTTCGGGATTTTCGCCACCTTTATCATTTCTGTCAGCCGTTTTGTCGATTCTGTATGCATTTGCCGAAAATGACTGACGAATTATCACAATTGCGGGTTGCCCCGGAGGGCGGAATGCTGTATGCTGATATCGAGTCGAAACCCCGGCTGGTATGATGACATTATATACCGATCGATACCGGATGAAAATGGAAAGGACGGTGCCAAATTGAACAAAGCGAAAGAAAGCGTTCGACAGGATTCGGGAATCGGCCCCCGGGAGGCCCGGGCCATCGGGAGCATCCTCTATCTGCTGCGAAAAATGACCCTCCGGAAAATCAATCATATCCTCTGGTATTGCCAGAGGGTGGGGTGAAGGAAGATGCGAAAGATGAAGCAGCCTGCGCCCGGGAAAGAAAAGCCTACCAACACAGACATTTTTGAAATGCGGCTCAAGCTCGCCGGGGATGTGATGCGGAATACGGAATCCCTCTGTGCCGGACTATGGAAGAAGATCGCCAGCGAAGCGCAAAAGGGGCTGGACGGGAAAAAGAAAACGTGATAAATGCAAAGCGACTGGAAAACCAGCCGCTTTTTTGTTTAGAAACCGTTGACTTACTCTGCCATCGGATACGATGAAAGCGAAGGAGATTTTCTCGCTGTATACCCGTGGAAACCGAACGAGAGTTTAAGCGATATGTAATATCGCCGGACACGGGGCCGCTGTAAAGCGGCTTTTTTTATTTCCGGGCAAAGAAAAAGCCCTTGACTGGGTTATCCTCGGATGTTGAGGGAACCCCATGTCAAGGGCCGATTAACAGAGTAAGTATAGCATGGAACCTGCGGGAACACAACCCATGCGCACTTGAAAAAAGATTGAGCGCCAATGGGAAATGCCATGGCGCTCCTTTTTATGTGTCCTTCATCGTCCGCTATCCCGCTGCGTTCGGCAAGGGAAAGGTCGTTGAGCAAATCGTCGATCCCAGCGTGAGCATCATGCCCACCATTCTGGAGGCCTGCGGCGTTCCCTGCCCGAGCGCCGTGGAGGGTCAGAGCCTGTATACGCTGCTGCGCATGGGCGCGGATGATTCCCTGAACGACTTCGTCTTCTACCAAATTCCCCGCGAAGCCGAAGGCCCTGAAAGGCGTCCCTATCCGGAGCGCGGTTTACGAACGACGAATCACCTGTACGTCGAACGCTGCGGCGTGCCCGTCGCGCTCTTTGACGAGCAAAGCGACCCGGACGAGCGCTTTAACCTGATCGAAAACACGGGAAGCTATCCGCTCGTCAACGCGCTGCACGCCCGGCTCGAGGAGGTCATGCGCCGCTATCACGATCGCTGGGATATTCACGCCGATTTTCCCCCCGTTAATTTCCAAACGCATGAGGAAGGCCGCGCGTACAACAAAATCATTTACGCCAAGGCGTGTATCGAGCCCGTCGCCAGGCGGCACGGCCGCGCGTAGCCTGCGCCGTTAATGTTTTTGGGTTTGTACGTCAAAAGCATTGCAATTTGCGGATGCTTTTGCTATAATAGCATTGCATAACGGTCACGTTATTGCCAATATGAATATGGAGGTTTTCTCATGAAGAAGTTTCTGGCTGTGTTGCTGGCGATGGCTCTCCTGCTGAGCGCTGTGGGCGCTTTCGCGGAAGCGATCAACCCCAACGACATCGAGGACACTATGGTATCCGCAGACGGTAAGTACGAGCTCGGCTTCGTTACCGACGTGGGTCAGCTCAAGGACGAATCCTTCAACCAGGGCACCTGGAACGGCGTGAAGGCGTACGCCAAGGCGCACGGCCTCTCCTACAAGTACTATCAGCCCGCCAACGGCAACAGCGCGACGGACGACGACCGCTATGACGCCATGAAGGCTGCCTGCGAAGGCGGCGCGAAGGTCGTTGTGACGGCCGGCTTCCTGCAGGAAGCTGCGCTGCGCAAGGCGGCCGCCGAATTCCCCGAGGTCAGCTTCATCTTCATCGACGGTTTCCCGCTGGGCCTGAAGAACGTCGCTCCCATCGCCTTTAAGGAAGAGCAGAGCGGTTACTTCGCCGGCTACGCCGTGGTGAAGGAAGGCTTCAAGAAGCTGGGCTTCATCGGCGGCGGCGGCGGCACCAACCCGGCGTGCTGCCGTTTCGGCTACGGCTTTGTGCAGGGCGCGAACGCCGCGGCCAAGGAAATGGGCGTCACGGTGGATATGAAGTACAGCTGGCAGTACGGCGCTTCCTTCTCTCCCTCCGCCGAGCTGCTGACCATGATGGCCGGCTGGTATGAAACCGGCACGGAAATCGTGTTCTCCTGCGGCGGCAACATCTTCGACTCCGTCGCGGCCGCGGCCTCCAGTGCGGACGCTTACGTCGTCGGCGTCGACGTCGACCAGTCCTACAAGTCCGAATACGTTCTGACCAGCGCCACCAAGGGTCTGGTCGAGGCCACGCAGTGGGCCATCGCGAAGGTTTATGACGGCACGTTCGCCGAAATCGGCGACGTCGCCACCAGCCTCGGCGTGGAAGACAACGCGGTCGGCCTGCCCACCGAAACGTGGAAGCTCGAGAACTTCTCCGTGGAAGAATACAACAACATGTACGCCAAGGTCGTCTCCGGCGAGCTCGTTGTGGATAGCTCCCTGGTGGAGAGCGACGAGATCAAGAACGTCGAATTCAGCAACGTTAAGGTTGACTACGAGTAAGAAAACCCACCCGCCGCTTATCGGGGGCGCACAGCGCAAACTGATAAGCGGCTCAAGCAAGGGCGGCGTGGAAAAGCCACGCCGCCTTTGCGTGTCCAAAAACATAGTCTTGGACATGCATTGCTCCGCGCCGCGGAGTCGCGCTCCCATTGCCCGCCGCCGCGGCCGGCTCCTGCCGCCGGGGCTGACGGCTTGCAGGCGATTGCTGAAAAACCGGAGGCCCTGTAGCCTCAACGCTTTCGACCGCCCCTTCTCCGGCGGCTTCGCCGAAGCCCGCAGCAACGCCGTGAAAGCCCTCAAACGCGCGGCCTTTGGTTTCCGTAATTTCACCCGCCTCCGCGCTCGCGTTTCAGGGGCTGTGAAGCCTGCTTGCCCGATGGTTGACAAAGGAACGGTTTTTGACAGCTTATCCGCCTACAAATGCAAAACGAAATCCTCATGCCTTGTATCAAAGCATGAGGATTTCGTTGTGAAATGACTCAAAAACTAGAGTCCGTTCACACTAAAGAATCAAAAATCATGGCGAACAGGATAAAACCAGCAAAAACAATATCGAGCTT
>CAKTXZ010000038.1 GCA_934632155.1 uncultured Clostridia bacterium | reverse complement strand
TACAGGCACAATCCAGTCAAAGGGATCCTCCAGAAGTCCGCGCTGAATACCCGTCAGCGTATCGTAAAGCGATTGCGTTACCGGGCCGATCCGCCCGCCGTTGATCTCGTGCTCCCGTTGGCCGTAGGCCAGCCTTCCGATCGGAGAGATCACCGCCGCCGTTCCGCAGCCCCAGGCCTCCTCCAGCGCGCCGCCCTCCAGCGCGTCGATCAGCTCGTCCACGGGCAGGGGTCTTTCGTCTACCTCCCGGCCCTGGCTGCGGAGCAGCTCGATACAGCTTTTACGGGTGATTCCCGGCAGGATGGAGTCGGTCAGCGCCGGGGTGACGATTCGGCCGCTAATTTTGAACATGACGTTCATCGCGCCCACCTCCTCCACATACCGCCGCTCCACGCCGTCCAGCCACAGCACCTGACTGTAGCCCTTTTCCGCGGCGACGGCTCCCGCCCGGATGGAAGCGGCGTAGTTGCCGCCGCACTTGGCGTAGCCTGTGCCGCCCCGCACGGCGCGCACGTCCTTTTCTTCAATGAGGATGCCCACGGGACGCAGCCCCTCCCGGTAGTAGCTGCCCACCGGGGAGAGAATGACGCCCAAGAGCGCCCGCTCCGCCGCGTGAACGCCCAGCGTCTCGTCCATGCCCAGAATGAAGGGCCTGATGTAGAGAGACGCGCCCTGGGCGCGGGGAACCCAGGCCGCTTCTTTCTGGATCAGCCTTGTTACCAGATGGAGAAATTCCTCCTCCGGCAGCGCCGGCAGACACAGCCGTTCGGCGGAGGCAATCATCCGCCGGGCGTTCTCCCGAGGGCGAAACAGCTGTACGCCGCCGTCGGGGCGGCGATAGGCCTTCAGTCCCTCGAACACCTCCGCGGCATAGTGAAGGCAGGTGCTGGCCGGGTGCAGGGGCAGGGGGCCGAAGGGAACGATGCGCGCATGATGCCAGCCCCGCTCCCGGGACCAGTCCGCAAGGGCCATGTAGTCGGTGAAAATCCTTCCAAAACCAAGCTGGGATTCATCCGGCGGCAGAGGCTTCAGCCTCGCCGCTTTTTCGATCTGAATGGACAGCACAGCGTTTTCCTCCTTCCGTGTCACTAGGGGGCAGCGCCGCCGGCGTCTGCCGCCGGTCAAGGGCCCGGTCGCCGCCCATCAGCCCGCCCGCGGGGGAAGGCCCCGAAAACGGCTGCCGAGCCGCAGCGCCTGCAGATTCCTGTCAAACAGCTCCGGACGCTTGCCGGAGACGAGATGCTTCAAGGCTTCCCGGATCAATGGTTCGTCACAGGCCGCCCGCCCGGCCAGCATGCCGCCAATCAGGATCATGTTGGCCAGCCCGTCCAGCTCGTTTTCAGCGGCCAGTTCCGTGGCCGGCAGATACACGCCGCCCACGTCCGCCCGGCCGATTCGACGATCCGCCAAGGAGGAATTGACGTATATCCAGCCGTTTTCCGCCACAGCGCCTTCATACTTGTCCAGCGAGGGCAGGTTCATGGCCAGCAGAATATCCGGCTCGTTCACGATGGGCGAGGAAACCGGCTCGTCCCCGATGACCACGGAGCAATTGGCGGTGCCGCCGCGCATTTCCGGCCCGTAAGACGGCAGCCAGCTGACCTGCTTTCCCTGCAGCATCCCCATAACGGTCAGAAACTTGCCCGCAAACAGGACGCCCTGTCCTCCAAAGCCTGCAATGAGGATTCGTTCTGTCATTCTTCTCCCGCCTCCCTTGCGCTCCTGTCCTTGTACACACCCACGGGATAGTAGGGAATCATCGTGTTTTCCACCCAGGTCAGCGCCTCCTGAGGCGTCATCCCCCAGTTGGTGGGGCAGGAGGAGAGAAATTCCACCAGCGAGAAGCCGCGCCCCGCCAGCTGATTTTCAAAAGCCCGCCTGACGGCCTTTTTGGCGCTGCGGACGGCCCTGACGCTATGGACGGACGCCCGCGCCAGATATTCCGGGCCGTCCAGCGTCGCCAGCATTTCGCAGATGCGCAGCGGATAACCGCAGACGGCAGGGCTTCGCCCGTAGGGGGAGGTTTCCGTGATCTGACCCGGCAGCGAGGTGGGGGCCATCTGGCCGCCGGTCATGCCGTAGATGGCGTTGTTGACAAAGATGACGGTGATGTTTTCGCCCCGGGCGGCGGCGTGGACGGTTTCCGCCGTGCCGATGGAGGCCAGGTCGCCGTCGCCCTGATAGGTGAACACGACGTTGTCCGGATTGGCGCGCTTGATTCCCGTGGCCACGGCGGGGGCGCGGCCATGGGCGGCCTCCACCATATCGCAGGCAAAGTAGTCGTAGGCCATGACCGCGCAGCCCACGGGCGCCACGCCGATGGTTCGGCCCTCGATCTCCAGCTCGTCGATTACCTCCGCCACCAGCCGATGGATGACGCCGTGGGTGCAGCCGGGGCAGTAATGAGTGTCCCTGTCGGTGAGGGCGTTGGGTCTTTCAAATACAATCATGTTTGCGCACCTCCCGCGATCTGACGGATTTTTTCAAGCGCCTCGGCAGGCGTGGGGATCACGCCGCCTGTGTGGCGGAGCAGGCTGACCGGCCGCCTGCAATCTGTGGCAAGCCGGATATCGTCGATCATCTGGCCCATATTCAGTTCTACGGACAGGAAAGCAAGACACTGCTCCGCAGCCCGCGTCAGGGCTTTCTGTGGAAACGGCCACAGGGTAATGGGACGGATCAGCCCGGCGCGGACGCCTTCGCCGCGGGCCTGCTGGATAGCGGCCTTGGCAACCCGTGCGGCGACGCCGAAGGCCACCACGCAGATTTCCGCGTCTTCCATATGAAATTCTTCCCACAAGGGTTCTTTTTCACGAATGGTATCGTAGCGCGCATACCGGGCAAAATTCATTTCTTCCAGCTTTTCCGGAGACAGATATAGGGAGTTGACGATATGATGGGGACGGTTCATTCGGGTGCCGGTGACGGCCCAGGGGCGGTCGGGCTCCGCGTCGGTATGGGCGGGCAATTCTACCGGCTCCATCATCTGGCCTACGGTGCCGTCCGCCAGGATCATGCAGGTCATGCGGTACTTGTCCGCCAGATCGAATCCTTTGACGGTGAGCTCCGCCATTTCCTGAACGCCGGCGGGGGCCAGAACGATCATGTGGAAGTCGCCGTGGCCGGGAGCGCGGGTGGCCTGAAAGTAATCCGACTGGGAGGGCTGGATGCCGCCCAGCCCTGGGCCGCCCCGCTGCACGTTCACCACCAGCGCGGGCA
Organism: uncultured Clostridia bacterium; assembly: GCA_934632155.1. Classification (GTDB taxonomy): domain Bacteria; phylum Bacillota; class Clostridia; order Christensenellales; family Aristaeellaceae; genus RUG563. The sequence continues at coordinate 1,780 of CAKTXZ010000038.1, read as the reverse complement.
GATCCGCTCCCGCCAGATAGGATAACCCCTCGCTCTTGAGCGATATGCCGGGGCTGGAGGAGGAGGTCATGGCCCGCCGCCCGGCCGCCGCCGCGCCGTAAACCATGTTGATGGCCCCAATCTCGCTCTCCGCCTGCAAAAACGTGCCGCCGATTTGGGGCATATGCTTGGCCATGTAGGCGGCGATTTCCGTCTGAGGGGTGATGGGGTAGCCGAAGTAGTGCCGGCAGCCGGCGCGGATCGCCGCCTCAGCCAGCGCTTCATTTCCTTTCATGAGGACTTTCTCAGCCATACGCTTTCCCTACCTTTCCACGGTAATGACGCAGTCGGGGCACATGACGGCGCAGCACGCGCAGGCGGTGCAGCGCTCCGGATCCGTGATTTTCGCGGGATGATAGCCCTTGCGGTTGATCCGGCTCCTGTCGAGCGTCAGCAGCTGTCCGGGGCAGGCGCTCACGCACAGCCCGCAGCCCTTGCAGCGGTCGGCGTCGAAGATGATCCTTGGCATATCGCGTCCCTCCTTCTGATTTCGGCGTGGTTCCATACTCGCTGCGGGAAATCAAAAAGCGTCCATCTCAAAGACAGATGTCTCGAGACGGACGCCATACAGCGATCCCGGCGCCGCTTTCCGTGACGGATGGTATAAGGTGGCAAAAGCTCGCCCACAAGCTGGACTTGATTCAGTACGGCGACTCGATGTGAAATTCTGTTTTCTGAATCGCTCGTCCTTCCTTCCGGCTTTGGAGATACAGATGCCTGGCGGCTGTCCGGGTGACGCGCATGCGCGTCTACCGCTGTGCAAACAGGTCGGTCGGGCCGTCTCTCTCATTGCCTTTTGTCATGCTGCGCTTGCCGCCATACAATGAAAAAACATTTACCGGTCAGCAAGCGGAAACCGCCGTGCAGCTTCCCTGCTTTTATTATACCCTCTGGAACCGGGGCGTGTCAAATCAAATTCCGCGAAGGCCGCCATTATCTTACGCTCAGGGTGCGCTTATGCGGGAAGGCAGGCGTCAGCCGGCCTATCCGTTATGGAAATGCCGCTTACGCTGTGCAACGCTTTATCAAAAAGAATGCCCGGCGTTTTTCCTTTCTGGCGGGCGGGCTTTTGAGAACTCACGGATGGGGCTTGTCCTCCCGGTAGGCCGCCATGGATTCCTTGAACAAACTGGCGGTAGGCGGAGGCGTCCATGAAATGGCGTTAGCGCCTGCCTGAATGGTTTCCCGAATGAGCTCCTCTGTGGGGCCGCCGGTAGCGATTAAAGGAAAATCCGGCAGCTCCTTTCGAATCTTGCGCACCAGCTCCGGCGTGTCGGGACCGGCGGCCACATTAAAAATGTCCGCTCCAGCCTCCGCCCGCGCCTGAAAGTCCGTCCGGTCGTTTACCACGGTGACGATGGCGGGAATATCCACCAGACGAGACACCTGACGGAGCACGTCATTGCCGGTGGGCGCGTTCATAACGACGCCCGCCGCGCCCTGAAGCTCGGCGTATCCGGCGAGGGTGCAGACCCGCCTGCCCTGTGTCAGCCCGCCGCCCACGCCGGCAAATACGGGAATGTCCGCCGCCAGCAGAAGCGCCTGAATGATGACCGGTTGGGGCGTGAAGGGGTACACCGCCAGCACTGCGTCAGCGTCCATATTGCGCACTATACACAGGTCGGTGGTGAAGGCGACGGATTTGATACGCCGCCCGAAGATCACGATGCCGCTGCATTCGCGGATGGCGGGCGGCACCCGCAGAATATGGTTGCGCAGCCTGGCTTCGTAGCGGGGAATG
>CAKTXZ010000037.1 GCA_934632155.1 uncultured Clostridia bacterium | reverse complement strand
AGCGACAGCCGCAGCGGGCTGATTGCCGCCCTCACCGAAATGCGCGGATACCTGGACGAGGACGAAGCCCAGCTGCGAGCGCTGACCGACAGCGCCCTGCAAAAGCTGGACGAAATCACCGATGAGGACTTCGCGGAGCTGGAGCTGGTGCCGGACTTCGACACGGACGAATAAGGCGGATGCGGCGGGAGCGGCCTTCGGGTCGCTCTCGCTGTGCTTCCGCGATTCTATTTCCCAAAATCGAAAAAATATTGATTTGGGGAAACAGACGGTGATGCTTCGCTTGTCTGCACTGCCGCATTGTTGGACAAAATACGCGTACACGCAAAAATGTTCAACAGGAATCCTGTGTATCTATCGCTTGGGACGCAAACGTCCGAAGTTGTAGATGAAAATCCGTCCATTTCGGAAAAACGTGCAGAATTGCTCTGCTGAATTTCAGAAAAATGTGTTTGATTGCCATTGATATTTTCAGAAAAACGTGTTATCCTATTGCCATCCCCTGAAAGGACGGTGACTGCCATGAAACGCAATGCGATTCAGAATATGATCAATTGGAAAAGCGATGAGGAGCGAAAGCCCCTCGTTCTGAGAGGTGCAAGACAGGTCGGCAAAACGTGGCTGATGAAGGAGTTTGGAAAGAACTGCTATAGGAGCTTCGTCTATTTCAACTTTGACGAAGAAGATGAGCTGAAATCCATCTTCGAGACAAACAAGAACCCGCAGCGCATTATTGAATTGCTCTCCATGATCAGCGGAGAGAAGATTCTGCCGGGAGAAACGTTGATCATCTTCGATGAAATTCAGGAATGCCCGGAGGCTCTGAATGCGCTCAAATACTTCAATGAAAAAGCAAAAGGGCATCACGTCATTGCAGCGGGAAGCCTGCTCGGTACGCTTTTGGCAAAGCCGAAATCCTACCCTGTCGGCATGGTCAACTTGCTCGACATCTATCCCTTGAGCTTTGATGAGTTTCTTGAGGCGACCGACTCTGCGCTTTTCGCTTACTACGACAGCATCCGAAAAGAGCAGCAGATTGAGGAGATTTTCCACAACCGACTGCTGGAGGTCTACAACAACTACCTCATAATCGGCGGTATGCCGGAGTGTGTGGCGTCATGGGTGAAGCATAAGGACCCGGCAAGGATTTCGCAGATCCAGCGCGAACTTATTGATGTCTACGAAAACGACTTTTCCAAGCACAACGGTAAGGTCAACAGCGGGCGGATCCTCATGGTATTTCGCAGCATTGTTGCGCAGCTCGCAAAGCCGAATGAGAAATTCATGTACGGCGCTGTCCGCGAGGGCGGCAGAGCGCGTGATTTTGAAGAAGCAATCGAATGGCTTGTTTCCGCAGGAATGCTCAACCGTGTCTACAATGTCTCCAAGATGGAGCATCCGCTGTCCGCGTTTGATAAGCTGGATCAGTTCAAACTGTTTGTTTTTGATACCGGACTTCTCAAGCACATGGCCGGCATTGACAACAGCGCCATTCTTCTGAAAGCCGACTATCCGTTCAAGGGGCCGCTGACTGAAAACTATGTCTTGCAGCAGCTGCGCGGGCAATTTGAGGTCGAACCGCGCTACTATTCCGACAAGAACAGCGAGATTGATTTTGTTCTGCAAAACGGGACGGAGATCATTCCCGTTGAGGCAAAGGGCGGCGAGGATAAATCCGCACCCTCGTTCAAGCGGTACATTGCCGACCATCACCCCGGATACGCGCTGCGTTTTTCCAAACGCGGTTATCGAAAAGATGGGGAGATTACAAACATACCCCTCTATCTTGCGAAAAAAACGAAAGAACTTCTCTAAGCGCATCGCAAAAGAAAAAGTGTCGGTATGCGCGGCAGAATCCCTTGGAAAAGTGTCAGGACAAGCGGCGTAATGTCCTTTGAGAAACAGAAAACCAGCCTAAAAAGAGGAATCGTCCCGTTCAGAAGGCGATGCGGTGCGTTTATCTTCTCATTCGGGCTTTGCGCCGCCTTTCCGAGGGCGCCGGGCGGCGCTTAGATGTACGCAGATAATCCATATCGCGCTCCTTGCTTTTGGGCGGCGCATGCCGTTATGCGACCAGCATAGCATCGCGCGCGGCCTGCGTCAAGCCGGAGACGCGGCGCAAAAGGGAGGGCTTGGGGAAATACACGAAATCATGCCGCCGCGCTTGACAAAACGGCTTCATTTGTGTAAAATAGTTTTGATCGGCTGAAAGCCCGTCTCGACAGCGATGCCGGGCGGGCGGCTGTTTTCGGATACATTTGTTGCCCCTTCCTTGTTTCTACAGCAGGCGTTTGCCGCTTTAGCATATCGGGCGATGCAGCGTCGCCCATGTGTGTTTGAGTTGTGTATGCTTGCGTGCCGGGCGCACGCGGTATCAGAATACAGCTATGCCGTACGGGGGACGGTTGTTTTTCCGTGCGGCTTTTCGATTATAACGAAAAAAATCAAGTCTTGAAAAAAACGAAAATCGAAGGGAGGAGCCGCAAATGAACATCGTATGGCTTATTCTGGCTGCGCTGGTTGCCGGCGCCGCCGGCGCGTACGGCGGTTTTCTGTATCGCAGGAATGTGGCGGAAAAGAAAATCGGGCGTACGGAGGAATACGCGAAAAAGCTGCTGGACGACGCGACGCGAAAGGCCGAGGATAAAAAGAAGGAAAAGCTGCTGGAGGCCAAGGAAGAAATTCTGCACCTCAAAACCGAGCTGGACAAGGAAATCCGCACCCGCCGGGCGGAGATTCAGCGCTCCGAGCGGCGCATGATTCAGCGCGAGGAAACGCTGGACAAGCGCGAGGAGCAATTGGAAAAGAAGCGCGACGGTCTGGCCGCCCGCGAGGACAGCCTGAACAAAAAGCTTGAAAACGCCCAGAAGCTCGAGGATGAGGCCGAGGAAATTAAGCAAAAGCAGATCGCCGAGCTGGAGCGCATCGCCACCATGACGCAGGACGAGGCGCGGCAGATGGTCATTGACCGCGTTCAGAAGGAAGCCTTCCATGACGCCGCCGCCACCGTGCGCGAGATTGAAAACCGCGCCAAGGAGGAGGGCGAAAAGAAAGCGCGCAATATTATCGCGCTGGCGATTCAAAAGTGCGCCGCCGATCATGTGGCAGAAACCACGGTGTCGGTGATTAACCTGCCCAACGACGATATGAAGGGCCGCATTATCGGCCGCGAGGGGCGCAACATCCGCGCGCTGGAGACGGCGACGGGCGTCGACCTGATTATCGACGATACGCCCGAGGCCGTGATTGTTTCCGCGTTTGATCCCGTGCGCCGCGAGGTGGCGCGGCTGGCAATTGAAAAGCTGATTATGGACGGACGCATTCATCCCGCGCGAATTGAGGAATGCGTTGAAAAGGCCAAGAAGGAAGTCGACAACCAGATCCGCGAGGCGGGCGAGCAGGCGGTGTTCGAAACCGGTCAGCACGGCATTCACCCCGAGCTGGTCAAACTGCTGGGCCGCATGCGGTATCGCACGAGCTACGGCCAGAATGTGCTCAAGCATTCTATCGAGGTCAGCCATCTGGCCGGCATGATGGCGGCGGAGCTGGGCGCGGACGTGGCGCTGGCCAAGCGCGCAGGCCTGCTGCATGATATCGGCAAGGCCGTCGACCATGAGCAGGAGGGCACGCACGTTTCGCTGGGCGGCGAGCTGGCGCGCAAATATAACGAAAGCCCCGATGTGGTGCATGCGATTCTGGCGCATCACAACGATGTGGAGCCCCAGACGGTCGAGGCCGTGCTGGTGCAGGCGGCGGACGCGATCAGCGCGGCGCGGCCGGGCGCGCGGCGTGAATCGCTGGAGAATTACATCAAGCGCCTGACCAAGCTGGAGGAAATCGCCAATTCCTTCGCGGGCGTGGAAAAGTGCTTCGCCATCCAGTCCGGCCGCGAGGTGCGCATCATGGTCAAGCCCGAGGACGTAACCGACGACGGCACCAAGGTACTGGCCAAGGAAATCGCCAAGCGAATCGAAAAGGAAATGGAGTATCCCGGCCAGATTCGCGTGAACGTGATTCGCGAAACGCGCAGCACCGAGTACGCCAAATAATGCATGAAATTGCGGGAAGGAACGCCTTGGCATCGCCGGGAAATCCCTCCCGCAATTTCTTTTTTCATGAAATCAGTTATTTTATAACGCAAAACGTCAGTAATTTCTTATATTTCCTGACTTTTTGCGTTCAGAAAGGTTCATTCCGGTAACTTTTTGATAACTTTTTTCAAAATCAAACTGTCCAAAATGGACCGAGAACGAGGAAAATCAAGGGTTTTTGAATGTTTGTTGCTGATTTTTTTGTCATGAAGCAAAAGGAGCGAAGCAAAATACGTAGAGCGTCCTTGGAAAACGAGCCGCCCTGCGCGCGCCGCCTATTTTTCTACGGCGTATCGTGCGCCCAAATGCTGGGCGCAGAAGCGGCGCGGCGTCCGCACGCATCACATTGGCCTGCGCCGCGAAGGGAGGCTTCGCACGGCGGAATGCCTGATGCCACTCGCCTCGCTGGGCGTGGTGGCCGCGCAGCTTGATATCCGTTGCGCCGGGATGGCGTCATATGCCCGCAGACGCGCGGATGACGGGCCGTTAGACCGGCACGGGGGACGGCCGCTTCTGGCCGCCGTGCTGTGCACAAAGGATAGCTGGCGCGCCGGTATTCCAAAGCAGGATAAGACCGGGCCGGTAACGGGCGGCGTGTACGCCTTCAGCCGGAATCCCACGTTTCCGGGGCGCGCTCCGATGGATCTGAGCGCGGCGCCGCCGTGCGCCAGCCTGCTGGCGGCGGCGTTCCACGCCTTTGCCGCGGCGACGCCGCATCTCCAGCTTCTGCGGGAGGAAAAGCATGAAAAAACACCCGCCCGAGCGAATAAAACCGTCCGGGACGGTAAAGCCGGCGCTTACTATGGCCAATCCGATGCCTTGTGATACAAGGGACAACGCGCCTTGCGGCGTGCAATCGCGGGTGCAAGGCGGCGGCGCGTCCGCGCCTGCGCCGACGCGGCAAACGCTTCAATGCCTGACGGTTTTGGGCGCTGCCGTAAAGATAAGACGGCTCAGGCGAAGCAACCGCCGCTCTGCGCGTCAAAAAGCTGTGCCTGGGGCACGCTTCCTGCAGGATGAGGGGCTTCATCCTGCGCGGCAGGGCTGCGGAAATAACGCTGCGGCGCAAACGCTCCGCAAGGTCTCCCGCCCGGCCAAGCCGGGGGATTCGAATGAAAAGGAAGGGACGGCGCCTTCATGCCCTCCTGCTCGTTTGCCCGCTGCTTTTGGGGGCGGTTTGAAGACGGCGGTCAGCCGAAGCAACCGCCGCCATGCACGCCTTCCACATCATTTTTTACGCCCGTGATTTGCCTGCCATCTTTTCCTTCAGCCACAGTACGGTATCTCGTATCGTATTGCTCAGCGGCCTGGGCGTATAGCCGAGAGCCGTCGCCGCGGCCCTGCGGCTGAACAGGCCGTTGGAATCCAGCACCGCGATGGAATAGGGCGTAAAGTAGAGCGGTTCGCGCCTGCGCAGGCTGATTTTTTCATAAATCGGCGCAACCAGCTTTGCAAAGCCGATCGGCAGATAGGATACGCTGCGCCGCAGATTCACTGTCTTTTTCACCAGCTCCAGAATATCCCGAATGGAAGCGTAATGCCCCGAAAGGATGTAGCCGTGTCCGGGCAGACCGCGCTCCGCACAGGCGAGGATTCCCGCAGCGACGTCCCGCACATCCACGAAATCATAACCGCCCCTGACCGCCAGCGGCAGCTTTCCAGCGAGGAAGGACAGCAGCATATTCGTGATGCTGCCCTTTCCCAGATCGCCCGGCCCGATGATGCCCGAGGGGAACACGACGCTGGCGTTCAGCCCGTCCTTCGCCGCCTGCAGCGCCAGCGCTGTGGCCATGGCCTTGCTCTTTGCGTAATCGCCCCTGACAAGCTCCGGGGAAAAGGTCGTCGTCTCCGCGATTTCCGTGCCCTTCGGCTTTTCCGGAATCGCATGGACGGA
>CAKTXZ010000036.1 GCA_934632155.1 uncultured Clostridia bacterium | reverse complement strand
GAGCAGAAAGCCCGTCTACTCTCTGATATTGCAGTCTACGAAAAAAAGGTTGCAGAGTATTCAAAAGGTATTCGGGAGCTTTACATGGATAAGGTCAAGGGCTTAATTTCTGAAAGCGATTATGTAGAAATGTCTAAATATCCGTCGGCAAGCGTATTCCGGGAACAAGGAACGTTCCGATTGAAATTCACTGGAACTTTTAATCACAAGTTGTTCTTATATGATTGCAGCAGAGGCGGCAAAGGGACTGCTGGAGCAGTTCAAAGCCGCACAGGCCGCCCATTTCGATCTTGTCTCCGAGGAAAAGACGAAGGACAGCCTGAAGCTGTCCACTGAGTATTTGCGCGTCTTTGTGGAATATACCCTCCATTAGTGCGGTACCATTATCGTTGGGTACTAGATCGATTACCTTGGTTAGACAATCACCATATACATATTTACGGCCGCCAAAGTATACATCGCCATTAGAGATGTCTACCCTGCTTACGCGGAAGGGACCCGAGGCACGATTGGAAGTGTAGCTATATGTATATAGAAGTCAAAAAAGCCTGTGTTCATGCAGCTTTGCAGGCGCAGAAACGGGGCAGGTAATATTAAACCATTACCTGCCCCGAAAATGGCGTTCTATTGCGCGACAAAACGGGCATATCGCCGTTATGACGATACGCCCGTTTGTCTTGCGCCCTGTATGACAGCTACCCTGTTTCAGTTTGTTGTTGATACTGTTTTATGAGTAGCTACCATTGTGCGGGGTCGTTTTGGTGGCTTATCATCCTACCATCCTGCCGCTCATAGGCGGGAACTGGGGGAAGAAGCGTCTTCCCCTGAAGGCTTTATCCCTCAATCGCGATGGTATGCGGGCCTTCGACCTTGCGAACGTCCTTCTTGGGGATAAAGACGGTCAGCACGCCGGATTCATACTTGCAGCGAACCTCCTCCGGCTTTACATCGCCAACATAGAAGGTGCGCTGACAGGTACCGACATAACGCTCCTGACGAATGACGCGGCGCGTCTTCTTTTCTTCCTCGTCCTTGTCAACGCCCTTGGCGGCGGTGATGGTCAGGTAGCCGTCCTTCAGCTCAATGCTGATTTCTTCCTTCTTGAAGCCGGGCAGATCGATTGCGAGCTCATATTCGTTCTCGGTCTCGTGCACGTCCGTCTTCATCATCCGGCTGGCATTCTTGCCGTACAGCACACGATCGGCGTTCCACAGGTTACGGTTGAAGGCGTCGTTGAACAGATCGTCGAACAGGTTTTCGCTGAGCATCATGGGCAACATAGAACATACTTCCTTTCATATTCGGGTGCGCTCTTGGAATTTCCCGCTTGTCACGGGCTGACGCGTAGCTTTGGTGTTTGTACCGCCTCGCTCGGCCTTCCGGCCTCGTTCCTTGGTACGGCTTTTATTATACCCAAATTGTTAGCACTGTCAATAGGTGAGTGCTAATATTCATAAATTGTTCATAATTGCCTGAACGGAGGCGACAATATGTGCAATGCATATAGTAATTGTACCCTGAACGCTATTTGGGATCGGGTAAGGCTGCTTCCTCATCATCCGGATCCGGATTCCGCCGCGCACTCGCAGCCGTGGGCGCGCAGCTTGGCGAGAGGGACGAGACGCCTTTTACGGTCAGATTTCCGAATAAAATTTGTGTGGAAAACTGTCGCGAATTGTGCTATACTATCTTAGGTTTTGGGATTTCATGCAAGGAGGAAGAAACCATGTCGAATTGTGAATGCTGCCTGGCTCCTCAGATTGTGCTGGATGTCAACCATATGATGGCCGACGCGCTGGGCGAAAAGGGCATTGAGGCGGCGCGTGTAAACGCGTGGGCAGAAAAGGCGAAGGCCGCCGCGCAGGCCGTAGCGAAAAACCGCGGCGCGGGCTGGTTGGGCTGGACGGAGCTGCCCTATAATCAGCAGGAGATCGTGGCCGATATTGAGGAAACCGCGAAGAGCATCCGCAAGGATTTTGAAGCCTTTGTGGTGCTGGGCATCGGCGGCAGCGCGCTGGGCCCCATTGCGATTCAGCAGGCGCTCAATCATCTGCATTATAATGAGCTTTCGGATCAGAAGCGCAACGGCCCGCGTTTTTATGTGGAGGATAACATCGATCCCGAGCGCATGGCGGCGCTGTTCGACGTGATCGATGTGCGCAAGACCTGCTTTAACGTCATTACCAAGTCCGGCGCGACCGCCGAAACCATGAGCCAGTATTTGATTTTGACCGACGCGCTGAAAAAGGCCGTCGGCGAGGGCTGGCAGAAGCATATTGTCGCTACGACCGACCATGAAAAGGGCAACCTGATTAAGCTGGCGAAGGCGGAGGGCTTCAAGCTTTTCTATATCCCTGCCTCTGTCGGCGGCCGTTTCAGCGAATTGAGCCCCGTCGGCCTGCTGCCTGCCGCCGTCTGCGGCATTGATATTCGCAGCATGCTCCATGGCGCTAAGTGCATGGATAACCGCTGCAAGAGCGAGAACGTATGGGAAAACCCCGCGCTGCTGGAAGCCGTGCTGCAGATGATCTGCATGCAGGAAAAGCACGTGAACATTCAGGTCGTCATGCCTTATGCCGACAGCCTGAAATACATGGCGGATTGGTTCTGCCAGCTGTGGGCCGAATCGCTCGGCAAGAACGTCACGCGCGACGGCGTGCCCTGCAACGTTGGCCAAACGCCCACCAAGGCGCTGGGCGTAACGGATCAGCACAGCCAGCTTCAGCTCTATACCGAGGGCCCGTACGATAAGGTTGTCACGCTGATGAAGGTGGGCTCCTTCCGTAAAACGACCGAGATTCCGCATGGCTGCGAGGAATTTGCCGATGTGGCGTTTCTGGGCGGCAAGACGCTCAATCAGCTGATTGAAGCGGAACGGCAGGGAACCGAGTACGCGCTCTACAAGGCGGGCCGCATGAGCCAGACCATCACGCTGCCTGTTGTCAGCGCGTCCACCGTCGGCCAGTTGATTTTCTTCTTCGAAATGGCGACCGCTTACGCCGGCGAGCTGCTCAACATCGACGCGTTTAACCAGCCGGGTGTGGAAGAGAGCAAGATTGCGTCCTATGCGGTGCTGGGGAATCAGAATGAAAAGTATGCGAAAAAGCGCGAGGAAATGACGCACCGCGCCGAAAGCAAGAAGCAGTATATTCTCTGATTTGAAATGGAAGCGGAGCGGCCGGATCGGGTCGCTCCGTTTTTGGTATAAGCATGAAAAAGCGCCCTTGACAGCGAGGCTGCCGAGGGCGCTGCTGCGATGTACGGCAAGGCTTTTCCGCGGCGTGCCCTGACGTCGATGCGTTAAAACCTTCCTGAAATCACACGGGCAAACAGACCGTCGCTTTGGAAAATGGGGGAAAGGGCGCTCTGCGACAGCAGCTCGTTAAAGGCGTCCAGCGGGATGATGGTGCTGAGCAGCGGCACGACCAGAAACAGCGCGTAGAGCAGCAGCGCGCCGCGCATCAGCCCAAACGCGCCCCCCGCCAGCCAGTCCAGCTGGCGCAGCAGCGGCAGGCGAAATACATGCTGAATCAGGCTCAGCAGGAGGGAGAGCACCACATAGGACAGCGCGAAGCAGGCAAGGAAACACAGGATATTAATCGCGACGGCGACGACGGTATTGGACACGTAATCGTTCACCGTGCTCAGCCCCGTGCCGGCAAAGCTCTGATTGCTCAGGTTGCTGCGCAGGATATTCTGGATGGATTGCGGGAGGGATACGTTTTCCAGCACCTGATTGACGAGACTGTCCGAAAGCTGGGAAACGTTGGCCGCAGCCAGATCATAATCGCCAACGCGCGCGACGGCGTCCGTATAGGTGGCCAGCGTGGAGGAAACGCCCTTGCTGTTGCTGACAATGGCGCTGAGCCTGGGGCCGAAGGCAAAGGCGATCAGCACGGACAGAAGGCAGCAGGCAACGGACAAAAGCGTATGCACAAAGCCGCGGTAGACGCCGTAAATCATACTGACGCCCAGAATGACCAAAATAATAATATCGATGATGTTCATGCGAACTCCTTTTGATTTACTTCCATTCTCCGCAATCAAACGGCGAAAGGGGGAAGAAGCCTGCCGAATGCGGACAATTAATTGTCGCCCATCTTGAGCACGGCCATAAACGCCTCGCCCGGAAGCTCCACGGTGCCGAACTGGCGCATGCGCTTTTTGCCTTCCTTCTGCTTTTCCAACAGCTTCTTTTTGCGGGTGATGTCGCCGCCGTAGCATTTGGCGAGCACGTCCTTGCGCATGGCCTTCACGGTCTCACGGGCGATGATCTTCCCGCCGATAGCGGCCTGAATGGGAATTTCAAACTGCTGGCGGGGGATAACGTCCTTGAGCTTTTCTGCGATGGCGCGGCCGCGGCCGTAGGCCTTATCCTTATGGACGATCATGGTAAACGCGTCGCAGATATCGCCGTTGAGCAGAATGTCCATTTTGACAAGCTCGCTTGCCTTATAGCCCGTGATTTCATAGTCGTAGGAGGCATAGCCCTTGGAGCGGCTTTTTAATTGATCGAAAAAGTCGAAAATCATTTCGTTCAGCGGCACGTCGTAGAGCAGCTTCACGCGCTGTCCCTCGTATTGCATGTCGATAAAAACGCCGCGCTTATCCTGACACAAATCCATCAGCGCGCCGACAAATTCCTGCGGCGTATAGATGGTGGCGCGGCAGAAGGGCTCGCGCATTTCCTGAATTTCGTTGGGGGAGGGAAGATTGGTCGGATTGTCGATGCGCACGAGCGATTGATCGGTCTTGAGCACCTCGTAGATAACGCTGGGCGCGGTGGTGACAAGATCCAGATCAAATTCGCGCTCCAGACGCTCCTGAATAATCTCCATATGCAGCAGCCCCAGAAAGCCGCAGCGGAACCCATAGCCCAGCGCGACGCTGGTTTCGGGCTCAAAGGAAAGCGAAGCGTCGTTCATCCGCAGCTTTTCCAGCGCATCCTTCAGACTGTCGTAATCGGCGCCGTCCGCCGGGTAGATGCCGCAGAAAACGACGGGCTGTACCTCCTTGTAGCCCGGCAGCGGCTCGTCAGCCGGACGGGACGCGTCGGTGATGGTGTCGCCCACGCGCGTGTCGCGCACATCCTTGATCGAGGCGGAAATATAGCCCACGTCGCCGGGCAGAAGCTCGGCGCAGGGCATGTAGGAGGGCGCAAAGCGGCCGACCTCCACCACGTCGAATTCGGCGCCGGTTTGCATCATGCGCATACGCATGCCGGGATAGGCACGCCCCTCCATGACGCGAATAAAGCAGATTGCGCCGCGATAATTATCGTAGGTCGCGTCAAAAACCAGCGCCTTGAGCGACTTGGTTTCGTCGCCCTCGGGCGGCGGCATTTGCCGCACTACAGCCTCCAGCACGTCCTCGATTCCTACGCCCATTTTGGCCGAAATCAGCGGCGCGTTCTGAGCGTCCAGACCGATATCCTCTTCAATTTCGCGTTTCGTTTCCTCCGGCTGGGCGGAGGGCAGGTCGATCTTGTTGATGACCGGCACAATTTCAAGGTTATGATCGAGGGCCATATATACGTTGGCCAGCGTTTGCGCCTCTACGCCCTGCGTCGCGTCGACGACCAGCAGCGCCCCCTCGCAGGCGGCCAGCGCACGGCTGACCTCATAGGAAAAGTCGACGTGGCCGGGCGTGTCAATCAGGTTGAGGGTGTAGCGTTCGCCGTCGCGCGCGGTGTACTGCATGTGCACGGCCTTGGATTTAATGGTAATTCCACGCTCGCGCTCCAGATCCATGGAATCCAAAATCTGGTCGACCATTTGGCGCTGCTCGAAAACGCCTGTTTTTTCCAAAATACGGTCGGCAAGCGTCGATTTGCCATGGTCGATGTGCGCGATAATGCAAAAATTACGAATATGCTTCAGGCGGTCGTTTGCCACGGATGCTTCCTCCTTGTTCCAATCACCTGATTATTATAATGGATGCGCGGCGAAAAGGCAAATCATTTCGAAAAAGAAGCGGGAAAAATGAAAATTGATTGTTGCCAGAAGCGGTATTTCGTGCGATAATAGACCGTAAAATTTCAGGGCTTCGCCGATGCGGCGCGCCCGGAAGGGACGGAGGGCAGCACGTGACGGCGCATGTGGTCATGATGGCGGCGAACGAAGAGATCGCTCAAAAGCTTGCCCGTAAAGCGCAGCTTCCCTTTCGTTTTGCCGCCACGGCGGAGGAGGCCTGTCAGGCGCTTCGTACGGACGGATGCGATACGCTGGTCATTGTCGCGCTGCATGGCTACGGGCTCGACGCGGCGACCTTCGCGGCGGAAAATGCCGAGTGTGGGGTGATTGTGATCGGCCGGGAGGAATTGGCCGCCGACCCCACTCTTTTGGCCGCGCAGGATGCGGGCGTCGTCTTCCTGCCGCTTCCCGTCGCCCGCGAGGCGCTGCTGGCGGCGCTGACGTGCGCTGCCGGCGTGAAAAGGCGCATTGCGTATCTCCGGTCGGTCAGCATGGCGCGGCAGCGGCGGCAGGAGGAAATGCAGTCCATTGCGCGCGCGAAGCTGCTGCTGATTCAGACGCTCGGCATGACCGAGCCGCAGGCGCATCATTTTATCGAACGGCAGGCAATGGATACCCGGCAGACCCGCGCCGAGGTGGCGCTGAGAATTCTGAAAACCTACGAAAACGCTTGATGGGGAGAGTAGAAAACGCGATGCAGCAAGAAGCCATTGTTATTCTGGATTTCGGCGGCCAATACACGCAATTGATCGCCCGGCGCGTGCGTCAGGCGCACGTTTATTCCTTTGTGATGCCTTATACCGCGACGGCGGAGGCGATTGCCAGGCTGCGGCCCAAGGGCGTTATTTTCAGCGGCGGCCCTGCCAGCGTGCTGGATCCGGCCGCGCCGCGCTGCGATGAACGAATTTTTGAAATGGGCGTGCCGGTGCTGGGCATTTGCTACGGCATGCAGCTGATGGGACATATGCTCGGCGGGCGCGTAGCGGCGGCAGACAAACGTGAATATGGTCTGGTTCAGGTAAATATGAACCGCGAAACGCAGCTTTTTGCCGATAACGACGCCGTAAACCCCTGCTGGATGAGCCATACCTATCAGGTCGTCGCGCTGCCCGACGGCTTCCGGGCGATCGCCGGAACCGAAAGCTGCGCCATCGCGGCTATGGTGCATGATGAAAAGCGCTTTTACGGCGTGCAGTTTCACCCCGAGGTGACGCATACCGGACACGGGCAGCAGATGATTGCGCGCTTTCTGTACGATATCTGCGGCTGCAGCGGCGATTGGGAAATGGGCAGCTTCGCGCAGCAGCAGATTGCGGCGATTCGCGAAGCGGTTGGCGATCAAACGGTGCTGCTGGGCCTTTCGGGCGGCGTGGACAGCGCCGTGGCCGCCGCGCTGCTGTCCAAGGCGATTGGTCGCCAGCTGACGTGTGTGTTTGTGGATCACGGTTTTTTGCGCAAGGGCGAATTTGAACAGGTGCGGGATGTGTTCACGTCCACCTTCCAGACGCGACTTGTCGCTGTGGATGCGCGCGCGCGTTTTATGCAGGCGCTGGAGGGCGTGAGCGATCCGGAGCAAAAGCGCAAAATCATCGGCCGCGAATTTGTCGAGGTCTTTAAGGAAGAATCCCGGAAGCTGGGCAAGCTGGATCATTTCGCGCAGGGAACCATTTACCCCGACGTTATCGAAAGCGGCGGCGCCGTTGGCGCGCACGTGATTAAAAGCCACCACAACGTGGGCGGCCTGCCGGCGGAGCTGGGCTTTACCAGTCTGATCGAGCCGCTTCGTATGCTCTTTAAGGACGAGGTTCGACAGCTCGGCCTGACGCTTGGCCTTCCCGCCTCGCTCGTTTGGCGGCAGCCCTTCCCGGGGCCCGGCCTTGCCATTCGTGTGATCGGCGATCTGACGCAGGAAAAGGTGACCATCGTGCGCGAAAGCGACGCGATTTTGCGCGAGGAGATCGCCAATGCCGGCCTTGAACGCGATATCAGCCAGTATTTTACTGTCCTCACCGGCACGCGTTCCGTCGGTGTAATGGGAGATGAACGCACGTATGATTATGCCGTTGCGATCCGCGCCGTTACGACCGATGATTTTATGACTGCCGATTGGGCGCGTATCCCCTATGATACCCTCGCTTTGATTAGCCGTAGAATCGTCAACGAAGTGAAACACGTCAACCGCGTCCTGCTGGACGTCACTACCAAGCCCCCGGCGTCGATTGAGTGGGAATAAATATTTAGTGTTTTCTGAATCCTGAAAAGCGTTGGTAATACAGCGTTTTTCAGGATTTT
>CAKTXZ010000035.1 GCA_934632155.1 uncultured Clostridia bacterium | reverse complement strand
GTGTAGCAACTTTCATTCTACCAGAGTTTGTAAACTATGTCTTTTTCTTTTTGCGCAATTTATTGTACCTTATCTGTCCCTATTATATCACAAAAGTAAAGGCTTTGATGTCTTTTGTCTGGGTTTGTGTGGTATTGCCCTATACGCTTTTTCCGCTGATTTTTGTGACCAAAGCAGCGGCGACGGCAAGGAAGGGCAAAACTGCATATTCCTGGGTGCATTTGCCGTTTTCGCATTAGGATTCTGCAAGAACATAAAGAAAAGGACTGAAACCTTGTATCAAAGTTTCAGCCCTTTTGTGGTCGAGGTGGCGGGATTTGAACCCACGACCTTTTGGTCCCGAACCAAACGCGCTACCAAACTGCGCTACACCTCGAAAAAAATGGAGCCGATAAAGGGACTCGAACCCTTGACCTGATGATTACGAATCAGCCGCTCTACCAACTGAGCTATATCGGCACACTGACACATTGCCAGCGGAAAATATTATAGCAGAAAACGCGTCGGAAGTCAATCGTTTTGTAGAAAAAATATAAGCGGGATGTAGCGCGACACGGCTTCAGCGTGAATTTACAAAAAGCACTTGCATTCCCGCGGCGGACATGCTATAATACCTTCTGCGGCTCATGGGCAGCCATCCATGAATCCGCCATCGCATGGGCAAAAGAGGTGAAACTGGCATGAAGGAAAAGATCCATCCCAAGTATGGCAAGGCTATCGTTCGCTGCGTATGCGGTGAAACCTTCGAAACCGGCTCTACGAAGAAGGAGCTGCGTGTCGAAATCTGCTCGAAGTGTCATCCTTTCTTCACCGGCAAGCAGAAGCTGGTGGATAGCGGCGGCCGCGTCGATCGCTTCAAGAAGCGCTTCGGCATGTAAGCCGGATAAAAGCAGCACGGCCTTTGTTGACGTGCTGCTTTTTCAATATCACGAAGTATCGAGGCAATGAAAATGAACAAAAAAGCAAACGCAGGCAACGCGCAGGGGCGCCCGGATATCGGCGGTCAGGCCGTGCTGGACGGCGTGATGATGAAAGCGCCCGACGCTATCGCCGTAGCGGTGCGCAGGCCGGACGGCGATATTGTGGTAAAACGCGAGGCGTATGCATCGCCCGCAAGAAAGCACCGCTGGATGGGGCTGCCCTTCATTCGCGGTACGGTCAATATGGTGCAAATGCTCTCCATTGGCATGAAAACGCTTTCCGACAGCGCAAACATGGCGGGCGAGGAGCAGGAGGAGCCCGGAAAATTTGAAAAATGGCTGGCGGCCAAATGCGGCAAGAGCGTGGATAAAATCGTTATGGGCGTGGCGATGGCGCTGGCCGTGGTGATGAGCGTGGGGCTGTTTGTGGTGCTGCCCAATCTGGCCGTGCTGCTCTTCCCCAAGGAAGCGACGGGCGGCATGCTGCTGCTGAAGAATCTGGTCACCGGCCTGATTCGCATCGCGTTGCTGATCGGGTACATCGCCCTGTGCGGGCGGATTCCCGAAATGCGCAAAACCTTCCAATACCACGGCTCGGAGCATAAAACCGTTTATTGCCACGAGCATGACCTGCCGCTTACGCCGAAGAACGCGCAGCAGTTTTCCACGCTGCATCCGCGCTGCGGCACATCCTTTCTGGTGCTGACGTTCATTCTGTCCATTCTGGTGTGCACGGTGTTCGACTGGCTGATGCTGCAGCTCTTTCAGGTGGATATGGGCGGAAACTATTTCCTGCGTCTGCTTTCGCGCGTCGTGCTGCTGCCCTGCATCATGGGCGTTGGCTATGAAGCGCTCAAGGGGCTGGCGCATGCCGACGGCCCCGTGGTGCGCGCGCTGCGCTGGCCGGGCATGCAGATGCAGCGGCTGACCACGCGGCAGCCTACGGATGAAATGTGCGAGGTGGCGATCGCGGCCATGAACGCGGCCCTGCACGGCCTGCCGGAGGGCGAAGCAACGCCCGAGGGCTGGGTGATTTTGCACAGGGAGGCGCAGGCGTGAGCGAAACGGTGGCCGAGGCGCTCAAGCGGGCGGGCCGCCTGCTTTCGGCGCGTCAAACGCCGGACGCCGCGCTGGACGCCGAATACCTGCTGGCCGAGGCGCTGCATACGCCCCGGCTTTCTTTGCGGCTGCAAAAGACGCGTCTGCTTTCGGAAACGGAGCTGCAAGTGTTTAACGCAATGCTCGATCGCCGCGCCGCGCGCGAGCCCCTGCAGTATATTCTGGGCACGCAAATGTTTATGGGGCTGGAAATCAAAACGGATTGCCGCGCGCTGATTCCGCGCTTTGATACCGAATGCGTCTGCGAGGCGGCGATTGCCCGCGTGCGGGACGGCATGGAGGTGCTGGATCTATGCACGGGCACGGGCGCGATTGCGCTGGCGATTAAGCATGCGCGTCCCAAAGCGCGCGTGACGGGCACGGATATCAGCGGCGACGCGCTGGCGCTGGCGCGGGAGAACGCGCGGCGCCTCGGGCTGGACGCGGCGTTTTTGCAGGGCGATTTGTTTCAGGCCGTGGGCGCGCGCAGGTTCGGGCTGATTGTGAGCAACCCGCCCTACATTCCCGACGGCCTGCGCGGGCAATTGCAGCGCGAGGTGGAGCGCGAACCGGCGCTGGCGCTCTTTGGCGGCGCGGACGGGCTGGACTTTTATCGGCGCATTGCGGCGGAAGCACCCGACCGCCTGCTGCCCGGCGGCTGGCTGGTGCTGGAAACGGGCGACGGCGAGGGCGACGCGGTAGCGGCGCTGCTGCGGCCGCGGTTTGAGGAAATAACGCGGTTCGGCGATTGGAACGGTCTGGAGCGCGGCTTAGCCGCCCGGCTCAGAGAGGGGGAAGCGGATGGAAGCGCAGTTTGACGCGATGGAGGCTCGGCTGGAGGAAATGCAGGAGGCCGCCGCGCAGCCGGAAATCATTGCCGATGTGCCGCGCTGGCAAAGGATATTGCAGGAGATCAAGCGCCTGACCCCGGCCGTGACGGCATACCGCGAATATAAGGCGCTTTTGTCGCAGCTTGCTCAGGCGCGGGAAATGCTGAGCGACGCGGATTTTGCCGCCGTGGCGCAGGAGGAGCTAAACGCCCTTGCGCCGCAGGCGGAGACGGCGCGGCTGGCGCTGCGGCGATTTTTGCTGCCGCATGACCCCAACGACGAGCGCAGCGTGGTCATGGAGGTACGCCCCGGCGCCGGCGGCGACGAGGCGGCGCTCTTTGCGGCGCTGCTGGTGCGCATGTACCAGCGCTATGCCGAGCGGCGCGGCTTTGCCTTCGAGGCCGTGGATATTACCGAAACGGAGCTGGGCGGCGTGAAGGAGGCGGTGTTCACCCTCAGCGGCGGCGGCGCGTTCAGCCGCATGAAGTATGAATCCGGCGTGCACCGCATTCAGCGCGTGCCTGTAACGGAGGCGGGCGGCCGCATTCATACCTCCACCGCCACGGTAGCCGTGCTGCCCGAGGCAGAGGATGTGGAGGTGGAAATTCGCCCGGAGGATTTGCGAATCGATACCTATCGCGCGTCGGGACACGGCGGGCAGTATATCAACCGAACCGATTCCGCGGTACGCATCACGCACCTGCCCACCGGGCTGGTGGTCACCTGTCAGGATGAAAAGAGCCAGCTGAAAAACAAGGAAAAGGCCATGAAGGTGCTCAAATCCCGGCTGTACGACCTGCTGCGCGCAGAAAAGGACGCGGCGTACGCGAAGAACCGCCGCAGTCAGGTGGGCAGCGGGGAGCGCAACGAGCGCATCCGCACCTATAATTTCCCGCAGGGGCGCGTGACCGACCATCGCGTCAATATGACCTGGTACAAAATCGACGCCATCATGGACGGCGATCTGGACGAGATCATCGACGCGCTGACCATGCGCGAGGAGGCCGAAAAGCTGGAAAACCTGCGCGCGTAAAAAAAATTTCCCAATCGTGCATCAAAACGGCGCGCTCGCGCGTCTAATAGATGGAAGGATTTACGAAAGGCGGTAATGTTATGAAAAAACGTATGGTGTGCGCACTGCTGGTTTTGTGCATGGCGCTGGGCGCGGTCGTCGCCGCGCAGGCAGAGAACCTGAACCTTCGGAATTATGCCAAGGCGCGCTTCGGCCACGGCTATCCGGTGTATTCCGGCCCCGGCTGGGATTATTACCGCGCCAATGAGGGCAAGGCAACCTATGGCGGCGGCGGCGTGGCGCGCGTGTATGGCGTGACGGGCAAGTGGGTGCTGATCGGCTACCAGACCGGCACGGGCATCTATCGGCTGGGCTATATTGAGAAAAAGGCGCTGGACGATATGACCGTCATCGAGGGCGCGTACGACGAAAAGCTGACCTTCAGCAACTATGCGCGCTATATCCAGCGCGACGTTGACCTGACGGACGACCCGGTGATCCGTGAAACGCCGGTATGCACCCTCGCGCAGGGCACGAGGGTGCAGGTGCTGGGGCATGCCGGGCATCTGTCCTATGTGCAGGTGAAGACCGATGAGGGTCTCATGCGCGGCTTTGTGCCCGCCAACACGCTGGGAAAGTATCAGATTCTTCCCACGCCCGCTCCGGCGCAGACGGCCGCGCCCGCGGAGGATAGCTTCGTGGTGGTGGAAAACGAGGGCTGACCGCCCGAGCAGAAAAGGCCGGCTTGGCGGGGAGGCTAAGTGCGCGGGGCGTTTTCCGACGGCCTGTACGCCGCGCCCCGTAAGCCCGCTCGGATGAAAAGCAAATAGGAAAGCGCTTCGTGCCATGAAGCGGTTCGCCCGTGGCACGGAGCGTTTTTTTATTCAAAACGTATCCTCCGCCCGCCCCCTTTCGCCACGGAGCAGTCCTGCGCCGGTTAACGCAGCGCGCCCGCGCTGCCCTTCGCTTGGCTGAATCGGAACGAAAAATGCGCTTTGCCTCCGGCTGCATGGGGCCGGAGGAGAGCGTTGCTTTATATCGCTCTTTTTATTTTCTTTTTGTCCGCTCATGCCGATTCGCGGCTCGCCTGCCGTCTAATCAGTGAAAGGAGGGGGAAACGCCATGCAAACGGTCAAGGGCCCTGACCCGGACATGGAAAAAAGGCTGCAAGGCTGGATGGAGCAATACGAGCAGTCGCTTTTACGGCTGTGCTGCGTATACCTGCGCGATTGGGACGCGGCGCAGGACGCCGTGCAGGAAACGCTGATCAAGGCGTACCGGCACTATGCGTCCTTCCGCGGACAATGCAGCGAAAGGACATGGCTGACGCGCATCGCCGTCAATACCTGCAAGGATATGCGACGCGCAGCGTGGTACCGTTATGTCGACCGCGCCGTATTGCCCGAGCGGCTGCCGCCCCCGGTATGCGAGGCGACGGACGCGCAGCGCGAATTGACGCTGGCCGTGATGGCGCTGCCGCGCAGGCAAATGGAGGCGATTTTGCTCTATTACTATCAGGGGCTGAACAGCCGCGAGATCGGCGAGGCGCTGGGCGTGCCGCAGCGTACCGTTACCGCCCGCCTTCGACAAGGGCGGGAGAAGCTTCGTGCCCTGCTGGAAGGAGAGGATGACGAATGAAACCGGACAACACAATCCGCCGGGCGATCGACGCCCAGCTTTCCGGCGTGCGCCGCAGCCCGGAAATGGAGGCACGCGTGATGCATGCGATTCAAGGAGGAAAGAAAATGAAAAAGAAAACGATTGCCGCGCTGGCGTTCGCGCTGGCGCTGACCATGCTGACAGTCGGCGCGCTGGGCATGGGGCTGCTCAAGGCGCCGCAATATGACAAAATAGAAAAGGCGCGCGCCGCGCTGCAGCAGGCGTATGGCCTGACAGGCGAAATGCTGGCGCTCTTTTCCACGCGGCAGAACGTGCAAAACGAGACGACGATTTTCTATACCATCGACAGCGAATTCGTGAACGCCGAAAAAACAGGCGAATACACCGTTTCCGTGGACGCGCGCGGCAACGCCGCAGCCGCATGGTCGCACGACGATACGGACAAGGCGCTCTGGGAAACGGGCGACCTGAACGCGCCGGTCTGGGGCGCGCCGCAGCTGCAGGCCGTGCTGGACAGGCACGCGTACTATAGAGCGTGGCAGGCGCAGAACGAATCGCCCTATATCACGTCCTGCCCGATCGCCGAGCAGCTGCGCCGCTACGCCGAATTGGACGCGGCGATTGCCCCCATCCAAATGCTGCACGACGGCCGCACGCTGTCCCCCACGGCGGACGATCTGAGCGAAGCGGCGGCGCTGACGCTGGCCAAGGCGAGCCTTGCGGCGCAGGGCGTGGAAGCGGGCGAGGGCTGGACAGTTTACCGCAGCCTGACGGCGAATGCCGGCGGAAAATACTATGACGTCGCCTTTGTGAAGGGCGCGGAGCGGTATCGTGTGAAGGTTGCCACGCCGTCGGGCGAGATCCTCGGCGCGGAGGCCGCGACGGAAAACGCCCTGACGGAGGATGAGGCCGCGGCGCGGCTTACGGCGGCCAAGGACATGCTGCGCGCGCGCTTTGGCCTGACGGAGGACATGCTTGCGCTCTTTACGCCGACCGTTGCACGGAAGACGGTGACCTTCGGCATGCCGGACGCCCATAATACGCGCGTGGATTGGCGCTGGGCGAATACGCTGGGCGACCGGATGGGCGTGTACACCGTTTCGCTGGACGAACAGGGAAATGCCGTCGACGCACAGTGGAGCCTTGACAAAGCGGACGCGACATATGCCGACGGGCGCTGGGCAACGGCCAAGGCCTATGACGCGGCGATTCTGACACAGGTGCTGACGCTGCTGGACCAGAACGCCCCGATCATCGCGCGCTACCCGGAGGAGACGAGCGATTGGTTCTCGGCGGAGGACGCGGCGGCGTATGACGAGCGCATGCGCGCGGCAGGCTTCAGCGCGGAAACGTATAACCATTGCCTGCCCAACGGCGTTATCGACGAAGCGGCGGCAAAGCAATTGGCCGTGGACGCGCTGTGCGAGGCGTACGGCATTTCGCCTGCGGAAACAAAGGCATGGACGCTGTGGGCTGAATTTGTAACCGATGCGGGCGGCATGTGGCACATCCATGTATCCGGAACGGACGCCTATGCCATGGGCTATGTGATGATTCAGGCGCAGACGGGCGAAATCCTCGGCGCGGCGCTGGATTCCATCGCGATAGGAAACGGTTAAACGCGCAAACGTCCCAGGACGGTAAACAAAAACGAAAAAACGCGCCGCGCAGCAGTCTGCAAATGCAAGTCCGCTAAAGCGGTCTTGCATTTGAAACATCATTTTCCTGTAAGCCCATGGCTTACGGTCGGAAAATGATAGCGGAAGCGGTCGTTCCTACCGCTCCTCGAACCGGCAAAGCCGGTTCTGCGGATAAAAAATGAAGGGGCTGCGACCCCTTCATTCATCCCCAGCACTTTAGCGAGGCTTTTTTGACAGACAGACCGACAGACGCGCCGCGCATCAGTCGGCGCAGGATTCCATGCATACGGGCGCTCCGGCCTGCGGGCCGGGGCGCTTTTGCGCGTCAGCGAGGTGCCATCCTTCACGCGATGCGGATTTGAACCGGCGGCAACCAGAGGCGCTGCCGGCTGTGCCAAGAAGAAATGCCGATTGCCGCCGGCATGGCAATGAACCGAGCCTATCGCAATGCTTCCTGCTTTGCAAAACGTAAAAGCTTGTGCTTTTCGAAGTAAGAAATTCGCCCTGAAAGGCGACCCGGAAAAGCCGGCATTCCGCAAAATCAGAGCGCCTGACAGGCCTTCAGAAGAATACGCTGGAGGGTCAGCTCATAATCGTAATCATAGGGCGGGTTGGCCTGCCCCATCAGGCAGTTGTAAAACTCCTGCGGGAAAGCGGCGTAACGGTCGAACTCCGTCGGCAGAATAAGCTCCTCACGGTCGGCGAGCTTATCATAATAGTCCTCGCGCCCGTTCTTTCTGGCCATCCAGCGGACGGTCGGCTTTTCAAAGGGCATGACCGTGACGGTTCCCTCCGTTCCGACAACGGTAAGCTCCCGGCGAAACCATCCGCCCGCCTCCACCGCGGAGGTGCGGATAACGCTCACGCCCTTCTTGTAATGCAGGAAAGCCGTGGCGTTGTCGACGCCGGAGCAGCCGTCCGCGCCGGTACGGTACAGAAGGGATTCCACGCGCTGCGGCTCCCCCATCAGGCGCAGCACCATATCGATCAGGTGCGCGCCGAAGATGTACATGGTTCCACCCTTGAAATGTTCAAGGTAGGAAAGATAATCCTTGCTTCGCGCGGCGGAAAAAGCGGTTTCTACATAGAGAATTTCGCCAAGCGCGCCGCTTTCGGCAAGGGAAAAGACCTTTTTCACCGCAGGCGCCGTGCGGTAGAGGTATCCGAGATGGACGGGAAGCCCCTTCGCCTTCGCCTCCGCAAGCAGCTTGGCATAGAGGGCGAGGTCTTCCCCGGCAGGCTTGTCAAGGTGAATCGGCTTTCCCGCATCGATGCAAAGCTTTGCCGCCGGAAGGATCGTTTCCACCTCGGTTTCTACAAGGATCGCGTCGCTCCTTTCCAAAAGCTCCTCAACGGAAAGGCGCGGTACGCCTGCGTAACAGGGAAGCGAGCCGCGGCGGCGAATCCATGATGCATCCGTCTCGGCGTATCCGATAATCTCATAAAGCTCCGGATGGCGGCGGAATGCCTCCATGTGCCCTTCGGCATGGTTGTGGCCGATACCGAGCTGACCAAGCTTGATTCTTTTCATTCCTTTTCCCTCGTTTTATCATGTTATCATGGTTGCTGTTCGGTGCGCTGCGAAATCGGGCGATATGGGCGGCGCAGCGGAACCTTGACGCCCCAAACGCCCGTCAGCTTCTGAAGCGCGCCTGACAGAAGGGCCGCGGATATCCACGTACAATGCGGGGAATTTCTGCGTCCATCGGCAGGGGATTCGATTCGTTTTTCCTTACCACGGCATTCTCCGCACCCTATTCATTTTAACGCATACCGTGCATGAACGCAATGACTTTTCGCCGGGACAGGAGAAAGGCCGTTCTGCACGCGGACTTTTTCGAAGGGCTTTCATCGGCTCCGTGCTGTATTCGTTGCTGCGCGCAGGAGCGCGACAGCCCGGATTTATGCGGGCGCAGGGGCATGCGGCCGGACGCAATGGGACGCTCCTTTTGCGTTTCGCCGTTTTTCTTGCTTTTTTGACACAATCAAGGTATAATGGGATTAGGAAAACCGCGCAGCGGTTTCTCCGGGTCGGCGGAAGGCCGACGGACGTTGAATGCAAGCGGGGTTTGTCGCCGGGACGGAAGCGAAAGCGGTTCTTCCGTCGGCGCTTGATACAAAAACGGAAGAAGCAAGGGGGAGCTTTCAATGGAACAGCCTTATGTGTTTATGACGGACAGCGACAGCGATCTGCTTTACTCCATTGCCGATGAAAAGCACATTCCCGTGGTGAAAATGCCCTATGCGCTGGACGGTCAGGAATATCTGGATGAAAACGGCCGGCTGGGCATCGAAAAGGCCTTTTTTGAAAAGATGCGCGCGGGCGCGTCGCCCATTACATCGCTGCTCCCCAAGGAGGCCTATCTGGAATACTTCGAGCCGATCCTGCGCGAAAAGGATCTGCTGTTCGTCGCCTTCTCCTCGCAGATGAGCAATACCATTCAGAACATTTACGCGGCGCGGGAGGAGCTGATGCAAAAATACCCGGCGCGAAAGTTCACCGTGGTGGACACGCTGAGCATTTCCGGGCCGCAAACGCTGCTGATTCTGCAGGCGCACGCGCTCTATGAGCAGGGCAAGCCGATGGAAGAGGTGGCCGCTTGGCTGATGGAAAACCGCATGCGCGCGCATGCATGGCTGACGGTGGACGATCTGAAGTATCTGCGCCGCGGCGGGCGCATTTCCTCCACCAGCGCGGTGTTCGGCACCATGCTGGATATCAAGCCCATCATCTGCATGGGCAAGGGCGGCAAGATGGATCCTGCCGAAAAGGTGCAGGGGCGGAAAAAGGCGCTGCGCACAATTGTGGAGCGCACGGCCGAGAACATCGAAAACCCGGAGGCGCAGACGCTGCTCATCCTTCACGGCGATACGGAGGACGAGGCCAAGCGGCTGGCTGAAATGATGCGCCAGCGCATCCCCGCTCTGCGCGATATTCGCATTCAGATGATCGGCCCGGTGATCGGCGCGCATTGCGGCCCGGGCACGTTGGCCAGCTGTTTCATGGGAACGGAAAGAAAAATCTGACGCTTGAGCGCCCCTTCGCGTGCTTTGCGCGGCGATGCGGGCGCTTTTATTTGGAAGGAAAGAGGGACGACGCATGAAGCAGCATCGCATGACAACGCCCGGCCCGCTGCTGAACGAGCGCGGCGAGCTGGCGGAGAAGGGATATGCAACCGGCCTGATAAAGCGCTACGACCGCGGCGCCGTGCGCGCTTCCCCGCTGCGCATCAAGGAATGGGATTATTACCTGATCGCCTCGGACGCTTACGCGCTGGCGCTGACCATTGCGGATAACGGCTATATGGGGCTGGACAGCGTGAGCCTGATCGACCTTGGCGAGCGCTGGGAGCAGACGACTTCGCGGATGTCCCTTCTGCCGCTGGGACGGCGCGGACTGCCCTGTACCAGCGAACGGGGCTGCGTTCGTGCGCATGGAAAGGGCTATGAGATTACCTTTGAAACCAGCGCCCAGAGCCGCCGCCTCTACGGGCATATGGACAATTTCAAGGACGGCGCGCCTGTTCTTTTCGACGTTACGCTGACCGATGCGCCCCGCGACAGCATGGTCATCGCAACGCCCTTTCCCGGCG
>CAKTXZ010000034.1 GCA_934632155.1 uncultured Clostridia bacterium | reverse complement strand
GCGCACTGCGGCTTCTCCTCCAGAAAGTCCACGCAGAACTTCTGGTACGGGTGCAGATCCTTTTCACCCGGCAAAATAAACCTCCTTCCTGCGCCAGACAATACGCCGGCGACTGATAACGTATAAAACTGCAGAGCGGATACCCTATGCGGCAGCAAACTTTGGCGTTAGCATTCCACACTTTGCAGGCTCATGAGAAATCAGGGGAGAAAACGGGCAAAAGAAAGGCTGACTGTAAAAGGGTCAGCAGCAAAAATGCTGCTACCCTGAAACTTCCAGCCTTACAGCGTCAAATCCTGAAACGTTGCGTTATGTTCTCCCGCGCGCGTACAGGCATTCAGGCATATACGCGCTCATTTTCTCTTTTATCCCTCTTTTTTCAAATACTCATATAGAAAGAACGTAACAGGGAAACAAGAAAAATCTCTTCCATAATATAGGCTCAGTAACTCCGCTGTTGCCTGCCCTGTTACCTTCTGAAATGGTGACAGAGAATCTGTTTCCTTTTCCGATGGTAACGCACTCCGCAACGCCGTACCTTACGCCTTACGAACGAAGCAGCGCTGCGGCCCGTAGGGGCTCCTGCGCATCGCGCCGGTTTTATTGCCGTCGTACTTCTCCCAGCCACCGATCTTCATCAGCATTCCAAAGATATCGTAGGTGTCGGAGCGTTTGATCGTGGAAGGGTCTTTCCCGAAACACTCCGCCCAGACCTCCACGGCGCAGACGGTCGTGCGCTGAATGGTTCCCGTGCGATTGCCGCCCGTGAACTGATCTCCGCGCAGGAAACCCCGGCGCTCCGCCAGATCCATCTTATCCCAATCCTCCGGCAGCAGCGTGTTCAGGTATTCCGCGATCATGCCCTCGCGGACGTCGCTCTCCAGCGCGGCCGTCTGCTCCATCTCCGCCTGCTTTTCTTCCTCGGGCGTCAGGAACAGCTTCTCGCCGTTCTTATACAGCTGCCAGGCTTCCGCCCACAGCTGCGGTACGACGCTCTCCACTTCCCACGGACGATGCGGCGAATTGGCTGTGCAGGTCACCGGCCAGAAGCGGCGGTTACCGGTTATGTCTCGCAGAAAACCGTCGCCGTTGTTCGTGCTGCCCACGATGATGCACTGGCGGGGATGATCCTCCACGCTGTAGCCGTAGGAATGCCGGAACTTATCGTCCTGTCGGGTGATGAAAGCCTTCACCGTTTCCACGTCCATTTTCTTAAGCCCCGCCAGCTCGCCCAATTCTAGAATCCAGTAGCCCTGCAGTTTCTCCGGCGCGGCCTTATCCTTCATGTCGCTGATGGTTAGGCTGTCGGAGAACCACTTGCCGCCCAGCTTGGCGAAGAAAGAGCTTTTTCCCATGCCCTGCGGTCCGTTCAGCACTACCACGCTGTCGAACTTGATTCCCGGCTCATAAATGCGCGCCACGGCGGCGACCATCATCTTCCTGGCGATGGCCCGGATGTACAGCGTATCCGGGCTGCCCAGATAATCGACGAACAGCGTATCCACTCGAGGGACGCCATCCCATGCAGGAAGAGATTCGATGTAGTCTCGAACGGGGTGATAGCTGCGCTCTGCAGCAATGGCCAGCAGGATGCTTTTCAGCTTGCTGGGCGTGTACAGGTTGTAAATCCGTTCCAGATAAATCTGGATTGCGCCCAGGTCGGATTCATTCCAGCCGGGTTTCAGCTGCGTCCAGGGAAGCGTGGTCTTGCCGTCCGCATCCCTGCGGATGTCGATGCCGCTGCGATGAATGTTGTAAGCGATGTCCTTCAGCTTGGGATCGTTGCGCAGGATGAGGGCGAGGTTGCCAAGGGTATCCTTCACGCGCCCCTGCTTGTCGATCTCCAGTGCATCCTGCCAGTTTTCATCTGAAACATTGCCCGATGAAACGGAAGCATTATTCTCGACATCCAGATCGCCGAATTCCTCCATGGCCTGCGCACTGCGCTCTTCGGCCAGCTGGCGTTTGGTCGCTTCATCCTGCACGGCATACTCCTGCATCCGCCTGATGGAGCTCTTCTCATCGCCCACTGAGGAACCGTCCGGTGCAGTACCGCCGGGCGTGAACAGATGCCAGCGCACCAGGTCGAAGGCGTTGCACAGTTTGCCGCCTGCTGGATCGGTGGCATGATGAGAAAAGGCGTACTTGTCGTCGTAAACCACCAGTCCGCCCGTGGTGCTGCCGCCAATGAATGTGTAGCGATCGTCCTGTTCCGTAGGCGTATATCGGTCGGAGAGAATATGCACCAGCACATCGGTGACGGTATGCGCCCGGCAGAAAGCGCCGATGATTCCACGCTTTTCAGTAGGGTCTTCCTGCTTGCCGGCAGTGTGCCGGATGCGTTCCTCCACCGGCTGCGTCGTGGGCCAGAGCGAGGCGTCCCGCCAATCGGCATAGGTCTTCAGCACTTCATCTGGATCAAGAAAAGGCGCGTCCTCGCAATGAAAGAAGAACGCGCCGTCCTCGGGCGTGCTGGGCCAGTACATGAGCCGTGCCGGTTCGAAGGTGGTGGGATCGAAGCGCTCAAGACCCAGATTATCTGCAACGCGCCTGGAAACAGCAGCGTATTCGTCCGGTGTGACCGTGCGCGTCAGCGGGATAATGAGCCGCAGGCGCATCTTTTCCGGCGTATGGCTGTGGGTAGAATAAAGCGCGTAGGCGTTGATGAACGTCATGTCCAGATCGTCCATGAGCCCGGGATCGGCGTTGTCCGCATCCAGACACAGCATACAGCGATTGACTACGCTGGCGTTGTTGCGCTTGCCGTTTTTGAGATACCCGCCGACGAAGCCACCCACGTCCTTGATCATATCGCGCTCGCCCTTGGGCATGGCAGCGTACTCGGCCACCGTTTCTCGAGTTCGGGTCGTGGTGGCGAGCTTGTCCAGAAACTCGCTCCAGAGCATCTCTTTGTTCTGCCATTGGGACGCTTTTCGGCTCCTGCCAATGGCGATCAGGAGCTTGCGGTCATGTTTTATCTGCATTCCGAATCCTCCTCAGTCTTTTCGATAGTAAGCGCATTCGTCCCCATCCGCCCGCAGCGGCAGATTTTCCGCCCAGTCCGGCGCAATCGCCATGAGCCGACAGGCTTCCTCCAGAGAGCCCTGACCAGTGGGCTTTTCAATGACCGCCTCATCGTGGACGTGGAACACCACGGGGTAACCGTTCTTTTCCAGCGTCAGCAGCGCATGAGCCAGAATGTCCCGTGCAATGGCCTGCGTCGCGTTTTCCGCCAGCTTCCCGCCGAAGGTCTCCTGCACGGTCATCTGCCCGGCCGCGTTGGGCGCATAGTAACCGATAGTGACCGGTATCGATGAGCCCGCGGAAGGCTTCGTTTCGGACGTACTCCGCGATCATCTCATTCGGTGTGATCACGAAGGTCTGTCCGCCGTGGCACTTGCTCAAATCAAAGGCAAACGGCTGAATATAGCCGTCCCCCACGTAATTCAGTGCACCCCGTGCGGCGCTGTAGCCCACATGAATCATTCGGTTGCGCAGCCGGTAATTCCATACGTCGAATTCCCTCGCCATCCGTTTTCCAATAATCTGAAAACGATATCCCATGTGCAGACGGATATTCTTCATATCGTTCAGGGCTTCATTGACGCACTTACGCAGCAGCGCCTGCGGTACCTGCAGACACTGGCTGCCTACATTCGCCTGCCATTCGATCCACTCGATGGGGCTGCGCCTGCCCTCTTTCAGTGTAACCGGTCTCCATCTGCCGATGGCGGCGATATCATTGTTGTGGATCTGCTAGAGCTTGAAAAAGAGCCGATGCTCTACATAATGAAAGCACTCATGGAAAATCGCGTCCTTTTCCCTGCCGGAAAGATGGCTGTTCAGCACGATGGTATTTGCTTCAACAGCCACAGAAACCGACGGCGAGTCCGCGCTCGAGCCCGTTAGCACATCTCCCGGGCCGAAGAACAGAATGCTGGCCGTCTTCGGACGCTTATACAGCGGGAGCGAGACGATTTTCAGCCCCAGACGCTCCGCAAACGGATACGGGCGCAGCCGCGATGGATCGCTCAGTCCCTCCGGCACAAGATCCGCAATGATGCGCTCCGCTTCCTCCTCTATGTCCTCCCAGTGAAAGACAGGCACCAGATACTCGTCCAGCTTGACGCCGGACGCTTCACTGCGATAGCGATGAAGCGCGATTTGGCAGATCTCGCCGTTCATATCTCCTTCCATGTCGAACCACATATCCACGTCATAGCGCTGCGGTACGGTTTTTCCGAGGAATCTCCATCGGATTTCGACCTGCGCCTCCACCGTCAGCCGCGCCTCCACGCAGCATTCCGAAACGCGGTAATAGCTCGCAAACACGATCTTTACCTCTTTCGGCTGTAGGGTAGCGTAGCGGGTCTTCTCGTCCGCGAAGCGCGGATCGTCAAAGTCTTTCGGGATTACGTCCTCCGGATCCGGCAGCGACACTTCCTCGCCGTAGTCCTCGGAACCCGTCCAGGGAAGATCCTGATAGTATTTGCCGTCTGACACGACGCACAGCTCCTCCCAGCGAAGCCGCCATGCCAGTTTCTTCATGATTTCCTGCTCATAATGCCGACGGATGTACTCCGTCATGTCCTGTATTTCCGGAAGGACAAGCGTCTCTCCCGCATTATCCGTTTCCAGCGGCGAGGGGATGTTCTCATCCAGGAGGTCGCATATGCCGTATTCCGCTTCCGCCGCCTCACCCAAGACGCCGTACTCTGCTTCCGTCATTTCACCCAAGCTATCGTACTCTGCTTCCGTCATCTCAATCATGCTACTACGTTCTTCCCTGTCCGTGTCGTGATACACTCGCTCCGCCTCTCCTTCTGCTGTGGAATAACAAGAAACTGTACTGCGATTATATCATATCAGAACATATGTTCGCCATATGCTTGTAAGGAAAACGGCAACTTTTACTGTGTGTTCGTTTAACCGCGACCGTGGCGCATCTCGAAAAACCACAGCGGTCTGACGCAGACGGCATGAAGAACCCGTGCCGTATTCTCATCCTACTGCCTATGCGCCAGGTTGATCTGCTTCCGCTTGCCCAATAGCACCCGCACGCCCCACCGCACAGGCAGGAAAACGCCGAAAACAGGGAGCCACAGTCTGCTCTTTGCCCATGGCTCGTTTTGCCGAAGGTACTTTTTGAGATGCTCTGTTACGATTAATTCAGTACGGAGTAACGTTACTACCCGAACACAGTGTTCGCTATTGCTGAGGGGGGTGCAAATTGGGGCCAGAAACGGCATTTTGAGTAGTCTAACGCTCTTTGGGAGCGATTGGGAAGGGTGAACCGTTTTTTCTGCTTGCAAGCAAAAAGCAGACGCTTGCAGATTTACACCGTGTTGAGGGCTATATCCCGCTTGTTTAGTGCGATAATGCAATACAGAAGCAAATTAAATGCAAAAACAAGGACTCAGACATTGTATCAATATCTGAGTCCTTTTATGGCGCGCCCTGGGGGATTCGAACCCACGACCTTTTGATTCGTAGTCAAACACTCTATCCAGCTGAGCTAAGGGCGCTCATTTCACTGCCACTATCAGAAGCAGCTTGTATAGTATAGCAAGCATTTTTGAAAAATGCAAGGGGTTTTTGAAAAAAAAATTATTTTTGTTTTTTCATCTCCTCCCAATGCAGCCGCCGCGGATCGCATGCGCGAAGCGGGGCAAGGCACCGCACGGCTTCTTATCCCTCGCGCCGCCCTTCCCTATGGCTATACCGCCGGCAGCGCAGGCCAAGCGCGCCCATTTGCGCCGTATGCTCCACACAAAACCGCGCCGCCGGTACTGCCGTATCACTTGGTGATAAACAGCACGCCCAGCGTGCCCGGACCGCAATGGCAGGAAACCGTACATCCGGCCAGCGTTTCAATGATCTCGTCGTAACGGGCGTATTTCTCGATGGTTTCCCGCGCCGCCTGAACCGCCTCAGGCGCGGCATGCGTATGCGTAATGAAAATACGGTCTCCGCGCAAATCCTTGCGATCCTTCAGCTGGTCGCGGACATACTTTTCCACGCATTTATCGAAGCTGCCGCGGTACTTATCCACCATCTTCATCGCGCCGTCCCGCACGGCAATGCACGGCTTAATGCGCAGCAGCTTGCCGCCCAGCGCCATCACCGAGGAGCAGCGGCCGCCCTTTTGCATATAGTCCAGCCTGTCCATAATGAAGGACGCCTGAACGCGCCCGCGCATGGCGTTGAGCTCGCTGCAAATTTCCATTGCGCTCTTCCCCTGAGCCGCAAGCTGCGCAGCCTCCACCACCAAATGCCCCTGCCCGGAGGACAGATTCATGCTGTCCACCACGCGAACGTTAGGGAAAGCGGAAGCGGCGATCGTCGCGTTCTGGTAGCAGGTAGAAAAGCCCGAGCCGATGGTGATATGAATCACCGCGTCATACGCCGGCGAAAGCGCCGCAAAGCAGGCGCGATAATCCTCTACATTAACGGCCGCCGTGCTGCACAGCGCGCCGCCGTTGTCCACATGGCGGAAAATATCCTCGGCCTGAATGGTTACGCCGTCCTTATACTCTCGCCCGTCCATGATGACCGAAAGCGGCAGCAGCGTAATATCGTACCTTTGCAAAAGCTCCGGTGACAGATCGCAGGTGCTGTCGGCAGTTACCTTCACTCGCATGTTCTTTTCCTCAATTTCGTTTTTTTGTAATTTTGCGGGCGCGCAGCAAGGGCCGTGCGCCACAAATGACTGACGGCGT
The DNA here is from genome assembly GCA_934632155.1 of uncultured Clostridia bacterium. Lineage (GTDB taxonomy): Bacteria > Bacillota > Clostridia > Christensenellales > Aristaeellaceae > RUG563. The sequence continues at coordinate 4,356 of CAKTXZ010000034.1, read as the reverse complement.
AGCGTCGCTGCATCGCGTCGGCAGGGAAAAACCGCCGCGCGGCTTTTCTTGTTGTATTATATCACAATCGCCGCCCGCCGTCATCCATTATTTTCTGGCGCTCAGGCCAGCGGCATATGCAGCATCCGGTTCATGGTTTCAATGGCGTCCACGCCGCCGGAGGACATCATCTCCACGCCGCCGCTCGCCGTTTGCGGCGCGAGCAGCCCCAGCGACGCCAGCCGGCGCTCCAATTGGCGCACCGTGCCCGCATTGCCGTCAATCAACGGCGCGTCCGGGAAAAAGGAGGCGATTGTGCGCCGGAGAAACACATAATGCGTGCACCCGAGCACAATCACTTCGACCTTCTGATCGCAGTAGGGTGCAAACAGCGCGGACAGATAGTCCCGCAGCGCCGGGCTGTTCAAATCGCCCTTTTCGACAAACTCCATCAGCCCCGGGCAGGGCAGCGAAACCACGCCGCCGCCATAGCGGGACATCAGCTTTGCATACTTCTCGCCCGCGATCGTTCCCGGCGTCGCCAGCGACAGCACCAGCCCGTCCGTATGCAGCTGGGAAGCGGGCTTAAGCGCAGGCTCCATCCCGATAATAGGCAGTTCATATTCCGTGCGCAGCGTCGCCGCCGCCGCACTGGTTGCCGTATTGCAGGCGATTACAATGGCCTTTACCCCCCGCGCAAGCAGCGTTTCTACCACCTGCCTGGCCAGCGCAAGCACTTCCCCGCGGCTCTTGGTGCCGTAGGGCGCATGCGCCGTATCGCCATAGAACAAAAACCGTTCCTGCGGCAGCAAAGCAATCGCCTCGCGCAGCACGCTGATTCCGCCCACGCCGCTGTCAAAAACGCCGATCGGTGCCTGCGTCTCCCCGTCGTGCCTCAATTTCTCTTCTGCGGTATACTCATCCATTCCTTCAGCGCCTCCGCATCCTGAATCTGCTCGGTATAGCATGTATATTCGTTTCCGTTCGCCCGAATCGTCAAGAAGAAGCCGTTTTCCTCCTGCGGGGCGCGCGCAACGCCGACGTCCGTCACCGCATGGCGCGGAATCAGGCGCACGCACATCCGATAGGGCTCCAAGCGACAGCCGTTCATATAATCCAACAGCAGCCAGCTTTGCAGCAGCAAAAAGGACGCTCCCGTATAGACGGGACGCGTCGCCTTCTCGTCCATCCGGCGCAGCAGCGCCCGCGCGTCGCCGTCTGCGGTTAATTGCAGCCCGAACGGCGTATGGCGCAGCAGCCATTTTTCGTCGCCCGCGACCAAATACGCCCCCCAAAAGGCCAGCCCGATCGCCACAAGCGCCATGCAAACCAGCAGCGGCACCTTATCCCGCCAATGTCGGGCAGCCGTCACAATTCCAATCGCCGCGGCAAGAAGCCAAATCATCCCCGCATCGATCAGCAGGGTGCGCGGCATGCCGCGGTATTCGCGCCGCACGGTCTTCGCACAGTATCCCACCGCGTCGTCCCCCTTCGTGTCGGCTGCGCGCACGCGTCAAAGCGCGCCGCGCCCCTTCGCGATTTTCCTCATCATTATATCACAGCGTCCTCCTGCGTGCAATTCATTCCAGCGCGTCAAAATACGCGCAAATAGCCTGTGCCAGACACGGCATGGCGTTCAGCGCCTCCTGCAGCGTGTTTTTGTTGTTGCCAACCTCTATCAGCATGCTGGGCACAGCCGCCTGTTGGTTATAGCGTCCGCTTTTCAGGCTTATTCCGCGGCTCAGCCCGGCGGCCTGCGCATTCAGCCTCGCGCTGATTTTCTCCGCCGCAGCCTGATTCTTCTGCCAATCCGGCTTTTCATCCAACGCCGTGCCCGTGCCCTTCCCAATCAGGAACAAAAGCCGCGCCAGCTGCTTCCCCTGCCGCTCGATCGTGTTCGCGCCGTTGCCCGCGGAATAGGAATCCCGGTGCAGGTCAATATACAGGTCGTAGCCCTCCTTCGCCGCCTGCTCCATGCCCAGCAGCGATCGGGCGTACGCGGTAGACAACCGCGGCATTTCATACGCCGTTCGGTCGTGATACACCTCGATCCCCGCATCCCGAAGCAGCGCGGCCAGCTCCGCGCCGACGCGAATCATGTTGTATTCCGCATCGGCCGTGCGCCATTTCTCCGTTTCTCGATACGGCTTGGCCGCGTCCTGCTCATAGGCCTCATAGGTATGCGTATGGTAAAGGTATATGCGCCGGCGCGGCTTTTGCCCGGCGGTTACGGAAATGACCTCCAGGGAAAAGCCGTCCACGGCGACAGGCGGTTCGTTCAGCTCAATCGAGGCGGCTGCCGCGCCGTGCGTCGGCTCCCAGCCGGGCGTTATGCACAGGCTGACGCCAAAGACAATCACCAGCACGCCCACCAGCCACAGCAGTATATCCCGGCCTCTGACTGCATAAAAGAACATACGCTCACCTCGTCCTATTCTATGCGGCGTCACAGCCCGTCATGCGACAAAAGCAGAATTTCCTCCTCGCTCAGGCGCTTTTGCAGCGCGATATTGATCCCCAGCGCGATGATCTGCGCCACGCGGCCGACCATCTCATCCACCTCGCGCGGCGTGACCACCAGTTCGCCCAGCCCCTCGGCCGTCACCTTCGTAACCAGCGCGTCCATCGCCTGCGCGTGCTCCTCCTCGCTCAGGCCCATATCCCGCACCAGCAGCGATAGCGCGTCCCGCGCGATCACCGCGGCATACACCACCATCGGCACGCCAATGGCAATTACCGGCACGCCCAGCGTCTCTCGGCTGATTTCCATGCGGTGGTTGCCCACGCCGCTCCCCGGGCGAATGCCGGTATCCGTCACCTGAATGGTCGTGCAGATGCGCCCGCTTTCCCGCGCCGCCAGCGCGTCAATGGCAATCACCGCGGCAGGGCGTACCCGCTGCGTGATCCCCAGCACCATCTCCGCCGTTTCCATGCCCGTCACGCCCAGCACGCCCGGCGCAATGGCGCATACGCCGCGCAGCCGTCCCGTCAGCTCGTCGGGCGTAACGTCCTTCATGTGCCGCGTAATCAGCAGACTTTCCAGCACATGACTGCCCAGCGCGTCCGCCGTGATGCGGCGATTGCCAAGGCCGATAACCAGCACGTCGCCAAAAGGCGGGAGCAGCGCGCCGATTTCCGCCGCCAGCATCCGCGCCAGCCGGCGCTGCGTTTCGCTGCTCGCATGCGCCAATTGCGGATGGCAGCAGGTAATATAGCGCCCCCGCGGCTTGCCCAGCGCCTGCGCGCCCTCCTCGGTTTCGATTGAAACGTAAATTTCCTCAATGTCCCCCTGCCGCAGCTTGCGCGTAACAACGCCCGACGCCGTGCGCGCGTTTTCCCGGCTCTCCATTGCCAGATCCGTGCGAATTTGCATGCTTTTCACCCCATTCGAAACTACTATGCCATGCTTCTTCGCCGGTTATGCAAAAAGACGTGAAATTCCGCAAAGCGCAAAAACGAAGCCCCCGCCGCGCATTGGGCGAAGGGCTTGGAAGGGGCACACGCAGTGTTTATCCGGTTTCGGAATCAAAATGCGCCAAGATATGAAGCCAGCTTTTCATTCTGCCTAACGCAAATAAAGCGCAGCATAGCAGCGCCGCACTAGCCGGAATGAGCGAACAATGGCAGGGAAAAAGCGTCAACGGATCGCGCAATTGAATTCCACAGCAGCATTACTTCGCGCTCCGATACGAGAGCATGCTATGACAGGGGGGCGAAAATTACCGCCGTGAACGTCAACGGCAGCGGCCGAAGGATAATCCCGCTGAACAGGAAAAGCGCCGAAGGAATGAACGACGGCGCTATCGCCCGAAGCATACTGCTTCTGCGAAAGCAAACCGCACCAATAGCGCGTAAAGAACGACAAGCGCCGCATCCACAGCCGGATAAAGTGAAAAACACCCCCGGCGACGGCCAACCCCGCCCTGCGCCCGGAATACTGATGAACATAAACGCAAAGCACCCGAAGCGGCCGATTTCCTCCAAGCATTCAACCGCTCAGTTTTTTCATTTATTTTCAAACGCATTTTTGCATTTCCATGCAAACAGGATATTTGGAATCAGCGGCAACGTCACAAAAAGCCGACCCCAGCCGTTAAACCATAACGTCATATCATCCCCTTCATTCAACCTATCGTTCGCCGCGTCCCGCAGAAGCACTTCCGTGCAAGCGAACCGCATGCGGCGGCGCGCTCTGCGCGTCAAGGATGCTTACTCTGGGCGAACATCAGAAAACGGGAACCCGATTCAATCGGATTCCCGTTTTCTGTTTATCGACGAATCAATCGCAAGAAAGCGATTCTTATTCAACAATACGCACCACAGCGCCGGCGCCGACGGTATGGCCGCCCTCGCGGATAGCGAAGCGCAGGCCCTGCT
>CAKTXZ010000033.1 GCA_934632155.1 uncultured Clostridia bacterium | reverse complement strand
GCTAACCTGTTTGCCCTCTGCCCTTAAAAGCGTTGATTTTACTGGGTTTCTGCTTGTTTTCCTATGTCAACGCTCTTTATACGGCGAGCTTTTGGGGCTGCGCTGTCACCCCTTCACGCCGCCCATGGCGATGCCCTCTACAAACTGCTTTTGCAGGAAGATGTACAGGGTGAAGGGGAACAGGAATGTGAGGGTGGCGCCGGCCATGACCATGCCGTAGTTGGTGGTCTGGTTGCTGGTCAGCGTGGCCATGGTAATGGTCAGCACGTGCATGGAGGAGCGGGTGTTGATAATCAGCGGCCAGAGAAAGTTGTTCCACGCGCCGTTGAAGGTGAAGATGGTCAGGGTAATCAGGGCGGGCTGCACCAAAGGAAGCACGATGGTCACGAAGCGGCGCATCTCGCCGCAGCCGTCGACCTCGGCGGCCTCCAGCAGCTCGTCAGAAATGGCTTCCATAAACTGCCGCATCAGGAAGATGCCGAACGCGCCCACCATGGGCAGGATCAGCGCCCGGTAGGTGTTGGTCCAGCTGATGTAGTTAATCATCAGAAACATGGGGATCAGCGTCACCTGACCGGGGATCATCATGGTGGCCAGGTACCCCTGAAACAGGGTCTCCTTGCCGGGAATGGGCTTCTTGGCAAAGCCGTAGCCCGCCATGCTGGCCACGATGTCCACCAGCAGGCAGGAACCCGCCACGGTAATGACGCTGTTCACCAGCGCGCGGCCAAAGTTGCGCTCAAAGATGGCGTAACGGTAGTTGCTGAAATTCAGGTGAATATCGCTCAGCTTGATGTACAGGGTATCAGAATCGGTAAAGGAAACCGACACCATGTAAACCAGCGGGGTCAGGCACAGCAGCGCAAAGAGCGAGACCAAGATGACGCCCAGAACAGACCAGCCCGTCCATTGTTTCTTCATTTTTTGTCTCTCTCCTTAAACAGCAGGGTTTGCAGCAGGTGAATGACCAGAATGACCACCAGCAGGCCGATGGCCAGCGCGCAGGCATAGCCGATGCGCTTGTCCTGAAAGGCGTAGGTGTAGATCATGTACGCCACGGTGTAGGTGGAACGGCCGGGGCCGCCGCCGGTCATCTTGTACACCAGATCGAACACCTGAAAGGAGCCGATGATGCCCAGGGTGAAGATCATGTAGGTGATGGGCCGCAGAATGGGCAGGGTAATGCGGAAAAAGCGCTGCACGGCATTGGCGCCGTCCACGATGGCCGCTTCACGAATCTCGGTGGACATGTTCATGATGCCGGCATAGTAGATGACCATATAATAGCCGGTGCTTTTCCATACGGCGACGGCGGCTACGCTGCCCAGAGCCGTTTGCTTGCCGCCCAGAAAATTCACCGGCCCGGCGCCAAACAGACCCAGCAGCTGGTTAATCAGGCCGCCGTTGGTGTTGTACATAATGCCCCATACCGTGGCGGAGGCGATCAGCGAGATGATGACCGGGATGAAGATGACGCTGCGCAGGAAGGAGCCGTATCGGTTCTTCAGCCGTTCGGCGATGAAAGCGGCGATCAGCATGGACAGGATGGTCTGCGTGGGCACGGTCATCAGCACGTACCATAAGGTGTTCACCAGCGCGTCCCGCAGCGCCTTGTTGGAGGCCAGCTTCTCAAAGTTTGTAAGGCCGATCCACACCGGGCTGCCCACCATGTTGTACTTGCAGAAGGCAAGGTACAGCGACATGAAGATGGGGAACACGTTGAAGATGGACATCAGGATGAAACTGGGGGCAATGTACGCCGCGCCGATGAGCGCCTGCCTGCGCCTGCGCTTGACGGCCCAGCTGGTTTTTGCCATGGCCTGAATGTTCATGGGAGAATCGTCACCTCCGAAACCGGCTAGGTATATTGGGGGCATGCGTTTCATGCCGCGCAGACCTTCCGGCTCTGGACTGGAAGGCCTGCGCGGAACGAAAGAAGGGGGAGGGGCCTTTCGGCCCCTCCGGGAAAAAATCAGGTCACTGCTTGATCTGATCCGCGTAGTAGCTCATGGTTTCATCCAGCACCTCCTGAGGCGTCAGGTCGCCCATGAACATCAGCTGGATGTTGGACTGGACGGCCTTTTCGAAGGAGGGCTTGCCTTCAAAGTCGGGCACGATCTTCATGCCGTCGGCATACTCGGTGTACAGCGCGTCCAGATCGGGGTTGTAAACGCGCTTGGCGTCCTTGGTCACGCTGGGGAAAGCGTACACGCGCTCATGCCAGTCGTCCATCACATCGGCGGAGGTGATGTACACCAGCGCCTTCACGGCCAGATCCTCGTTGCCGCGCTCGGTAGCCTGGGCAGCCACGGCGAAAGCGTCGCCGGCAGCGCGGGTGCCATAGCCGGCCTCGCCCTTCAGGCTGAACTTGTAGCCGAAGTTGACGCCGCCGTTGGTGGCGCTTTTGATGGCGGTGGTGTCGCCGGCGCAGTAGAAGGCCAGCTCGCCCGCGCTGAACTTGTCCTGAGCGGTAGTTTCGGCGGTGATGGACTCGTCGAAGACGCCTTCGTCGTACAGCTTTTTGATGAACTCAACGGTGGCCAGACCCGCCGCGTTGTTGATATCCACTTCGCCTTCAGCGTTCAGCACGGAGCCGCCAGCCTGGAAGTAGTAGGGCCAGAAGGAGGTCATCAGCGCGCTGGTGCCGGTTTTGGCACCCCAGTTTTGCAGGAAGGCCTGCTTGCCAGTCTTTTCCTTGATGGTCTTGCAGGCGGCGATGAACTCGTCCCAGGTATCGGGCACATCCACGCCGGCCTCGGCCAGAATGTCGTTGTTGTAGAAGAACAGCACCGAGCCGCCGTTCATCACGATGGTGTAGTGGTTGCCGTCCTTATCCATGGCGGCGTTGCTCCACATGATGAAGTTGTCCTTCTCGGCGTCGGTCAGGCGGCTGTCCAGAGGCAGCAGCAGGCTATTGGAGACCAGATCGTAGGTGTCGGTCACGTACACCACGTCGGGGCCGTCCTTGTTCAGCAGGCCGGTGTACACGGTGGTGTTGTAGTCGCCCCAGGGCAGGATCTCAACGTTCACCACGCAGTTGTTCTCGGCTTCGAAAGCATCGAACTTTTCGTTCCAGAAGTCCAGGTCGGAGATGGCGTTTTCACTCTTGCTGAACTGATACTGGGGCACCCAGAAGGTCAGGGTTTTCTTTTCTTCGGCCACGGACAGGCTGCATACGGACAGCAGCATCATGGCTACCAGAAGCAGGGACAGGATTTTTTTCATTTGGGGACAACCACCTTTCTTATTTTTTTTAGCACACCCTATGTCTGCGTACAGGCATATTGTATGCATGACCCCTTGGGTTGGAATAGGGAAGAGGGTGAGAAACCACGCTACAGGCTGATTTTTCCCATCACCACGGGATGGGCCGCGCCGGTGGCGCTGGGAGCGTTGTTGCAGCTGGCGAACAGCGCCTCGTTGGCCAGCAGGGCGAAGGCCACGGCCTCCTTGGCGTTGCTGTCCAGCCCCAGATCCTCGTTCACCAGCACCCGGCAGCCGGGCAGGCAGTCGCGAAGGAACTGCATCAGGGTGGGGTTCAGGCTTCCGCCGCCGCCGACCACCAGCCATTCGGGCATGGGCCGACAGTAGTCATCCACCGCGCGGCGGACGCACTCCGCCGTAAAACGGGTGGCCGTAGCCAGCGCGTCCGTCAGGGATACGCCCAGCGACTGCGCGTCCGCCAGAAGGCGCTGCACATAGCTTTCGCCGTAACGCTCCCGGCCGGTGGTTTTGGGGGGCTTCTGCGCAAGGTATGGATCCTGCAGGAGCCTTGCCAGCAGCGGCGCGCTCACCCGGCCCTGAGCGGCCAGCCTGCCGCCCTCGTCGTAGCGGAGCCTGCCGCCGGTGAGCCGTGCGGCCAGCGCGTCCATCACCATGTTTCCGGGGCCGGTGTCGAAAGCCACCATCTGATCCATGGTACAGGCCTTGGGCAGCAGGGTGATGTTGCCGATTCCGCCGATGTTCTGCAGCGCCACGGTACGCTCCTCGCTGCGGTAGAGCAAAAACTCGGTATAGGGCACCAGCGGAGCTCCCAGCCCTCCCGCCGCCATATCCCGCACCCGAAAATCCGACACCACGGGACAGCCCAGCGCCTCGGCGATCACGGAAGCCTCGCCGATCTGCAGCGTGCCGCGAACGGGCCGGCTAAGATACTCCTCAGCTACCGGAAGGTGATAGACCGTTTGGCCGTGGCTGCCCACAAAGTCGATCTCGCCGGGGTTCACACCGGCGTCTGCGCACACCCTCAGGCAGGCTTCGGCATACAGGCGGCCCAGCAGAAAGCCCATCTGGCAGATTTCTCTCGCGCCGCCGGTCTGACCGTCGGCCAGCGCCAGAATGCGCTCCCGCACATTCCGTTCAAAGGGCAGAAAGGAAAAGCCCTCCTGACGCACCGTGGTGCTGACGCCATAGCCGCTGATGCGGAGCAGCGCCGCGTCCACGCCGTCGGCGCTGGTTCCGCTCATCAGGCCGATGGCCAGACGCTCCGGCTTGCGCCACAGTTTTTCCAGCGGATGCAAGGCTCTCAGCTCCTTTTCCTATTGCAGGGCGGCAGCTACGTGGCCGTCAGCCGCCCGCAGCGCCTCCCGCGCCGCATCGGCGGAAACGCCCTTTTTCAGCATGACGATGGCGGTTTTGGCTTCGTAGCCGCAGGCCTCCAGCGCCTGCCGCGCTGCGCCGTCTTCCGCGCCGGTGGCGGTGCGCACAATCGACACAGCCCGGCATTTCAGCTTTCCGTTGCTGGGCTTTACATCCACCATCAGGTTGCCGTATACCTTGCCCAGACGGATCATGGCGCCGGTGGACAGCATGTTCAGCACCATTTTCTGGGCCGTGCCGCTTTTCATGCGGGTAGAGCCGGTAATGACCTCCGGTCCAACGTCCATGCCGATGCCGATATCCGCCTCCCGGTCGATCCTCGACCCCGGGCAGCAGGTAACGGCCACGGTTTTGGCCCCCAGTTTCCGTGCGTACTCCATCGCGCCCAGCACATAGGGGGTGCGGCCGCTGGCGGCCACGCCCACCAGAATATCCTTGGGGGAAAAGGCGATGTGCTTGAGATCCTCCCGGCCCTGGTCAAAGTCGTCCTCCGCGCCTTCCACCGCATGGAAGATGGCTTTTTCGCCCCCCGCGATCAGCCCTTCCACCAGATCCGGATCGGTGGAATAGGTGGGCGGGCACTCTACCGCGTCCAGAATGCCCAGCCGCCCGGAGGTGCCGCAGCCGATATAGATCAGCCGGCCGCCGGCGGAAAGCGCTTCGTAAACGGCGTCTACCGCCTGAGCGATGTGGACAAGCTCCCGCGCCACGGCACGGGGCACCTCATGATCCTCCTGATTGATGAGCTTGACCATATCATAGGTGGAGAGCTGGTCGATGTGCTCGGTTCTGGGATTGCTCCGCTCCGTGCGGATCTGGTTCAGCTCGATCATATGATACCTACTCTCCTGCTTCAAGCATTGTGCGGTGCATAGACAGCCGGAACGCCAGCAGATCGGGGGAGGCAACAGTGGGACTCATGAGCCGATTGGTCAGGATGACCATGCCAAGCCCCCGTTCCCGGTCGATCCACAGGCTGGTGCCGGTAAAGCCGGTATGGCCGCAGCCGGTGGGAAAGGAGCCGCCGGTGTGAAAGCCTACGCAGCGGCCCTCGCAGCCGGGCTGGGGCTCAAGCGCCTGCAAAAACCATGGATCCTCCCGGCGAAGATAGAAGCGCCCGAGCCCCGCCACGGACGAAAGGGCGCCAAACAGCCCGGCGTGGCCGCTGACGCCATGAAAATAATAAAAGGCGTTGCCGTCGTTGGCTTGGCCGCACACCGTCTGATTGTGGGGCCGGAAACCGTTAAAACGCATGCCGCGCTCCCGGCACATGCGTTCCTCGATCGCATTATCCCGGCAGCAGGGGGCGGCGGCAACGCCCTCCGGCAGCGGCGCAAAGTCGAGAAAATCCAGTCCCAGCGGCCGGCTGACATACTGCCGGATCACATCGGGATAGGAAAGACCGGTTATTCGGCAAAGCAGCTCCCGCATGAGCATGAAATTCAGGTCGCTGTACACCATGCCCGTCTGCGGCGGCGCCTCAAGCCGATCCGCCATGGTCTGCCAGAAGGGCCGGCCGTCGGCGTAGAAGGGATACCAGGCCTGCAGGCCGGAGGTATGGGTCATGAGCCTGCGCATGGTCATGGCGGAAAGCCTTTCCCGTGCCAGAGCGGAGGGGCGCTCCGGCAGCGCGTTTACAAGCCCGCCGGGCAGGCTGCACAGCGGCGCGTCCAGAGACAGGCCGCGCTCCTCGCCGATGGCCAGCGCCGCCGTGGCGGTGAAGGGCTTGGTCAAAGAGGCCAGATCGTAGACTGCGTCCATGGGGGAGGGGCCTGCATGGGACTGCTCCTGCATGCCGTCCGCGGTGAATACGCACCAGGCGCAATCCTGAAACAATCCGTCCTCCCGAGCCTGCCGCGCAAGCCGCTCCCGCGCCTGAAAGCCCATGCCGCTCACCTCATTCAGCCCGCGGCAGCGTCCACCGGTAGCGGCCGCAGGCAACGGGAATGTTAACGAAGAAATAGGAAAACGCGCTCTGAAATACCGCGCCCTGCCGCTCATACAGCGTTCGAACCCGCGTGTTGGCCAGAACGACGGGGCTGGACGACTCCTCCGCCCCCGCTTCGCCTGCCCGGCGAAACACCTCGCGGATGAGCGCCTTTCCAATACCCCGCCCCCGAAAGCGGCGGTCTACATGCAGGGAAGCCAGATCCCACCGGGAGCCGGCGTGGCTGAAGCCGGCAAAACCGGCCACGCAGCCGCCGCGCCGCTCTCCTCGATGCCATAGGTACGGCTGATGGCGTTCATTTCCACACAGTCGGAAATGATGAGACCGTTAAAGTCCAGCCGTCCCGCAGCCAATCGGTCACGATCCTGCGGCTCATGGTGGCGGGCGCTTCATCCAGCTGGTCGTATACCACATGGGCGATGGTCACGGCGGGCAGCCCCGCCTGAATGGCTTGAGCAAAGGAGGCAATTTCCGTTTCCAGCAGCCCGTCCAGCGTTTGATGGTTCACCGGGGGCTCCAGATGGGAATCTGCCAGGGTGTCGCCGTGGCCGGGAAATGCTTGCCGGAGCAAAGAGCGCCCGCGTTCAGACAGCCCCGCGCGGCCTGAGAGGCAAAGCGCTATCCTTTGCCGGTGCTGCGGCCGTAGCTTCGGATACCGATCACCGGGTTGGCCGGATTGCTGTTTACGTCCAGCACCGGGGCCAGATTGAAATTGAGCCCCAAAGCGCAGAGCTGACGTCCGCTGCGCAGCGCCGCCCGATACGCCTTTTCTTCGCGGCCCAAAGCGCTAAGAGCCATGGCGGAGGGCATTTTTTCCATTTCCTCGGGAATGCGGGATACCCGCCGCCTTCCCCGTCGATGGTCGGAAGGGGGCGACGCCGGCCTCGCCCCGGATCAGCGTATGCTGCTCCCGGCTCAGGTGCGGCAGCTGCTCCTGACTGAGCAGATTATACCGGAACAGGATCACGTTGCCCAGCTTTTTTCCCGCAACGGCAGACGAAACGAATCGTTGATCTTTTCCTTTGGAAAGCCGGTTACAAACATCTGGCCCAGCTTTTCCTGCAAGGTCATGGCGTTTATGCGTTGGGCGACGGCTTCGTCATGCATGGCATAGACCCTCCCTGCTTCTCTGCCAGAAAGATAGCATAATTTTTCTTGTAAGTCAATATGGATGAAGTTTTATTTTATTTTTGGAACCAAATTCTACGGAAAAAACAAAATCAAAAAATATTTTTTGTATAAATTACCTATAGAAATCCACGCAAAAATCATTAAAATAAAGGAAAAAGGATCGTGCCCGGTATTCGTAAGGAGGAGCTATGGAGCGCAGCGTGAACGATATTTTTATTCATATCCACGGCATGCAGGACAGTTTGCCGCGGGCCTGCCGGCAGATTTGCGCCTATATTTTGGAAAACCCGTCGCAGGTATTGCAATTGTCCGTTCACGATCTGGCGCAAAGAAGCGGCACCAGCGACGCGACGGTCATTCGCCTGTGCCGCCTGTTGGGCTTTGACGGCTACCGGGCGTTTCTCATCAGCCTTTCCTCCGCGCTCACCAGCGCTGAGCGTCAGCAGGAAGGGGGACGCTTTACAGATATTCAGGCCGACGCGCCCATGACATCCATCATTGATAACATTTCCCGGGCCAACCAGCAGTCCATCCGCGATACGCTGAAGGTGCTGGACGCGGCGCTGCTGGAAGCTGCGGTGCAGAGGCTGGCACGGGCGGAGCATATCATCTTCTGCGGCCTTGGCGCTTCCGGCCTGGTGTGCATGGACGCGGAGCAGAAGCTGATGCGCATCGGTAAAAACTGCCGCGCCTATGTGGACGGACACGCCCAGCTGACCGCGGCCGCCCTGATGGGCCCCGGGGACGCGGCGTTTCTCGTTTCCAATTCGGGCGAGACCACCGACATTCTGGATACGCTGGCATTGCTGAATGAGAACGGCGTGTGTACCATCAGCCTGAGCCGCTACGGCAGGAATCCGCTGGCGGAGGGCAGCGATATCCCCCTGTATATTTCCACGCCGGAGATCCCTTTCCGCAGCGGCGCGATGGGCAGCCGCATCGCCATGCTGAACGTGATCGACATCCTGTTCGCCTCGTTGGTGAGCCGCAGCTATACAGAGTCCAAAAGCAGGCTTACCAGCACGCGTCATGCGCTGGACAAAAAGAAAAGCAAATAATCAGTACCGCCAGTTCAGCTGGCGGTACTGATCGCTGTTGGGGTACGCTCAAAAAGCGGGTTTCCATCCGGCTTTTTATCTTTCGCCTGCGTTTTCGGGCGGCTCCCCGCCGAGCAGCGAATACGCGATGTCCTGCGCGGCGGCGAAATGATCGTATCGCACGTAGAACCGATATCGTTCGCGCAGCCGTCCCACTGTGGCGGCCATAACCGCGCCCAGCACGGGCCTTTTGAAATAGGCAATTTTTTCCTGCTTCAGCACCTCCTCCAGAAGACCGTCCTGCAGCGCGGGCGTTTCCCGCAGAAAGCAGAAATCCTCCGGTCTTACTGGGCGGTATTTCCGGCTGGCGCACACGGGGCAGTCCTCCCGCTTCGCCCCCGTCCGCCCGCAGCTTTCACAGTACATCATCAGCGGCGGCCCTCCTTCCGGTTCAGGCATGCGCTCTCAGCCCTTCCACAGCCCGTGAAGGTTGCAGTAGGCGAACACCGCCTCCACCTCGTCCTCCTGGCAGATATAAAAGCAAGCCTCGGGCGCGTCGCCGGGCCTGAGCTCCTTGCGCTGGTTGCCCGTTCTGGTCTGCAGCGACACCCACTCGATGGAATGCGCTTCCGTCATGGGATGCGCCTCCGCTCCCACCGTCACCTGCACCCTGCCGTTTTCCACGGTATAGACGGGGAGGTGCTTTTCCACGGAAGCGTCCGTAACGCCGGGCAGGATCTCCTGCATCTTCTCTCCGCAGCAGAGCACGGGCACGCCCGTGTCCTTGACCTTGGCGACGATGTTGCCGCAGTGGTGGCAGCGATAGAATTTCTGTTCCATGGGATCATGCTCCTTTCTTGGTTCAGGCAATGTCAGTAGTTCTCGGCATGCAGCTCAAAGTAGCTCTGGGGATGATTGCAGGTCGGGCAGACCTCGGGGGCTTTCATGCCCACCATGATATGGCCGCAGTTGCGGCATTCCCACACCTTTACCTCGCTTCTGGCGAAGACTTCGGCCGTTTCCACATTCCTGAGCAGCGCCCGGTAGCGCTCCTCATGGTGCTTTTCCACCGCCGCCACCAGACGGAAGCGCTTCGCCAGCTCCGGGAACCCTTCCGCTTCGGCGGTTCTGGCAAAGCCATCGTACATGTCCGTCCATTCGTAGTTCTCGCCCTCGGCGGCGTGGAGCAGGTTCTGGGCCGTATCGCCGACGCCGTTGAGCTCCTTGAACCAGAGCTTGGCGTGTTCCTTTTCGTTCTCCGCCGTCTTCAGAAACAGCGCCGCGATCTGCTCATAGCCTTCCTTCTTCGCCACGGACGCAAAGTAAGTGTACTTGTTCCGCGCCTGAGATTCGCCCGCGAAGGCCGCCTCCAGGTTCTTTTCGGTTTGGGTGCCCGCGTACCTGTTCTCGCTCATGGTTTTCTCCTCCTTCAAATTGTGCTGTATATAAACGCTCCGACCAGCGCCGCGGCGGCATCGTAATTGGCGAGGGCCAGATAGAGATGGGCGGAGTAGCATTCATGACGGATCTGCCTGTTCAGCGGCCCGGCCGCCTGCGCGTTCATAGGCCTTCCCCTTCCGTGCAACGGACGGCGCGGCTCCTCCGCTGCTTTCGCTCGTATACTTTTTATCTACCCGCTCCGCCCCCGTTTGAAACATCCTGCCCGAGGCGGGCGATGAAAAAGGCAGGCCCGCCCGATCGGCAGGCCCGCCTTCTTGCTCACAAGTCGTCCACCAGCGCGGTGCTCTTGGCGTAGGCGGTGCTGCGGGCCTCGAAGAAGTCGGTCTTGACCATATTGGCGTCGGCGTACTGGCTGACCCACGCCATGCTCTCCGGCTCGCTCTCGAGGCCCGGATACAGCGCCGGATACCCGAGGCTTGTCCAGCGGAGATTGCCCAGATAGCGGATGTAGTCCGTGACCATCCGGCAGTTCAGCCCCGGCACATCGTCGCCGATGACATAATGCCCCCATGCGATCTCCTGCTCCACGCCCTCCAGCATCATGTCGCGAAGCGCCTGCACGTTTTCCGCCGTGAACAGCTCCGGCTGCTCCTTTTGCAGTTCCAGAAGGATATTGCGGAACAGCCACAGGTGGGTGTTCTCATCGCGGTTGATGTAGCGGATTTCCTGCGCCGAGCCGGGCATCTTGCCGTTGCGGGAGAGATTGTAGAAGAACATGAAGCCGCTGTAAAAATAGATGCCCTCCAGAATGAAGTTGGCCATCATGACGCGCAGCAGCGTGAGGGCGTCCTTTTTCTCCTGAAGCTCATTGTAGCAGTCGCCGATGAAGGTGTTGCGGCGCAGAAGATGCTCGTCTGTTTTCCACTGGTAGAGGATGTCGTTGCGCTCCACGGGGGAGCAGATGGTGTCCAGCATATAGCTATAGCTCTGGGAGTGGACGCACTCCTGAAACGCCTGAATGGACAGGCAGAGATTGACCTCGTTGGCGGTAATATACG
>CAKTXZ010000032.1 GCA_934632155.1 uncultured Clostridia bacterium | reverse complement strand
TGGATAAGGACATGATGATGAAGCCCGACGCCATGTAATCATGAAGCGGCGCAGACAAGCTTCTGCGCTGCTTTTATATACCATACCAATTAACCAATTCACAGGAAAGAGGGAAGCATGAAGGACTGGATAAAGCGTCGGGGCGTATGCCGGACAGCACGGGCGGCGCTCGTGGGGCTGGGCGGCGGCGCGGGATACCTGTATTACGCCTTCGTCGGGTGCGGCACGGGCGGCTGCGTCATCACCGCCAGCCCGTGGCTGTCCGTCCTGCTGGGCGCGCTGCTGGGGTTGACGCTGGCGGCCGCCCTGCCGGACGCCGGAAAAACGGACGCGCCCAATCGGGAAAGGAGAGACGAATGAGAAAGCTGAAAAGAGGAATCGCTCTGCTGCTGGCCGCATTGGTGCTTATGACGGCCGCGCTGGCGGAGGAGCCTATGACGAGCGCGACGGAGGGATCTATGGAAAGCGAACGGAATGTCATCTATCTGGCCGGCGGCTGCTTCTGGGGGCTGGAGAAGCTGATGCAGTCTATTCCCGGCGTGACGGAGGCAGTCAGCGGCTATGCCAACGGCACCGGTGAGGCCGACGCAAACTACAGAACGGTTGTCGGCGGAAGGACGGGCTTCCGGGAGACAGTGAAGGTGACTTATGACCCCGCGCAGGTCAGCCTGGACGCGCTGCTGCTGGCTTACTTTTACGTCATTGACCCCACGGTGGAGAACCGGCAGGGCAACGACGTGGGCAGTCAGTACCAAACCGGCGTGTACTATACGGACGACGCGGCGAAGGAAACCGTGGAGCGCATTGCTGCGCTGGAGCGGGGGCGCAGGGTAAAATTTGTTGTGGAGATCGGCCCGCTGGTCAACTTCTTTCCGGCGGAGGAATATCATCAGGACTATCTGGATAAAAATCCGAACGGCTACTGCCACATTCCCCGGGCGGAGATCGAGCTGTTCTCCCGGCTGAGAATCGATCCGGGCGACTACAAAAAGCCCGCCGCCGAGGCCATCCGGGACAGGCTCACCGACGAGCAGTACCGGGTGACTCAGGAAAGCGCCACCGAATATCCCTTCCGAAACGAATTCTGGAATCAGTTCGAGAAGGGCATTTATGTGGACGTGGTCACCGGCGAGCCGCTTTTCTCCTCCGCAGACAAGTTCGAGAGCAGCTGCGGCTGGCCCGCCTTCTCCAGGCCCATCGAGGAGCCTGCGGTGGTAGAGCTCCCGGACGACAGCCACGGCATGTACCGCACCGAGGTGCGCAGCCGGGCGGGAGATTCCCATCTGGGGCATGTGTTCACCGGCGACCGGGAAAGCCCCAACGGCGTGCGCTACTGCATCAACAGCGCCTCCCTGCGCTTCATCCCCTACGAAAAGATGGAACAGGAGGGCTATGGGAGCCTGCTGAGCCTGTTTGAATGACCATGCCCCGGTTCTTTCAAATAACACACCCGGCGGAATGACCGAATCAACAAGTACAGACAGCGACCGCGGTTCTTTGACAGGATCGCGGTCTTCTTTGCCGGCGAAAGCAGGCGCGAATGCCGGCAATGCTTCGGAGGGGTGATGCAGTTCAGATTTTTCAGTGCGGATGCTCGCTGCTGAGCGGGAGAGACGCAATGTTCTGCGCGCCCCCAAAGGATCGCTCCGCATTTGGAACAGGTGCCGCTCATGCAGTCATCCGGCTTTCGCGGCCATATGGGTCACGTATATGATTTTTTTGCCGTGCCGGACAGGACATCCCCTGTGACCGGCTTTTTAGAGAGCGATCCGCGGAGAAGCGCCGGGCTCGGAGCAAAGCGCCGCCGGCTTTTCCCCGGATCGCCGGACGGTCGGCCTGCCGTGCCCTCAATACTCCTCATAAGACGTCATGCCCATATACTTGCCGGAGGAAAAGTGCGCCTCCATGGCTCGGGCAAACGCAATAAAGCTATGATTTTCCAGCGCGGCGACGATGGCCTCGTGCTTGGCAATCGTCTGTTCCAGATGCGGCTGCTTCTTTTCCAGCTCGAAGCCGTCGTCCACGGCCCAGATGGCCTCCAGCAGGGAGAGCAGCACATCGTTTTGCAAAGGGCGGAACAGCGTCAGGTGAAAGGCTTTGTCCTCCTGAATAAAAAACTCTCCCCGCGACCATTTTTCGCGCATGGCGGCGGCGCAGCCGCGCATGCGCCCAATATCCTCCTCGGTCACGGCATGGAACGCCTGCCGCATGTACGCCAGCTCCAGCACCTTGCGGACGCCGAACATTTCCCGGATGGAATGCTCCTCCTGCGGGCCGATCTGGAAAAAGAGCACGTTCTGGAAGATAAAGTCCAGATTGAACGCCTGCACCAGCGTGCCCTTCCCCGGGTATGCGCGCACCATGCCCATCAGCTCCATGCTCTTGATGGATTCCCGCAGCACGTTGCGGCTCACGCCCAGCGTTTCGCACAGCCTCTGCTCGGTGGGCAGCAGGTCGCCCGGCTTGAGATTGTTCTGCAGAATATATTTTCTGATCTCACGGTACGCATGGATATAGAGCTTTTCTTTCCGGCTCAGGCTTTGCACAGCAATTCCACTCCTTGCACAGCAATCATGTAGGACAAATGCGCATTTCATTATAAGCCACGCTTACAAAAAAGTCAATTACAATAGAAAATATGGCTGAAAACACGGCATATCACCGTGATTTTGAAAATATTATATGTATGGGAGCAGAAAAACCATTGACAAGGCCCCGATCTTGTAGTACATTTAAGCCATGAGATGGTTTCCTGCCCCTGTTCATGACGCGTATCCCGTTTTCCCTTGCTCCGTTTCATCCCCCGAAGGGGTTGAATAATAAAACAAGGAGGTCTTTGTAAAATGAAGAAACTGATCGCCCTGCTTCTGTGCCTGATGCTGGCCCTGCCCGCGGCGGCGCTGGCCGACGACATGACGACCGAGATCACCCTGTGGACCTTCCCGGTTGGCGACTGGGGAAATGACGCCAAGGTAGCTGAAATCATCGCTGATTTCAACGCCGTGCACCCCAATATCAAGGTTAAGGTTGAGTATCTGGACTATACCAATGGCGATACGCAGGTGACCACGGCCATCGAAGCCAAAACGACGCCTGACATCATTTTCGAGGGTCCCGAGCGCTTGGTCGCCAACTGGGGCGCCGCCGGCAAGATGCTGGCCATGAACGATTTCTGGACGGAAGAAGCGCTGGCGGACATCAATGCCAACAGCGACGTCGTAGCCCCTGCCTGCATGGGCGCGGACGGCAACTATTACATGTATCCCCTGTGCATGACTGCGCACTGCATGGTCATCGACAAGGCGGCCTTTGAAAAGGCGGACGCCCTGCAGTACATCGACATGGAAAAGCATACCTGGACCACCGAGGGCTTCGAAAAGGCGCTGCGCGCGCTGGTCAAGGCGGGCTACAGCCCCACCGGCCTGATCTTCTGCTCCGGTCAGGGCGGCGATCAGGGAACGCGCATGCTGGTAACCAATCTGTATGACGGCCGCTTCACCGACGATGCGCACACCATGTACACCGCAGACAGCGAGGAAAACATCAAGGCGCTGACCACGCTGCAGAAGTGGGCGGAGGAAGGGCTCATCAGCTTCGATCCCGCCATCAATGGCGGCGAGGAGATTCAGCTCTTTGTCAACGGCACGTCCAAAATGGCCTTCTGCTGGAACGGAGTGCAGCACGCCAACAATCTGGAAAAGGTGGCCGATGGCATTGAAATGTTCCCCATGACCTTCCCCTCCGAGGACGGCGTGCCGCGTCTGGACGGCGGCATCTATGGCTTCGGTCTGTTTAATAACGGCGATGAGGCGCGCGTGGCGGCGGCAAAGGAATTTATTCGCTTCATCTGTGACGATTCCGTGCAGGTACGCAAGAGCGTATACACCACCAGCCTCGCCCCCGTCCGTGCCTCGATTTCCGTTACGGAGCTGTACGCGGGCACCGAAAAGGCGCTCAACGGCGAGTATGCCATGTTTGCCCCCTATCTGGGAGATTTCTATCAGGTGACGAAGAACTGGACCGTTCAGCGCTACGAGTGGTGGAACCTGCTCCAGCGCGTCGGCGCAGGCGGAAACGTGGCGGACGAAGTGGCCGTTTATATCCAGAACGTGAATCAATAAACCGACCGTCCGATTGGGAGGGGCGCTTTTCCTGAGGGCAGAGCGCCCCTCCTTCCAAAAAGGAGGGAACGCCGCGTGCAAAATACCGCTCGCATCAGCCGCAGCCTGCGCGCTACGCGCAGGCGCGAAAATATCTCCGGCTATCTGTTCATGGCGCCGGCTCTGGTTTTTTTTCTGGGGTTTGTCGTCTTTCCCATGGTGATGTGCCTGTTCAACAGCACGTTCCGCTACACGCTCTCCGAGTTCACCTTCGTGGGCCTGCATAATTACGTTCGTATATTCCAGGATGTGAAATTCGGCATATCGCTGGTCAACACGTTGGTCATCGTGCTCATCAGCGTGCCCTTCACATGCCTGTTTTCGCTGTGGGTCGCCTCCGCGATTTATCGGATGCGGCAGCTTCACACCTCCTTTTTCCGCTGCGTGTTTTATCTGCCGGTGGTCACGGGCTCGGTGGCGGTGACGGTGGTATGGAAGTGGATGTTCAACCCCTACTATGGCCTGCTCAACTATGTGCTCACAGCGCTGGGCCTCATCAGCAGGAACATGAACTGGCTGGGCAGCGTGGACACGGCGCTGGGCTGCATCATCACCATCCTGCTCACCACCTCCATCGGCCAGCCCATCGTGCTGTACGTAGCGGCGCTGAGCAACGTGGATCCTTCGCTGGTGGAGGCGGCGCAGGTGGACGGGGCGACGAATTTGCAGACCTTCTGGCGCATCAAGTGGCCGCAGGTCATGCCCACCACCCTCTATATCCTGATCATCACCACCATCAATTCCTTCCAGTGCTTCGCGCTGATCGACCTGCTGACCTCCGGCGGACCGCGGGACTCGACGCTGACCATCATGTATTATATCTATCATAACGCGGTTAAGCTCAACGACTTCGGCTACGGCTGCGCCATGGGGATCATCCTGGCGGCGATCATCGCGCTGTTCAGCGCGGCCCAGTTCCGCCTGGCCAAATCCGGAAATTGAGGGGGCAAGGGCAATCATGGATCACAGTGTACACAAAATAACAGTTTATCGAGTTGTGAGCGTCGCACTTCTGATCGTACTGGCGCTGCTCATGCTGTTCCCGCTGTACTGGATCGTCACGGGCTCCCTGAAGGGAGCGAAAGAAATTAACGCCCGCGTACCTTCCTTTTTTCCCGCCATTCCAACGCCGGCCAATTATATCAAGCTGTTCACCAAGCCCGCGTGGACGTGGCTGCTCAACACGGTGTTCATCTGCGGCATGGCCATGCTGCTTACCTGCCTGTGCGGCGCGATGGGCGGCTACGCGCTGGCCAAAAAGCGCTTTGTGGGGCGCGGCGTGATTTTCAGCATGTTTGTCTGCGCCATGGCGCTGCCCAAGCAGGTCATCATGATCCCGCTGCTCAAGGAGATGGCATGGCTGCGCCTGCACAACACCCTCTGGTCGGTGATTCTGCCCACCGTGGGCTGGCCCTTCGGCGTGTTCCTGATGAAGCAGTTCTCCGAAAACATCCCCAACGAAATGCTGGAGGCGGCGCGCATCGACGGGGCCGAGGAGGCGCGCACGTTCGTGGACATCGTGTTTCCCATGATTAAGCCCGGCGTGGGCGCGCTGGCAATTTTTACCTTTATCACCGCATGGAACGATTATTTCCTGCAATTGATCATGCTCAACTCCCAGCGTAAGCTCACCATTTCTCTGGGCATTGCCAAGATGCAGGGCGAGGCCAGCACGGATTTCGGCCTGATTATGGCGGGCGCGACGCTGGCCAGCGTGCCGATCATCGCCGTGTTCCTCGCCTTCCAGAAATACTTCACCCGCGGCATCACCATGGGCGCGGTCAAGGGCTGAGGAGAGCCGCCGTTTTCAATCATCGATCATGAATGAGGAGGACTTTATCATGGGCAGCTTAGACAAGTACAGGGGCGTTTTCCCGGCGTTTTACGCCTGCTACGACGATCAGGGGGGTGTGAGCGAAACGCGCACGCGCCGTCTGGCCCGGTATCTGGTGGACAAGGGCGTGAAGGGCCTGTATGTCGGGGGCTCCTCCGGGGAGTGCATCTATCTGAAAAAGGAGGAAAGGATGCGCACGCTGGAGGCTGTGATGCAGGAGGTAGGCGGCCAGTGTACGATCATCGCCCATGTGGCCTGCAATAACACGCAGGAGAGCTGCCAGCTGGCCAGACACGCCGAGGCTCTGGGCGTGGACGCCATCGCCAGCATCCCGCCCATCTATTTCCACCTGCCGGACGCGGCCATCGCCCGGTACTGGAACGACATTTCCAGCGCGGCGCCCGGCACGGATTTTTTCATTTACAATATCCCGCAGCTGGCGGGCGTCGCGCTCTCGCCCAAGCTGGCCAGGCTGATGCAGGAAAATCCCCGGGTCGTCGGCATTAAAAATTCCTCCATGCCCGCGTATGATATTGATATTTTCAAGCGCGCCTTTGAACGCGAGTGCATTCTCTTCAACGGGCCGGACGAGCAGTTTGTGGCGGGGCGCGCCATCGGCGCGGACGGCGGGATCGGCGGCACCTACGCGGTGATGCCGGAGCTGTTCCTGAAAATGGACGCGCTGTGCAGGGAAAATGATTTTGCCGCCGCCGCGCGCATCCAGCATTCGGTGAACGCGCTCATCGAGGCGATGTGTGCCTGCCGCGGCAACCTGTACGCGGCGATCAAGAAAATCATCGAGCTGCGCGAGGGGCTGCCTCTGGGCGGCGTGCGTCCCCCAATGCCCAATCTGGAGCCGGAGGATATGGTTCAGGTGCACGCCTGCGCCCAGATGATCGACGATGCGATCAAAAAATATACCTGAGGTGACGGAAAAATGAAGCTGAACGGAGCGATCGTTAATTTTCTGGGCGACAGCATCACGGAAGGCGTGGGCGCAAGCTGCGAGGGCAACCGGTATACGGACGTTCTGGCGCGTGAATTCGGGCTTCTGCGCGCCAATAATTACGGCGTGAGCGGATCGCGGATCGCTCGGCAGACCGTGATGACCAACGAGCCCCACGATCGGGATTTCTGCATGCGCATGGCCGAGATGGATGAAAACGCCGACGCGGTGGTGGTCTTTGGCGGAACGAACGACTATGGCCACGGGGACGCGCCGCTGGGCGTGCCCGCCGACCGAACTCCCTTCACCTTCTGGGGGGCGTGCCACTGCCTGATGGACGGGCTGCTGACGCGCTATGCGGGCAAGCCGGTTGTGATCCTCTCGCCCCTGCACCGGGACAACGAGAACGATCCCCGCGGGGACGGACGCAAGCCGCTGAGCGTCGCGCCGCTGTCCGTCTATCGGGACATCCTGCTGGAAACGGCGCAGCATTACGCCCTGCCGGTGCTGGATCTGTACGCCGTCAGCGGCATCCAGCCGGAAAACGCGCGCTGCCGGGCGCTGCTTTTGCCCGACGGCCTTCACCCCAGCGATCAAGGGCACGCGCTGCTGGCCAGAAAGCTCGGGCTGTTTTTGCAAGCGCTGTAAGGGGAATGAGAGAATGACAAAGGAAGCGTTGTTTGCGCTGATGAAGGGCACGGTGATCGTCTCCTGTCAGGCGACGCCGGGCGAACCGCTCTATGACCGGGAGTGCTCCGTCATGCCGCTGATGGCCCGCGCGGCCAGGCAGGCGGGAGCTTAAGCGGGAGTCGGTCCGGGGCCTCGCGGCGATGGGCATTCCCGCGGCCGATATCCGGGATGGCGAATACCCGCATCAGTTTTCCGGCGGCATGCGCCAGCGCGCGATGATCGCAATGGCCATGTCCTGCGACCCCAGGATCCTGCTGGCGGACGAGCCGACCACCGCGCTGGACGTTACCATCAGCGCGCAGATCTTCGAGCTGATGAACGACCTGAAGCGGGAGCACGGGACGGCCATCATGATGATTACCCACAACATGGGCGTTGTCGCCGAGATGGCGGATGATGTGGCCGTCATGTATATGGGCAATATCGTGGAGTACGGGAGCGTGGAGGATATTTTTACCAATCCCGTCCATCCCTATACCAGCGCGCTGCTTCACTCCATCCCCGTGCTGGGCAAGGGGCGGCAGCAGCAGCTGGAGCCGATCCGCGGCATGACGCCCGATCCCTTCCGCAGGCCCAGGGGCTGTCAGTTCTGCCCGCGCTGCGACTTTGCGACCAGGCGCTGCGAGGAGGAGATGCCGCAGGAGGGGTGGCTCGCCTCGGGACACTATGCGCGCTGCTTTCATATCGGGGAGGGAAGCGTAAATGGAAAATAAAGAGGTATTGCTGCGGGTCAGAAACGCCAAGACCTATTTCCCCATCCGCAAGGGCGTCATCAAGCGGACGGTCGGCCACGTCCGGGCGGTGGACGGCGTGGATCTGGACGTTTACCGGGGCGAAACGCTGGGGCTGGTGGGCGAATCCGGCTGCGGCAAAACCACGCTGGGAAAATCCATTCTTCAGCTGGTTCCAGTGACGGACGGAAGCATGGAATACCGGTTTAAGGACGGATGGAAGGATTTGCGCAGGCTTTCCCGGCGAGAGATGGACGGCGCGCGCCAGAAAATCCAGATCGTGTTTCAGGACCCCTATTCCTCCCTGAACCCCGCGTTCACCATTTACGGCTCGCTGGAGGACCCGCTGATCAAGTTCGGCATGAAGAACCGTCAGGAACGCATCAAACGGATTGCCGGGCTGCTGGAGGACGTCAACCTGCCGCAGGAATATATGACCCGCTATCCCAACGAATTCTCGGGTGGCAGCGCCAGCGCATCGGCATCGCGCGGGCGCTCTCGGTCAATCCGGAGCTGATTATCTGCGACGAGGCGGTCTCCGCGCTGGATGTATCCATTCAGGCGCAGGTGCTCAAGCTGCTCAACAAGCTCAAGGACGAGCATGGGCTGACCTACATTTTCATCACCCACGACCTGTCGGTGGTGGAGTATCTGGCCGATCGGATCGCCGTGATGTATCTTGGGCGGATCGTGGAGCTGACAACGTCGGAGGAGCTGTTCGCCAACACGCTGCACCCCTATACGCAGGCGCTGCTCAGCGCCATCCCCGTGGCGGATGTGCGGAAAAAGAAAAAACGCGTCCCCCTGCAGGGCGACGTCCCCTCGCCGGCCAAGCCGCCCAAAGGGTGCGCCTTCCATCCAAGGTGTCCCCGCTGCACCGAGCGCTGCCAACTGGAGCGCCCCGAGCTGAGGGAGCATACCGTCAACGGCGTTCGTCATCTTGTCGTCTGCCATCTGGCTGATGAAGGAAAAAACGCTCCCTGAGCCGACCAAAGGCGGCATGGACGGAGGCTTGAGGGCTTCCGGCTTTCCGGCAGCGCCGTGGAGCGGCCGGTTGGCCGGGCCGCACGACGGCACAGGGCGGGCGCTCCGGACCTCCGTCGTGAAGCATCGCTTTCATGATCTTTCACCGCAACAACATTCAGATAGGAGGAAAACCTGTATGAAAAAACGGCTTGCCTTGCTCCTGACCCTGTTGCTTGCCCTGACCGTCCTCGTATCCCCCGCCTTGGGGGAGGGAGCGATCCTCACCCGCCTTCAGGCGGCGGTGATGCTGGATGAGCTTTTCGCGCTGGCGGACGTTCATCCGCTGGCAATCCCTGCGTTTGAAACCACCCCCAAGAATCTGGGCTACACCGCCTCGAACGGAGCCATCGCCACAGCCAATGTGATTGCCGCGGCCAAGGACTGCGTGACCTTTGAAGCTCAGCCCCAGATCGAAGCGGTGATCAACGCGGGGCTCATGGCGCTGGACAGCGACGGCCTTTCCTTCCGTCCCAGCCGGCCGATGACCGGCGAGGCGTTTGCGTTGGCCATCGCCAAGGGGCTCTACGGCGCGGATCTGCCGGTGGATCATCTGGCGCTGGCTTTGGCCGATGGGGTGTTCGTTCAGGAGCAGCTGACCAATGAGCCGCTCACCGTGGAATTGGCGGAGGCCATGACCGCTCAGGTGGCGGACAGGCTGCAGCTTGCCGCCATATTCGCCACCTCGGATATTCATGGCAATTACATCCCCTATACCTCCTCCGACGGCCGTTTCCAGATCGGCTCCGTGGCTCGGATCAAGACCATTCTGGATGAAACCCGCCGCGAGCTGGGGGCGGAAAACGTCCTGTATGTGGACGGCGGCGATTCCCCCTACAACACCACGCTGGCCAACATCACCCTCGGGGATGTGTCGGTGGCAGCTTTGGGCGCTTTAGGTCTGGACGCCACGGTGCTGGGAAACCACGATTTCGACTATTCCTTCGAGAACCTCCTGCGCCTGGCGGGAGAGGCGCGGTACGCCATGCTCTCCGCCAACACCCGCTATAAGGCGGGCCACGCCCCGGCGGACGACCCCGGCCTGCCCTTTGGAGCTTACGTCATCAAGGAGGCTGCGGGGATCAGGATCGGTATTTTGGGCGTCACCGATGACGAAAGCGCCGCGACGACGCTCTACGCCAATACGGTGGACATCACATGGGACGATGATCTGGAAAAAGCGGGCGAAGTGGTGGCGACGCTGAAGGAGCAGGAGGGCTGCGATCTGATCGTGGCGCTGTCGCACCTGCATTCCAAGAACGGCGCCCTGGTGGAGTCCCAGAAGGATATCGGCATTTCCATCGGCGGCGGCAACGATATCGCGGGCCGTCCCACCATTCTGGGAGACAACCAGTATCTGGTCAACCCCGGCAAGCACGGAGAGGCTCTGACGCAGATCAACGTATGCGTTTACGATGGAAAAATTACCGGTTATGTCTACAACCAGCTGTTCCTCACCGAGGCTTACGCTCAGGACGAGGCGATCAGGGCGCTGGTGGACGGCTATAACGCTCAGGTGGACGCGGCGCTGGATGTGACCATCGGCTATCTTCAGGATAATCTGGAATGGTCCTCCGAGCTGGTGCGCTGCCAGAATTCGCCCATTGCCAATCTGGTGACCGACGCGCTGCTCAGCTACTTTGAGCCGGACGGAGCCCAGCTGTGTATCGTCAACGGCGGCGGCATCCGGGCCAAGCTGGACGCGGGAGAGATCTCTATTCGGGAGGTCGCCTCGGTGCTTCCCTTCGACAACAACATGATGCTGGTGGAGACCAGCGGCCAGACAATCTGGGACGCCCTGACCAACGGCATTTCCGCCTATCCGACCACCAAC
>CAKTXZ010000031.1 GCA_934632155.1 uncultured Clostridia bacterium | reverse complement strand
AGAAGCACAGGCAAATCCCCGCGCGCGTCTGCCGCTGAACGCACCTTTTCCTGCTCGGAACGGCTCAATACCCGCTGCTCCATCTGCTCTTCCTGCCGGATTTTTATTTTCCGGCAGGGATTTTTCTTTATTGCGCCTTCGTCCAATGCGGATTGCATGGCGGCGGAAAGCAGACGAAATGCGCCCTTGACCGTGCTGGCGGACAGCCCTACCGCGCGCATGTTCTCCGAAAATTCATATGCCAAAGCAGGCGTAAACTGCGTCAAATACAAACCGCCCAGCGCTGGAAGAATATGCTTGTTTATCTGTATCAGATACGTTTGATAAGATGACGCCTTCACACTGCCCAGCACCTCGTTCTCCATCCAATGCATCATCCATTCCCGCAGGGTAATCCTGCATCGTGCGGGCGCATCGGACAGAGACCGTGCCAGTATCGCGGTCTTATGCTCCGCCAGTTTGCGCCTGACTTCCATATACTGATAGCCGTATACATATCCGAACTTTGTCTTCCCTTCGTCTGTTTTCCCGATAATATATCGTCCTTCGTAACGGCCATCCTTGCGCCTATAGATGTTTTCACCATGCCTGCACATACTTTTGTTCCTCCATCTCTTGTATTTGATTCATTATCGCATTTCAAAAAAAGGCGCCGATCTGACGGCTCTTTGACGGCTTAAGGAATTAGCGCCATACGACGTTCGTTTGTTGTGTTGTCTCCGTCAGAAGCAATAAGATTCTGCTTGCTGCGGTAAAAATCGGTAAAAATAACATAAATCGGTCATTTACCAGCTTTATTTTGATTGACAGGAGAGGATTTACGCCTTATAATATAGTAGAGGATAATGAGGTTTACTTTATTATCCATTCACCGTCGCAGAATCCGTAATTTTGCGGCGGTATGCTCCCTGTGACATAATGACACAGAAGCATTATGTCTCCAAGCCGCAAGGCGATTTGCCCTGCGGCGGGAAAAACAAAGCGTAGAGGTTATCTTGCCCCTTTGTGCGAGCGCTTCATCGCGCACAGGGAATAGATATATCGATGCGCCTGTCCTGCCGGACGACAACTCGCCCCACAACATACACGACTGATTGCAGCGGTATGGCGAAAGGCGAGATATACGAAGGAGCAAAGGAGCCGAGAAAGCCCTGCGCAAGGCAGGCGGCAAGATCGGAGGGCGAAGCTATGGGCAGTTTCCAGCATGAAGGCGCGCAACGGATTGAAGCGAACGCGCATGAGGAAAGCATAGCATACGGCTGCCTGTTCTGTATGACGGGAAAAGAGCAGAGCGTGGCGGAGCGCGTTCAGGCCGCCTGTCCGGACGTCCGGGCGATTACAATGCGAAAGATTAGGTATCGGGTGTGCAAAAAGGCGAGGCGGACGGAGGAAGTGATCGTTCTTCCCGGCTATGTCTTTTTTCAGGCTCCTTCCTATATCGAACCGGTGTTGATTTTCCCCAGGCAAAACGTGATCCGAACGTTGTCCATGGAGGGCGACTGGCGGCTGCGCGGCGCGGACGAGCAATTTGTGCGCTGGCTTTTCCGATACGATGGACTGCTGAGCCTTTCTCAGGCGTATCGGGACGGCGACAGGATTCGTATCATCAGCGGCCCTATGAAGGACGTGGAGGGCAGGATTCGCCGGGTGGATAAGCGCGGCTGCAGCGGGCAGGTGCTCCTCTCCTTTAACGGCAGGGAGATTCCTACATGGCTCAGCTTTGAGCTCATCGCCCGAATTGAATGAAGAATCCCTTAGAAAGCGGGAGATACACGTGCGGCAGAACCATCGTCATCGGCGCAAACGCCTTTCCAGAACCGCGATTGCGGCTGTTTTGGTTTGCATGGCGCTGCTGTACGCGGGCGTGCTGCTGGGGATTCGCACCGTTGGCAATCGATTGGAAAAGTCGGATGCGCCGGAGCCGGTGGGCTCGCTGGACGGACGCTTCGCTTCCGACAAGTTGACGCTGCGCTACGCCAATCGCACATGGGTATACCGGAAACGGGATCTGACCAACCTCCTGCTCATCGGCGTGGACTGGGCGGAAATGCATTCGCCCGCCTCCTCCGGCCGCTACGCCGGACAGGCGGACTTTTTGTTACTCGTGACCTTCGACAAAAAGAACAAGATCGTTTCCATGCTGCAGATTGACCGCGATACCATGACGGACGTCCGGGTGTACGGCCCCTTTGGGGATTATACCGGCGTCCGCGAGACGCAGCTCTGCCTCTCTCATGCCTACGGCGCAACGGCAGAGGAGAACTGCGAAAACACCGTATGGGCGGTCGGTCGACTGCTGGGGAACATCCCCATCGACGGCTATATCGCGCTGGACATGAGCGGGATTACCGCGCTGAACGACGCGCTGGGCGGCGTGACCGTCACGCTGGAGGAGGATTTCTCCTCGCTTGACCCGCAGATGGTCAAAGGCGCAACAATTACCCTTCAAGGGAAGCAGGCGGAAACCTTCGTTCGCGGGCGCACAGGCGTGGGTGACGGCACCAACGCCAGCCGTATGCAGCGGCAGCGCACGTTCATCCGGTCGGCGGAGGAGCTGCTGGTTCAGAGAATGAACGAGGACATGGGCTACGCCGGAACGCTGTACGACGCGCTGGCCGGGCACATGACCACGAACATCGAGCGTGGCTGGCTGATCAACAGGGCCTATGAATGCCGGGATTATCGGCGGCCGGAAACAAAAACGCTGGCGGGCGGTCACTGCATCGGCGCGGACGGCTTCATGGAGTTCCACGCCGATGAGGATGCGCTGAACGCGCTGCTGACGGAAATGTGTTTTGAGTAATTCCAGGAGATCAACCACACTATTTGGAAGGGAGAAACCACACATGAAGAAACGTATTCTCGGTATTGGTCTGGCGCTGATGCTGTTGACCGTCAGCGCATCGGCGGCGGTACTGACCGACGCGCCCGGCACCCCTACTCAGGATCGCGCCGTTGCGCTTGACGCCAGATGGGAAGACGAAGCGCGGACGGCCTACGATCTTCGGGAACTGCCTGCGGATCATCTGACCGTGAACCAGGCGGTGGATGTATATGATTTCGTGTACGAGCAGGGCAACCGCCCCGTACGCTGGTATCCGGAGGATACGCAGAAGGCCATCGAGGCCATTATCAGCGTCGATCCCGACACGCTGCACATGACGGAGTTCATGCGCCTGCATGCGGCGGAAATCGTTCCGCCTGCCGACTTGGAGGCAACGATGACGCTGACCATCGATTACCAGCCGGGGCAGCTGACGGTGGTCGTTCTGGGCGATACTTCCGATCCTGCGAATCTGGTGTGGACGCCTGTGGAATCCCGTGTAATCGCAAACGGGCAAGTAGCGTTCAATGTTCCGCAGGCGTTGATGGCACAGCTGCAGGGCGGGGACTTGCTGTTCAGCTTGCTGACCGTACGTCAGGGCGCGCGCGGAACGGTGGAGGTGGAAACAACGGAAGTTCCAGAGAACCTGCCCAGCAAGCAGGCGGGCGATACCACGCGGGTGATCAAAACCGTCACCAGAGACGGGCAGGCGCTGCCGGATGATTTTAAGATAGTGATCGTTCCCGAAACCGAGCTGATCCGGCGTGAGATCACGATGCTGGGACAGTTCGTGACGGAGCAGGAGCAGCCCGCGCTGAACTGGCTCCCGGAGGAGGATCAGAACCGCGTGCGCTATCTGCTGGGCGTTGACGGCAAAGCGCTGATCGTCTCGGACTATGTACCGCTGATTACGGAGGATTTCCGTCCGACGGACGGCGACGCAGTAGGTACCCTCTCCTTTGCTACTCCCTACAGCAAGGGTCAGACCATCGTGACCGCATTGGGTATTCCCGATAAGAACGCAGACAACGCCGACGAAATTCAGAACGGCAAAACGCAGATGAAGTGGTCGGTACAGCCCGCCATTGTGCGCGAGGGCGGTGTAGTGGACGTGGTGTTCGACCAGCTGGCCCTGATCGACATGGGCACGGAAACCGGTCTGCTGCTAATGCTGAGCGAGCCGGCAGCCGGGGAATAATGCGAACAAACCGTCTCTTCATATGGAAGTGAAAAGTCCATTGAGAAAGGCTGCCGGGAAGGAATAATGAATGAATTACAATCCAAACGAACCATCGGATAGAATGGACGCGGAGCGCCGTTCGACCGAGGCGGAGCTGTTTGCGGAAATCCTGTCCAGAATGGACGGAAAGCAGCAGGGAGGACAAAGCGGCGCGGCGCAGACGGCGGGAAATCAGCCGCAGGCGAAGACCATCGACCTGGTGGAGCTGTTCTACTATCTGCTCTCCAAGCTGCACTTTCTCCTGCTGGGTATGATTGCGGGTGCGGTGCTGCTGGGAGCCTACGCCTCCTCCAGCATCACGCCCATCTACACGGCTACCTCCAAGCTCTACATCATGGGCAGCACGGGCAGCAGCATCATTGCCGACCTGCAGATCGGCACCGTGCTGACCATGGACTACCAGGAGGTATTCAGAACCTGGGAAGTGCATCAGATGGTCAACGAGGCGCTTGGCACGAATTACAGCTATTCCGCACTGCAGAGCATGATCAGCGTGTCGAATCCCGAGGACACGCGCATTCTGTACATCACCGCGCGGCATCCCGATTCGCAGACGGCGGCGGACATTGCCAACGCCTATGCGGCCGCGGCCAAGCGCTTCATCGTGCAGATCATGAAGACCGACGAGCCCAGCACCTTCTCCATCGCGCTGGTGCCCGGCACAGCCAGCGGCGGCGGCGTCACAGGCTATGTCATCCGGGGTATTCTGCTGGGCACCGTGCTGGCAGGCGGCGTGCTGGTGCTGGTATTTCTGCTGGATAGTCGCCCCAAATCACCGGAGGACGTGATGCGCTACGCCAATATCCCCACGCTGGCGGTTATCCCAGCCAGTCCCCATCTGTCCGGGGCAAAAACACGCGGAAGGAAGTCGGACAGGTCATGAACTATCTGAATATCACCCGTTTTCCAGCGCTGGATTACGCCTGCACTGAGGCCATGAACACGCTGTGCACCAATCTGTCCTACTGTGGCGCGGATATTCGCACGATCCTGTTTACCAGCCGGTACGAGCAGGAAGGAAAATCCGGCATCGCCATGAATGTGATGCGCACGCTGGCGGGCTATGGAAAAAGAGTGCTGCTGGTGGACGCCGATCTTCGCTGCTCCACGCTGGCGCGGCGCTACCGCTTCAATTATGCGCGGCGAGAAACCCTCGGCCTTGCGCAATATCTAGCCGGTATGTGCGAACTGGAGGATGCGATTTACCAGACCGACCTGAACGGGGCGTATATCCTTCCCGCCGGGCGCGACGTGCTCAATTCCATGCAGCTGCTGGCCTCCAGCCGCTATGGCGAGATGATGCGCCTGCTGAAAGAAAGCTTCGATATCATTCTGGTGGACTCCCCGCCTGCGGGCGTGATCGTGGATGCGGTGGAAATCGCCCGTCACTGCGACGGCGCGGTGCTGGTGGTGGGTTATAACAAGGGCCGCGGGCAGGATATCGGCGATGTCGCCGCCAATATCGCAAAAACCGGCTGCCAGGTGCTTGGCGCAGTGATGAACGGCGTCGATCTCAAATCCTTCCGCAACCGGAAATACTATTATCGCTCCGACCGCTACTCGGCGTATTATCGCCGCTATGGAGAAGCCGGCAGACAGCCGGACAAAAGCACGAGGGCCGAGAAAAGCGCAAGAGCAGGCAAGAGTGCGAAGCGTAAATGAGAGAGGAAGGCTTTTCTGATCTGCATCAGCACGTGCTGTGGGGGTTGGACGACGGCCCGAAAACGCCGGAGCAGATGCGCGCCCTGCTGGCGCAAAACGTGCAAAGCGGTATATCGCTGCTCTTTGCCACCTCCCACGCCTACCCGAAAACGCGCCCCTTTGAGCTGGCGCTGTACCGGGAGCGGCTGGACGAAGCCAACGCTTATTGCGAAGGCCAGGGTTGGAGCCTCCGCGTGCTGCCCGGCTGCGAGATTCACTACTGCGATTCCGTGCCCGACCTGCTGACGGCGGGCAAGCTGCCCGCGCTGGGGAATTCCCGCCATGTGCTCATTGAATTCGATCACAATGCAGCCCTTTCACAGATCGGCGAGGCGGCGGACAGCCTGTACCGCGCCGGATTTCAGCCTGTGCTGGCGCATGTGGAACGATATCGGTGTCTGGTGCGTTCGCCCCGCAGGGCGATGGAAGCGCGGGAGGAATACGGGCTGATCTACCAGATGAACTGCGAAACCGTACTGCACCCCGCAGGGCTTTGGAAAAGGCGGTTTGCGGAGAAGCTGCTCAACGCGCGCGCCATTGATGCCATCGCCACCGACGCCCACGATACGGCGTTGCGCCCGGTGCGGATGCGGGAAGCGTATCAGCAGCTCGTCCTGCAGTACGGCATACGCTACGCGGGACGGCTGGTTCGCTTCGGGAGGCAGCTGGCGCGGGAAGGGGGCGCCCCATGAACGCGGCGGAAACGCGGCTGCTGACCATCCCCCAGTGGCGCGAACTGGCGCAGAACGGAACGGTTCTCCCCATGCGCATCCCGCTGGACGGCGACAGCATGCGCCCGCTGATCCGCCGGGGAAAGGATATGGTAACATTTGTCCCAGTGACACGCCCGCTTCAGCGAGGAGATGTGGTGCTCTTTGAATACCCTGTCGGGCGATATGTGGCGCATCGCATATTCCGCATGTCGTCTGAACAGATGAAGACACTGGGCGATCACTGCTGGAACCCGGAGCCCTGGCTGCCGGTTTCCGCCGTGCTGGGGCTGGCGGTACTGCTGGAAAGGAACGGACGGCGGATCCGACTGGATCACCCTGCCGCCCGGTTGCTTGGGCGCGTATGGATGGCAGGTCTGCCCCTGCGGCGCGGCTGGTGGCAATGCCGGGCGCTGGCAGGACGGTGCCTGCGAAGGATGGGATGGAGGAGGTGAAGATTTACGGGCGAAAGAATCATAAATTCCACCGGCTTGCTTGCCTTCCTGGATGCGCTGGAAAAGCAGGGCGCGGACGCTGCGGAGATTACCTATCAGATGGGAAAGTATATTCGCACGATCGCCAGAGAAAAGGGAATTCCTCTGCAAGGCACTTTTGAATTGACGCCTCTGTGCAATTTGAACTGTAAGATGTGTTATGTACATCTAAAAGCAGATGCATTGCACACAACGAATCATAGGCTGCTTACGGGCAGGCAATGGCAGCGCATTATGGAGCAGGCCGTGCGCGAGGGTATGCTGTACGCTACGCTTACGGGAGGCGAAGCGTTAATGCATCCAGATTTCGATGCGGTTTACCAGTATCTTCAGAGTCAGGGCATAGAAATCACGCTGAAGAGCAACGGGCTTCTGCTGGATGAGAAACGCATGGCATTTTTCGAAGCTCATCCCCCTCAGGAAATTCAAATTTCGCTCTATGCCACAAACGACGACATCTATGAAAGCGTAACGGGAAAACGCTGCTTTCAGCAGGTCATCAACGCCATAAAGAGAGTGAAAGCCAGCAAAATTGCGCTGCATGTCTCGATTACGCCGAATCGACACATGAAAGACAATATCAGTTCGATACTGGCGCTGCTGGATGACATGAAGATACAGTATGGCGTTAACAGCAGTTTGATTCGACCGCGCCAAGAAACTGGAAGAGAACTGGACGATATGGATCTGACGCTGGAAGAGTACATCGCCCTGTACAAAAAGCATGCGGCAATGCGGAAACAGCCGCTGACGCCTTGCTGTATTCAGGATATACCTGAGCAGCCAACAGGCAGGAAACCAATCAGCGGCTTGCCGTGCGGAGCTGGCAGGAATTCCTTCTCAATCCGCTGGGATGGCAGCATGTATCCCTGTCTGTCTTTGACAGACGTTGGCGCGGACGTAACCAGCACCCCCTTTTCCGCTGCATGGAAGCTTGTACGCGCGGCAGTGGAAAACCATTCCTTCCCCGGCGAGTGCATGGCCTGTGAACTTCGCCCCATATGCACGCCATGCGTAGTAGCGCATGCGCCGGATGGATGGGCAGAACACGCAAATCCCGCCCTTTGTAAAAGGGCGAGGAGACTGCTTGAAGAAGGACTCGTTCATCTCGACAAGAAAAAAAAGGAGGAGTAACATGAAGAAACAGTATACCACCCCGACCGCAAAAAAAGTCACATTTAACTATGAAAAGGTGGTCGCGAATTCCAGTCAACCCTGCTTTTGGGGCAGCTATTATGAAGGGCGATTTTGCCATGAAACCTATCAAAGCAGAGGTGTTAGTCTCGCTTCCGTCCCGGAATGCGGATGGATAGTAGAGAGAGAGTGATGAATTCCTAAAGCATGTCGTCAAGTAAACATTTGCCACCCAACCATGCAACATGGGCGCGGTTGCGGCTTTGCGGAATTTCCGTGAAAACAGAAATAATCCTGCCTGAATGGACGACGTTTCAGACGCCCTTCGAGGATTTGACGGCTTCTGTTCACATTGAAAAAAAGCTGAATCGCGCAATAACCGCCGGACGGACGCTTGCAAATACCCCCGGGTTTCGCGCAGTCAGGATTGCGGACGGCTGCGTTGGCTTTGCGCCCCCCTCGCAGAACAGCTTACCGTGTATAACCGCAACATCTGACTACAGGCTGATCACCATTTATGATTCAGACAGCGAGAAAAACGGCGAGTTCCTCCGCATCCCCATCGAGTGCCGATTCATCCATGAATCCATCGTCTCCCTTCACGCCGCGTGCGTAGAGGAGGGCGGGCGCGCCGTGTGCTTTACGGGAGATTCCGGGATCGGCAAGTCCACCCGGGCGAAGGTTTGGGTGGAAGCGCTGGGCGCGGAATTCATCAGCGGCGACCGCCCCGCCGTTCGTCTGGAGGAAAACGGAAGCGTCGCCTGCGGCGTGCCGTGGGACGGCAAGGAGCAGATTTTCCGCAACGTGGAGCGCCCGCTTCATGCCATTCTGGAGGTGCGCCGCGCGCCGTTTACGCGCCTGCGCCGTCTGTCCGCCGAGCAGGCCTACCGCGCACTGATTCGACAGTGCTTCATCCCAATGTGGGACGCGGATACGGCGGCGCTGGCCATGGCGAACGTGCGTCGCCTGTGCCGCAGTACGCCCGTATATCGGATGTTTGCCGATCCGAGCAAGGAGGCTGCGCTGGAAACGCATCGGACGCTTTTTGAGCGCCCCGAGGAAATACAGGAGGAATTGCCCGAAATGAAAATCAGGGAGGGTTTCACGCTGCGCAACGTGGCAGATGAGTTCATCGTCATGCCCACGGGCGAAAATATCGCAAAATTCGAGGGCGCGGTGGTGCTCAGCGACGTGGCTGCGTTCGTTTTCGAGCAGCTCAAGCGGCCTGTTTCCCGCGAAGATTTACTGGCATTGGTGCTGGCGGAATTTGAGGTGGACGAGGCTACCGCCTCCGCAGACCTGGACGCGCTGCTCGCCCAGTTCCGCGAGATGAATCTGTTGGAGGACTGACGGCGGATGAAGCCGCTGCTGCGGGAAATCTGGCGAAGCGACCGCAGGGGATTTCTGACCATTCTGGGCTGGAGCATCGGCATATCTCTTTTGAGTGGAATCGGCATCGTCATGCTCGTTCCGCTTTTGAATATGCTGCAAATCGGCGACAGCCCCCTGCCGGGATGGTTCACTGCACTCCCCTATCCCCTGCGCGTGGCCGCGCTGCTGGCGGCGTATGTGGCGCTGGTGACGGTGAAGGCGCTGCTGTCGCGGGGGCTATCCATTCGGGAGAGCGAGTTCATCGAGAATACCAGCCTGCGCCTGCGGGACGAGCTGTACGCGGCTGTTTCCGGCGCGAGCTGGGAGAGCCTGACCGCCCGCAAGGATACGGACACGATTAGCCTGTTCACGTCCCAGTGTGGGCAGGTTAGCGCGGGCATCAGCGAGGTGATTCACCTGCTGGCAAGCCTTGTGTCTGCGGGCATTCAGCTGGGAATTGCGCTTTGGATGAGCGCGCCGGTGACGCTTTTGGTGTGTCTGCTGGGGGCGTGTATGCTGGCGGTGTTCAAGCCCCTGCGCAAAAAATCCCGGGACTATGGGGACGAGATGATCCGCATCAGCCGGGAGTTCTACGCCGAGCTGCAGAACCAGCTGTCCAGCGTCAAGGAGGTTCGCGCCTACGGTGTGGAAAGGAAGCACGCGGAGACCTTCAGCAGAATCAACCGCTCCTTTGTGGATGCGCGGATGCGCTACGTGCGCCTGAGTGCCACGCCCGGCGTGGTCTACTCCGTGGCGGCGGCGCTGCTGATCGCGGCGGTGTATCTGGTGTGTACGCTGGGAATGAGGGTGGAGACCGACCGGCTGGTAGTGCTGGTATATGTGTTCGCGCGGCTGTGGCCGCTTTTTTCAGGCTTTCAGGGGCGGATGCAGTTCATCAACAGCTGCGTGCCTGCCTATGAAAAGCTGACCGAAGCGCTGTCCGAGATGCGCCCGGAGACGGGCGAAGCAGCGGAGGAAGGCGCGGACTTTTCCCATTGGCGGGAGGCGGCGTTCGAGAGCGTGCGCTTTTCCTACCGCGATTCGGACGACGCGACGCTGCGGAATATGAACCTGACCCTGCGCCGGGGCGAGACGCTGGCGTTGCTGGGTCGCAACGGCGCGGGCAAGACCACGGCGGTGAATCTGCTGCTGGGCTTTCTGCTGCCGCAGTCGGGGAAGATTACCGTGGACAGCGAAGCGCTCACGGAGGGCAATCTCCGCGCGTGGCGGAGACAGGCGGGGTATGTGCCGCAGGATCCACTGATCCTGAACGCCTCCGTCCGCGAAAACCTGACACGGTTCCATCCCGGCGCGAGCGACGAGGCGCTGATTGCTGCGCTGAAGGCGGCGATGGCGTGGGAGTTCGTATCGAAGCTGCCGGAGGGGCTGGACACAGCGCTGGGCGACCGGGGCGTGCGGCTGTCCGGCGGCGAACGTCAGCGCATCGTGCTGGCGCGGGTGCTGCTGGGCAGGCCCAGCCTGATCATTCTGGACGAGGCGACAAGCGCGCTGGATTACGAGAGCGAAATGGCCTTCCGCAAGGTGATTCGGCAGATGAGCGGCAGCGCCGCCGTGGTGCTCATCGCCCACCGGCTGGCCACCGTTCGCATGGCGGATCGCGCCGCCGTGCTGGAAAACGGGCGAATCGTCGAGGAAGGAACCATCTGCGACCTGCTGGCCAAAGCCAACGGGTATCTGGCCAGCATGGTCGGGGTGGAATAGTTGAGTAGCAAGAGGGAGAAGCAAGGGAGAGAACGGTATGCTCACTTCACAGAAGATGATGAAGTCCATCGTAATGCGGGGGTTATCACATATTCTGTTTTCCGAGCATGTACCGAAGCTCATACATCGTAAATCCTTGCCGCTCGGATGAGCGGCGCT
>CAKTXZ010000030.1 GCA_934632155.1 uncultured Clostridia bacterium | reverse complement strand
GTCCGATCGTGCCGATGTTTACGTGCGGCTTTGTGCGCGCAAATTTTTCCTTTGCCATGGGATTTTCCCTCCTGTTTTCCGATTGTCAAATGATGCCGGGCTAACAGCCG
Source organism: uncultured Clostridia bacterium (assembly GCA_934632155.1). Classification (GTDB taxonomy): domain Bacteria; phylum Bacillota; class Clostridia; order Christensenellales; family Aristaeellaceae; genus RUG563. The sequence goes on along the minus strand of CAKTXZ010000030.1, from coordinate 11,921 downwards.
GGCGAACCTTGGAAAAGCCGGCATCCTGCCGGTGGCTCTCCATGCCGCACGCATGCGGACATAGCAGTGGAGCAGGTGATGGGAATCGAACCCACGTGGTCAGCTTGGGAAGCTGAAGTTCTGCCATTGAACTACACCTGCATACAACTGGTATTGTACCCAAAATCTCCGCGATTGTCAACACGTCCGGCACGAATTTTTTTCTTTCCGCGCAGGATTTTTTTCTTTCCGGCAGAACTTTTCACCTATGCTTTCCAAAGGAGGAAGAAACGATGTATTCCGATTTGAAATATCTGGCCGTTCCCCTGCCGGAGGACGTGCTCAAGCTCAAGGGCTACGGGGATTTTGAACGGCTGATCCGCGTGATTGATCTAAAGCTTGAAAAGGATCTGCCGCTGGCGCTGCGCCGCCGGCTGGAGCTGGAAAAGGAAATTGCCGCCCTGTGGCCGGCGGAATATCCCCACACGCAGGCCGAGGCGCTGCGGCAGCTGCGCGCCTGCTTCGGCGAGGATTTCTCCGAGGAGGAGCTGGAGCGGCTGCGCGACGAGGACGCGGTGGAATGGTCGTACATCAACGGCCTGATTCATTACAAGGACAATTTCCTTTCTAATTTAATTAAGACGCGCCCCGCCTACGAGGCGCGGTGCCGCGACGAGCGTCGTCTGCGCTTTAAGCATGAAAACGCCGCGATGCTCAACGACGTCGTCGCCCGCATGAAGCGCGACGGCGCGCTGGGCGCGCGCTTCCGCATCCGCTCCACGGCGACAATCGATCCCCTTCCGGGGCGGAAGGGGCAGCCCGTTTCCCTGCACCTTCCCCTGCCCATCGAATACGCGCAGGTCAAGCGCTTTCGTCTGCTGGCGCTGAGCCATCCCGACGCGGTCGTCGCGCCGCCCGATTTTCCGCAGCGCACCGTCTGTTTCCGCGCCGTGCCGGACAAGCCCTTCAGTGTGGAATATACCTATGAAACGCACATGCGCTATCAGCCGCTCGACCCCGCGCGCGCGCTGGATCAGCAGCCCACCTTCTACACCGAGGAATATGCGCCGCACATCGTGTTTACGCCCTATCTGCGCATGCTGGCGCAGGAGATTATCGCCGGCGAAGAAAATCCCCTTCGCAAGGCGCGGCGCATTTACGACTACATTACGCAGAAGATGATCTACAGCTACATGCGTGCCTACATGACCATGCCGAACGTGCCCGAATACATCGCCGCGTCCCTCAAAGGCGACTGCGGCGTACAGGCGCTTTTGTTCATCACGCTCTGCCGCATCGCGGGCGTTCCGGCGCGGTGGCAGTCCGGCCTTGCCGTCAGCCCGCTGGACGTAGGCAGCCACGACTGGGCGCAGTTTTACGTCGCGCCCTACGGCTGGCTGTTCTGCGACCCATCCTTTGGCGGCGCGGCGTGGCGCATGGGCGACCGCGAGCGCTGGGATTTCTATTTCGGCTGCATCGACCCTTATCGCCTGCCCGCCAATTCGGAATACCAGCACGATTACTTCGTCCCCTTCCGCCATCTGCGCCACGACCCGTACGACAATCAGCAGGCCGAGGCGGAATACGACGACGCGACCGTTCCCCATCACGCCCTGCACACCTGCCACGAGGCGCTGTCCATCGAATTCATTTGACGCGCTCCACAGCCGCCGTCAAAGCATTTCTGCCCCGCAGGCCGTCTTGCCCGCGAGGCAGAATTAGTTTGCGTTTGGGCGGCTCCGCCGGCGCAGTTTCAGCAAGCGCCCAGAAGCGCTTCACAGCCCTGCGCCGCGCGTGGATTCTCAAGCGGTCAGAGAACAAACCGCCCGATCCTGTAGCCCTCGCCCGCCGATCCGGTCACCATCAGGTACTGCGTATCGAGCAGCTGATCGTTTTCATCCAAATAGAAAATGAAGATCATCCCGCCGTCGGTGCAGGTCTGCGGAAAAACGCGCAGCTCCAGCGTATCGCCGGGCTTGACCTGCTTGGTCTTGGCGAAGGCGTTGGACGAGAAATAGCTATCCTCATCCGTCTGGATTCCCCACACGCGGCCGAGCTGCGCTTCGGTATCCAGCAGCATCACCTTTCCGACGTTCGCGACGATGTACACCGATTTGCAGTTTTCATCCGTCATGTGCAGGTAGATGCTGACAACCTCGTCAAAGCGCACGGCGCTCTCCGTTCGGACCGGATCCGGCTCAAAGAGAATATGGCCGCAGACAGGCTTAAAATCCCGCAAAATGGACGCGGGCGGCATTATCCTGCCGTCATCCACCGGAGCGGGAACGAACGGCTCGTCAAATTCCTCGTCCTCCGCGTCGTCCTCACCCTCATCTGCCGTTTCGTCCTGCGCGTCCTCGTCGTCAAGCTGCACCCATTCGTCCGGGTTCCCTTCGCCGGTTTCCTCTGCGCATACGATGGGCGTCACCGTGATGAGCAGCAGCAACGCCAGCAGCAGCGAAAGCAACCCCCATCCCCTTTGTTTCCACGAAGCGTTCACCCGTTCTCTCTCCCTCCCTATTATAGGGCAAAGGCAACGAGCATATTGCCCGTTGCCAAGCCGTTCATTCAATCACGACATGCGTCCATTTCAAGCGCAGATTACTGAATCGGCTTCTGAACGCCACAAACGCCGCACCGCATGTACGCCGCATCCACCGCATCCGCCGCAACGCCGAGCCAGACATGCCCCTCATAGTACGTTTCCGATTTACACTGAATCAGCGCGCACTTCGTGCAGCAACGCGAACAATCGACATGGGTGAATTTACAGTCCTGATCCGCCTCCAACGTAAAGCCGGTAAGGCGCTCATCCTCCTCCCAGTCGCACCAGATATGGCTGCAGCCCTTGGCGATGGCTTCGGCCGACGTCTCCGCTTCAGCCAATGCGTCCTCCGCGCTCGTGCGCAGGATTTCTTGCAGTGCCCGCTGAATATGAGCCGCGTCGCTGCCCAGACCGAACCGCTGCCCGCCAATGTACCGCGCTTCCTTCCGCATTCCTTCAAGCCGCTGTCGGATACCAGGCGGAACCGGATCGTCGTCCCGGCTCTCCAACAGCGCCCGAAGCCTTGCCGCCATATCAGGCGGAACCGAATCGCCGTCCCGGCTCTCCAACAGCGTCCGAAGCCTTGCCGCCATATCAGGCGGAACCGGATCGCCGTCCCGGCTCTCCAACAGCGTCCGAAGCCTTGCCGCCATATCAGGCGGAACCGGATCGCCGTCCCGGCTCTCCAACAGCGTCCGAAGCCTTGCCGCCATATCAGGCGGAACCGGATCGTCGTCCCGGCTCTCCAACAGCGCCCGAAGCCTTGCCGCCATGTCTGCTTCGCCCTCCGAGGCCGCCGGTACGCAAAGCGACGGCGCGGAAGCGGTGGGCGCCGGTTTGATTTCATTGGCAAGCGCGCCCGAACACAGCAGCGTCAGCGAAAGAATGCCGATAAGCAGCAATTTTCCAATAACAGCCCTCTTTTTTGCCACACCGATTCCTCCCGCCTCATTCGCGCGTCGTTCTCACTATACTGCATCTTTGACACTGCAAATCCAAACCACATGAAGCCCAAATATGTTCAAAAATAACAACATCGACTGTTCTTTCAAGCTGTCCGCATCTCGTACAGGCACGCATGAGATGCGTGTAAATAAAGTAGCACTCATTGTTCCAAGGATCGAGCGTATAGCCGGCTCTGGAATACTCCTCCAGCCATTCCGACCAGATATGGTTAAAGCAGTTATACTGCGGCTCCAGCGGCGCCTCTTCCACCATCTGGGCATAGGCGGCAGGTGCGCCAACGATCAGCAACGCCGCAACCAGCAGCAGTGCAATCCAGCGTTTCGTTTTGTCTTGCCTCCTTTGATTCGTCGAAAAGCTGTCGTTCAGCCCACCGTCTGTCGCGTCGTTCTTGCCGCTTAGCCCATTGGAAGCACCTCCCCATGCTATTTACTGTTTCTTCAGTTTTCATGTTCTGTTCCATTTATATTGTACCATATTTTTCATGCTTGTCAATATTGACTTTGCAATTTTGCCCATTTTTTTCATTTTGCATATGCAGTTTTGTTGTATTTGCCGATAAATGTTTTCCCAGACGACAGCGCGCAAAAAAGGCATTCCCCGCAGGGAATGCCCTGACTGTAGACAAAGTCCGAGGTTAAGGCCTCGGATTTTGTCTACAGTCTGAGCACGCCTCCCATCAAGGGAGGCGCGCTTGCTATGCTGTGTTTTCTTGATGACCGCTGTCGTCCGGGCAAGGCGCTCAGCATGACGGTCGATGCAGTTGGCGGAAAAGCACGCAAGGCGCACACGCTCGGAGCGTTTTTTCTGTAGCGGCAGTCCAAATGCAGCGTGGAGGGGGAGAAGAACCGCCGTCTCAGGGACTGAACCAATCGAGACAGCCGGAGCACAGCGTTTGTCTGCCGGCGCTCAGCGGGTCTCCAGCTGCGCTGCAAGGCCGGGGAAGGGCGACAGCGCGCGGCGCAGGACGCCGTGCATCTGCGCGATAGCGACGCCGTAGTTGGTGATGGGCACGCCCGCCGCCGCGGCCCGCGCAATGCGGGATTTCATCTCCCGCTCGTTGAGCATGCAGCCGCCGCAGTGCACCGCCAGCGAAATACCGGACAAATCCTCCGGGAACTCGCCGCCGGAGGTGAAGCGGTATTGCAGGCGTTTTCCCGTATAGCGGTTCAGCCAGCCGGGCAGCTTGACGGTTCCAATGTCCTCGCACTGGCGGTGATGGGTGCAGCCCTCGGAGATCAGCACCGTGTCGCCGTCGCGCAGCCTGTCCAGCGCCGCCGCGCCGCGCACGGCCTCCGAAAGCTCGCCCTTGTAGCGCATAAAGAGGATGGAAAACGACGTGAGCGGGATCTCCTCCGGCGTCATGCGGCTCACCGCCTCGAAGGCCTGAGAGTCGGTGATCACCAGCCTCGGGGGCGCCTTCAGCGCGGCCAGCGCCGTTGGCAGCTGCGGCGTCTGCACCGCCATGCCGATTGCGCCGCGGTCAAGGATGTCGCGGAGGGTCTGCTGCTGGGGCAGGATCAGCCGTCCCCTGGGCGCGGAGGCGTCGATGGGCGTTACCAGCAGCGCCACATCATTTTCTTCCAGCAGGTCGCCCACGATCCGCTTGTCCGGCTTCGGCAGGCGCGCGATGGCCGCGATGGCCTCTTTCAGCTGATAAATGTTGTCCCCCCGCCGCGCGCTGACATAGATCTCGTGTTCCTTCGCCGCCGGGATCTCCGCCAGCAGGTCGCATTTGTTCAGCGCCACGATGTAGGGCGCCTGCCGCTCCCGGAAAACGGCGCAGAGCGCCTCGTCCTGCGGCTGCATGCCCAGCGCCGCGTCCACCACCAGCACGGCGATATCGGTTTTCGCCAGCACCTGTCTGGCGCGCCGGACGCGCATTTCGCCCAGCTCGCCCTCGTCGTCCAGGCCGGGGGTGTCGATAACGACCACCGGCCCCAGCGGCAGAAGCTCCATGGCCTTGTGCACCGGGTCGGTGGTGGTGCCCTTGACGGCTGACACCAGCGAGAGGGCCTGCCCGGTGACGGCGTTGACCACGCTGGACTTGCCCGCGTTGCGCAGGCCAAAAAAGCCGATGTGGAGCCGTTCGGCGGATACCTGACTGTTCAGACTCACAGGCGTTCCCTCCTTAAAACCGGAAATCGCGGCGGTTGGAGGCGCGGATGGCCTGAATGCTCTGCCGGGCAATATCCCGCGCTTTTTCCTTCGGGATTTTGTCCAGCTCCCGCTCGATCAGCGCGTAGCCCACGCCTTTCGTTTCCCTGCTGGCGTAATCCTCCAGATACTCGGCCAGCGTCATCAGGGCGTTGGGGTGGCAGCAGTTGAGGATCTGGCCCGACTTGCACAGGCTCATGAACCGGTCGCCCGTGCGCCCCTCCCGGTAGCAGGCCGTGCAGAAGGACGGGATGAAGCCCAGCTTCATCAGCCAGAGCACCACCTCGTCCAGCGTGCGCTGGTCGGACACGTCGAACTGCTCGCTGTCGTGGGGGCGCTCCGCCTCGGTGTAGCCGCCCACGGACGTGCGCGAGGCCCCGCTGATCTGCGAAATTCCCAGCGTCAGCAGCTTTTCGCGCACCTGCTCGCTCTCGCGGGTGGAGATAATCATGCCGGTATAGGGCACGGCGATGCGGATGCAGGCGGTGATTTTGGCGAGAAGCTCGTCGGACAGGCTGTTGTCGAACGCGCCGGGGTCGATGTCGTCGGCGCGCTTGATGCGGGGCACGCTGATGGTGTGCGGCCCCACGCCGTACACGGCCTCCAGATGCTCGGCGTGCATCAGCAGCCCGGCGAACTCATACTGGTATCCCTCCAGCCCGAACAGCACGCCCAGCCCCACGTCGTCGATACCGCCCGCCATGGCGCGGTCCATGGCCTCGGTGTGGTAGTCGTAGTCGTGCTTGGGGCCGGTGGGGTGCAGCTGCAGATAGCTCTCTTTGTGGTACGTCTCCTGAAACAGGATATACGTGCCGATGCCCGCTTCCTTCAGCCGGCGGTAGTTTCCCTCCGTGGTGGCGGCGATGTTGACGTTCACGCGGCGGATATCGCCGTTTTTGTGATGCACGGAATAGATGGTCTGGATGGACTCCAAAATATATTCGATGGGATTATGCACCGGATCCTCGCCCGATTCGATGGCCAGCCGCTTGTGGCCCATGTCCTGCAGGGCGACGACCTCGTGCCGAATCTCCTCCTGGGTCAGCTTCCTGCGGGCGATGCGCTTGTTTTTCAGGTGATAGGGGCAGTACACGCAGCCGTTGACGCAGTAGTTGGACAGGTACAGCGGCGCGAACATGACGATGCGGTTGCCGTAAAAGGCCTGCTTGATCTCCCGTGCCAGCCGGTACATTTCGTCGATCTTCTCCGGAATATCGCAGGCCAGCAGCACCGAAGCCTCCCGGTGGGAGAGCCCCGCGCAGACGACGCCCGCGGCGGTCTTCTTCGGCCGGGCCTTTTCAAGGATCTGGTCGATCAGCGCAAGATGGCGCTTGTTTTTCTCTGCGTAGGCGATGGTTTCGCGGATCTCCGCGTCGCTGATGAATTCCCCGGCGCGAAGGGATTTGGGATGATAGGCTGTCATGGTGTTTCTCCTTTCTTTGCGGTCAGATGACTCTTTCCGGCAGATGGGATGGGGGTTATGGGTTTTTAACGTCTCCCCGGGCGGTCACGACCTGGTATCCGACGGCGGCTACGGCTTCCCTCAGCAGCGCCAGATTCTGCGCCGATTCCCTGCCCGTGGCCAGCTTGTTGTCGTAGAGCGAATACTTGCTCCGCTCGGCGCAGGGGGAGAGATTGGGCATGATCACGTTCGCCCCGGCGCGGAGGGCACGCTCGCGGCCGTCCGGGCTGACGGAGCCCAGTGCCGTGGTGGCGGGCAGCAGGATATTGGGCCGGATGAGCCGGATGAGGGAGAGCAGGTAGAGGGTCTGCTCCGCCGAGCCCGCCGGGAAATCCCGGAAGGGGGTGGCATGGTGCGGGATGAACGGCCCCACGCCGCACATATCCGGCTGAAACGCCTCGATGAACTTCAGATCCTTCGCCAGCGTCCGCGCCGTCTGGCAGGGCGAGCCCACCATGAACCCGCAGCCCGTCTGGAAGCCGATCGCCTTCAGATCCCGCAGGCAGCGCATGCGGTTTTCAAAGGACATTTCATGGGGGTGCAGTTTTTCATAGTGCGCCCGGTCCGCCGTCTCATGGCGCAGCAGGTAGCGGTTCGCGCCCGCCTCATACATGCGGCGGTAATCGTCCGCGGGATACTCGCCCAGCGACAGGGTGATGGCGCAGTCGGGGTATGCCGCGCGGATGCGCGAAACGACCCGGCAGACGCGCCCCACCGGTGTCGCGCCCTCGCCTCCCTGCAGCACGAACGTGCGGAACCCCAGCTCGTACCCCTCCGCGCAGCAGGCCAGAATGGTCTCCTCGTCCAGCGCGTAGCGGTCGCAGCTGGCGTTCGATCTGCGGATGCCGCAGTAGAGGCAGTCGTTCCGGCAGACGTTGCCCACCTCGATCAGGCCGCGGATGTACACGTCCACGCCGTACACCGCGCGGCGCGTTCGGTCGGCAAGCGCGGCGGCGTATCGGGCGGCTTCGCCGCTCTGCCCCGCAACCAGCGCCTCGTATTCCTCCAGCGTCAGCCTGCGCTCCGCCGCCAGACGGTCGATCAGGCTAAGCATCCTCCACCACGTTGGAATAGGCGGTCCTGACGCTCAGCCCCCGGATGTTGCCCAGCCTCCCGGCCAGCGATGAAATCGCGTCCTGCGGCGCGTCCAGCGCCACGGACACGATGTTGATCCCCCGCTGCCTGTAGGGGATCCCCATCCGGCCGATGATGTGATCCGAAAAGGCGTGCAGCGTGGCGTTGAGCTTTTCCACCGCCTCCGCTTCCTCCACGATGATGGCCATGACCGCGACCCTTGTCAGCATACCGTTTCCCTCCGATCATAAAAAACATGCCCCCGCGGGAGGGCATGGCAAACAGCAAAAGCGACCGTTCCCTTTCCGTCAGAGCGCCCTCTTCCCGTCAGGTGCTTTGAACATACCATAGATGGGGCGGATTGTCAAGCCGGGAGGAGGAATCGGTCGACAGCAATGATCGAGTCTCGTGACAGTCAGGTGAAAATGCACCCGGTAAGCTGCCGGGAACCGCGCAGATTCATTTCAGGATGTACCCATGGATCTTTCCATCAGAACATCTTCGAGTATGTCACGCCGAGACTCTCGGCGACGTTTTGATTCGTGCATCTGCCCCGGTGGGTATTGACGCCCATGGCAAGACCGGGATTCCGCCGGCAGGCGTCCTCCAGGCCGTGCTTCGCGATGGCGAGCCCGTAGCGAAGCGTGGCGTTCGTCAGCGCAATGGTGCTGGTACGGGGCACCGCGCCCGGCATATTGCCCACGCAGTAATGCACCACGCCCTGTTCAACAAACACGGGATCGTCGTGGAAGGTCACGTGGGAGGTTTCACAGCAGCCGCCCTGATCGATGGCTACGTCCACGATCACCGCGCCTCTTTTCATCATGGAAAGGTGCTCGCGGCGAATGAGCTTGGGCGCGGACGCGCCGGGAATGAGCACCGTGCCGATCACCAGATCGGCCTGCGAGACGGCTCTGGCGATATTCATTTCGGTGGAATACAGCGTGGTGATCGACGCGCCGAAGATATCGTCCAGATACACCAGCCGATTGAGATTGTTGTCGATCACCGTCACCTCCGCGCCCATGCCCACGGCGGCCTTGGCCGCATAGGTTCCGGCGATACCGCCGCCGATAATGACCACTTTGCCGCGTTCTACGCCCGGCACGCCCCCCAGCAGGATGCCGTGCCCGCCGTAGGCGTATTCCAGATATTTCGCGCCCTCCTGCACGCTCAGCCGTCCGGCGATTTCACTCATCGGCCGCAGACAGGGCAGACTACCTGCCGAATCCCGGACGGTTTCATAGGCTACGGCGGAAACCTCGTTTTCCAACAGGTATTGCGCCAGTTCCGGGAATGCCGCCAGATGCAGGTAAGTGTAGAGAATCATGCCTTTTTTGAGCAGAGGAAACTCGCCCGGTTCCGGTTCTTTCACCTTGACGAGCATTTCACAGCGCTGGCAGATTTCCTCGGCGCTCGGTATTATTTCAGCCCCCTGCGCCGAATATTCCTCGTCGCTAAATCCGCTGTCCGCGCCCGCGCCCCGTTCCATCAGCACGGTGTGTCCCGCCTGGATATAGGCCCGCACATTGCCGGGCGTGAGCCCGACCCGGTATTCGTGGTTCTTTCGTTCCCTGGTGCATCCGATAATCACTTTGCAAACACCTCCTGCTTGCCGCGTACTAGGAATACTCCAGCGCCGTTTCCTCGCCCCGGAGGACGCGGAGCGCTCCCTGCGCCAGCGCCAGCATCTCGTTTTCCCCCGGATAGACGGATACGGGCGCAATAAAACTCACCGCCTCCTCGATCCAGCCGGTGAACATCGCGTCGTGGGCGAAGCCGCCTGTGAGCAGAATGGCGTCCACTTCCCCGCACAGCGCCGCGCTCATGGCGCCGATCTCCTTGGCGATCTGATAGGCCATGCCCCGGTAAGCCAGCTCCGCGTCCGCATCGCCCTGCCTGGCCCGCAGGGAAACCTCCCGGCCGTCGTTGGTGCCCAGATAGGAAATCAGCCCGCAGCGGGCGGTAAAGAACCAGCGGAAGCTCTCATAGCTGTCTCCAAACTTCCCTTCATAAACGGCTCTGACGATGGGCAGCACGGGCAGCGCTCCGGGGCGCTCGGCGCTGTAGGGGCCTTCCCCCTCCAGTCCGTTGTTCACATCCACAATTCTTCCGTTCCGATGGGCGCTTACCGTTACGCCGCCGCCCATATGGGCCACAATCAGCCCCAGCCCGTCGTAGCGCAGGCCGCGCTCCACGGCGTAGCGCCTGGCGACGGCCCGTGCGTTGAGGGCGTGAAACAGCGGGCGGCGGGGAAAGTCCCGGTGCCCGGACAGCCGCGCCGCGTCCGTAAGCTCATCAATCACCGGCGGGTCGACCGTGAAGGCGGGCTTGCCCAACTCCCCGGCGATGTCCGCCGCCAGAATGCCGCCCAGATTACAGGCGTGATAGCCGTAGACGCAATCCGTCAGATCTTTCACCATTTTTTCATTGATGCGATACGTGCCGCCCGCCACCGAGCGGATCAGGCCGCCCCGCCCCACTGCCGCGTCCAGCTGGGACAGCTCCACGCCCTGCTCCTTCAGATGCCGCAGGATCAGGGCCTTGCGGGCGGCGGCAGTTTCCTTTAATGTGAACGGAGTGCCCATTTCGTCGGAGGAATGATGAAATTCCTTATGTAGAATCTGCCTGTCCTCCGCATAGAGCGCAAGCTTGGTGGAGGTAGAACCAAAATTCAATACCAGCACCTTTTTCATCCTTACATCCCCCCTGTAGTATTGGCCTCCATGGAAACCAGCGCCAGGGCGATGGAGTGCATCAGGGTTTCCCGGCTGTCCGCCCGTGAGGCCAGAATGACAGGCGCCTGAGCGCCCGTTACCACGCCGGCCGCCCCGGCCCGCGCAACGAAAGCGAGGGCTTTATAGAGCATATTTCCCGCTTCGATATTGGGAACCAGCAGGATATCGGCGCAGCCGGCGAGCGGGCCTTCCATGCCCTTGCGCCGGGCCGCCGCCGGAAACAGGGCGTTATCCAGCGCGGCGGGGCCGAACACCTGACAGCCGGTGATTTTTCCCTGACGCCACGCCTCCGTCAGGGCCGCGGCGTCCACCGTGGCCGGCATTTGGGGATTCAGCTTCTCCACGGCGCAAAGACAGGCGACGACGGGCGACGGATTCCCCAGCCCGTGGGCCACGCGGACGGCGTTTGCAAGAATCTTCTTTTTTTCCTCCAAGCCGGGCGCAATGTTTAAGGCGGCGTCAGTCAAAAGCAGGGGGCGGCCCAGCCTGGGCAGATCCAGAAACGCCACATGGGAAAGCAGGGAGCCGCGTCTCAGCCCCTCGCTTCGGTCCAGCGCCGCCCGCATCACAACGGCGGTGGGAACGGCCCCCTTCATCAGCGCGTCGGCTTTTCCCTTCCGAATCAGGGAAACCGCCTTTCGGCAGGCCAGCGTCTCATCCGGCTCATGGACGATGGAGAAATCGTCCAGAGAAAGCTGGCTGGTTTCGGCCAGGGCGCGGATCCGGGCCTCGTCGCCCACCAGCACGGCTTCGGCCATGCCGGCCTTCCGGGCCGTCCAGACCGCCCGAAGGACCTCCGGATCCTGGGCGCACGCCACCGCCAGCGTATGGCTCTTTCCGGAGGAAGCCGCCTTCAGCAGCTCGTCCATGTTCCGTATCAAGAACCCCACCTCCCGTTCGTTTGTCGACCTTGGAAACGATCAGTCTACAGGCACAATCCAGTCAAAGGGATCCTCCAGAAGTCCGCGCTGAATACCCGTCAGCGTATCGTAAAGCGATTGCG
>CAKTXZ010000029.1 GCA_934632155.1 uncultured Clostridia bacterium | reverse complement strand
AGCTTCAGCAGATGCTCTGGGATACCGGATTCATCTTTGAAGAGCCGGACGGCGTATTCGGCGGCAACACTGAAAAGGCCGTGAAGTGGTTTCAGAAATACGCGCTGCTCGAGCAGACCGGCGTAGCCGATGACCGAACCATCGATTCGCTCTACGCCTGCTGGCTCCGGATTATGGAGGAAAACGGCGCCGGTGCGCCGGACGATGATCTGGAGCCGCAGACCGCGGGCTTCTTGCCGGAGTATAATCCGGACGGCGACGGCGACTACCCCGGCGAAGACTACGGCGACAGCTACGGCGATTACCCGGCCTACTGCTATCGTTACACGACGGATTCGGGCGACGAGCACATCGTGCTGTGCAGCTTCCACGCCCAGCTGGCCGCAAATCAGACGCTGCCGGGGCTGGAAAAGTGGGCATACGAGCTCAACGATCTCTACAAGGCGTGTATCGACCTCTCTATGGAGGAGGATCGCGCCGCCGTGGCCTCCGATCAGGCGTTCTTCATGCTTTGGCTGGAGCAGCAACGGATTGCGCTGGAGCTGCAGGGTGTCGAGAATGTGGACGATGACATCGAGGCGCTGATTCGCAATCAGTGCGTTGTTCTGTGCCAAAGAGTATTTGAGTTGACCATAGAATAAGTTTTGGCTGCAATGCAAAAGAGGGGCGCTTTATGAGCGCCCCTCTGTCTGTCAAAAAAGTCTCGTTAAAGCTCCGGGGATGAATGAAGGGGTCGCAGCCCCTTCATTTTCATCCGCAGAACCGGCTTTGCCGGTTCGAGGAGCGGTAGGAACGACCGCTTCCGCCATCATTTTCCTGTAAGCTGTAGGCTTACAGGAAAATGATGTTTCAAATGCAAGTCCGCTTTAGCGGTCTTGCATTTGCAGACTGTCGAAAAACTTTTTTCGACAGTCTGAAGGGGCGCTTTATGAGCGCCCCTTCTGCGTGTCTCCAAGCTACGTTTTTGACACGCAAAGGGAACCGCCCTCGTGAAAGGACGGTTCCCTGCGGGATACGAGATCTTTTAGTCAATGAGCGCCAGCATCGCGTCGATGGCGGCGTTGTCCACGCGGAAGCCGCTCACGCCCGCGCCGATGGCGTTGTAGTCCGCCTTGAGCTGCACGCCGATGATGAGCTTGCTGTCGCCGCTGAAGTTTGCGGCCAGATCGATGGGCGCGCCAAAGGCGGCGGACAGCGCGGTGGCCGGGCCAGGATTGCGCAGCGCGTCCAGATTCGGATAGATGGTGAGCGATTCACTGTTGACCGTAATCTGGCGGCTGTTGAGCGCGTAGGTCACGGTCATGGCGCCGTCCTTGACGGTTACGGTCATGGTGCCCACGGTGTACTTGTTGGAGGCGATCATCGGGTAGGTGTAGACGCCGTCCACGGAGGTATCGATAGGCGTTACGCGGTACCAGTCCTTCCCGCCGATAAGGTCGCGGGTGCAGGGGCCGAAGGAGGAGATGGTGTTGTTATACAGCATTTCGGCGAACTTATAGGTGCGCGTGTCCAGCAGCTCGTTGCACAGCACGCCGTTATTGACGTTCTGGCAGCGCTTTTCCTGCAGGCCCAGCTCGGTTTCGGTGGCCTTTCGAACGGTGATCCACTTGCCCTTGTGGCCGCGGGCGGGAATGGTGACGTTGTTATTGGTCTTATCGTCGCAGCGCGTGCACCAGACCTTCTTCGCGCCGGGGGTGGTGCAGGTGGCGGCGGCGAGGATTTCTTCCTTCATGTTGTGGCCCAGCGCCTTGACCGTGCGGCTCTTCATGACCTTGCCGCAGTGAACGCACTTGCGAACCTCCTTGCCGGAGGTGGTGCAGGTCGCGGCGACGGTGGTTTCCCAATCCTTGGAAGCCTCATGCTTGAACGCCTTGTAGGTGACTACCTTCTGCTGGGTGCAGCCGTCGTTGCGGCAGGTGAGCAGGTAGCGGCCGGCGCTGGAGCAGGTGCGCTCCACGATCACCTTGGAAACCGTCTTGCCGTTCACCACCTCGTCGTCCTTAAAGGAATTGAGGATGAAATTGTGCTTGCCGGTCGCAGGAATCGGATCCAGACGCTCCGCGCTGCATTGCTCGCACCGATAGGCGTCGCTTCCGGACATGAAGCAGGTCGCGTCGGTATGGCCGGTCTGGAGCCATGTATGCGGCAGCTTCGCAAGCTTCACAGCGCCTGCGTTCGGGAAGCGGACGGTGCCGTTTATGTTGGCGTAATAGACGTTGGGCTCACGGGAGCAGGTGAAGTATTCACGGTTGCCTTCCTTGGAGCAGGTGCTGTCCGTCTTGGCGTGGGTGGTCATGTCATGCCCCAGCGCCTTGACAGTTACCTGCGTTTCGGTTTTGCCGCAGCCGTTTTCGCATACACGGCGCATCAGGTTGTCCGACGTGCAGGTCGCAGCCTTAACTTCCGTCCATTCGCTCATCTTGTGGAGGGTTTCCCAGCTGACGGACTGAATGTCGGTCTGCTTCGTGTTATTTCCGAGCGGGCAGTTGGGGTCGCTGCAGGCGTAGGTCACCGTGACCCGGTTCTGCTGCTTTTTGCAGCTGCCCTCTGCGGTTACCTTGGCGATGGGCGAGCATACGTGCGGGGCGGGGGTGGCCTGCCCGCCGTCCGAGGGGTTCACTTCCGTCGCCATCGCGGCGGCGCTCATGCATACCAGCAGCACCGCCAGCAGCATGGCAATGATGATTTTCCGCTGTTTCATTTTTTCTTGTCCTCCGTTTTTTTGCTCCGGCGCACCGTGGCGGCATGCCGGGCTTTATTCGGAGCATTGTTCATTCCGCTCACGCATTTTGGGTTCATGCACTGCGGTTTGGCTATACAATGAATGCTGCTCCATGCGCATATGGTAGCACGCGGCGGCTGCTCTGTCAATTGATTCTGCCAATATCTGGGCGGCAATTGGCAACATTTACACTTGTAAACAATTCGGGCGGCCGGCCCAACAACGAAAGGGGAGCCGTTTTCTGACGAGCAGGAACGGCCCCCCTAAAAAGCGTTTTCGCGTATTTCAGATGATCTCCAGCTCGTCCGGCGTGCCCAGCGCGGGCAGGGCGCAGGCAGGCTTGTCCAGATAAAAATACGCCGCGCAGCTCACGTCGTCCTGCAGCGGCAGATACCGCCCGCCGCTGCGCCAGCCCAGCTCCTGAATGGTGATTCGAATTTCCTGTTCGAAATAGATCGGGTCCGTGATATGCCAGCGGTACAGGCCAAAGCGCATCTGCGAGCGGTAGAGCGTATCGGGACGAAGCACCTGCGAAAGCCCGGAATAGGGCGAGGTGAATTCCTCGTATTCGTGTGTTTGCTGGTTTTCAAAATTATAGGAGCCGCAGAAATAATCCTCCGTCCCGGTGTAGCAGATGGAAGGGTATTCCCGGTCTCCGTCAAGGAACACCTTGACCTCGCCTTCGCCCCACCAGCCGCTGTTGTGCACGCCCCATGTCATGTACGCGCCCACATACTGCCCCTTGCCCTGAACGCCGTCGAGCATGGTAAAATCCTGCATATAGGGGTTGGGATTGGTACGGCGAAACTGCGCGTGGAAATAAGCGGCGCTGCCGGAGACGGGCTTGCGGATGTAGGTGATCTGGTAATACACCGCGACCTGATCGGCATTTCGGTTTTCCAGCGTAATTCTGAAGCCGCGGCGGAAGGGCATCGGCCAATAGCAGTTGAATGCGCTGCCGGGATTGACGCAGACGGGCAGCGACCGGACGGGCGCGTATTGGTTCAGGCCGCAGGCGAAAAAATCGCCCAACGGGCATTCGACGGCGGGCGTTTCTTCGCCGTCCCAGTAAAAGCGGAGGATTTGCCCGCGCCATACGCCGGTGGGCGTGAGCCAGATATGGGTGATTTCACCCTGATCGCGCACGTCGGCCAGCGTCAGCGTTTCCCCGGCGGGAATGAATCGGAGCGGGTTTACCTTCCAGCCCGTGCCCAGATCCCGCGCGGCCGCGCGCGACGTGCCCTGCTCCAGCGGCGTCGCGCCGCCCCTTCCCTTTTCCCCCGTCAGGTTTTCCGGGGAAATGGAGACGGTTTCATAGCGGTTCAGCATCGAAAGATTTTCCAGCATACGAGATTTCTCCTTCATTTACATGTTTTGGAACCGGAAGCGCCGCGGCCGCCGCGCCGTCAGCGCGCGCATTCGACGATCACGGATACGGCGCGGTTGGCGGATAGGCTGACCTGCCAGCCGCCTTCCACGGCGGGCAGCGCTTGGCCGCTTTCCGCGTCGTACACGGCGTAAACGGCGGCGTCGTCCACCGAAAGCGCGAAGGTTACGCGCTCGGGGTTTTGGTTAAACAGCTGCACCGCCCAGCGCCCGTCCTCCTCGCGCGCGCGCAGCACGCCGGCCAGCACGCCCTCCGGTACGCCGCTTACGCCGCGGGTATCCATATACCGTCCGGTGGCGTAGATTTCGGGATACCGGGCCGCCAGCGCGGCGTAGCGCCTGCACAGGGGGTTATTGTCCCGGCAGAGCATGCCGTCGCCCATGACCCAAGCGTGGGCGTATTGCCCTTGCGAGCCCGGCGTTGCGCCGCTTGTGGGCAGGCCGAAGAACAGCGTGGGCAGGGTGTAGCGCGTAATGCGGGGCGCTGATTGCGCCGAATAGCCGAACAGGCGCGCCCACATCAGGCCGCAGCAGTCGATGTAGCGAAGGTAAGCGTCGCACACGCCCTCGCAGGCGTAGAGGCAATCGCCGTCTGCGGTCAGGCTGTTGATGCGCGCAAAAAGCGCGTCGTACCCCTCCGCATAAGCGGTTGCGGGCGTGGAATGGCCATGCGCCTTATTATAGCAAAGATTGCCGGGCATTTCCATCAATTGGTCGAACCAGTAGCCGTCCGCGCCGTTTTCCCGCGTGCGTGCGACGGCCGCCGCGATCGCGTCCTGCCATGCCGGGGCTGCGGGGCACATGGCCACGTAATCCAGCCCCGTGCCGTAATCCTCATGCAGCACCGATTGATAAGCGGTGCGGATGGCGCAGTTTTCGCCGTTGGTTCGCCCGTTTTCCGCGCGGGTATTGTACCAGTCGCTTTTCGTATCGGCAATGTGCAGGTTAATGTACAAAAGCGCCTTGCCGCCGGCTGCGTGCACCTGCGCCATGCCCTGAGCGAACGCCTCCTCGCCGCCGTAGGCGTCGATAAAGCGATAGTCGGGATACATGGAATCAAAGCCTTTTTCGTGCCAGCCCAGAAAGATCGTTAGCGGCGTGCCGTAGGCCTCCAGCGTGCGCCTGGTCTGCGCCGCCATGCCGCCCTGCTTCGCGGCGTTTGCGGCGTATTCTACGCCGTACTTTTGCGGATACGCGCACAGATTGCAGGCGGCGACGCCGGCATACGCGCTTGCCATTGCGCCGTAGGGCTTGGCGAAGCCGTTTTCAATCAGATAATGCCGGTAAACGTCCGCCGCGCTGTGCCAATCGCCGTCGGTTACGCCCCAAACGACGCGGGGAAGCGCAACCGTTTCTCCGGCGGCGGCGAAGGGATAAAGCGTGCTTTTGAGCGTGCCGCGCTTGGCGTTCACATCAAAACGCTTGAATTGACGGGACGTGTCGTGAACGCCGTAGTACAGGCTTTCCTGATCGCCGCTCAGCGCGATATACTGCATGGACATGAGCGAGGGATAGGTGGCGGACACATGCTTTTGCGACGCGAAAAAGGCGGGATACATTTCGCCCTCCTTATCCGGCCAGAGCAATTGCATGGAATTGTCCGCGTCCGTCAGCCCCTTGAGAGACAGCCAGTCGATTTTGGTTACAACCGAGCCCGCGCATTCGTTTTGAATGCTTAGATCGAAGCTGCACAGCCCCGAATCGGCTGCAAGCGTCAGCGTGCGCTCCACGTTGATCGTGCCGTTTGCCAAGGGGAAAGCCTGACGGATGACGACGGCGTTTCCGTCGCGCGCAATGATCGCGGGCGCGTCGGCTGAGGAGAGCGAAACCTCGCTGCCGTGCACGGAGGCCCAGATATCGTCGGTTGAAGTGTTGACGGTCATTTTGAAGCCGCAGGGCGCGCCGTTCAGGTATTGACGGCCGGTGAGCAGGCTTTCGAGGCCGAGAAGCTGTCCGTAAGCGTCCAGCGTAAGGCGAACACGGCCGTTTTGCAAGGGAATATCCTCCTCGGCTTTCATTTCGGGCAGCGCGCCGGCGCAGCACAAAAGCAGCGCCCAGACGCAGATCAGCACCTTTTTCATGGTAACGTCTCCCTCGTATACTCTCAATTCAAAACGCTTCATCCGTCCGCGCCCTTTCCGCGCCGGCGTCGCTTTACAGATGGCGCATTTTCATTTGATGCAAAAAATCAAGAAAGCAAAGCGGAGAAGCGCGGTGTAAGGGGGAAGAAGCGGACGGTCGAAAATAGGCCTTCGACAGCGTGGATAAAGAAGGGGCCATGGAGCGCCTGCACGAAAGGCGCGCGGCGCTTTTGCCCTTGCCGGCCGCTTGCCCGGAACGGGAGAAACCGTTCCTTGAATGCTGCAAGGAACGGCTCTCCGCTGCATGTCTTCGTGGTTTCCGCGAAGACTCGCGCCGTTTCAGCCCCGGCGCGCGGCGTTTTGCCCAAGCGTCGGATTACTTGGCGAACGCGGCGTTCAGGTCATTGACAACCGGCTCCCACGCGACGCGGTTATTCTCGATGAAGGTGTTCCATTCGGCGGCGACGTTCTCCACCGGAATATCCCTGCCGGCGATCAAGCGCAGAATTTCTCCGGCGATATCCACGGAATATTCGTTCTTGGCGGTGCTGTTGAAGAAGGTGTAGTCAAAGTCCAGCGCGCAGTAGCCGTTTTTCATCGCGTTTTCGTAACGCGCGGCGTAGCAGCGGCTGATGCGGGAGATGTAGTTGGGGTTCGCGCCCGGATCAACCAGCATGAAGTCGTCGCCCAGAATGGCCTGACGGAACCAGAACGCCTGCGAGGGGTAGCTGATCGTCTGATAGGTATTGCCCGCGTCGGTGGTTTTGCCCACGATTTCACCCGCGACGAAGCTTCCGTCCTCCGCCTTGGCCAGCGCGTAAAGGTTTTTGTCAAAGTCCGCCGTCGCCATGTCGCCCTCGGCGTTGTAGTAAATCTTTTTGTAACCATCCTCGGTTTCATACCATGCCACGTCGCGAATGCCCATGTTGTAAACCAGTTCGCCTTCCTTGGAATACAGATAATCCATCAGATCCAGCAGGCGCAGGAACTTATCCTCGGGCATATCGGGGTTAAAGACGTTCGCCCAGCAGTAGTTGGCGGTTTCGCTGCCGCGCCACGCGCCCTCGTCGTTGACCAGCACGGTCAGCGCCGTTTTTTCCAGCGCTTCGTCCGTGTCCGCGGCGACGCCGGAAGCCACCATGTCGTTGATGAGGCCGCCGTAGGAGCCGACCAGTCCGTCGTAGATCATGGCCGCCGCCTGTCCGGTGGTGAACAGCGCCATTTCCGCGCCGTTGCCGTTGATGTAGAAGTCGGGGTCCAGAATCCCTTCGTTATACAGCTGCTTGAGGGCGACGATGGTTTCGACCGTGTTGTCCATCGTGGGGCCCCATACGTATTGGCCGTTTACCCTGGTGAAGGTTCCGAAATAGGGCTGGCCCAGCCGCATGAGCTCCTGCAGCATGCCCGAGCGCAGCGTCAGGCCGACGGTATTGCCGTTTCCGGCCATGTCCTTGGCCTGACAATCGCGGATGAAGCTGCACAGCTCGGAGAGCGTTACGGTATCGCCGAACGTATAGCCCAGCTCCTTCGCCCAGTCGGCGCGATAATAGAGCGTAAAATGCCACAGATAGGTGTCGCCGGTGGTGAAGTGGTAGTAAATCGCCTTGGGAATGCAGTATACCTTCCCGTCCGCCTCTGTAACAACGGAAAGCAGGCTGGAATTCTTGATGTAATTGTAAATGTTCGGGTACGCCTCCTGCCAGTTGTCGGGAAGCGCCTTAATCAGCCCCTGATCCGCCCATTCGGAGATCATGCTGAAGCCCGTGTCCACGGTGACAAGATCCTGCATGGTGCCGCCGTTGATGGCCAGCGAGGCGGCGCTGGCGTAGTCCGCCCAGTCATAGCCGATCATTTCGAAATCGATGTTGAACATGTCGCAGAAGTAACGGTACATATCGTCCTCTACTGCGCCGGTTCCCGCGCCGATGTAGGTGGCGGAATAATCAAAATGCTCGGAGATGTCCTTTTCCGCCAGCGCGGAGGACGCGCAGGCCAGCAGCATGCTGAGCGCCAGCAGCAGAGCGAATGTTTTCTTCATGAGGATTCCTTCCTTTCTGAAACGTATCATGTGTTCTTTTGTCTGAACCGAAGACGACAGACGGTTGCTTCCCCTCCTTCCGGCGGCCTGCCGAACGCGCCCTTATAATTTTACCGACCCAACCAGCATGCCTTTTGCAAAGTGCTTTTGCAGGAAGGGATATACGCACATGATGGGAAGCATGGTCATGACCACGCCGGCCATCTTAATGCCCTCGGAAAATACGCGCAGCTCCTCGGTGATGCTGGCATTGTATTTGGTGGTGTCCAGAGAATCGTTGGTGATGAGCGAACGCAGCATCAGCGGCAGGGTGCGCAGGCTGTTGCTTTGCAGCATGAGCATCGGCCAGAAATAATCGTTCCAGGCGGCCACGGCGAAAAACAGCGTGAAGGTGGCGATGGTCGGCCGAAGCAGCGGCAGGATGACGCGGGTAAAGGTGGTCGCCTCGCCCGCGCCGTCGATGTACGCCGCTTCGCGTAATTCGACGGGCAGGCTTTCGATGTTGTTGCGGATGATGATGACGTTGGACGCGCCGATTCCGCCCCATAAAATGACCGCCCAGCGCGTGTTGATCAGCCCCAGATTTTTCGCCAGCAGATAATCGGGCAGCAGGCCGCCGCCAAAGAACATCGTAATCACCATGTAAACGAACACGAAGCGCCGGCCCGGCACGTCCTTGAACGAAAGCGCGTAGCCCATGCATACCGTGCACACCAGGCCGTAGCATACGCTCAGCGCCGTGTTGACGATCGAGTTCAGATAGCTGGACAGCAGGCTGCAGTTTTCAACGATGTAGGTATAATTCGTCAGCGTCAGCGCTTTGGGGAAAAACTGCACAGGGTTTTGAATGTACAGGGAATGCGGCATGAACGATGTAACGAACACCAGATACACCGGAATGAGAATCAGCAGCGCAAAGAGCGTAAGCACGGCGAAAAGCACGACGTCAAACGCCTCTATGCGTTTCCTTCTGCGAACGGCCATGTCACTCACCTCCGTAAATCGACTGCCCGGTAAGGCGCTTGATGGAAAAATTGGCGACGAGCAGCAGCGCGCAGTTCACAACCGATTTGAACAGCCCCACCGCCGTGGAGAAGCCGTAATTGGGCGTGGCTGCAAAGGTGATATCGTACACATAGGTGTCGATGATCTGCGCCGAGCTTGCCACCACGGCGTTGCGTAAATTGAAAATCTGGTCAAACCCCGCGTTCATAAAGCCGCTTATATTCAGAATGAAGGTGATGAGAATCACGCCGCGGATGCCCGGAAGGGTCACGTGCCACATTTTCTGAAAGCGCCCCGCGCCGTCGAGCATGGCGGCCTCGTAAAGCCCGGGATCAATGGCCGCGATGCCCGCCAGATACAGGATGCACGCATAGCCCGCGCCCTTCCAAATATCCGACGCATACAGGATGAAGCGGAAAAACGCGGTGGAGCCGAGGAAATTGATCCTTTCCAGCCCCATGGAAACCAGCAGCGCGTTGACCGCGCCGTTTGTTTTGAGCAGGTTTTTCAAAATGCCGGCCACGATAACCCAGCTGAGAAAATGCGGAAAGGTGTAGATTGTCTGGTAAAGGCGGCTGGTGCGCCGGAGGCGCAGCTCGTTCATCATCAGCGCCAGCAGGATGGGCGCGGGATAGCAGATTATCAGGCGCCACAGGCTGATTTCCAGCGTCGTTCCGATAGCGCTCAGCGCCAGCGGCGTGCGGAACAGGCGCGCAAAATTGTTCAGTCCGCACCATGGGCTGCCCCAAATGCCCAGCTTGGCCTTATAGGTTCGAAACGCCAGCTGAATGCCCGCGATGGAGCCGTAGCGAAAGATTGTCAGCACCAGCAGCCCGGGCAGCATGAAAAGGTATACATATCGCGCCTGCCAGATTCTGCGCGCCAGCGATTTTTTGCGAATGCCGGAGGTCGTCAAGGCGAACACACTCCTTTCGGCTTGAGCCGTCGATCTGTATATGCTCATTATACGCTTGCAGGACGTTTTGTATTTGCTGAAAATTTTGATTTTACAGCATGAAATATAGTTATTAGGTAAAAATCAATCCCAATAAAGCATGAAAAGATCAAAAAGCAGCGGAAAAGTTGATATTTTTAGCAAAGTATGGTATATAAGGATTAGGAAAATCGCGCAGCGATTTGTCCGGGTCGGCGGGAGGCCGCAGGCGTTACGCCGACAATCCAAAAGAAAGGAAGACGCAGGCATGCTGCCCGAGATGGACGTCAACCCGTATATTCGCAGGGCTTGGTACGATACGCTGGCGCCCAACGGCTATATCAGCCCGCGCGTGATTTTTGATTACGAACTGCTGCTGGTTAAGGATGGAAAATGCCGTATTCAGGTGGCGGATCGCGAATACTTTCCTCAAAAGGGCGATATCTTCCTGTTTCGCCCTAATCGCGAACACCGAATCGACGTGGCCTCGGACGCGCCGCTGGTTCAGCCGCATATCCATTTTGATCTTGTAAAGCGCTATGATTCGGAGCAGGTGCCCATCAATTTTACCCGGTTTTGCGATGTTCCCGCGGAGCAGCGGGCATGGTTTCGGCCGGATACGCTGGCTGCGGCCTGCCCCGATATTACGGATTTTGTTCGCCCGAGCGACGGCGCTTTGTTTGAGCGAATGATGGTCGATGTGATTTACGCCCACAGCAACGGCGGCCAGCTGCTCAACCAGCTGCGGGAGAAATACCTGTTTATGCAGCTTTTGCATATGGTACTCTACGAAATGTCCCTCTCATCGGAGCGGCAGCATGCCCAGAAAAAGAACACGGCGGCGCAGATCAAAACTTTTCTGGATCATAACAACCATCATCAGATCACCCTGGACGAAATTGCGAATAAATGCTTCATTAATAAGTGCTACCTGATTACCGTCTTTCGGGAGGCCTATGGCGTTACGCCGCATCAATACCACCGCGCGCAGCAAATTGAGGAATCAAAATATCTTCTGCGCTTTACGAATCTGAGTGTCACCGAAATTGCCGAGACCTTCGGCTACGGCATTCATTCATTTTCTAATATTTTCAAGAAAATTACCGGCGTTTCCCCTTCGGAATATCGCGATTCCGTGCCCTAAGGGGCAGTTGTAAATTTTCCGCCGTGCGCAGGAAATGCCGTCCGGCGTCGTTTCTTTTTTTGCGGCGCTGTGCTAAAATAATACTATCAGGCTGTGGAAGGGAGGGCGTACGCCGTGGAACGCGGACATTTTGCCGCGCAAAGCCGCGCCGAGCGTTTTGAGGCGCTGGCTGCGCCGCAGGAAAAAAGAGTATACGCCGTATGCTATCATATGATGGGCAATCGCGAGGACGCGATGGACTGCGCGCAGGAAGCCATGCTCAAGGCCTTTCGCGCTTTTGATTCCTTCCGTGGGGAGGCGGGCTTCGCCACATGGCTTACCCGAATCGCCGTGAATACCTGCACGGACGCGCTGCGCAAGCGCTCGAACGTTGTGTCGCTGGACGCTATGCGCGAGGATACGGGCTTTGACGTGCCGGACGAGGAACCGTCGCCGTACACCCAAATGGAGGCTGCCGAGCGCCGGCGGCTGCTGCGCGAGGGGATGGAGGCGCTGCCGCCTGAGATGCGGCAGATGATTGTGCTGCGCGATGTGGAGGGTATGCGTTACGAGGAGGTCGCGCAGGCGATGCAGGTGCCGCTGGGCACGGTGAAAAGCCGCATCAGCCGTGCGCGTGAAAAATTATCCGGAATTCTTCGAAAATCATCGGAACTTTTTTCTTCCCAATCCGTCTAAAATAGCGAGAGGAGGCGAAAATGATGGATTGCAACGAATTTTCTAATCTTCTCGACGCTTATTTGGACGGCGAGCTTCGGGACGCCGAAGCCAACCGGCTCAAAGAGCATGCCGAAAGCTGTCCGCAATGTGCGACACTGCTTCAGGTGTGCCGGGACGCCCGAGGACTGGACGAGGAGCTCGAGGTACCCGCGGCTTTCTCATCCGCATGGCGGGAAAAAATTCGGGAGGAAGAAAAAATGGAGAATAAGACGCGCAAGCGGGCGGCGTGGCGCACATGGGTGGCCGCGGCGGCGGCACTGGCGGTGCTGCTGGGCAGCACGGCGCTCGTTCGTATCAGACGCTCGCCGGATGAGGATTATCCGGACAGCTGGGGCAGAAGCGGCGTCAGCTACAGCGCAGTCGGGAGCGTACCAAACGTCGCCTACGACAGCGACATGCCTGCCGCCAAGCAGCGTAGCGCCGGCGGCGCTATACTGGATGAAGCCGCGCCGATGATGGCGCCGGCGGAGGACGAGACGGGGGAAGCGGATCAGCCGCAGAAGATCATCCGTA
Source organism: uncultured Clostridia bacterium (assembly GCA_934632155.1). Lineage (GTDB taxonomy): Bacteria > Bacillota > Clostridia > Christensenellales > Aristaeellaceae > RUG563. Next base: position 1,631 of record CAKTXZ010000029.1, on the reverse strand, counting down.
CGGCCTCCTTTACGCTCAAGACCACCGCCTTTGAAGAAACGCTGGCGGGGCTGAACGCGCTGACGACCCGGTACGGCGGGCGCGTGGCGTATCTGTATCGGTACGGCGACGCCGAAAGCGGCGAAGCGCGCACCGCTACGCTGACGCTTCGGGTTCCCGCCGAGCAGCTGGACGATTTTCTGGCCGGCGCGGGCGAGGTGGGCCGGGTGACATCCCTGACGCAGGAGCGTCGGGACGTGACCGAAAGCTACTATGATACGCAAAGCCGGCTGGAAACGCAGCAGGCCAAGATGGAGCGCCTGCGCGCGCTGATGGAGTCGGCGCAGAATGTGTCCGATCTGATTGAGATTGAAAGCGCCGTCGCCGATACGCAGTATACCATCGATTCCTATACCGGCCGCCTGAAGAATTATGATAATCAGGTTGAGGAAAGCACGGTCAGGGTCACGCTGCAGGAGGTGCGCGTGGCGCAGAGTGAGGACGCGGGGCTGGGCAGGCGTATCGTGGAAGGGCTGAAGGATTCGCTCACGGAGGGCTGGGAATTCTTCCGCGATATGTTGGTGGCCGTGCTGGCGCTGCTGCCGTGGCTGATTGTGGTCGGGGCAGTCGTGCTGGTTGTGGTAAAAATCAGAAAAAACCATCAGAAAAGGAGCGAAGAAAAATGAAAAAGCTTTTGACGATGCTGCTGGCGATCATGCTGCTGACGGCGTGCGCTTCCTGCGCGCTGGCGGAGGACGACCGGGTGCTTAAGGTAACGGGCAGCGCGACGGTAACGCTCGCGCCCGATACGGTGACGATTCGTTTGGGTGTGAATACAAAAGATCAGAACGTGCAGACGGCCCAGCAGCAGAACGCGCAGATCATGGAGACCGTGAAGCGAGCGATTTTCGCGCTGGGCGTTGAGGAAAAAGACGTGATTACCGATTATTTCAACGTGTATAATACCACCGATTACAGCGCGGACGGCCAGCCGAAAAAGGAATATTTCGTGATCGAGCATATGCTGCGCGTTACCGTGCGCGACCTGAATCAGGTGGGCGCGGTGCTGGACGCCGCCGTGAACGCCGGCGCGAATCAGTCCTCCGGGATCGAGTTTTCGTCCAGCAAGGCGAACGAGGCCTACCAGAAGGCGCTGGCGCGCGCCGTGGAGGACGCCGCCATGAAGGCGCAGATTATGGCGGCTGCCGCCGGCAAGCAGCTGGGCGATTTGCTGGAAATGGAGGCGCGGGATTCGTCTTATTATGCGATGCGCGATTATGGCGTCAGCAATACATATCAGCTGGCGGCCTCCATGAAGGCGGATACCGTGATTAGCGGCGGCGATATCGCCGTCAGCGCGATGGTAAATCTGGAATACGCATTCCGTTGATTCTTATAGTGCGTGTCTCCGCTTGAAAGCGGATGCGCGGTGAAAAACCTGCGGGGCGGCTGCGGTCGATATGCCATGGAGATGCTTCGATGGCCTATGCGGATGCAAGCGCCCCGTATTTTGCATTTTTTTGCGGTATTGCAACGAATTTTGAAAAAAGTCGAAAAAAACGTAAAAAACCCTCAAAAAAGGGGTTGACAAAGGAGTGGGGCGAGTGGTAATATAGTCAAGCGCTCGAGCGAAGGGGAAAGGCCGGAGGGAG
>CAKTXZ010000028.1 GCA_934632155.1 uncultured Clostridia bacterium | reverse complement strand
GCTGCGGGCGGTGTCCGTATCGCCGGTGGCAAAGGTGTTGATGAGCGCCAGCGCCTTTTCGGTCTGGCTCTGTTCCTTCTGGGCAGGGATCGTCTGCTGGGTGCTGCTTTCAGCGGGTGTTTTGGCAGCAGCGTCCTTGGCGCCGCAGCCGGTGAGAACCGTGCCGAGCATGGTAAGAGCCATCGTGAGAGAAAGGATTTTTTTCATTTTGAGTAACCTCCTTGGTGTTTGGGCTTGCTTTCGTTCGCCTCTGGCATTATAATAATACCGTAGTTCCCATTCGTAAAGTAAGCACAATATTGTGCTGTAGTTACCAAATAGAAACTAATGGGTAGTTACCAGAAAGAAACGATTGCGCCGTTACTGGGTTTTCCAGCATTTTGCCGTTTCCAAAAAATTTTTCGGAGGGATTGAAATGATCGAAGCAAAAGCAAAAAACGAGCTTCCTGCCTGTCCCGTGGAGACCACGCTGACCCTCATCGGGGACAAGTGGAAGGTGCTGATCCTGCGGGACCTGATGCCGGGAACAAAGCGGTTTGGAGAACTGAAAAAGTCCGTAGGCAATGTGTCTCAGAAGGTCTTGACCGCCCAGCTCCGGGTAATGGAGGAAAGCGGACTGGTAAACCGCAAGGTCTACGCCGAAGTCCCGCCGAGAGTGGAATATTCGCTGACGGAACTGGGCAAGAGCCTGAAGCCCATTCTGGATTCCATGTGGGCTTGGGGCGAAGCATATAAGGCCAAGCAGTAAAAAAGCGAAGCAGCACTGTAAATTGTGCTGCTTCGCTTTTTGTTATCCTACATCATTCCGAAGTGTTGCAATGCCTCCATGATTGCTTTTTCCTTCTCCGGTGGGCATTGCGGCTGTTTGGCGTCCTCTTTCTTGGACAGGTTGTAGTTTTGCCCAACATCCAGCCCGCATTTCCGCTTCACCTGAGAAATATACAGGGAAGATACCTTTAGCCCGCTATGCTCCTGCACATACTCCTTGATCTGCGGATATGTTGCACCCTTCTGGAATCCGGACATATCCATATTCTCCAACGAGAACTCCACACGCACCTTTTTCGAGTCGATTTCTCCCTTGGAAAGAAGGACTACCGTCTCCACGTGCTCGGTATGCGGGAACATGTCCACCGGCGCGGCGGACAGGGCGCGATAGCCGTGCGCGGTTAAAAAGCGCAGATCGCGCGCCAGCGTTTCCGGCATGCAGGAAACATACACCACACGCTTGGGGCGCATACGGCACAGCGAACGCAGGAAGCGTTCGTCGCTGCCGGCGCGGGGCGGGTCCAGCATGACCACGTCGGCGGCTTCGCCGCGCTGCGCCATGGCCTGCATGAAGCGCCCGGCGTCGCCCTGATAAAAGCGTGCGTTGGAGACGCCGTTGCGGCGGGCGTTGTTTTCCGCGTCGCGCACGGCGTCGGGGTTCAGCTCCACGCCGATGACGCGTCCGGCGCGCGCGCTGGCGGCCAGACCGATTGTGCCGACGCCGCAGTATGCGTCCAGCAGCGTTTCGCGCCCCGTCAGATGCGCGCCCTGAATGGCCAGCGCATAGAGCTTCTCCGTCTGCACGGCGTTAATCTGATAAAAGGAAGCGGGCGAAAGCGCAAAGCGGCGGCCGCAAAGCACATCCTCGATATAGCCTTTCCCATAGGCCGTGCGGCTGCTGCGCCCCAGAATCATGGAGGTTTTTTGGCTGTTCAGGTTAACCACGACGGACGTGATGAAGGGGCAGGCCTGCACCAGCGCGTTGACAAACGCCGTACGGCCGGGGAAGTCCGGGCGGCCGATGACCAGCGTCACCAGCACTTGGCCGGTCGCGTGCGCCGTGCGTACCAGCACATGGCGCATGACGCCGCGCCCCGTATCCTCGTTATAAGGCGGCAGACGAAACCGCGCCATGAGATGGCGAACCGCCGCGACGACCTCGTCTGCGCGCTCATCCTCGATCAGGCATTGCTCCACCGGGATGATTTTATGCGTGCCCGCCGCATAAACGCCGCTGACGATCTCGCCCTTGCCGCTTAGCCCCAGCGCGGCGTGAACCTTATTGCGGTAATGATATGGATTTTCCATGCCTACAATGGGCGCGACGGGACAAAACGAAGAAAGCAGCGCCTCCACGCGGCGTTGCTTCAGGGCGAGCTGCTCCGGATAGGGAAGCGCCAGCAGCTGGCAGCCGCCGCATTTTTTCATGACGGGACAAAGTAATTCCTGCATAGGCCTCTCCGTTAGCTTTCGCGCCGGCGCAGCGCCAGCTGGCTGAGCCCCACCAGCGCAAACACGACCAGCAGCATCACCACGCACAGGGCGTTGACCTGCGAGGATACGCCAACGCGTGCGGAGGAATAGATTTTCAACGGCAGCGTGGTGGTTTCCGGGCCATTGACAAAGAAGCTGATGACGAAATCATCCAGCGACATGGCAAGCGCCAGCAGCATGCCGGAAAAAATGGCGGGGCGCAGCAGCGGCAGCGTGATGGTGCACAGCGCCTTGAAGGATGAGGCCCCCAGATCGCGCGCGGCAAGCTCCAACTCCTCGTCCATTGTGCGCAGGCGGCTTTTGACCATTACGTAAATATAGGGAACGCAGAACGTTGTGTGCGCGATGGTGAGCGTCGTCATACCGGCAGGAAGCCGCAGCGCGGCAAAAAGCAGCATGAACGCCACGCCCAGAATGATTTCCGGCAGCATGACGGGCAGCAGGGCAACGCTCTCGAGCAGGCTGGACGCCGCGCGGCGCATGCGGCCGCCAAGCGTCGCCCGATATTGCCTGCGCACCTGCCCGACGGCGCCCAGAACGCCCAGCACCGTGGAAAGCGAGACCGAATACAGCGCCAGCAGCAGGCTGGTTTTCAGCGCCCCGCCAAAGCCGCGCGTGTCGTCGAACAATTGCCGGTACCATTGCAGCGAAAAGCCCGTGAACACCGTGGGCGTGCGCGCCGTGCTGGCGTTAAAGGAAAACAGCGCCACCACGAGGATGGGCAGGTACATAAACATGAGCAGCAGAACGACGTAGATTTTTGCGCCAAGGCCCGGTTTTTTCATGCCGATAGCTCCTTTCCGGGACAAAGTCAGAAAACGACGTCGTCCGCGCGGCCGCCCGCCAGGCGATAGAGGAAAAGGACGACGCCCGTGAGCAAAAGCAGCACGGCGCTCAGCGCGGCGGCAAAGGGGAGATTGCGGCTCTTGAGCAGCGAATCGTGCACCAGATTGCCCCACAGCACGGCGTTGGAGCCGCCCAGAATATCCGAGAGGAAAAACAGCCCCACCGAGGGCAAAAACGTCAGCATGCAGCCTGCCAGCAGCGAGGGGAGGGTCATGGGCAGCGTCACGGTGCAAAACGCGCGGAAGGCCGACGCGCCCAGATCGCGCGCAGCCTCGACCGTCGCCCAATCCATGCGTTCAACGCCCGAATAAACCGAAAGAATGGCAAAGGGAATCATGGCGTAAGTCATCCCCAGCAGCACAGCGCCCTGCGTGTAGAGCAGCTTGAGCGGCTTATCGATCAGCCCCAGCGCTATCAGCGTGCGGTTGAGCGGGCCGTTGGCCAAGAGAATGATTTTCCAGCCGTAGATGCGAATCAACGCGTTCGTCCAGAAGGGCGCGATGATGAAAAGCAGCAGCCATGTTCGCCATCTTTTGCTCATGCGGGCCATGAAGTAGCCGAAGGGATACCCCAGCGCCACGCAGATCAGCGTCGTCAGCGCCGCCAAGCGGAGCGACTGCCAGAGCACACGGGCGTATTCCGGCATGAGCAGGTCGGCGTAATTCTGCAGCGTGAGCTCGCTTGTGACCGTCATGTTTTCGCCGTTGGCCAGCAGCGAAAGGCCGATGATGTACAGCAGCGCCACGCCGACAAAAAGCGCCGTCCACAATTGCATGGGCAGCGCAAGCAGCGCGCGGCGATGCTTAATTTTGTCAGGCATGCTGCGCCTCCTCCGCCGGGGTGAGGGCGGCGGTGCGAATGTCCCACCACAAAAAAACACGGCTTCCCACGGGGCAATCGCTCTGGTTTTCCGTCTGCCGCTGCGCGATGAGCTCACGCCCGCCGGGCAGCGCGATGACGGCGCGCTGTACGCCGCCGACGTATTCATGATGCCGCAGAATACCGCTGATGTGAATATCGCCGCGCGGCGCGGCGGCATAATGCAGCCGTTCCACCCGCACGCAAAGGTTCATCCTGTCGCCGACCGCCACGGGGCGGCGCGTTACGCAGGGCAGCGTCAGCCCGTCCATCTCCAGCGCGGCCGTGCCGTCGCCGACACCTGTAATCACGCCGGGCAGCACATTGCTGCGGCCGATGAAGGTGGCGGCAAAGGTGGTTTCGGGCGCGTCGTAGAGCGTCTGGGGCGTGGAAAGCTGCTCAAAGCGTCCGTTGCGCATCAGCGCCACGCGGTCGCTCATGTTCAGCGCCTCCTCCTGATCGTGGGTGATATAGAGGAAGGTAACGCCCGAATCGCGCTGCAGCTGCTTTAATTCTTCCTGCATGTGCCGCCGCAGCTGCGAATCCAGCGCGCTGAGCGGCTCATCCAGCAGCAGCACCTTTGGCCGAACCGCCAGTGCGCGCGCCAGCGCTACACGCTGCCGCTGGCCGCCTGAAAGCTGGGACGGCATGCGCTTTTCCACGCCGGACAGCTGCACCAGCGCCAGCATTTCACGCACGCGCGCGGCGATTGCATCCTTCTTTTCACCGCGCATACGCAGGCCGTAGCCGATGTTCCTTTCCACATTCATGTGCGGAAACAGCGCCAGATTCTGAAACACGGTGTTGACCGCGCGCTTTTCGGGCGGCAGGGCGGTAATATCCTCGCCGCCGAGCGTAACCGTTCCGCCGTCCGGGGCGAGCAGCCCGGCGATGATACGCAGCGTGGTGGTTTTTCCACAGCCGGACGGCCCCAGCAGCGTTAAAAATTCACCGGGGTAAAGATCCAGATCGATATGCCGAAGCACCTGCGCGCCGTCAAAGCGCTTTACAATGCCCCGCAGGGAGAGCAGCGGGGTTTTTTCCGTCATGATCAAAGCCTCCGATCAGGCGTTTTCATTGGCCAGATTGTCAAACAGCGTGTATTCGCCGATCCACGCCAGCTTGACCGTGCCCAGCGGGCCGTTGCGCTGCTTGGCGACGATGACCTCGGCAATGTTATCCGGGTTTTCCGCGTCGCGGTTATAATAGGCTTCGCGATGCAGGAACATGACCACGTCCGCATCCTGCTCGATGGAGCCGGAATCGCGCAGATCGCTCAGCATGGGCCGGAAGCCGCCGCTGCCGCGCTTTTCATTGGCGCGCGAAAGCTGCGCGCAGGCTACCAGCGGCACCTTCAGCTCCTGCGCGATGGCCTTTAGACTGCGCGATATGTCGCTGACCTCAACCTGACGGCTTTCGGCCTTTTTGTCCGATCCCATCAGCTGCAGGTAGTCCAGCACAATCATGTTCAGCCCCTTGTCCATCATCAGGCGGCGGCAGCGGGAACGCAACTGCCCCGGCGTCAGGCCGGAGGTATCGTCGATGTAAACCTCGCTGGCGGCCATGGGGGCCAGCGTGCGGGCAAGCTTCATCCAGTCCTCATCGCGCAGCATGCCCTTGCGAACCGACTGCATGTTGACCCGCGCGTCGCCGCAAAGCATACGCATGGCGATTTGCTCGCGCGGCATTTCCAGACTGAAAATGGCGACCTTCGCGCCCTTGCGTGCAGCCTGTGTGGCGATGTTGATGGCGAAGGAGGTTTTGCCCATGGAGGGACGTGCGCCTACGAGCACCAGCTCGCCGCCGTGCAGGCCGGTAAGCAGGCTGTCCAGCCCGACAAAGCCGGTCGGCACGCCTGAAACGCCGCCCTTGAGCCGCGCGTATTCCTCCATTTGCTCATAGGTGCTGGTCAGCACGTCGCGGATGTGGCGCAGCTCTTCGCCGCCGGAGCGCCGCATCACGATATCGAAAATCAGCTTTTCGGACAGCGCCAGCACCTCGGGCAGATCCTGCTCCTGCGCGTAGCTGGCCTGCGATATTTGCCCGGCAGCCTGAATCAGCCTCCGCAGCGTGGATTTTTCGGATACAATGCGCACGTAATAGCGCGTGTTGGCGGTGGTGGGCACAAATTGCGTCAGCTCGATCAGGTATTCGATTCCGCCGACGCCCGGCAGCGTGCCGCGGCGGGAAAGCTCCGCGTCCATCGTGACCAGGTCGACCGCCATGTTCGCCGCGGCCAGCGACCGCGCCGCAGCGAAAATCTCCTTATGCGCGGGGACATAAAAATCCTCCGCGGTCAGGGCTTCCGTCGCCGCGGAGACGGCGCCGCCGTCCTGAAGCATCGCGCCAAGCACCGAGCGCTCGGCTTCGGTGCTGTGCGGGGGAACAGCCGTGAAGGCGGTGTTGGACGCGTCCATTATTTATCGCCGCCCACGACGCGTACGGTCATCTTGGCGCTGATTTCGGGATAGAGCTTGACCACCACATCGGTTTCGCCCACGGCGCGGATCGGCTCGGCCAGATCGATCTTGCGCTTGTCCACGCTGACCTGATGCTGGGCGTTGAGCGCGTCGGCGATTTCCTGCCCCGTGATGGAGCCGTAGAGCCTGCCCTGCGCGCCGCACTTGGCCGTCACGGTAATCACCTTGCCGCGCAGGGAGGCGGCCTTCTTTTCGGCTTCTGCGCGGCGTTCCATTTCGCGCTGATGCGCCGCCGCCTTTTTGCGCTCGATTTCCTTGGACGCGCCGGGCGTAGCCTCTACCGCCAGCTTTTTGGGGAAAAGAAAATTCCGGGCGTAGCCGTCGCTGACGCTTACGATTTCCTCTTTTTTGCCCGTGCCCTTGACGTCCGCGAGTAAAATGACCTTCATGCTATGAATCCTCCTTTGGTTCTTTAGGCTTGCGCAGCCCGCGAATGTTGGCGACCTGATCGAAAATACCCAGAAAGGGGAGAATGGAGAATAGCAGCAGCAGCGCGGGCACGATCACGCGGCGCGCCAGCTTGACGCCACGGGCCTTTTGCATGAAATTGATGACCGCAAGGCCTTGAATGGTAAACACGGCGTTGGCCGCCGCGTAGAGGATGCGCCCCGCGATGGCCGCGCCGGACGCCGCGCTGCCGCCCAGCACATAACCGGCGACCAGCATCAGCCCAAGCTGCCAGCCGTACCCGCGCGGCACGAACCACATGCTCAGCGGCGGCATGTTCAGATCGGGAAAATCCGGCTTGCTCTGTAGCTGGCGCTCGGCGTCGGCGGGCTCCTCGCTGCGGAAGGCGCGGCGCTGCGCCGCGATTGCGCCGAAGCGAAGCGGCAGCAGCAGACAGCCCACGCCGCCCAGAATACTCTGCCGGATGATGAGCGAGGGCGTCAGCGACGCGAGCGAGGAGGAAACCAGCGAGCGCACGGAAAGCAGCAGATCCGCCCGTGCGGCGGCCGAAAGCGTGTAGCCGCCCAGCATCGGCGAGAGCATGCTGTCCCGCAAGGTCTCCGGCAGCGTGATGGCGCCCATATCGTAAAGCTGAAAAAGCAGCTGATCGCACATCGCCCATTTTTCGACGGCAGCGGCGGCCCAAGCGCCTGCGGCGGTATACAGATCGCCCCCGGCGAGGGATTGCAAAATCAGATAAGCGGCTGCAAGCGCCGCGACATGCGCGCCGATCATGCCGGCGCAGGCATGCCAGAAGAGGACGCGGCGCGCGACGACGAACAGAAAAACCGCCATGACGGGCAGCAGATATACCGCGCCCAGCAGCGCGCCCGCCTGCCCGGCGAAGCGATACAGCCCGCAGAGCGAAAGCAGCGCGGAGACCAGCATGGGAATCAGCCCGCCCGTCAGCCCCAGCAGGCACAGCGCCGTGGGCAGCAGGAAAAGCGAAAGCAGCGCGGCATAAACGCCCGTCAGCGGCGAAAGCGAAAGCAGCAGCATGGGCGCGGCGATGAGCAGCGTGCCGATGATTGCCGCGCGTTGGGAACGGATGAGGGGAAAATCTTTCATGGCGACTCCTTGAAAAATCAGCCTAGGTTACCTCCTACATTGTACGTTTTCCGCCCTTGTTTGTCAACTGAAAGCACGAAAAGAAAACGCCGCGGGCAGCCGGACGGCCCTTCCTTCGCGGCGTGCTTTGGGGCCTTCGGGGCTATTCAAAGCGCAGCATGCCAAGCCGGCCCTGCAGCGCTTCGCCGGCCACGTCGCTGGTAATGCGCAGCAGCGCATGGTTTGCGTGCAGGACGGCTGCGCGCGTTGCCGCGCCGTATACGCCGTCCGCGCCGCCGCGCAGATAGCCCAGCGCGTTCAGCCGCCGCTGCAGCAGCATTACGTCGCTGCCGCGGTCGCCGTCGCGAAGCGGGCGCAGACCCTCGCTGAGCGCGCCGTACGCGCCGCCCTCGACGACCACGCGCGCGCCGTAAGGAACCATGCCGTACAGGCGCTCTGCATCCTGCGCACGCAGGCGAATGCAGCCGTGCGACGCGCTTTGACCGATGGAGGAGGGCGCGTTCGTGCCGTGAACGCCGTATTGCCCAAACGGCACGTTCAGCCCCAGAAAGCGCGTCCCGAAGCCCGAATACTGCGTGGCAAAGCGCTGCGTAACCCGGAACACGCCAACGGGCGAGGGCGTGTCGCGCCTGCCGCTGGCAATGGGAAAGACGGCAATCTCCGCACCGTTTTCGTAGACGGTCAGCCGCTTGCGGTCCAGCTCGATCCATACAACCAGCCCTGTCGGATGCGCCGAAGCCGTGCGCGGCGCGGCGGCACGCCCGTAAAGCGCCAGCGCGCCCGCCAGTATCGCCAGGAAAAACAGCGCCGAGATTCTTCGCATGCTCACACGCTCCCCTCCGGGAAGTGTATGCGCGCCGGCCTTCAATCATAATGGCCGGGAAATAAAATGAAGGGCTGGTTGCCCTTCATTGCATCCCGCAGGCGCGACTGCGTTTTTTTGACAGCCGGCGCCGGTAAGACGCATTGCTTTCTTTGTAACCTCCCGAGGCGCGGAAAATTTTGAGCCCATAGGCGAGCCTTGCCCGCAGGCTTTATCTATATCCCACCGCTGCTCAGAACTGCTGCATATCCTCCAGATACTGCTTCAGATCGGCGATTGCGACGCGCTTTTGCTCCATGGTGTCACGATCGCGCACGGTGACGGTTCCTGCTTCCTCGGTTTCAAAATCGACGGTAATGCAAACCGGCGTGCCGATTTCATCCTGCCGGCGATACCGCTTGCCGATGGAGCCGGTTTCGTCGTAGTCGATCATGAAGTGCTTGGCCAGCTTTTCGTAGATTTCGCCTGCCAGCGCGCCCAGCTTGTTCTTTTGCAGGGGCAGCACGGCCGCCTTGAAGGGCGCCAGCGCGGGGTGCAGATGCAGCACGGTGCGTGCGTCGCCGCCCTCGAGCGCCTGCTCCTCGTAGGCGTTGCACAGGAAAGCCAGCACGGCGCGCTCCACGCCGAGGCTGGGCTCGATGCAGTAGGGCGTGAAACGCTCGTTGGTCACGGGATCCAGATAGTCCAGCGCCTTGCCGCTGTGTTCGCTGTGACGGGACAGATCGTAATCGGTACGATCCGCCACGCCCCAAAGCTCGCCCCAGCCGAAGGGGAAGAGGAACTCGAAATCCGTGGTCGCCTTGGAATAGAAGGCCAGCTTTTCAGGCTCGTGGTCGCGCAGGCGAAGCGATTCTTCCTTGATGCCCAGCGCCAGCAGCCAGTCGCGGCAGAAGGCGCGCCAGTACTGGAACCATTCCAGATCCTCGCCCGGCTTGCAGAAGAATTCCAGCTCCATCTGCTCAAATTCGCGCACGCGGAAAATGAAATTGCCCGGCGTAATCTCGTTGCGGAAGGATTTGCCGATCTGCGCGATGCCGGCGGGCAGCTTTTTGCGCGTGGTGCGCATCACGTTATTGAAATTCACGAAAATGCCCTGCGCCGTTTCAGGACGCAGATAAATCTCGTTCGCGGCGTTTTCGGTCACGCCCGCGAAGGTCTTGAACATCAGGTTGAACTGACGAATGCCGGTAAAATCCTTTTTGCCGCAGACGGGGCAGACGATATCGTGCTCGGCAATGTACTTTTCCAGCTCCTGATTCGTCCAGCCGTCGCCCGTTTCCGCGCCGTGGGTAAAATCCTCGATCAGCTTATCGGCGCGGAAGCGCGCTTTGCACGCCTTGCAGTCCATCAGCGGGTCGTTAAAGCCGCCGACATGGCCGGAGGCCACCCACACCTCGCGGTTCATCAGAATGCCGCTGTCCAGCCCGGTATTGTATTTGCTTTCCTGAACGAATTTCTTCCACCACGCCTTTTTGACGTTGTTTTTGAATTCAACGCCCAGCGGGCCGAAGTCCCACGAATTGGCCAGACCGCCATAGATCTCGCTTCCGGGGAAAATAAAGCCGCGGTTCTTGCAAAGAGCCGTCAGTTTGTCCATTGTCAGCTGCGCCATATGCTTTCACACCTTCCTTGCAGAATACCGCCCTATTATCCCCGCTTTGGCTGAATTTGTCAAGCGATTACGCATGTTTTCGCCGCTTTTTTGGCGCTTGCGGGCGCGCGGCTTGCGCAATTGCGGGGAATATGCTATGCTGAAAAAGCAAGGGGGAGAGAGATATGCGAAAGCGCGTGATGAAGTGGCTGGTTTGCATGCTTTTAGGCGCAGGCCTCTGTCTGTCGGCGGCGTCGGAAAGCGCAGAGCCTTGCGCGGATCTGGCGGCCGTGCGGGAACGATTGCGCGCGTGCGTGGCGGAGCAGGCGGAAAAGCTTTACCTTCCGTGCGAGGAAGCGGTCTATCAGGAGTTGATGGCGGACGACGCCACGCTGCTCTACGCCATGCTGGGCGGCAGCGGCGTTGCGGATTATCAGCTGCTTTGCCATGCGCCCAGCGCGTCGCTGCTGCTGAGCCGTATTCGCTATTATCCCGGCATGCGCATCGCCCGCGCCGTAGCCATGGAAAGGGAGGAAACACTTTCTGCGGACGAATCAGCCGCGCTTGCCGCCGCACGGAGGGTGGCGCGGGAGGCGCTGCGCGATACGCCGCTTGAAACGGAACGCGCGCTGCATGAGCGTCTGGCGAGCGATATCGCGTACGCGCCGCAGCATGCGCCCGGACGAATCGGCCGCGGCGATACGGCAATCGGCGCGCTGCTGGACGGACAGGCAGACTGCGACGGCTATGCCGACGCGTTTTATCTGACTGCGACGCTGGCCGGACTGCAGGCGGAGTATCAGTTCGGCTTCGGCATTACGGACGGCCGCGCTGTGCCGCATCAGTGGAATCGCATCTGCCTGTCGGGCGCGTGGTATTTCGTGGATTGCTGCTGGGATCGCGCGGTGCAGGCGGATGGGAGCGGGAAGGCGCGCTTGCGGTATTTCAATCTGGGCGCGGACTGGGCGACGCAATCCTATCGATGGGAAAGCAGGGCGCACGATCAACCGATTGCGGAAAAAACGGACGCTGCGCTGCGGTGATGTGCGTATTTTTACATTATTAATGCCGTATAGCTTGATGTAAAAAATCCGCTTACATGCCCAGACATAAAAAATTTGAAAAAAAATATTGAAACCCCCTTGACAAAAGTCCCCTGTATGTGTAGAATACATATCGTCGCTTGTTTGACGTAGCGACCGCCAGTCTTCGGGGTGTAGCGCAGTCTGGTAGCGCACGTGCTTTGGGAGCATGGGGCCGGGGGTTCAAATCCCTTCACCCCGACCATTCCAACAGCACCGAAGTTCCGAATGTGGCCCCGTGGTCAAGCGGCCTAAGACACCGCCCTTTCACGGCGGTAACCCGGGTTCGAGTCCCGGCGGGGTCACCATTTCCCTCCAATCCAGCAAGGGTCTTTCGATTCCTTGGGCCTTTAGCTCAGTTGGTCAGAGCGGCCGGCTCATAACCGGTTGGTCCGGGGTTCAAGTCCCTGAAGGCCCACCATCATACGGCCCGGTAGTTCAGTCGGTTTAGAATGCCAGCCTGTCACGCTGGAGGTCGAGGGTTCGAGCCCCTTCCGGGTCGCCATTTTCCCACTGCGATTGGGCAGAATGCTGGTGTAGCTCAATTGGCAGAGCAGCTGATTTGTAATCAGCAGGTTGCGGGTTCAAGTCCCTTCACCAGCTCCATTTCCCTGATGGGAAGCGTATTTTTGACAATTCAAATTCATGGGTAGGTTCCCGAGTGGCCAAAGGGAGCAGACTGTAAATCTGCCGTCACAGACTTCGGTGGTTCGAATCCACCCCTGCCCACCATCGCATTCTTCTAAGAATGCATCTTTCGCGGGAATGGCGGAATTGGCAGACGCGCATGATTCAGGTTCATGTGTTCGAACGAACTTGCAGGTTCAAGTCCTGTTTCCCGCACCACGGAACCCTTGAGAAATCAAGGGTTCCGATTTTTGTATGTTTGGAAATACCCAAACCGTACCCAAACGATACCCAATCATGCCATTTTCTCGATGAAGGTCTGCATTCTGTTTGATGATTCCCGACGCATCGTTTCCGTCACATGCCCGTACCGATCCAAGGTGAATGCCGCGGAATAGTGCCCCATGTTTTCCTGCAGGGTCTTGATGTCGTCCCCTGCCCGAAGGCTGTTCACCGCGAAGGTGTGGCGCAGATCGTGCACCCGATGGTGCTCCAGGCCTGCAGCCGCCAGAATGTCCTGGAATTCCTTCCAGATGGTAGGCTGCGAGTAATGACTGCCGTCTTTGTGGGTAAAAACCAGATTGGGAAACTCCCCCGGATTCCAAAGGTCGCCCATCAGGAGCCGCTGCTCCGCCTGGGCGATTTTGTGCTTTTTGAGCACCTGCATGATGTAGGGAGCGGGAGCAATGACGCGGGTCTTGCCGTTTTTGAGGGTGCCGAAGCGATACTTCTGTCCCTTCTTGCGGGTCTGCACCAGCTGCTTTTCCACATAAATCACTTCGTTCTCGAAGTCCACGCAGTCCCAGGTCAGGCCGATCAGCTCGCCGATCCGCATCCCGGTGAAGGTGGCCGTCAGAAACAGCGTCTCGAAGGGGTTGCCTTTCAGCGCTTCGAACAGCTTTTTCTGTTCCGGTGCGTCCAGGGGCACCACCGGCTTCTCCACCACCTTGGGACGGATGCTGTAGGTGGACGGGTTCTTCGTCAGATACTCCACCCGCATGGCCATGTCCAGCGCCCGGTGCAGGATGCCGTGGATGTTCTTGATGTACTTGGGGCTCACTCCATCGTCCCGCATCTTGTTGTAGAATTTCTGGATCATGGGTGTCCGCAGATCCTTGAGCAGTACGTCTCCGAAGGCAGGCTTCAGATGCAGCCGCACCACGGATTCGTACTGGAGCGCCGTATTGGGCTTTACATCTGCCAGGTACTCCTTCAGCCAGGTGTCCAGCCATTGCCCCACGGTGATGACATCCTCCGGCCGGGGCTTGGGTGGCTCCTTGGGAGCGGCAGGTGGGGTAGCCGCCCGCCCTCCGTCGATGCCCAGCAGCGCTTTCATCTTCTCCCGGCACTCCTTCTGAGTGCGGGCGTAGACGCTCTTGCTGATCAGCTTGCCCGTCTTGGGATCGGTGCCCAGGGTGACCCGGGCCTCCCAGGTGCCATTGCTTCTTTTTCTCAGATTTCCTTCGCCGTTAGCACGCTTCAGCGCCATAGTTTTCTCCTTTCTGAATTGCACGCATACGCCTTACGAGGGCGTATGCTATCCGGTTTTCTCAGAGTAGACGCATTCCGCGTCATAAACGCTTCGCGTTTACTCCTGAATCCAGTCCATCAGGGACTGCCGCGATATCAGGATCTTTTTCCCCACCTTCACGGACCGTACCTTCCCGGCGCGGACAACTTCGTACATGGAGGGTTTGCTGATCCCGATCAGCTCGGCGGCCTCGGAGACTGTCAGCGTGACTTTGTTTTCAGGCGAAGATTGTTGCGGTATATCGTTGTTAAGGTGCGCAGGCTCTGGACCGGGAGCAGCCTCATCGAATTGCAGAAGCAGCTGATCCACGATCTGATGTACCTGTTCATTAGTATAGAATCTCATATTCATATCGTCAATATCCTTTCGCACTTTAAAGTGATAAAAAGTTGTAAACTTTCTTCTTTTGTCTGCTCCTGCCGTTTTGTTACCGGTTAGAACCCCATTTTTGAGGGAGACGATATATTTATCGTCCGCCTTCAAAATCGCCCTTTTTCGCGCCCGGAACCCCCTTGAAAAATAAGGACTTTTTCTTTCCTAAAGCGTTTCAATCGGTAACAAAACTTGTTTGATTTCTGTGAAAACTCGTAATGCATAGAAGCGCTTTTTTCCCCGTTTTGATGCGTCCATGCGTCCGGTGATCGAGGCTCAGGGTTGGTCTTTCTCCCCTGGCGTCTGGACGCATGGACGCTTTGTTTGGGGCAAAAGTTGCTTTATGCGTCTTTGAACGGGTTGTCATCAGGATCGACCTTCTGCCATCCGCCTTGCATGTAACCCGACGGGCTGATGATGGAGCCGATCCCCCTGAAGCCTCTCACCTCGCGTCCTGCGCTGTTGGTGAGATGGGTGGTGTATCGAATGCCGAGCTTCTCCTCGTTGGCGCTCAGGTATTCCACAAACGTCTTTCGCTTCATGGGCGGATAGGCATTCTCATCGCACCAGGTACAGTACACGGCATACAGATCCTTGGAGCTGATGGAGCGTTCCGGATCGCGGACAATGTATCCCTTCGATTCCAGGAACAGCTCGATGTTGTTGGCGTCCTTCTTCACCATCTCCCGGTTCAGCTTGGCCCGACTGCTCTCTGTGAATTGGAAGTTGTTCTTCACCAGCCGCAGCAATCCCGCCATCGCCCAGAGAAAGATGCCCTCCATTTCTTCACAGAGCTTTTCCGAAAGGTTGGGATCATCGATTCTATCCGGCGGCTTTCGCTTTGTTGTCAGGATCAGCTGCCGACGGAAGAAGCCATCGCTGCGGTCATAGAGGGAAACCAGATCGCCGTTGGAGAAGGCCAGGATGCGGGCGTACATGAAGCCCTGATAGCTCTGCTTGCCCTTACGCTCCAAATCCATCTTCCCCTTCGCTGTGACAATCGCTTTGATGTAATTCGTCTGCTTCAGCGCTTCCAGCCGCATATCGTCGTCGATCATCAGGTGAATGTGTTCCAGGTCGGCACGGGCGAAAGGGTTTTCAGAAATCTTTCCGACGCTTCCGTCCTTCGCGTTGGGGCCGAACATCCGGGACAGCACATAGTCATCGATCATCCATGTGAATTCTGCCAGCACCACCTCCTGTCAGCGGGTCCATATTGCCCGCTGCCCTCCTATGTAAAAATCGAGGCAAAGTGGAAACACTTTTTGAAAATTTTTTGATACGCAGCGTTCAACATCGTCTTCAGAGGGTACTGTCTTCATATGGGAAGCGCTCCTTTCATTTGCCCTCCATATCTACATGGCGAAAATCAGCGATTTTGGAAACACCTGAGCAAAAAAATTGCCAGCATGAAGCTCGTGCTGTAAATTGCCCTACACTCTTTAATGTAAAAATCCGAGCAATTTGACACCGGCAAAATCAAATTTTGCAGCAGATGTGACCATGCGGGATTGCATGCGGAAGTCTTCGCATCATCCTGAATGAAGGTTGGCAGGCACAAAAATAGCCCTGCGGCATTCAGACGCAGAGCTTATAGGGGAAACAGTTGGAGTTTTTTGCCAAGGGGATAAAGAAAAGCACCAGCGTTTTGCCGGTGCTCTCGATCCACTTTTACATGATACATTTTATCACTGATGCCGGGTGGCCTCAAGGTGTCTTTAGGGTGTCTTTGCAGTGTCTTTAGGCTGTCTTTAGAGTGTCTTCCATAAATGCCATCCACATACACATAGGGATACTTTCCGCCCTCAAGTGGTCGGTTTCTCCACTGTTCGATGTGTTCGT
>CAKTXZ010000027.1 GCA_934632155.1 uncultured Clostridia bacterium | reverse complement strand
CAGAAGTTAAGCCCTTCAGCGCCGATGGTACTTGGCTGGTCACGGCCCGGGAGAGTAGGTCGCCGCCGGATTCCATGGATACGGAGTGAATAACTCCGTATCCGCATTGCCTCAATAGCTCAATGGCAGAGCATTCGGCTGTTAACCGAAGGGTTGTAGGTTCGAGTCCTTCTTGAGGCGCCAACTAAGGTTCCGTGCTTTATTTTTAAGCACGGGACTTTTTACGTGTAAAACACGTCGTTTTATGATATACAGTAGCCTCTCTTTTAGCGCTTGAGGCTGTCGAAAATCTTTTCGTCAGTTCCATGGTATCCCGCAGGGCTGACGTGACTTTTCGGACGGTCTAGGACGCTGGCGGAAGGCGGCGCTTTGGGTGCACTGCGTCATAAAACCGGAAAGACCGCAATTTGCGTGTACGTGTAAATGAATACTAATTGCCATATAGCGGCTTTACAGCGCCGCAAGAAAGGAATATAATGATATTATCGACGCATGTCGAAGCGGTGACACTGGAGGGAACGCGTGTGAAGGGTCGAAAGTGGATGACGGTATTGGCGGCGCTGTGCGTTTGCATGGCGGTGTTGCCGCGCGCCGATGCGGAGAAAAAAAGAGCGCTTGGCTTTCCGTCGGGGATTATGTGACCTTCGGCGCGTATCCGCAGACGGCGTCGGGAACGGATAAAACGCCCATTGAATAGCTGGTGCTCGACCGAATCGGCAGCAGCGTGCTGCTGCTGAGCCGCTATGGGCTGGACACGCAGCCGTATCATGAGACGGATGCGAGCGTCACATGGGAGACATGTACGCTGCGGAAATGGCTGAACAGCGCGTTTCTGGAAACTGCGTTTACGCCCAACGAGTGGCGGGCAATCAACGTGACGCGTGTGGATAATTCCAAGCAGCAGGGCGACAGCGGCTGGGACGGCGTCGACGCGGCCGCCACATACGACGAGGTGTTCCTGCTCAGCTACGCGGAGGCGAACCGCTATCTGGGCGTGACGTATGAAAACACGGAAAATCTGGCGGCGCGCGCGGCTCCGACGGATTTTGCCAAACAGCGGGACGTGGGATTCAATACAGCCTGCCTGACCGCAGCGGGCGAATATGCGAGCGGCTGGTGGCTGCGTTCGCCCGGCTACACGACGGAGGAAGCTGCGCTGGTGTGGATAGATGGCTCGCTCTGGGGGATTCCCGTGGGCAATGACTGCTTCTGCGTCCGCCCGGCGATTTGGGTGGATACGGAGCTTGCGATGGAAACGCTCACGCAAAGGCCGACTGCCACGCCTACACCAAGGCCGACTGCTACGCCGGTTCCGACTGCCACGCCTACGCCGATTCCGACCGCCACGCCTACGCCGGTTCCGACCGCCACGCCGTCGCCTGTTCCGAGCGCTGCGCCGTCGCCCGTTCCGAGCGCTGCGCCGTCGCCTGTTCCGACCGCTGCGCCGTCGCCCATGCCGACCGCTGCGACGTCGCCCGTTCCGACCGCTGCGCCGTCGCTCGTTCCGATCGCTGCGCCGTCGCCGGTTCCGACCGCTGCGTCGTCGCCGGTTCCGACCGCTGCGCCGTCGCCGGTTCCGACTGCCACGCCTACGCCGATTCCGACCGCCACGCCTACGCCGGTTCCGACTGCCACGCCTACGCCGATTCCGACCGCCACGCCTACGCCTGTTCCGACGGCTACGCCGTCGCCGGTGCCGACCGCCGAGCCTACGCTCGTTCCGACCGCTACGCCTGTGCCGGTGGCTGTGGGCGATCATGTGTGGTTCGGCGCATATCCGCAGACGGCGTTGGGAACGGATAAAACGCCCATTGAATGGCTGGTGCTTGACCGCGACGGAGACGACGTGCTGCTGCTGAGTCGCTATGGGCTGGATTGTATGCCGTATCACGACCGTCTCGAGGCCACGGCATGGTCAAAGTGCAGCCTGCGGACGTGGCTGAACGACGAATTCTTCTACAGCGCGTTTACCTTCGAGGAGCGGCAGGGAGTTCTGTCGGCCTTCGTGGATAACGGCGCGGCGCAGGGCTGCGCCGGGTGGCTTACGAGCGGCGGGCAGAACACGATCGATCGGGTATTCCTGCTCAGCTATGCGGAGGCGAACCGCTATTTCGGCCTAACCTATTCCGACGGTAATGCGTCGTCGCGCGCGGCGCCGACGGACTATGCCTTGACGCGCGGCGCGTATGCGGCGGAGGATTGTACAACCGAGGACGGCGCGCACGCGGGCTTCTGGTGGCTGCGTTCTCCGGGATATGCTTATCAAAGCAGGGCGGCCGGCGTGTACCATGACGGCACGCTCGACTTTGACGCCGTTACCTATAACCGCGCCTGCGTCCGCCCGGCAATCTGGGTGAACCTGAGCGCCGGCAGCTTCTGACGCGCTCTGCCGCGCATGCTTATCCGAACCGAGCATCCGCTCCGCAAGGCCTTTCGTTTCGCTGAAAAACAGGATGCGCCAACGAGCGGTTGCCGCCCGGAAAGCGGCCATGAAGAAAAAACAATCCAATAAGCGCTGTGCGCCACGGGCAGTCAGCCTGCGGCGCACAGCGCTTTTATGCATTGCAATTTACAGTCCTTTCGGAAATGTTTTCTGAAAATGAGGCGGCGGCCGGAAGCGTTACAGGCCGTTTTTTTGCTTGATGCGGTCGCCGAAGCGATCCAAAAGCATGGCGGCGGCAAAGCCGATCAGCGCGCACACGACGCAGAGGATAACCTGCGCCGCGCCGGTAAACTGCGTGGGCAGGATCAGCAGCGTGGAGGCGCAAACAACGCCCAGAATAATATGATACATAACGGCATACTTCGTTTTCAACAGGCGGTTGACGAACCGCGCGGTCAGCAGCGCCGTGAGCAGGATGCCGCCAAGCAGCGGCAGCACGCAGCCCAAATGCACGGTTGACAGCGGCGGGAAGGCCTCCGCGCGCCCCAACAGGAACAGCGCCGCTTCCTTTACGTAGGTCGCCAGCGAGCCGATGCCCGCCGTCATGGGCTGATACAGCCCCATAAAGATCAGGATCGAGGAGGAGGACAGCCCGGGCAGCACAAGGCTCAGCCCCCATACCGCGCCGCAGAAGAAGAACCACCATGGGCTTACCTCGCGCGGCGCGACGCCGGTGGGCAGAATGGACAGGCCGGGAAAAATGCGGAAGGAAAGCAGCAGCGCAAACAGCGCAATGAAGGCGACGCAGAAGGCGGCGGCGCATTTTTTGTCGCGCCCG
This sequence comes from uncultured Clostridia bacterium, assembly GCA_934632155.1. Lineage (GTDB taxonomy): Bacteria > Bacillota > Clostridia > Christensenellales > Aristaeellaceae > RUG563. Next base: position 15,423 of record CAKTXZ010000027.1, on the reverse strand, counting down.
TGCGCGCCGGCCTCCCGCCAGAGGGAGGGCAGCGTTCCCAAAATCAGCCCGAAAAACAGGCAGGTTGCCACGGCGGAATCCGCGCCGAACGCCCATTCCACCACCTTCGCCAGCGCCACAAAGCCGATTGCCCAGCCCAGCAGAACGGGAATAAACAGCTTGTAATAGCGCCGAAACGCCTGAACGGGGTGCGACAGAAGGGCCATCATCGGCTGATAAATGCCAAAGAGCACGCACATTACGCCGCCGCTCACGCCCGGCAGGATTGCGCCAACGCCGATGAGCGCGCCGTGAACAACGCGCATCAGCCACATGCCGAGGGTCATGGCGGGTTGCTGTTCCTGATTCATGGGGCATACTTCCTTTCCTAAAGCGCCGCCGCGCTGCGCACGGTCAGAGCAGCTTCATCATATGATATTCGTGACGGAGGCTGCCGTCGGGCAGACGGAACGCGTCGGGAACGCAGCCTGTGATGCGAAAGCCCGTCTTCTCATACAGCGCCCGCGCGCGGCTGTTGCCCTCGACAAAATCCAGCTCCAGCTGGCGAAGCCCCGCCCCTCGCGCCCAAGCCTCCGCCTCCTGCATGAGCAGCGTGCCAAGCCCCTTGCCCCAGTGGGCGCGCAGCACGGAAATGCCGATCTCGCCCCGGTGGGACACCTTGCGCCGCTTTTTACGGTAGGACACCTGCGCGTTGGCGACGATTTGGCCGTCCATTTCACACAGCAGCATGACGCGATCCTCCGCCGCCAGTACGGCGCGCAGGTACGCGCGCTCCTGCTCCGGGTCGTCGTCGCAGTCCTCGGGCTCACGCAGAAGATACGGCGTTTCGCCGGAAATTGTGCGCAAAAACAGGATGAGCGCTTCGGCGTCCTCCTCCCGCGGCGGGCGCAGCAGGCAGGCTTCGCCTGTTTTCAGTATGAACGGGCGCGGAGTAAAATACATGAAAAGCTCTCCTTTTTCGGAAACTTTTATGCATCGTATCACGCTGCAGCTCCGTTGTCAAGGCGCGCCGGCGGCATTTGGGCCGGCGGATGCTGCACGATCAACGAATTTGCAACTTTGAAAGAACAAAAATTCATTTTTTTCGAAAACTTTTGAGAATCAGGCAGGAAAAAATGAGATTATGCAGAAATAGTTCTTAGAAAATTCCAATCACCGGCCGTGCCGAAGGAGGAACCGACCCATGAGCCTGACGATTTCAAAAATGTGCCGGGGCATTGCGCCCTCCGCTACCTTGAAGATAAACGCAATGGCAAACGAAATGCGTGCGCAGGGCAAGGACGTCATCAGCCTTGGCGCGGGCGAACCGGATTTTCCCACGCCGGAGCATATCTGCCGCGCCGCGCATCAGGCGATCGACGAGGGCTTTACCCGCTATACCGCGGCGAGCGGCATGCCCGCGCTGCGGCAGGCGACGGCCGATTATATCGCCCGCGAGAAGGGCGTAAGCTACGCGGCCAATCAGGTGCTGATCTGCACAGGCGCGAAGCAGGCGCTGGTGAACGCGTTGTTCGCCATGCTCGACCCGGGCGACGAGGTGATTCTGCCCGCGCCCTGCTGGGTAAGCTACCCTGAAATGATCGCGATGGCGGGCGGCAAGGCCGTGTGGGTTTACGCCGACGAGAGCGAGGGCTTCGTGCCGGGCATTGAGAAGCTGCGCGCCGCCGTGACCGAGCGCACCAAGGCCATCATTGTCAATTCGCCCAGCAACCCGACCGGCGCCGTCTGGACGCGGGAGCAGCTGCTGGCCGTGGGTCAACTGGCGGTTGAAAAGGATTTTTATATCATCAGCGATGAAATTTACGACCAGCTCGTCTACGACGGCGCGGAGGCCGCGAGCATCGCTTCGCTTTCCCCCGCGATTTATGCGCGCACGGTGCTGGTCAACGGCTTCAGCAAGTCCTTCGCCATGACGGGCTGGCGGCTGGGCTACGCCGCAGGGCCCAAGGCGCTCATCGCCGCGATGGGCGCGTATCAAAGCCATGCGACGGGCAACCCCAACTCCATCGCGCAGGCGGCCGGCCTTGCCGCCCTGCAGGGCGATCAGCAGTGCGTGCGCGATATGGCGGCGGCCTTTGCGCGGCGGCGCGATCTGATCGTTTCCCTTGTACGCGCGCTGCCCGGCGTATCCTGCTTTGAACCTAAGGGCGCGTTTTATATCATGCTGGACGTGCGTTCCCTGCTGGGGCGCGAATACGACGGCCGTGTGATCGAAAGCAGCGAGGACGTGGCGGCGCTGCTGCTGGAATACGCGCAAATCGCCGTTGTGCCGGGCGACCCCTTCGGCGCGCCGGGCTACTGCCGCGTTTCCTATGCCGTTTCCGACGCGCGCATCATCGAGGCCATGCGCCGCCTGCGCGCGTTTCTGGCTGAAATGGATGTAGAGCAGGCCATATAATCATGGGCGCGGGCAAGCTGTGAAAAGGACATAAGGCGTGGGAAAGCCGTAAAAAACATAAAAAGAACAGGCGCGCCCAAGCAGGGAGCGCCTGTTTTGGATTTACGCCATGCGGGCAAAAGCGACGGCTTGCACAGCGTTACCGCCCATGGGACGGCCGTTTTTTTGTGCGTTTCGCCCTTTGCGCCCGAAGGATCCTCCAATTTGTACATATTAACGTGCGAAAAAAATTGCTTGCGCGTCCAAAACAATCTATGATACAATATTCATAATATCGAATGATACCGAAGAAAACATGGCGAAAGCGAGGTCTGCCCTCATGGAAAACCGGGAAAAGTTCTCATCGCGACTGGGCTTTGTGCTGATTTCGGCGGGCTGCGCCATCGGCTTGGGAAACGTGTACCGCTTTCCCATCTGGTGCGGCGCGTACGGCGGCGGTATCTTCCTGCTGTTTTATCTGGCCTTTCTGCTGCTGCTGGGCGTTCCGGTCATGACGGCGGAGCTGGCGGTGGGCCGCGGCAGCCGCCGCAGCATTGCCACCTCCTTCAACGTACTGGAGAAGAAGGGCCAGAAGTGGCACTGGATGAAGTATCTGGGCGTCGCGGGCAATTACCTGCTGATGATGTTCTATACCTGCATTTCCGGCTGGTTTGTGGTGTATTTTTTCAAATATCTTTCCGGCGATATCATGCAGTATACGACGGCGGAGGCGCTGGGAAACGTCTTTGGCGGAATTGTGACGAACCCCGGCCTGAACCTGATCGTGACCTTCGGCGTGATTGCCGCCTGCTTTGGCGTGTGTGCGCTGGGGCTGCAAAAGGGCGTAGAGCGCATCACCAAGGTCATGATGGTGATTTTGCTGGGGCTTGTTTTGGCGCTGGCGATTTATTCCTGCACGCTGCCGGGCGCGGGCGCGGGGCTGAAGTTTTATCTGGTGCCCTCCGCCGCGCCGCTGAAGGAATACGGCGTGGGCACGGTCGTTTCCGCCGCCATGAGTCAGGCGTTCTTTACGCTTAGCCTCGGCATCGGCTCCATCGCGATTTTCGGCAGCTATATCGACAGAGACCGCAGCCTGCTGGGCGAAACCTTCACCATCATCGGGCTGGACACCTTTGTGGCGCTGATGAGCGGCTTGGTCATCTTCCCCGCCTTCTTCACCTTTAACCCCGACGCGACGGGCGTGAGCGCCGATCAGGCCGGCGCGGGCTTCCTGTTCACCACGCTCTCCTCCATTTTCAATAACATGGCGGGCGGGCGGCTGATCGGTTCGCTGTTCTTCCTGTTCATGATCTTCGCCGCGATTTCCACCGTGATCGCTGTGTTTGAGAACATCATGTCCTTCTGGCTGGAGGGCACGAAGCTCAAGCGCTGGCAGGTTGCGCTGATCAATACCGCGCTGATTATGGTTGGCTCGCTGCCCTTCATTTTCAGCAATTACGGCGGCGTTTTCAGCCAGAAGATCTTCCTTGGCCGCAATTTCGGCGATTTTGAGGATTTCCTTGTTTCCAACATCGCGTTGCCCGTGGGCAGTCTGGTATACGTGCTGTTCTGCACCCGCCGCTATGGCTGGGGCTGGAAGAATTATGAGCGAGAGGTCAACGCCGGTCACGGCCTGAAGGTTCCCGGCTGGATTCGTCCGTACATGACCTATGTCCTGCCGTTGATTATTCTGGTTGTGCTGGCGATGTCCCTGTTCTGAGGGAAGGGTTTGCGAAGCGAATCGGGGGAAGCGCGCTGGCCGTGGCGGGAGCGCTTCCCCTTGACTGTCAAAAAAGCTATACTTCATCCTGCGGGATGCAACGAAGGGCGGGCAGCGCTTCACGTTGATTCGTATTGCCCGGCTTTTTCGAGCGGGGAGATTTTTCAAAGCGGTCGCGAAGAAAAGTCATTTCCGCAGCCTTGTCCTGCAGAATGAAACCCTTCATCCTGTAGGAAGCGTGGCCAAAATGCAGCTTGTGACACACAGAGGGGAAGCGCTCTTGCTGTACTGAGAGCGCTTCCCCTCTGCTTTTTATGATACAATTTCCGGGCCGACGCGCGTTTCCGGCGCTTGGGCCTGCGCGCCTTCAAGCCGCCGTTTGCATTCGGTCTTCATGCGCGATGGCCGACGAAGACGGCCGTATCGCTTTCAAAACGCGCGCCGGAAGCGCACGGAAATCGGCGTATCGAGCGTTTCCCCTTGCCCGCCCTCGCGCGGCGGCCGGCGCCGTGGTGATGAAGGTGCGCTGTGTATGTGCGCGTGTGCTCTGTGCGGGGGATGACAATACGAAGGATGCCGCGCCCCCGCGCGGCGCATGCGTGCGGTCTCATTCTCAGCCGCAGAGATGGCACCCGCTCCGCCGCGCTACCGTCGCTTTATACGTCGATATCCGTCGTCCAGTTCGCCGCCTGAATGGCGGCGTCCAGCATGCGCAGGCGTTTGCTTTGCCGGTCCAGTTCCGCCTGCAGCGCCGCGACGTTTACCGTGCTGACAATCTTGATTTCACTGCGGCTGGCGCGGTCGGTCAGGCAGGAGGCGTCGTCGAGAAAATGTCGCAGGAGGCTCACATGCCTTTGCCATGCGTCGCGCCGCGCCAGCAGCGCCGTCAGGCTTTCGCCCTCGACTGTCGTCGCGCTGTTTTTCAGGTTAATCGCCGTGACCAGCGCCTCCTGCCGGGCGACGAGGGCGGCGAGTTCGTCAAGCAGCGCCTCGGGCGCCTCGGCGGGCGCTTCGTCCTCCTGTACCTTGGCGTTGTTGCTCAGGCGCGCCGCCATTTGATCGATGCGCTTTTGCACGTCGGCGCGTTCCATCAGTGCTTCGGCAAGCTTCATTCGGTTTTCCTCCTCCGGCTTCAATAGGCGCCCCTGACGAATTCCTTGAGAATGGCCAGCGCGCTTTCCATGTCGCGCATATCGATGGTTTCGCAAGCGGAGTGGACATAGCGGCAGGGAATGGACAGCGTGCCGGCGGGAATGCCGCCGCGCGCATGCTGAATGGCCGCGCCGTCCGTGCTGCCAAAGGGCAGCACCTCGCGCTGGAAGGGCGCGCCTGCCCGCTCGGCGGCGGCAAGCAGCGCGTCGCGTACCGCGGGCGTTGCGACCATGCCGCGATCCATGAACTTGATTGCCGCGCCCGCGCCCAGCTTGACTGCCGGAAGCTTGACCTCCGGCGTATCGCCCCACGCGGTCACGTCGATGCCCACGCCCATATCCGGCGCGACGGAATACGCCGCCACGGTGGCGCCGCGCAGGCCGAGCTCCTCCTGCGTGGAAAAGACGGCCACGACGGTGTTGACGGGCGCGTCCAGCGCGCGCATCAATTCCACCAGCAGCGCGCAGGCGCAGCGGTCGTCCATGGCGGGCGCGGCCACGCGATGGTCGCCGAGCATGATAACGTCCGGCGCGTACACGCATACGTCGCCGATGGAAACCTTTTTGAGCGCATCCTGCTTATCCTCCGCGCCGATATCCACGAACAGATGCTGCATGCCGGCGGCTTCGCCCTTGAGGGGCTGGCAGACGGCCACGCCCTCCACGCCGTTGGAAAAGACCACATGGCGCGTATTGCTCATGTCCACCGAAACGCCGCCCACGTTCGTCACGCGCAGGAAGCCCTCGTCCTCCACGTCGGTCACGATCAGGCCGATATGGTCCATGTGCGCGGAGAACATGATCGTTTTGCCGCCCGGCTGACCCTTTTTGGTCAGGATCAGGTTGCCCAGCGCGTCGACGCGCTTTTCATCGTATTTGCCTTCCAGCAGGCCGAGCACCGTGTCCGCCACGCCGCCTTCGCGGCCGGAGGGGCCGTAAACGGATAATACCTTTTTCAGCGTATCCAGCAACATTTTGATTTTCCTCCTTCAATCAGGCGTTCAGCACGAAGGCCTTGGCCAGCAGATATTGGTCTTCCATGTCCGACAGCTTCATGACGGAGCTGGGGCCGTGAATATAGCGGCAGGGAACGGAGAGCACGCAGGTGCGCTTGCCCTCGGCGCTGCGCTGATAGGCGCCGGCGTCGTTGCTTCCGGTGACGCCGCGCTTGAGCTGATGCCTGACGCCGTTTTTTTCCGCGAGCGCGCACAGCGCCTGAAACAGCCCGACGTCCGCGATGGACGCGTGATCCATAAAGGAGATCGCCACGCCGTCGCCGGCGCAGCACACGGTGCGGGTTTTGTCCACATCGCCCATGTCGCCCGCCGACGTGCCCTCGAGCACGATCACGGCGTCCGCCTTGGCGGAAAAGCCCGCGCCCGCCGCGCCGCGGCAGCCGACCTCCTCCTGCACCACGAAAGCGCAGGTGATATCCGCGTCGTATTCGCCCTCCAACAGGCGCAGCAGGTTGTAGCAGCCCACGCGGTCGTCCAGCGCCTTGGATACCGCGAAGCCGTCGCCGAATTCCTGATAATCGTTGTCGTAATAGGCAAACGTGCCCGGCGGGCATTCGGAAAGCGCTTCGTCCTTGCTCTTGGCGCCGATGTCGATGTACAGGCCGTCCCACTGGAGGACGCGCTTGCGGTCGTCCGCCGATTGCAGGTGAATAGCCAGCGCGCCGATCACGCCCTTGATTTTCTTTTCGCCGACCACGACGTATTTGCTCACCGCCACGCGCGGGTCGATGGCGCCCACGGGCCGGAACAGCAGCAGGCCGTCGTCGTTCGCGTCCATGATGATGAAGCCGATTTCGTCCATATGCGCGCTCAGCAGCACATGGCGGTGTCCCCTGCGCCCCTTCTTGAAGGCGATGACGTTGCCCATACGGTCGATGCTCACCTTGTCGCACAGCGGCCGCGCGGCCTCGAGCAAGGCGTTCCTGACCAGCCGCTCGTCGCCGGAAGCGCCGTTGATTTCACACAGGGTTTTCAGTTCCATAGCTCTGCCTCCCAACTCTCGTCCACGTCGGCGAGGAAATGCGCCAGCAGGCGCGCGCCCTCCGTCAGGGCATGCATATCAAAGGTTTCCACGTTGGTATGCATATAGCGGATGGGCAGCGACATCAGCACGGACGGAACGCCCGCGCGGGTGAGGGACAATTCGTCCGCGTCGGTGGAGGTATAGCGCGGGTCGATCGCCGTTTGCAGGGCGACGCCGTTGGCCTTGGCGGCCTCCTCCAGCTTTTTCACCAGCATGGGATGCAGGAAGGGCCCCTTGGACGCAACCAGCGAATCGATCTTCTGCGTGCTCAGCGCGGGCGCGCCGGGCGTGGTGGCATGGCACACATCAAAGGCCACGCCGTAATCCGGCGCGACGGAGAAGCCCGTGATCAGCGCGCCGTAGGAGCCGATTTCCTCCTGACAGGTGGCCACAAAGTACAAATCGGCCTGATGCCGCATCTTCGTCAGCAGCTCCGCCGCGCGCAGCATGATCGCCACGCAGCCGCGGTCGTCCACCGTTTTGCTGGCCACGCGGCCGTTTTTCAGCGCCACATAGCGCGCCTCAAAGCATACGTTGTCGCCGATTTGCACCCGCTGCCGTACCTGCTCCGCGTCCATGCCCAGATCGACAAAGAGGCTGTCGAAGGTGTAATTGCTTTTGCGGTCGGCCTCGCGCAGCAGGTGCGGCGGCGTCGCGCCGACAACGCCCAGCATTTCGCCGCCGCGCGCCATTACGCGTACGCGCATGCCCGGCAGCACGCGGGGGTCCACGCCGCCCACGCTCTTGAGCCGCAGGCAGCCGTCCTTTTCGATTTTGGATACCATCATGCCGATTTCGTCCAGATGGGCGCAGATGAGCACCTTGGGGCCCGCGCCCTTTTTGTGGGCGATGACGCAGTTGAGCGCGTTGATTTCCACCTCGTCCACGAAGGGGCGGAAGGCCTCGGCGATGTATTCCGCCGCCGCGCGCTCGTTGCCCGTCACGCCGGGCAGCGCCGTCACCGTGCGCAGAAATTCTTCGGTTTTCATTTTCTTTCCTCCCGTGGGCTTTTGCCCGTCGTCATTATACACGAAAAGCCGGAAATTGTATAGCGCCCGCAGAAAAACAAACAGGAAAAAACCCGTCCGTGCACGGCGGGCGGGCGTTATTTTGCTTTGTCCCTGTAAACCAGAAAATCCGCGTAGGTTTTCAGCTCCGGCAGCATGGCGCGGGGAAAGGCGGCGGGCAGCCGCAGCACGGGCGCGGAAGGGGCGATGGGCGCGGGGTCGTCGGTGATTCCCAGAAGGTAATCGGCGGAAATGCGATACAGCCTGCAGATGGCTATCAGCGTATCGTGGCTCGGATCGCTTTTTCCCTGCTCCCAGCAGCGCACGGCGTACAGCGACGCATGCAGTTTGTCGGCCAGCGCCTGCTGCGTGTCGCCGTGGTCCTTCCGAATTTCCTGAAGCCGTTCGCCAATCATCCAGCTCACCTCAGTATTTAGTATATATAATTTGATTAGTTTCGAAAAATAATGACAAGAATATTGCCATTAAATTTTAATTATGATATAATTATTATGACTTTCATAGACGGAAGGTGAATTTTATCACAGTGGAAGAGAAATGACAGTGGATTACGAGGAGGTGAAAATAAAAGAACAATATGCCTGGGACAACTGAAATTAATCAAAAAGGAGGTGAAAGTGGATTTGTAAAAAAAATAATTGAATCGCTATTCGCATAATCCGAAAGTCAACCATGTACTATTCCAAATACTATGAGGAAGACAACAAAGTGAAAAAAATTTTCATTATTGCTTTTGGCTTTGGTAATCTTAGGTTTTTCAGTATGTTGCGCAGAGGCAGATACCTCTTTTCCTTTGCGCAGCGGTATAGAATTTGGCGATACAAAAGAAGAAGTCTTTGCTAAGGAAACAAAGCTAGAACGAAATAGTGCTACAAGCAATGGTTGTACAATGCGTTTGCATGATGCGTCGCGTTTCAAATAACCTTGAAGGGAGAAAAGTCACGAATACAAGCGAAAGCGAGCGAACGGCGCAGGTTTACAGGGTAGCGGCAGGTGCTGTAAGCGGAATGGATGACTATGCGCAGCACGCATAGTCTTTACGCTCTCTTTTCATAGACGGCCTAAGGCGAATCAAACTGTAATCGAAGAACAATACGCAAATGCGTAATTTTAGGAGGGATAATATGGACAGAGAACAATTCCTGCAGTTGGCTGGGCAGATGCTTGAAAAGAATGAGACAAGGCTGAGAAGGAAGGAGACTAATAAGGGATGCTTCACGCTCAGGCAGATTTTCGGCAGAAAGGCGTGGAATGACATTCCGAAGGGGGAACGGCCTGAAAGAGGGGTATGGTTTTGCGCTGCAGTACGCAGCGGACGGTATTCTCAAATTAAAGCAGCAAATGAGGTCAATGAGCATTGGCATACGCTTTATGAGTTTGTGGAAAAGAGGGTTGATGAGGAATGAAAAATAGATTCTTATCAGCGATTTGTCTGTTGGCGCTGCTGATTGCGCCACTTTCGGCGCAGGCTGCATGTGGCTATTCCTGGACAACTGAGAATCCACATAAAGTCCATTATTGCACAAGAGATGATGACCAAAATTGGCATCGAATTATATATCGTTATTATGACTATACTACGCATCAAGTGATTATCATCCATCAAGATGATTCTGACACGACGGATTCTGAAATGATTCGTCGCGAACAGCATATGGAAGAAATAGACAAGGGGTTTCCGGCCACCTGTTTATCCAGCGGCCTGAAGGATGGAACACATTGCCCACTGTGTAAGTATGTGACAAAAAAACAGGATGTCATCTCTCCCACTGGACATACTCGTGTGGTTGATCCCGAAGTTCCTGCCACTTGCACCCAGCCGGGGAAAACGATTGGAGCGCACTGCTCTGTATGCGGAGCGGTGATTCTGGCGCAGCAGGACGTGGAGAAGCTGCCGCACACCGAGGTGGTCGATCCCGCCGTCGCGCCGAAGCCCGGTGTGGCCGGCAAGACCGAGGGCAAGCATTGCTCGGTGTGCAACGAGGTGATTGTGCCGCAGCAGGAAATTCCTGCGTTGGCTACGGCAACGCCCGCTGCAACACCTACGGCGAAGCCCACGGCCCTCCCGACGGCAAAGCCCACAGAGATCCCCACACAAAAACCTACAGAAGTTCCGACGGCGAAGCCCACGGCCCTCCCAACCGCGAAGCCCACGGAAGGACCCGCGCCCGCGGCCTGCATCCGGCATGTGTACGGCGCGTGGAGACCCGAACGGGACGGGCATACGGCCAAGTGCCGCAATTGTGAAACGAGCGGAACGGTCGACTGCACCTTCCTGACCGTGACCGTGAACGGCGAGCCCCGGCAGATATGCCCCATTTGCGGCAAGTTCGGCGAGGAAGCCTTTTCCAAAATCATCGGCGTTGCTACCGGCTACAATAAGCCCAGGGGCAGCGTCGTGCTGCGTGACCTCAGCCTGCCCTTCGGGATGGAAAAGGTACAGCTAAACGGCTGGGATGCGGAAGCGAAGGTGCTCTGGGCGTTCACGGCTGCGTACAGTTATAGCGGCAAGCCCCAGCCATGGCCCGATTCGATGCGTCTGACCTTGCCCGCCGGCGCGCCGGGCGGCACGCTGCTGCGGGTGGATTGTAACGGGCAGGTGAGCCGGGCTGACTACCGGCTGGAAAATGGCAGGCTGATCGTCACGGCCACGGGAACGGCGCTGTATCTGATGGTGGAATAAAAATTTTTCCATTAACAAATTACCCCGGATTGGGCGGGAATGACGCGTCGTTGCCTGCCTCCGATCCGGGGTAATTGTAATTGCATGAGAAATGGTTCTTCGGTTTCTGCGGTCGTCCCCAAGGCTGTCGAATGGGCATGGGACGTTCAGCTCGAGCTTGTGGAGGACGAAGCATGGCCGAAAACCGGGGATTTTAAGATCGATTGCGACGATAAAAAGGCGTGCTGATGCTCAATGACGCCCATCCAAAGCAGGAAAACCTTGAAGAAGTGATCGTGCACGAGCTGATGCATCTCAAGCTGTATCCGCTGGATCAGGTCACGGAATCGCTGATTATTCATGCTTTCGAGGAAGGAACGCCTGCAAGCGGCTTTGCCTGCCGGCAGTTTTTTCAGGCGCTGGAGCAGACGGCGGAGGAGCTGGCCAAGTGCTTCCTGCTGGAATTCGGCGATCACCGGCAGCTGTCGTTTGGGCGGTGTAAGGGCATGAAATCCTTTGACGAGCTGTTCGAGGGGCTCAGGAGCATCCGGTGACGAGGCGCTTTTCGGGACGCCGAATTGGGGCGAATAAAACAACGTTTACGGCGGAAACCACCATGAACGACCCATGGCTTGACTTTGCCATTCGCATTCAGAGTATCGCGCAGGCGGGTCTGCAATGCGGAAAGGATCCCTAAGACCGGGAACGCTACGCCGAACTAAGGAGGATCGCCGCTGAAATGCTTGCCGCGAAAACGGACGTTCCTGCTGAAAAGGTTTACGGCCTTTTCTGCAACGAGGCGGGCTATCAGACGCCGAAGGTGGATACGCGCGCCGCCGTTTTTATCGGGGGCAAGCTTTTGCTGGTTCATGAAAACAACGACGCTTGGGCGCTGCCCGGCGGCTGGTGCGATGTGGATCAATCCGTCGCGTCAAACACCGAAAAGGAGGTGCGCGAGGAAACGGGCTGCACCGTAACGGCGCAAAGGCTGATAGCCGTTCAGGACTGGCGCAGGCATAATGTGACAAACCACGCCTACGGCGTTGTCAAAATTTTTGTGCTGTGCCAATACGAATACGGAGCGTTTCAGGAGAACATCGAAACAACCGGAATCGGGCTGTTTGGCAGAGAAGAAATTCCGGAACGGCTTGCCGTCGAAAAGTGCACGCGCGACCAGCTTTTGATGTGCTTTGCGGCGCTTGACCACCCCGATGCGCCCACGCTGTTTGATTGACCGGCTCGGGAAGGGACGAACGCTTCCTTTCTTGCGACGCGGGAGAAAAGACGCGGCGAATAAACCCGCAAAGGAGCGGACGCTTCCTGCCGCAAGCCTTCCGGCGTATAGCGTTCGTCGGGAAAGGTCATTTCCGTAACGCTTTCCGGCGCATAGCGTATCACCTCAAAGGAGCATTACCCGTCGATGCAGGAAGGAAGCATGCGCCAAACAGGCGGAAGGGCTCGTTGGGCAGGCTGACGTCCGCCTCCCGGGTTTTGTCGATGCGCCGGACGACGATTCCCGGCGCGCCGGTGCCGGAATGCTCCCGCATGCCGTTTTCCTCCGCCTTTCCGCGCTGCCCGCGCTTGCGTAAATTGTTCTTCCCGGCGCGCCGGTTTTCCTTCCGGGGCGGCGTGCCGGCTCGTTTTTATGCGCCGGAAAACGCCCGGACGCGTTCGTCGCGGAACACCTCGTCCGGCGTTCCGCTCACGGCGATCAGGCCGTCCTGCATGAACGCGACGCGGTCGGCCACCTCGCGGGCAAAGGCCATTTCGTGGGTTACGACGATCATGGTGCGCTTTTCCGCGGCCAGCGAACGCATGACGGAAAGCACCTCCTGCGTCAGCATGGGATCCAACGCCGAGGTCGGCTCGTCAAAGCAGAGAATATCCGGGTTCAGCGCCAGCGCGCGGGCAATGGCTACGCGCTGCTGCTGGCCGCCGGAAAGCTGGCAGGGGTAGGCGCTTTCCTTGTGCGAAAGGCCGACCTTCGCCAGCAACGCCCGCGCCTGCGCCTCAAGCTGCGCGTGCACGCTTTGGCGGTTCGCGCGATAATCCGGCGCTTCCCTGGCCAGCAGCTCGCGCGCCAGCATGACGTTGCCAAGCGCCGTATATTGCGGAAACAGGTTGAAATTTTGAAATACCAGGCCGAAATGCAGCCGGTTTTTGCGGATGCTGCTCTCCCGCAGCGTCCGGCGATCCGCCGCGTCAAAGAGCGTTTCGCCCTTTACGCGAATTACGCCCGTGTCCGGCCGTTCCAGAAAATTCAGGCAGCGAAGCAGCGTCGTTTTTCCGCTGCCGGAGGAGCCGATGATCGAAAGCACTTCGCCCTTTTCAAGCGAAAAGCCGATATCGCGCAGCACCTGCGTGCCGCCGAAGCGCTTGCCGATGTTTTCCGCTTCCAGAATCGCCATGGTGCTTCGCCCCCTTCATTTGAAATAGTCCAGCCTGCGCTCCAGCCGGGAAAGCAGGAAGGAAACCACGCCGTTCCAAACCAGATAGTAGAACCCGGTGAAAAACAGCGGCCAGATCGCGCCGGAAATGCCGTGGCTGCCCTTGAGGAAGGATTGCCCCGCCCAGATGATTTCCTGCAGCGCGATGATGCGGGAAAGCGAGGTATCCTTGACCAGCGTGATGACCTCGTTGGAAAGGGGCGGCACGATGCGCTTGACCATTTGCAGCAGCTTGACATGGAAAAAAATCTGGCGGCGCGTCATGCCCAGCACCAGCCCGGCCTCCTCCTGCCCCTGCGGAATGCCTTGAATGCCGCCGCGATAAATTTCGGAAAAATAGCAGGCGTAATTGATGATGAAGGCGATGGCCGCCGCGGTGAAGCGTCCCTGTTCGCCGCTGCCCCAGATGTTCCTTTCCAGCACCAGTCCGGGGAAAAAATAGAAAATCAGCAGCTGAATCATCAGCGGCGTGCCGCGAATCAGCCCCACGAACATTCGCGTGAGCCATTTGAGCGGCGCGACGCGCGACATCGAGCCCAGCGAAATCATCAGCCCCAGCGGCAGCGCGCCCAGCAGCGTGACAAAAAAAAGCCGCAGCGTCTGCAAAAAGCCGACGTTGAGCGAATGAAATACCGTGGGCATTTGCTCTGCGATGCGAGCGAATAAATCCTGCATGTGTAAACCCGCTTTCCCATAGGATAATCCGGAAACGCTTAGCCAACGCGCCTGTCCGTTTCCCTGCAGCCCGTAAGGCGGCGCACCCGTTCGGCATATTAGCCGGTGGAAAGCCGCCGCGGCACGGGGCGAAGGAGCCGGCGCCCGACTCCTTCGCGCCTGTCTTCCGCTTGCGCCGTCGCGCCTTATTCCTGCGCGATGAGCGCGGCCTGTACGCCGTATTTTTCGGCCAGCGCGGTCAGCGTGCCGTCCTGATACGCGGCGGCAAGAAACGCGTTGAGCGCGTCGGGCAGATCGGACGCGGCGCGGAAGCCGACGCCATATTCCTCGCTGCTGAGCGCGACGGTATAGGCCAGATTGGCGTAGCTCGTGCCCTCGCCGATCATGGCGGCCGCCATCAGGGAATCGATGATCGCAGCGTCCGACGTGCCGGCGGCGACCTCCATCAGCGCGTCCGCCTGCGACGCCACGGGCGTGTAACTCAGCCCCAGCGCAGCGGCCTCCTTTTCGCCCGCGCTGCCCGTTTCCACCGCGAAGGCCAGCGCCTTGAGGCTGTCTGTATCCTGATACTGCGCGGCAACGCTCGCCTTCACGACCACCACCTGCGCGTTGTTCAGGTACGCCTTGGAGCAGCCCATCGCGCCGAGCACCTCGGGCGTGAGCGTCATGCCGTTCCACACACAGTCGATCGTGCGTCCGTTCAGCTCCAGCACCTTGCTGTCCCAGTCGATTTCGACAAATTCCGCCTTCACGCCGAGGCTTTCGGCAAACGCCTTGGCCAGATCTGCGTCAAAGCCGATCCATTCGTTGTCCTGATCGCGATAATCCATCGGCTCAAATTCCGTCACGCCGATGACCAGCACGCCCTTGCTCAGCACATACTGCCGGTCGCTTGCGTTCTCCGCCGCCGCGCCAAACGCGCAAAGCAGCAAAATCATCGCCGTCATCGCCGCCCAAAGCCTTCCGCACCGCTTCGTCATCCTTCGTTCCTCCCGGTTCCTTGGACGCATTGCCGCGCCCGCGTTGTGTCTTTCCCAATTCAGCGTGCCGTCGCGCTTAATTCACCGCTTTACTTCACTGAATTGATAGCATGATAACACAGCTGAAGATTCCTGTCAATACCGGAAATGAACTTTTTGTTTCCGCAGCGAAAGGGGAGAATGGCGCGAAGGAAGCGGGTGGCAGCTGCGCTGACCGGCGAGCCGTTGGCGCAGAGCGGTGCTGCCGTGGATTACAGGCTTTTGCGCTGTTCGTGGGCTTACGCCGCGCGCGCTGGGCGCGGATGGAGAAACCGCGCGGAGCGTCGCTGCCGTGGATTACAGG
>CAKTXZ010000026.1 GCA_934632155.1 uncultured Clostridia bacterium | reverse complement strand
CTCCCTCCGGCCTTTCCCCTTCGCTCGAGCGCTTGACTATATTACCACTCGCCCCACTCCTTTGTCAACCCCTTTTTGAATTTTTTGCAGATTTTTTTCATCTTTTTGAATTTTTGAACGATATTCTTCTAATATATGCAGATTGTCCGTGATATTACGAACAATAAATCTAGCATAAGCTGTTTTTGTTCGTTTCTCAAATCTTTCCCAGCATGCCGCTGCTTCTCACAGAGCATGCTATGGCCGGGTGAGCATAGATGACAGGACTCAGGCAGATGATCGGCCTGCCGGTAATTCTGGATGGAAAAGCAGCCGGGAGCGTGATGCGCGGCGTGCTGACGAACGACGGCCGCAGTCTGCGCGGCGTAGTCATGCGCGGCGGCCTGCGCGGCGCGAGATGGCTGCCGCGGGAGCAGATCGCGCTGGTGGGGCGGGTGTCGCTGATTGCGCGTGGAAAACCGCGCCGCCTGCCCAAGGACGCAACCTATCGCCTTTTTCGGGTCAGCGACCCGGACGGGGCGCGCCTCGGAATCGTTACGGACGCGCTTTTAAATGAAGAAAGCCTGCATGTATGCGCGCTGGAGATTTCGTCCGGGCCGTTGGACGACCTGATCGACGGACGGTGGTTCGCCACGGCGTTCAGCGTTCTGCCGCAAGGCGGAACGGGGCATGTAACCGTACCGGACGCGCGGGAGGAGGTGGAGGAGCGATGAGCAAATGCATTACCGCTGCTATGCTCGGTTTTCTGTTGGGCATGAAGTGCAAGGAGTGCGGCAAGAACTTTTGCATGCGACGCCTGAAAAAGCAAATGATGCGCAAGGTGGGGCTGTAAGCGGCTGCGGGCGGCGCGGGCAAACCCGTCGCCCGCTTCCCGTTTGCGTTTGCGCGCGCCGTGCGGCGTAATGTTTCCGAAGGGAGGATGCGGACATGCAGACCACCGCCCGCGGGCTATCCAAGCGCGGCCGCCTGCTGGCAGGCGGCGCGGCGGCAGTGCTGGCCATGCTGCTGTGGCGTCCGTTAGCGCGGCTGGTATGGCAGGTGCTGCTGGCCGTGGTGCTGGCCGGCACGGCGCTGCCGCTTGCCAAGCTCATCGAGCGAAAGCTGCCGCGGGCGCCAAGCGCCGGGGTCGCGACGACGGCCATTGTCGTCGCGCTGCTTGGGCTGCTCGCGTTGCTGGTGCCGCTGGTTGTGACGCAGATATCGCTGGTGATTACCGAAGCGCCGCGCCTGCTCGCGTGGGCGGAGCAAACGCTTTCGGACATGCTGCAAAGGCCGTGGGCGCAGGCGCTGGGACTGACGGGCGACGCCATCGGACAATGGGGCGAAAAGATCGCGGCCTTTCTGGCGCAGCGGCTGCCCGGGCTGATCGCCATGATCGGGCGCGGCGCGGACACGATATCGCGCGCGTTCCTTTCGCCGATCCTCGCTTACTATTTCCTGCGCGACCGCGAGCAATTCACCTATCGCCTTTCGTTATGGATTCCGCTGCGCTATCGCCGCCGCGTGCTGGCGGCGCTCAAGGAAATGCGGCGCGAGGCGGGCGGCTACATCCGGGGACAATTGCTGGTGGCGCTGGCGGTCGCGCTGCTCACGGCGCTGGGACTGCTGTTTGTAGGCGTTCCGGCATGGCTGGTGCTGGGGCTGCTGATGGGCGTATGCGAATTGATTCCCTATGTCGGGCCTTATATCGGCGCGGTGCCCATTGTACTCTTCGCGCTGCCCAAGGGGCTCTCCAGCGTGCTGTGGGCGCTGGGCGTGGCCATCGCGGTGCAGCAATTGGAGGGCTGCTTTCTTTCCCCGCGGCTGATGGCGGGCGCAACCGGGCTTCACCCCGTTTACGTGCTGCTGCTGCTCACGGCGGGCGGGCTGCTGGCCGGGCTTTGGGGTATGGTGCTGGCGCTGCCGGTGTTTGTCTGCCTGCGCGGCGCGGCGCGCGTGCTCTCCGTTACGCGGTCGTAAACGCAGAGGGCAAAATGTAAAATTCATGAAACAGGCTGCAATTGACCCCGCTTTTGACACTTTTCGACCTTGCGGGAAGCATATTTTTCGTGTATAATAAAAATGATGGGGGGAGGAGAACGGAATGGAGAACAGCTTCAACACCACCAAGCTGCGCCCGCTGCCGGAAGGCCGGGAAACAGCATCCGATATTCTGGCGCATGTATACCGCGCCCTGCAGGCCAAGGGCTACGATCCCATCACGCAGCTGGTGGGCTTTGTGCTCACGGGCGACCCGACCTATATCACCAGCTATGACGGCGCGCGCAGCATGATCTGCCGGCTGGAGCGGGACGATATTCTGGAGGAGCTTGTCCGCTTTTATATTGCAAACAGGCTCAACGGATGAACGCCGGGCGAATTATGGCGCTGGATATCGGCGACCGGCGTATCGGCGTCGCCTTCAGCGATGAAACGCGCCTGATCGCCACGCCGCACAGCGTTTACAACCGCGTCGGCTGGGGGCCGGATGTGAAGCACCTCGCGCGTCTGTATCAGGAGCAGCGCGCCACGCTGATCGTCAGCGGGCTGCCGCTGAACATGGACGGAAGCGAGGGCTTTCAGGCGCAGAAGGCGCGCGCCTTCGTTCAAAAGCTGACGGAGGCCGGGCTGCCCGTCGTGTTGATGGATGAAAGGCTTTCCACCGTCACGGCGCACGACGCGCTCATCGCCGGCGGCATGCGGCGGGAGGATCGCAAGGGCGTGGTGGACAAGGTGGCCGCCGCAGTGATTTTGCAGGAATATCTGGATTGGCAAGCGCAAAAAAGCGCGGCGGGCGAGCCTGCGGCGTTTTGATAAATGATAACGGAGGAAACAACCATGGCTGACGATATCAAGAACAACATCCCCGAAGAGGAAGAGCTTCCCGAGGGCGTCATTGAATTGACCGACGAGGACGGCGTAACCAGCCAGTTTGAATATCTGACCACTATCGACCATGAGGGCGAATTGTACGTCGTGCTCATGCTGCTGCAGGACGAGGAGCAGGACGACGAAGAGGGCGAAGTGCTGATTCTCAAGATCGAAAAGGATCCCGAAACCGACGAGGATATCTACGTCTCCGTCGACGATGAGGAAATCAGCCAGGCCGTATTCGACAAATTTGTCGCCATGATGGACGAGGAAGCAGACGAATAAGCCGATCGGTTGAGGTTGAAAAAGTCTCGTTAAAGCGCGGGGATGAATGAAGGGGTTGCAGCCCCTTCATTTTTCATCCGCAGAACCGGCTTTGCCGGTTCGAGGAGCGGTAGGAACGACCGCTTCCGCCATCATTTTCCGGCCGCAAGCCGTAGGCTTACAGGAAAATGATGCTTCAAATGCAAGACTGCTTTAGCGGACTTGCATTTGAATCCTGTCGAAAAAGCTTTTTCGATGGTCTGGGGCCGCTCTTGCGAAGGAGCGGCTCTTTTCATATTGAAGCTGCACGCTTTGAAGCGGCGCGTTTTCATTTCCCGCCGCAGCGGCAAAACGCAGGCGTACGCGCCGGACAAAAAGCAGATTTTTTCAAACCCTTCCAGCCGCGCAGCCTTGCGCCCGTCAGTGCACGGCGCTCAGACGGCCGATGAGCGCGAGAAAATCCTCCTTTTGCGCGTTGGGCGCATAAACCGCGTACGCCGCGGCGTCGTTCGAAAAATACAGGCAGTACGCGTTTTCCCGATGCGCCAGCACGGCGGGCAGGTTCAGCACGGACAGATCGCTGCGAAGATCGACGGATAATTCGCCGTGCAGCAGCAGCGGCGCGGCGGAGGCGGGGCGCACCGCGCGAACCTCCACGCCGTCATAGCGCAGAACAACCATGCGCACGGCCTGCCCGTCGTGCTCCGCGTTACGCGCCTCGCCCGAAAAGGCCGCGCCGGGCAGCACGGGCAGAAACGCGCCGAAGCGCCGCGCCAGCTCCGCCGCGTCTGTGGACGAGGCCGCCTGAAGCGGCGTAACGGGCGTCTGCTCCTCCTCCACCACGAAGGAATCCTGCTTTTCACCCGCCGGGTTTTTTATCAGCACTGCGCCCAGCCACACCGCCGCAATCGCCACCAACGCCAGAAAAAGCGACAAAACGCCGCTCAAAAGCCGTTTCAAGCCTTTACCGCCTGTGTTTCCCGCCATGTCCTGTTCCTTTCCGCGGCTGTGCGCGCCGCTTCGCCGTCTCCTGCCCCGCCACCGCGGCAACCAGTCCGATCAGCAGGCACAAAAGCGCCGTTTTGCGGTCGGGATACAGCGGCGAGCACAACGCCGCCAGCCCGACGGGAAAAAACGCCGCAAGAGGATGCACGCCGCCCAGCCCCGCAAAAAACGCGCCGACCGCCGCGCACACCGGCACAAGCCCATACGACAGCGCAAAATACGCTGCCAGTCCAGCATCGCCCGCAGAAAACGCCGAAAGCGCATAAACGCCCGCCTGCAGCAGCAGCGCCACCAGCGTCAGCAGCAAAAACCGCAGCAGCGCAGGCCGCCGCGTGCAAAAACTGCGCATGCTCATTCCTCCTTCCCGATCGCCGGTTACTTTGAGATTGCCGGCGCAACGCCTGCGCCCCCGCCGGCACGGGGAAACTGTTTCATGGTTTTCCGCATTCTGCTGTCTGGATTGCCGGCGCATCACCGAAATTCCGCCGACGCGGTGAAATCGCTGTGCGATTTTCCTATCATTATTATTATACCATGATTGTCAGCGTAACGCTTCCGGCGTCCCGCTGACCCGGAGAAACCGCTGCGCGGTTTTCTTAATCATTATACCATGATTACCCGCGCTTCACAAGAAATGCGGCAAGATATGTTACAAATTCTTTTCAATTTCGTGTGGAAACTATGGCGCTTCTGTGGTATACTGAGCATGGGATTTTATCCCGACCTTTTCATGCTGTGCTTAGATGAAAATGCGGCAAGCCGCAAAGCGCATTTTTTCGTTCCGGTTCAGTCAGGCGAAGAAAGGCGCAAGCACACGGCGGCGACCGGCGTGCGTTAAAAGCGCGGCGTCCGCGCCTTCGGGCAGCTTTACCGCCATGCAGCCGGGAAGCCCGGGGATTCGCCGCGGACAAAAGCGCCGAAAGCGCCCATCGGCAGTTGAAGGACGCGCGCCGACGCGCATCAGCGCCGGGGGAAAACGCGGACGGGCAACGCATTTTGAAACGGAGAACCGTATCATTCACGCAAGGAGCAATGCAAATGGCAGACGTATTGATCGTAGGCGGCGGCCCGAGCGCCTGTTCCGCAGCCGTTACGCTGCGGCTGCGCGGCAAAAGCGTGCTGATGGCCTACGCGGATGACGGCGCGCTGGGCAAAGCGCAGCGCGTGGAGAATTATCCGGGGCTTCCCGGCATATCGGGCAGCGAGCTATTGGCCAAAATGCGCGCGCAGGCGGCGGACATGGGCGTGGAAATCCGGCGCGCGGCTGTGCAGCGCGTGCTGCCCATGGGCAAAGGCTTTTCCGCCATGATCGGGCAGGAAATCGCGCAGGCCCGCGGCGTCATTCTCGCGCTGGGCGTAAGGCAGGCGCGCCCGCTTCCCGGCGAAGAGGCGCTGACCGGGCGCGGCGTAAGCTACTGCGCCACATGTGACGGCATGCTCTACCGCGGAAAACGCGTAGCGGTTATCGGCGCATGGCCGGAGGCCGTCGCCGAGGCGAATTTTCTTTCCACGCTGGCGAACGTCGCCTACTTTTGCGAAAAGCCGCACGATACCGCGGCGCTCGCCCCCGCCGTGGCGCTTTCCGCGCTGCGCCCCGAGGGCCTGTCGCCGCAGGACGGGCGCGTCGCGGTCAAAACGGCGGAGGGCGACGAGGCGTTCGACGGCGTGTTTGTGCTGCGCCCCGTCATGGCGACGCGCCAGCTCATGCCCGAGCTTGCGGTCAAGGACGGCCAGATCGTCGTCAAAAACGGCTGCGAGTCCTCCGTTCCCGGGGTCATGATCGCGGGCGACATGGCGGGCCCGCCCTATCAGGCGGCCAAGGCGGTGGGCGACGGCAATGTCGCCGCGCTGCGGCTGGCCGAATATCTGGATGCAAACGCCTGATGATTGAAGGAGGAAATACCAATGAAGAAAAGAATGACTGCGCTTTCCCTGTGCGTGTGTCTGCTGCTTTCTCTGTGCCTTCCGGCGCTGGCCGCGCCCACGCGGGACCTGCAGCGCGCCGACGTGCTGCTGCAGGACGCGGGACTCAACGCCCTGATTGAAACGGCGCTGGGCGGCGCGGTAATGGCAGATGAAAACGCGCTGGCCGCGGACGCTGCGCCGGACGACGCGCTGACCGCAAGCACGCTGATGGTCGGGCTGTACAACCTTTCCCTGCCCTATGCGGAAAAGGATCTGTGGGAGGGCAAGGCGCACCTGAGCGCGGAGGACGCGCTGCGCTTCGCCGCGGAAATTTTCACCACGCCCGCCGCGCACGTCCCCGCCGTGAGCACCGAGGACGCGACCGTCGCGGAGAACGAGATCCGCTTCGATTTTGCTAAGCTCCAGAAAAACCCCATGGTCGGCGCGCATCTGTACGCCGCGCAGGATCAGGACGGCGAAAACCTGACGGTGCAGTGCGACCTGTTCACCTACTTTGGCGAAAGCGGGCAAAGCGCCGAGACCGTGCCGGAGGATGGGCTGACGTGGCTGTGCGGCGCGGAGGTTTCGCTGCGGCGCGCGCCGGAGAAGACCTTCGGCTACACGGTCAATTCCTTCTCGCTCTCGCCCACCTATCTGGCGGGCAGCCTCGCCGCGTGGCTGACGATTGAAAACACGCAATACGAATATTCCGTCACCCTGCCCGGAATTTTCGGGCTGGCCGAGAACGCGCCCGCCGACATGGTCTGGCAGACGGCGGACGACGAGGCGCAGATCACCCTGATGGCCATCGACATGCCGGCGGGCGGCTACGACGCGGTGCTGCAGCAGTATCTAAAGGACTGCGGCGAGGCCGCCGTTACCGAATCGCCCGAGTTTTCCACCTTCTGCGCCGTGAGCGAGGGCGCGTATGAGCTTTACGTCGTCCCCGAGGGGCTGAATTGGTATTACGTGCTGGCCATGCGCTTCCCGGCGCAGCGGCAGGCGGAATTCACCCTGTACGCCGAATTCATTCGCAATTCCCTGATTCTCTGGGGGGTCAGCAATGGCTAAGGGAAAACGCGCGGCGCTCATCGCGCTGCTGCTTATCACGCTTGCGCTGGCCGCGGCGGTCGCCGTCGCGCTGCTGGGCGGCGCAGGCGCGCCAAAGGCCGCGCCCACGGCGGAGCCTGCGGCCGCAGCCTCGCCCGCGCCGCGCGAAATGGTCTCGCAGCAAAACATGGTATACCGCCAGCAAAAGGTAGCGTTTTTCCCGAACGAAGGCGACTGGGTCTACCGCTTTACCTACGCCTATCCCGAGCTGGAGGGCGAAACCTATGCCGCCGCCGCCGTGAACGACGCTTACCAGATGGCGCGGGACGAAATGCTGCAGCTGATTCTGCCCATGTTCGCCAGCGAGCCGAACATGTACTACAACGGCAAAAACGAGGTGACGCATGATTTTACCGTCACCTGCGACAACGGCGCGCTGCTTTCCATTCTGGAGCGCCAGACGCAGACCATGGGCGACAAAACGCAGTATTCGATGGAGGCGCATGTATTCGACATGGCGGGCGAATATCAGGGCGAAGCGCTCACGCTGCGCGGCGTGACCATGGCGGGCGAATCGTCCGATCAGCTTGCGCAGGCGCTCATGCCGATTTTGTACCGCGAATTCGTCGCGCTGCAGGAAAGCGGCGTTGCCGATCCCCACAAAACCGAGGCGGAATTTCAGGCGGAGTTTTCGCCCCTGCGCGATTTTTACGCCGACGAGCAGGGGAACGCGGTGTTCTTCTTTCCGCCCTCCCTGCTGGCGCAGCCCTCCTTTGACGTTCCTCTTTTCCCCTACACGGCGGCGCAGCTGGCGGCGCTTGTTCAGCCCTGAGCCCTCGAGCCGGTTCGCCCTGCGCGAATCGGCCTTTATACAAATGCAATGAAACCAACCGATTCCTACGAAGTCTACCGCCGGGCGCGCGACGCGGCTTGGCAGACGCTATTGCAGCTGAGCCTTTGCACGCTGCCCGTGGACGTGTACGCCGCGGCGGCGCGGCTGGGCGTTAAGGCGCTCCCCTTTCCGCCGGAGGGGGAAAGCCCGCTTCTCGCCGCCCTGCTGCACAGCGCGGGCGACGCGGCGGGCGTATCCGTGCGCATTCGGGGCGAATGGCATGTGTTCCTGCGTCCGGGCGACGCGGCCGCGAAGCGCTTCGCCCTCGCGCATGAGCTGGGGCACATCGTGCTCGGGCATGCGAGCCGCTTCCTCCGCCCCGGCGTTCGCGCCTTTTACGGCGTGCAAAACGCGGGCGACGTTCTGGACGCGCCCGAAAGCCCGGACGACTACGCGGCGGACATCTTCGCCCTGCGGCTGCTCGCGCCCGCCTGCGTGCTGCACGCCATGCATATCGACAGCCCCGGCGATATTGCGCGGCTGTGCGGCCTGCCGCCCCGCGCGGCGGCATTTCGCGCCGAGCGCATGGCGCTGCTCAATCAGCGCGACGCCTATCTCATTCATCCGCTGGAAAAGCGGGTAAGCGCGCAGTTTGAGGCCTTCGTCCGCAGCCGGCCGCCGCGCTTCGCCGCGATGCCGCGCCCGCCAGCCCGCGAAGCGCCGCTGCTTTTTCCCCTCCCGCCCGGCGCGGCGGCAGGAGACGAAGCGCAGGTCGAAGCGTCCCCCGGCGCTGAAACCCCGGCGGAAAACGGCGAAGCGTTCGAAGCGCCGGCGCACGCGGAAACCGCCGAGGAACGGCCCGATGAAGCGCCCGGCGGCGAAAGCGCGGCAAAACGCGACGAAGCGCCAAAGGAAGCGTTCCCGGCGCGGCGGTGGGCACGGCTTCTTCCGGCCACCGCGATCGTCGCCGCGCTGGCCGCGCTGCTGTTTTTCCTGATGCGCTAACGCGCGCCGCAAGCGCTTTGCATCCCGCGCAATTTCTGTTATAATGGTGCGGCGGGCATACGCGAGATTCGCAGGCCGGCGATTACGCCCGCCGGTATGACAACCACAACGGGAGGATATACTATGCAGGTCACGGAAGCGGTTAAGGCGCTGAGCGAAGCCGTCAGGCAAAGCCCCGAATATCTGGAATACCAGCGCTGCCGGGAGGAAATCAATCAGGACGCGGCGATCAAGGCGCTGGTGGACGAATACCGAAAGCTGCAGTCGCGGGTACAATTGCGCATGCTCTCCGGTCAGGGCGCGGACGACGACGATACCCGGCGCTTCCAGCAATTAGGGGCGCTGCTGTTCGCGGACGCGCGCACTTCCGGCTTTCTGATGGCGGAGATGCGCCTGCAAAAAATGATGGCGGACGTGTTTGAGGCCCTTACCAACGCGGCAGGCATGCAGCTGCCCCTGCCGCTGTAAAAGCGGAGGCATGTTTTGAAAAAGCATCGAATCAACGACGAACAGGAATATACCCCCGAATCGCTTCGCCGGGAACGGGAATACGGCCTGTTTTGGTACAGCTGGCTATGGCAGCTTCTGCGCCCCGTGCTGCTGGCGCTATGCGTGCTGCTGGTGGTTTCGGGCGTGCTGATGACGGGCTACAACTGGGTTGACAGGCACTTTTTCGCGCCTGTGGATGAAAACGACCAAACGCCCGTCACCTTCGTCGTCGCCTCCGGCAACAGCCTGACGCGCGTGGCGAACAATCTGGAAAGTCAGGGGCTGATCCGCAACCGCACGGTGTTCAAATACTATGCCGATTTTCTGGGCTACGGCCAGAAGATACAGGCGGGCGAATATCAGGTCAGCCGTTCCATGCGGCTCAAGGACATCATGGAGCTGCTCACCACCGGCGACGGCAACCCCATCACGCGCAACATCACCGTCATTCCCGGCTGGACGGTGCGCGACATCGCCGCCTACCTCAAGGAGGAGGGCGTTATCGCGCAGGAGGAGGATTTCCTTTCCCTTTGCCGCACGGGCGAAAGCTTCCGCGCCTATTATTATGTCGCCGACGTGCTGGCCACCCCCAACGCCGGGCGGCGTCTCTTCGCGCTGGAAGGGTATCTGGCGCCGGATACGTATGAAATCTACACCAACGCTACGGCGCAGGATGTGGTGAAAAAGCTGCTTTCCCAGACGGAGGCCGTTTTCAAGGCCGAATACCACGACCGTGCGGACGAAATCGGCATGACGATGGACGAGGTCATCACGCTGGCCTCCATGATCGAAAAGGAAGCCAAAACGGCGGATTTTGCCAAGGTTTCCGCCGTGTTCCACAACCGCTTGAAGCGGGATATGACGCTGGGCAGCGACGTAACGGTCAAATATGTTTCGGGCGTAAAGCGCATGTCGCTGACCAACGCCGACCTGCAGGTGGATTCGCCCTATAACACCTACCGGCGCAAGGGGCTGCCCCTCGGCCCCATCTGCTCGCCCTCCGCTGCGGCCATCCGCGCGGCGCTGTATCCCGACGAGCAGTTTATCGCCGACGGTTACCTCTATTTCTGCTCCAAGGATCCGCAAACCGGCGAATTGCATTTCAGCCGTACGCTGGACGAGCATAACGTAGCCGTGAGCATCTACGCGCCGCTGTGGCAGGCATACGATCGGGAGCAGGGGCTGAACTAGCGTCCGCTTCTCCTCCTGAGGCGGTCGCGGCTGCAAACCGGTTCTCCTGCCGCTTCCGGCCCGGACTTGCCAGCAATAGGGCCGGAGGGCGCGCGGGCGCGGGCATGCGTCCGGCCAATCCCAAACACGCTCCCTGCAAAGAAGCCGCAGACAGCGATGCGCGCATTCCGCTCGTTCTGCGGCCTTTCCCTGTTATTCTACATTCGATGAGGAGGTTGTTTTCATGCAGCCTGAATTGCTCGCTCCTGCGGGCGGCATGACGCAGCTGCGCGCCGCGCTGCGCTTTGGCGCCGACGCGGTCTACGGCGGCCTGCCGCTTTTCGGCCTTCGTGCCTTCGCCGCGAACTTTACATGGGACGATCTGGCCGAGGCGCTGCGCGTCACGCACGCCGCGGGAAAAAGGTTTTACCTCACGCTCAACATGCTGCCCCGCGACGCCGAGCTATCCGGGCTGAGCGCCGCGGCGGCGCGCGCGGCGGAAATGGGCGTGGACGCGGCGATCGTTAGCGATTTGGGCGCGTTTTTGCGTATCCGGCGCGACGTGCCCGCCCTGCCGCTGCATATCAGCACGCAGGCGAACACCATGAACGCCGAGGCCGCGCGCTTTTACGCCGCGCAGGGCGCGCAGCGCGTGGTGCTTTCCCGTGAGCTTTCCCTTGCGGATATCGCCGCGCTCCGGGCGTTTACGCCGCCGGAATTGGAATTGGAAGCGTTCGTGCACGGCGCGATGTGCATGGCGCATTCAGGGCGCTGCATGCTGTCGGATCATCTCACGGGCCGCGGCGGCAATCGCGGCGCGTGCGCCCAGCCCTGCCGCTGGGAATACGCGCTGGCGGAAAAAAAGCGCCCGGGCGAATACATGCCCATCGCGCAGGACGATCGGGGAACCTACCTGCTTTCGGCTTACGATCTGAACATGCTCGCGCATCTGCCCGAAATGCTGCGCGCCGGTATCGTCAGCCTGAAAATCGAGGGACGAATGAAAACCGAATACTACGTGGCCACGGTCGTGGGCGCGTACCGCCGGGCGCTGGACGCGCTGGCGCAGGGCGAGGAGCGCTATCGCGCGCTGCTGCCCGCGCTGCTTGCAGAAGTGCAGAAGGCCAGCCACCGCGCGAGCAACACGGGCTTTTATTTCGGCGCGCCCGCGCCGGCCGCCGGCGCCGACGGCTTTTCGCAAAGCATGGAATACGTGGCGCAGGTGGAAGCATGGCGGGACGGCACGGCCACGCTGCGCCTGAAGAACCGTTTTTACGTGGGCGACACGCTGGAGCTGCTCTGCCCGCGCGGCGCGTTTTCCTTTCCGGTCACGCAGATCCTCCGCGACGAATCGGGCGAAAGCGTGCAGACCGTTTCAGTCGCAGGCGAGCGCGTGCGCATTCCGCTGCCCCTTCCCGCAGCGCCGGGCGATTTTTTGCGCGGCCCAAACCGCAACCATCAGGGAAAGCGGTAGCGGCGCGTTTTTGCGGCAAACATTGAAAGTACATTTCGCTTGATTGACAAGCGTCCCCGTCCGTGCTATCCTGCGAAAGCATAAGGGAAAGGAGGCCTTTTCATGAGCCATGTGATCGTGCCCGCGCATTATCGGTCCACGCTGTCGCTCTACGACACGCAGGAGGCCATCGCGCTGATTAAGAAAACCTTTCAAAGCAACCTTTCGCATGCCCTGAACCTCAAGCGCGTATCCGCGCCGCTGTTTGTGGACGGAGCCTCCGGCCTGAACGACGACCTCAACGGCGTGGAGCGCCCCGTCGCCTTTGACGTGCTGGAAACAGGCGAAACGGCGCAGGTGGTGCATTCGTTGGCCAAATGGAAGCGTTACGCGCTGGCGCGGTATCGTTTTCCGGTCGGCGAAGGGCTGTATACCGATATGAACGCCATCCGCCGCGATGAAACGCTGGACAACCTGCATTCCGTCTATGTCGATCAATGGGACTGGGAAAAGGTCATCCGGCAGGAAGACCGTACCATCGCTACCCTGCAGGACGCCATGAGCCGCATTGTGACCGCCATCTGCGTAACGCTGGACATGCTCAAATGGAAGTATCCGCAGGTGAAAACCACGCTCAAGCGCGAGGTCACGTTCATCACCACCCAGGAGCTGGAGGATATGTACCCCGGCAAAACCGCCAAGGAGCGGGAAAGCCTGTTCGTCGCGCAGCACAAAACGGTCGGGCTGATGCAAATCGGCGGCGCGCTCCGGTCCGGCAAGCCGCACGACGGCCGTGCGCCCGACTACGACGATTGGGAACTGAACGGCGATATTCTGTTCTGGGACGATGTGCTGGGCTGCGCTATCGAAATTTCCTCCATGGGCGTGCGCGTGTCCCCCGAATCGCTGGACAGGCAGCTTCGCCTCGCGCATCAGGAGGCGCGCCGGGATTTGCCCTTCCATCAGGCGCTGCTTCGCGGCGAGCTGCCCTTCACCATCGGCGGCGGCATCGGCCAGAGCCGACTGTGCATGCTGCTGCTGGACAAGGCGCATATCGGCGAGGTTCAGTCCTCCTATTGGGATCAGCATACCCGCGACGTTTGCGAGCAGGCGGGCGTCGTGCTGCTGTAAGCATTTGAATATCCCGCCTGCGTTTCGACAGTCTGCAAATGCAAGTCCGTTAAAGCGGTCTTGCATTGGAACTGTCATTTTCCTGTAAGCCTACGGCTTACGGTCGGAAAACGATCGCGGAAGCGGTCGTTCCGACCGCTCTTGGAACCGGCAAAGCCGGTTCTGCGGATGAAACATGAAGGGGCATTGACCCCTTCATTCCTCCCCGGAGCTTTACCGAGACTTTTTGACAGACAGAAGCGCCCTGTCCGGGGCGCTTCTTCATTTTCCGGTTTTCAGCAAACCACCACGCGAATGCATTCCGCGCCCAGCCCTGTCGCCTCCTGTACGGTGCGGAAAATCAGCGCGGCGTCCCGTTCGCTCAGCGCCCGGTCGATAAAAATCTGCACGCCGCCCGCGTCGCATACGCACACCGCGCGCGCGTAGCCAAGCCCCGCTAACGCGCCCTCGACGGCCAGCGCGGTTTCCTGCCGCTGCGCCGCCGAAAGCGCAAGCGACTGCGCCTGCGCGCGCGTCCGCTCGTCCAGCCCCTCGTCGGCCAGCAGGGAAAGCAGCGCCTCGAGCCGGCTGTTCTCCTGCGCGCGCGCCGCGCGATACGCATCCACGGGATGCGGCGAAGCGGTCGGCCGCACAGCCCTTGCCGCAATGGGCAGCGCCGCCGCGGGCGCAGGCGTTTGCCGCAGCGTCAGCGCCGCCGCGCCCAGCACTACCAGACACAGCGCTATATTAAACAGCTTTTCCCTCATTGCCCGGCTTCCTCCATCGGAAAAATCGCGATCGCCCCGTCGGGCAGCCCCAACAGCGCCTGCGCCGCGCGGCAAAGCGCCAATTGCACCCGCACATCCCGCGCCCCGGCGGAAACGATCACCGCGCCGCTGGGCGCATTGCCGGCGGAAAGCAAATCACCCTTTGCCGCATAGAAGATGGAAACGCGCGTTTCGCCCGCACCCGCAATACGCGAAAGCGTGGCGCTGACGCGCTGCTCCTCCTGCGTCATGGCGCCGCCTGCGCCCCCGCCGCTTGGCAGCAGCAGGCACGCGCATATGCATGCGCACAGCAGGCCGATCCACGGCGCGGCCTTCATTTCCCGCAGCCTTTTCAGCCAATCCTTCACATCGATCCTCCCAGCAGCCCTGCCAGCGCGCGCAGCATGCACAGCGTCATGGCCAGCCCGACGCCCAAATCCGCGTACTGCCGCGCTTCGCCATCCGGCAGCAGCCAATCCAACAGCAGCCGCGCCAGCCCCAGCCCTACCATCCGCATCAGAAATTCCTTCATCGCAGCATCACCGTCAGGTTGCCCACCACCAGCATCTGCGCCACCAGCAGCAAAAACATCGCCCCGACCGACAATTGAATCACGAACAGCAGCATCAGAATATCCGAAAATTCCTGCAGGCACGCCACGACCGCGCCGTCGCTGACCGGCTCGAGCAGCGCGGCGCAGGCACGATAGATCATCACGGCAGCCAGCGTTTCCAGCATGGGCGCACACGCCGTTGCAATCAGCAGCGTCAGCCCCGTAATGCCCAGCGCGTTTTTAATCAGCAGCGAAGCGCCCACCAGCGTGTCCATCGTATCGGCGAACATGCCGCCCACGATGGGCACGAAGTTGTCCACCGCGTATTTCGCCGTGCGGATGGACACGCCGTCCGCTGCCGCCGTGCCCAGCGACTGCAGCGTCGTCACGGAAAGAAAAACGGTAAAGGAAACGCCCAGCGTCCATGTCGCGCCGGTTTTCAGCAGCGCGGCCAGACGGCCAAGGCGGATTTTTTCCGTCAAGTGGTTCAGCAGCGTTACCCCCGCCGCGCCCAGCGCCAGCGGCAGCGTCAGCGTGCGGATCACCTCGGTCATCGTGCCGCAGGCGGCAACCACCGTGGGCTGAAAAAACGCGGCGCTGGCCGTACCGCCTACGGCCGCCAGCAGCGTCAGCAGCAGGGGAAAAAGCGACTGCATCAAATCAGCCATACGCCGGATGTTTTCCTGCGCCAGCGCGGCATGCGCGCTCAGATCCTGCGTCATGAACCCGGCCAGCAGCAAAAAGCAGGCGCTCTGCGCCGCCTCCCCCACGCTCCTGCCCGCAAAGGAGGCGCGAATCTTCCCCGCGACGCCGCAAAACACGGCGGGCGCGATCAGGCGCGCGAAGCGCCAAACGCTGCCGCTCAGCGCTGAAAGCAGCCTGCGCGCCAGCGCCGAAAGCAGCGCCGCGCCGTCCAGCGTCGTTTCGCCGCGGGCAAGCGAAAGCACGCTTTCCTTTAGGCTGCTTCCCTCCGGCTCGGCCTGCTCATACGCTGCCTCCAGTGCTTCCAGCGGAAGGCGGTCCAGCGTATCCGCCAAGGAGCCCTCCAGCCCCTCCGCCGCGGCGACAGGGCAGAAAAGCAGCAGCGCCAGCAGCGCCCAAACCAACCGCCTCACGGCAGCAGCCGCAGCGCCATGCGGCCGATTTCCATGATGAGCGGCAGCGTTTCCACCGCCAGCAGCATCTTCCCGCACAGCGCGGCCTTGGCCGCCAATCCCTCCTCGCCCGCATCGCGGCAGGCCTGCGCGGCGAATTCGGTAATGTACGCCATGCCCGTCATTTTCAGCATCAGCTTCGCCGTGCCCTCCTCTACGCCCGCCTGCTCCGTCAGCGTTCGCAGCGCCGCAGCCGCGGGCGCAATTTTGGTGATGGCAAAGAAAAACAGCATCATTCCCGCCGCGATGGCCACCGCCGCCCCGGTTTCCTTTTGCGCCGCGCGCAGGGAAAAGGCGGTCAGCGCGGCCATGAGCGCAAAGCCGGCCACGCGCAGCGTCTCGGTCATACGAGGGAAAAGATGGCCTTCACCTGCGCCAGCAAATCGCCGACCAGGCCCACCACCATCATCAGCACAATCACAATGCCCGCCAGCGTGGCCAGCGTGGCCACATCCTCCCGCCCTGCCTTGCTCAGCACCTGACTGACCACCGTCACCAGCAGCCCCACGCCCGCGATTTTAAGCAGCACTTCCATCTGCACGCCGCATTCCTCCGTTCAGCCGCAAAGTAAAATGAACGCCGCCGCGCCCGCCAGACACCCCAGATTGCGGTATAGCCGCTCGTTTCGAAGGCGCTGCTCCCGCCCATCGCGATAAAAGCGCCCCATTTGCTCCGTCGCTTGGCGCGCGGCCTGCCGCTGCAGCGCTGCAGCGGGCAAAAACAGGCCGCTCAGCCCCTCGTATACGGCCTGCGTCTCCTCGCTTGTCAGCAGCGGCGCAGGCGGCAGCGCTTCCCAAAAGCGCGCGAAGGTCGCCGCGGGGTTCTCCGTGAGCAGCCGCGCGCCCGTTTCCAGCAGCGGGTGCGAAGCAAAGCGCATCAGCTCCGGCAGGGTCATCCCACCGCGCGCGGCGCCCGCCTCCAGCCGCTCGAACGCGACCTTCCACGCACGCAGCGCCTCCTCGCGCTGCCGCAGCCGCCGTGCCGCCAGAAGCCCCAGTATCACGCAGGCCGCAGCCGCCGTCAGGGCAAGGATGATTCGCATGCCGCATCCTCCCATATCAGTTCCGCCTGTCCCACGCGCGGCAGGAACACGCCCGCGTCAAAGCATCGCGCCGCAAACAGCGGGCGCAGGTCGGCGCGCTCCCGGACGGCCTTGGGGCTGTCGCCATGCGCGGTTACCATGAGCCGCACGCCGCACCTGCGCGCCTCCGTCAGCGCCTGCGCCTCGGCGCGCCCGCCGATTTCGTCCGCCGCCACGGCCTCAGGGCTCATCGCGCGCAGCAGACAAAAGATCGCCCGCGCCTTGTCCATGCCGCTCATCACGTCGCACCCCGGCCCCAACGCGCGCCGCGCCGCGTCCGTTTCGCAGCCCGCCACCTCGCCGCGCTCATCGGCCAGCGCAATCTGCGCGCCCGCTTCGCTTTCCAGACGGATTAAATCGCGCAGCATCGTAGTCTTTCCCGCGCCGGGCGGGCCAAAGATCAGCACGCTGCGCCCCGAAACGCGGGGAAAGATCGCCTCCGCCGCGCCGATCACCTCATGCGCCACACGAATACACAGGCTGTAAACGCTCGTCAGCCCACCCTCGTCCATGCGCCCGCATACGCCCAGCCGGTGTCCGCCCGCCAGCGAGATATAGCCCTGACGCATCTCCCGCTCCCGCCCCGCCAGCGCATAGCCGGTCAGCGCCTGCGCCGCAGCGAGAATCTCCTCGGGTGAAAACCGGTGCGCGCCCACATAAAGGCCCTCCGGCAGCGTCGCGGTCAACGGCCGGCCGGGCCGCAGGCGAATCTCCCGCGCGCGGGAAAGATCGACCGCCGCCAGCTCCGGCGCCTGCGGCAAAAGCATCGTCCAATTCATGCTTTACCCTATGCGCGCGGAATTGACGATATGCAAATGAGAAAAAATCTGTTATAATAAGCGTCAGGAAAGCCGCGACGCGGCCTCTCACGAACGGCGGAAAGGCGGAAAAGGACACATGAGCGGCGAGGAAAAGGGCAACTGGTTCGGCAGCCGGAAAATCGTTCGGCTGATGCTGCTGGCGGCGCTGCTGATTCTGGGCGTATTGAATTTCGGCCGGCTGTGCGCGGCGGCGCGGTTTTTCTGGCATGTGATGCAGCCGCTGGCGCTGGGCGCGGTGATGGCCTATGTGCTGGAAATTGTGGTCAAATACCTCGAGGGCGTTTATTTCCCCAAATCAAGCGCGGCCTTTGTGCTCAAAAGCCGGCGTATGGTTTGCGTGCTGCTGGCGGCGGCGCTGCTGATCGCAGTGATGGCGCTGCTATTCTGGATGGTCATCCCCGGCCTTGCCGACGCGGTCGGCCTGCTCACGCGCGAGCTGCCCGCGTACATTGAGCAGGGGCAGCTGTGGCTGATTGAAAATACCGCCGCCTTCCCCGGCATCAGCGACGCGCTCAAGGAAATGCGCTTTGACTGGGAGGCCATTCAGCAAAGCATCGTCAATTATGCCGTCAACGGCCTGAGCGGCATTCTCTCCTCCACCGTTTCGGTTATCGGCGCGGTGACGGGCGGGCTGGCCAGCTTTTTCATGTCGCTGATTTTCGCCGTGCTGCTGCTCACGGGGAAGAAGCGGCTGCATGCGCAATACGTCCGCATCATGGCGCTCATCCCGCGGCAGGATCTGGCCGCGCGGTTTCACCACGTGATGACGGTCGCGCACAGGGCGTTTTCCGGCTTTATCATGGGGCAGACGCTCGACGCGCTGCTGCTGGGCGTGTTCACGACGCTGGGCATGGTGGCCTTCGGCATGCCCTATGCCATGATCGTCGGCGTGCTCAGCGGCACGACGGCGCTCATTCCCATCGTGGGCGGCTATATCGGCGCCATCGTGGGCGCGTTTCTGGTGTTTACGGTCAGTCCCATGCAGGCGCTGTGGTTTCTTTTGTTCATTATCGTGCTGCAGCAGGTGTTCGGCAATCTGGTTTACCCGCGTCTGGTCGGCTCCTCCATCGGCCTGCCGGGGATGTGGGTGCTGGCGGCGGTCACGGTCGGCGGCGGGCTGGGCGGCGTGGGCGGCATGCTGCTGGGCGTGCCCGTCATGGCCACCATCTACGCCCTTGCGCGCGAAAAGGTACAGGAAAAGGAGGCCCTGCGGCGGGCGTGACGCGCCCCGCGCGGAAAAGCGGGCTATTTCGGCGGCCTGCCGCGGCGACGCGAAATTTTCGCCCGCCGCCCCCGCAAACGCGTTCCTTCATCGACCGGCGCGCCATGCCGCGCGAAATTTTTCCGCGTCGCCGCGCGAAAGCATGCAACATTTTCCGCCCCTGCTCTGTCTTATAAGTGACAAGCACTTTGAAAGGATGATGACGGCATGAAAAAACGGCTGCTCTGCGCGCTGATGATCGTCTGCCTGCTGCTGCCCTGCGGCGCGCTGGCGGGCTCCAACCCGCTGACCGTCTGGACGGACGGCCGCGGCGCGACGGCATATTCCTCCGCTTCGGGCGCGAAGAAGGCGGGGCTGCTCTATAACGGCTTCTGCGACGAGCTGGAGCTGGAGGATCAAAACGGCTACTACGGCTGCTCCCTGACCGCCTATTACAAGGTTTACGTGCATCAGAACCGGGCGATGAAAAATTTCCCCAAGGGCTACGACACGGGCGATCATGATGGCGATATCCCCTGCGCCGCGTATCTGGCGCAGATCAGTCAAGACAAAGCCCCCCTCTACGGCACGCCCGGCACGAAAAAGAAAATCGCCACGCTGGCGAAAAGCACGCTGGCAGTGGTCTGGGGTGAATTCGGCGATTATCTGTTCATCGACACGCGGGCGATGCGGGGCTTTATCCGGAAAAACGCGCTGAGCAAGGCGCGCAGCCTGACGGATATGCGGGAGGCAAACTACACGCCCCTGAAGGCAAACGCGTACGCCGCGACGGTTTACGCGGGAAAAAGCGGCGTAGTGGCGCGCGCGACCGCGACGGGCGAATCGCTGGAGGCCATATACCGGTGCTACGCCGACGGCGACGAGGTCAATGTCGCGCTGGATCTGGGCAACGGCTGGGTGCAGCTGACAAACGGCGCGTTTCTGGAAAAGCGCTTCCTTGATCCAGGCGGCGACCACAGCGTCGCGGGCGCAGTGGTCAAAAGCGACGGCCGGCTGAACCGCCTGAACGTGCGCTACAGCGGGGACGCGGACGCAGCGGTGCGCTTCAAGCTCTGCGCGGGCGCGGCGGTCGAGGTGCTGTCGCAGATGAACGGCTGGGCGACCATCCGCCTGCCCGGCAGCACCGCCAGCGCCGCGGGCGTCGGCTGCGTGAAGGCGGAATATCTGGCAACGGGCAGCGCTGCGGACAAGGTGCAGCCCGGCTATGTGCGCGCCATCCTGACGCAGGATCCATGGTATTGGACGCTGGAGGGCGTGGTCAGCCGCAGCCACGACCTGCGCGCCGGGGATACGGTCACGCTCATCGGCGTATACACGGGCTTTGACGTCACCGACGACGACAGCCGGGACGTGTTTCTGGCCAAAACCGCGGACGGCGCGCTCATCGCGCTAAGGAGCGAGGGGAACCTCGAACCGCAGGATACCTTCGGCCTATCGGCGAAAACGACGAGCAGCGTGCGCATGCGAAGCCTGCCCGCCAAGGACGCCGAGGAAATGCGCACCCTGAGCAAGGGCGCGAAGGTGGAGGTGCTGCTGCGCGGCGAGGGCTGGACGATGGTACGCTATCAGAACGAAACCGGCTATGTCATGAGCCGCTATCTGCGCTTCCCATGACGCAGAAAGCGCAAAAAATATGAAAAGGGAATCCTTCGCATTTGACAGGTGTTCGTAAAACAGGTTTAGACCGAAATTACGAAATGAGCATCTGTCAGGCAGGGTTGGGCAACGGAATAACGGGTATCTGGTGAGAGCCGGATACCCGTTATTCCGTTGCCGTCACGAAAAGCAATAGATTTATTCACAGCTTTCAGGTATAATTGCCTTAAATCAATCCTATCCCATTCATTCCGAGATTTTTTCAAAAATCTCAAAAAAGTTTGAAAACATTGGAACAATTCAGCCCTTCTCATGCCATATATAGTAGAGGGCTGAATACAAAAGCGATTGGAGGTGACGCTGAT
>CAKTXZ010000025.1 GCA_934632155.1 uncultured Clostridia bacterium | reverse complement strand
GTTGGACGGTCCTTAACGCTTTCAGGTTGACAATTTGGTTTTTCCCAAATAATATCGGAACGAAGATACCACCCACGGGCTTGCAGGGCAAAGGCAAGACGCCAAGGCACTCCGATAAGCTCTTTCGGCTTTAGGCCTTCTGGCGTTTCCGGTCTGACCGACATTGCTCGAGCCTTATTCTTGCTGTCAGGGGCACGCCATTTACGCCCCCCCGATGTATAGCTGTCGCCAATATTTAGCCAGAATGTTCCGTCATTCTTCAAAACCCTCTTAGCCCGATCAAAAAGGTCGGCAAGTGTGTCAATATATTTATAGACGCTTCCTTCCAACCCGATTTGACCATCAATATGATAGTCCCGTAATGCCCAATACGGAGGAGAGGTAATGATAGACTGTACCGATTCATCGGGCATCATGTCCAGATATTGCTTTGCGTCTCCGAGAAACAAAGAGGACGTTTCTGAAAGGATTTTTTTGATTTTTGCTTCTTGCTTGCTTGTGCTGGCAATGAAGGAGGAGAAAAAGGTCTTTTGGGAAGCTAAATTGTCGAAAAAATCGCTGTTGGTCTGTTCTTTCAAAATTCTTTCCTCCCGCGTAGTTTGATTAAAATCATAGCTGCTCCGTATCTTCTTCATCAACGGGCTCCATGATGTCTCCCGCCTCGCATTTGAGCGTCAGGCAAATCTTATGCGGGCTTTCCGTGGAGGCAAATTCGTTTTTTGTCCTGGCAAAGCGCATGGAGGCTGATACCGGATGCTCCTTCAAGCCTGTCCGATTCATTTTCTTATCGATCAACAGCTTCCATGGCCTGCCGCAGGAAATAGGCATTGCAATTCTCCGTTCCGGATTTAGACTGATTGCATTATAGCATGAAACGACGATGTTCGCAAGATGATCTCATCAGAGCGCGAGATCTCCTCTGCAAAGAAAAGCCCCGCCTGCAAAAGCAGACGAGGCGCTGCGCCGTCAAGCGGCGCTTACAGAGCGAAGCTTAATACTGCGGACGATTCTTGGCGAAGCATTCGCGGCAATAGACAGGCCGATCGCCACGGGGCTGGAAGGGAACCTGCGTGGTGCAGCCGCAGCCGTCGCAGATGACTTCGTACATCTGGCGCTCGGCGCCGCGGCTGCCGCCGTTCTGACGACGGGCGGCACGGCACGCGGGGCAGCGGCCGGGCTCGTTCTGGAAGCCCTTTTCGGCATAGAAGGCCTGCTCGGAAGCAGTGAAGGTGAATTCCTGACCGCATTCACGGCAGGTGAGCGTCTTGTCCTGATACATGGTGATAACCCTCCTGATTTTTATCGCCAAACCGAGTGATACGTTCCGGTAGTTTCCATTGGGCTCTACGCATCCGTCGACTGACGATGAACAAAACCGAGGGGAACACCTGAAATCCTTTGGCTTGGTCTACCTTTTCATTATAGCACAGTTTGAAGCGCTTGTATAGCGGTTTTCAAAAATTTTTCTTGCGTCGGCGTGCGACCGCGCACGCCCACGGGCGGATCACTGCGCGCGTTTTCAGCCTTATTCGCGGCAGGACTTTTCATTCAGTTTTTTGTTTTTATTCCGCATTTGGGGGAAAATATGCAAAAACGCCAAATGTCAATGCTTTTCCCTATGATAAGCAAACCCGGCGCGCTTCTGACAATGCAGCGGCGGCTCCTTCAAGCAAATTTTCTTATGGGGCATCGTAAAAAGGATAGTTTGCCGACGGGAAATCCAACCTTGAAAGCATAGACACGCAGGCCAAGGCCCGAAAACGCCGTCTGTAAATGGAGAAACCCACTCCTGCAAAATGCGCTAGAGCGGCAAACGCTCCGTCAGAAGGCACAGGCAAAAGGCAATCGCCGCATGCAGCAGCCGAAGCAGCGCCAGCCTGCCCGTTGAAACGCCGCACGCGCGCCAATAGGCGGCGTTCTGCAGCAGAATCGACAGCCCACCGAAGGAAACCGCGGCGCAAATCAGCGGCACGCGCAGCGGCAACGCCGTTTCAGCCAGCGCATGAACGCCCCCCGTAACCTCCAGCGCGCACCGAAGCGCAACGGCCGCGCCAGCCGGAAGCCGCGGCAACGCGCAGGCCCCCATCGCGGCGGCCACACTGCCCAGCGCCATGCAGCCAGCAACGCCAAGCAGCGCCGTCGCGCAGTCCGTCATCGCCCGGCCAAGCGGAACGGGCGTGGGCGTGGCAGGCGGCTCCTTGCCCCGGCCAAAGCAAAGCCCTGCCAGCCACGCGCCGCCAAGATGGCAGCCCAGCACGCGCCAGCCCGCCGCCCCGCTTTGCAGCCACGCGCCCACCGTGCCCACCAGAAACAGCGGGCTCATGGTGCCGGTCATGGCGGCGCAGCGAAGCGCGCGCGCCCCCTGCGGCGCAAGCGGCGTGATCAGCCGCGCCCCGCCGGGCGAGCCGCACAGCCACGCCAGCGCCGTAAGCTGCGCGCCCCCCGCCCGAATGCGGGAGGAAATCATCACGGCGCAGAGCATAAAGGGAAACAGCACCGGCGCAACCGACCGCGCCCAAAGCGTCAACGCGTCAAGCGCGGCCTGCGCGGCCTGCTGCGGAAAAGCCAGCATTGCGCCGCAGAGCGCGCCGAAAAGCGCCGCCGTCAGTCTTCGCATGCGCTTCACCTCCGCAGGCCATGATACGCACGCGCAGCGCGATCAAGAACCGCCGCGCCGCAAAGCCGCTTGGCAAAATGCATTACGCCCCGCCGGCGCAATGCAAAACGCTCCGGTCAGCCGTCGAGCCAACCGGAGCGCTTTGCGCATCCGCCCCTGCGTTTCTTTGGAAAGAACGCGCGTTTCTCCCGCGCGGGCGCTTTCCCGCCGTGTGCGGCGCGCCCTCCCGTCAGGAATCCTTTTTGTCGTCGCGCTCGCTGACGAGGGATTTGAGCTCCTGCATGAAGGTGGGAATATCGGTAAAGGAGCGATAGACCGACGCGAAGCGGATATACGCCACCTCGTCCAGCGCGCGCAGCGCCTCCATGACCATTTCACCGATCTGGCGGGTCGTAATCTCCTCCTGCAGGCTGTTATAGGCCACCTGCTCGATGGAGGTAACGATCTTTTCAATATCCGCTGCGGAAACCGGACGCTTGTGGCAGGCGGCAATGACGCCGCTGCGCACCTTCTGCGCGTCGAACAGCTCGCGGGAATTATCCTTTTTAATCACCAGCAGCTGCTGCACCTCCACCTTTTCATAGGTGGTAAAGCGGCGGCCGCAATTAATACACTCCCGGCGGCGGCGAATAGAATTGCCGTCGTCGGTCGGCCGGGAGTCCACCACGCGGCTGTCGGCGCAATTACAGAACTGACATTTCACGGCGGATCATTCCTCTCTCTGCTTCAGTTTTTCCTGCCCGTTTTTCCTTTCCTTATAAGAAAAACGGTCTTTTTTGTCAATCCTCCAGCAAATCGCCGGGCTCCAGCTGCACCAGAATCACATTTTCGCCGATTTTGCAGATGCGCTGCCACGGAATGACGATGCCGCATTTTTCGCCGCGCAGCGCGCTGGTCATCTTGAATTCTCCCGGCACAACCAGCGCCTCCACATGCCCCGAGCATTCGTCAAATTCGATATCCATTACCTTGCCCAGCCGTTTGCCGTCCAGCGTGTTGACAACGTCCTTGGTACGCAGCTCCGAAAGGCTCATGGCGCTCCCTCCCTGCGTCCAGTATATGCCGCCGCAAGCCCTTACTTGCCGATGGACTCGATTCCGCGCAAAATTTCCGGCTCGCGTACGTCGCGCGCGACGGTAAACACCTTGCGCGTCAGCAGCGCGCCGTTACGGTAATACAGGCAAATAAAGGGGCAATCCTTGGCGTAGAGCTTCTGGATCTCATGCAGGCAGTGCTCGTAATCGACAGGATCCATGGACTTGCGCAGCTGCTTGAACAGGCCGTCCATTTCCGCGGATTTGTAATTTCCGTAATTGCAGGTATTTCCGCTCATGAGCAAAAAGCCGGGATCGGGCACGGCGTCCATCTGGAATGCCGCCAGACAAATATCGAAGTTCCGCGCCTTCAGGCGCTCGGAGGCGTAGGAGAAGCTCCACGTTTCCACCGGCGCCTCGATGCCGACCGCTTTGAGCATGGCGGCGATCATGTTCGCCGCCTGCACGCGGACGGAATTGTCCTGCTCCTCATACACGGCGATACGAAGGCGCAGCCGGCGCTTCTTGCCGTCGACCACGGTATCCAGCACGCCGTCGCCGTCCGCGTCCGCCCAGCCCAAGTCCGCCAGAATCTGCTTTGCTTTCTCCGGGTTATATTCAAAGGCCTCCTCGCCGTCCCAATACATCCATGTGCCCGCGGGAAGCGGCGTGTCCGTACGGCTGGCCATACCCATATAGACGGTGCTGGCCACGCTGTCCACGTCGATGGCGTAGCGAATCGCCCGGCGCACATCCGCGTTATCCAGCGGATATTCGCGGAAATTAAGCATCAGCGCCTCCAGTTGGCGGGTACGGTAGGTGATGTTCAGGTTGGACAGCCCCGTCCGGTACTGCCCGGCGGAGGCGGAACGCGAAACGGCCGCGTCCACACGGTTGTATTCATAATCTGAAAGCAGCTCGCGGTTCGTGGCGCGGAAGATGACGTTGATGTTCTTTACGGTAGAGGGCTCCTGCCACCATTCCTCGTTCGCGGAAAGGTAGAGGTAATTCGTCGGGGCGAAGGAATCCACACGGTAAGGCCCCGTGCCGGCGGGCTGCACGGACTGCACCTGATCCTTGGGCAAAACGGGGAAGGTCAGGGCGTACAGCACGCCGTAGTACGGACGCGAAACCTTGAGCCTGAGCGTTTTAGCGTCGTTGGCGGAGGCGGACGTAATGATGTATTTCAGCTGCGCGTATTGCCCCTGTCCTTCGCCCGCCAGCCGCAGAATCTCGTTAATGGTCGCCTCCGCGTCGTAGGCTGTGCAGGGCGTGCCGTCGTGGAACGTCACGTCCGACCGCATGGTAATCAGCCATGTCGAGCCCTCCGCCGTCCAGCTTTCGGCCAGACAGGGAACCGGCCTGTAATCGTCGTCCAGCGAAAAAAGCCCCTCGAAAATCAGCGCCGTCAGGGATTGGAACTCCCGCTCCTCGGACAGAAGCGGGTTCAAATGCTGGGATTTAACCGAGATCATGCCCAGCGTCAGGGTATCGTCCATCGTGGTCGCCAGCGCGGCGGGGCAAAGCAGGACGCATGCCAGCGTCAGCGCAAGCAGGCGCTTAATAGTAGTGCTGCTGATAAATCGCATAGGCGTTGAGTACCTTTCCCGCGTAATAGCGCGTATCATCCATCGGAATTTCATTCACGGTCAGCCTCTTGCCGTCGCTCGAATATTTTTTGAGCCATGCGCGCACGTTTCCCTGCCCTGCATGGTAGGCGCAGGCAATCAGCACGGGATCGCCGTCAAATTCGCGGCACAAATAGCCCAGATACCATGTGCCCATCTTGATATTGGTTTCCGGGTCAAACAGCATGTCCGCCGTATAGTTTCCCAGCTTCACCTTGCCCGCCAGCCACTCGCCTGTATCCGGCATGATCTGCATCAGCCCCTTGGCGTTGACGCGGCTAACGGCGGATGGGTCGTAGTCGCTCTCACGCTTGATGACGGCGGCGACGTAGGCCGGGTCGATCCGGTTGACGGCGGCGTAATACTCGATCAGGTCGCGATATTTGACCTGATGGCGGCGAATCTCCGCCTCCTGCGCAAGGCGGCGGCTTTCGCGTTCCGCTTCCAGCGCGCGCATGGCGCTGTTCGCCCGCGCCAGCGACAGCCCCGCGGCCAAGACGCAGCCGGAGAGCGCCAGCAGCGCGAGCCATTGCCATAGCGCCATGCCCAGCGGACGCGCGGGCCGCCGCTTCCGTTTTCCGGCGCGCCGGCGGCGCGCGGGCGGCGCGGGGGGCGCAGGCGGCAAAGAAGGGATGGGTGAAAACTGATTCAAGGCATATCTCCTTTCAGCTTCTGCACAAGCTCGCGCCAGAGCGCGACGGCCTGCGCGGCGCTTTCCGACGGGTCGCCGGTTGTTAGAATCACCCTGTCCGCGCGCCGCGCCTTTTCCCGTGCGGGCATCTGCGCGTGAATGCGGGCAAGCGCCGCGCGGCAGGTGATCCCGTCGCGCCGCGTCAGGCGCCTGATTTGCTCCCGCTGCGGCAGGTAGACGCACCAGACCTCGTCGCACCATGGCTCCAGCCCGCATTCATACAGCAGCGGCGCATCCAGCACGACGATTCCCGGATACGCGTCCATTTCCCGGCGCATTTTCTCCAGCACAATGGGATGTACGATTCCGTTCAGACGCTTCAGCGCCGCCGGATCCTGAAAAACGATATCCGCCAGCGCCGCGCGGTCCAGCGTTTCGCCGCGAAACACCCTGTCGCCCAGCCATGCGCGAAGGGCCGGAAGCGCCTCGCCGCCCTGCGCCGTCGCGGCGCGGGAAATCGCGTCCGCGTCGATCACCTGCGCGCCCTCCGCCCGCAGCGCGGTGGAGAGATTGCTCTTTCCGCAGGCGATGCCGCCCGTTAAACCAACGACATACCGGCTCATTTGGTTTCATACCAGCTTTCGCCCGATTTTACATCCGCCACCAGCGGCACGCTCAGGGAAACGACCTGCTCCATGCATTGGCGCAGCAGCGCGCAGACGCGGGTCTCCTCCTCCTTGGGCGCTTCGATAATCAGCTCGTCGTGCACCTGAAGAATCAGCCGCGCGCGAAGCCCCTCGTCCTCAAGCGCCTGATGCACCCGCACCATGGCCAGCTTGATAATATCCGCCGCCGTGCCCTGCACGGGCGTATTCATGGCGGCGCGCTCGCCAAACGCGCGCGTATTCGCGTTGCGCGCCTTGAGCTCCTCCAGCATCCGCCGCCTGCCCATCAGCGTCACGGCGCAGCCCTCGTCATAGCCCCTGCGAACCGCCTCGTCCATGAACTTTTTCACGCCCGGATACCGCGCGAAATAGCGCGCGATAAAGTCGGCCGCCTCGCGGCGGCTCACACCGATGTTACGGGCAAGCCCAAAATCGCTGATGCCGTAGACCAGCCCGAAATTAACGGCCTTCGCGCTGGAACGCATGGCGGGCGTAACCTGCTCCATCGGCACGCCGTAAACCGCCGCCGCCGTGCGGGTGTGAATGTCCTGCCCCTTTCGGAACGCGTCCACCATTTCAGGATCGCCCGAAAGATGCGCCAGCAGCCTTAGCTCGATCTGCGAATAGTCCGCGTCCACCAGCACGCAGCCCTCCGCCGCAATGAACGCGCGGCGAATCTCGCGCCCCATCTCCGTGCGCACGGGGATGTTCTGCAAATTGGGCTCGCTGGAGGAAATGCGCCCCGTGGCCGTGCCCGTCTGGTCAAAAAACGTATGGACGCGACCGGAAAAATCCATCTTACGCAGCAGCGCGTCGACATACGTGCTGCTCAGCTTGACCACCTGACGGTATTTGAGAATCGGCGTAATGCAGGGATGCAGCTCCGCAAGCCCCTCCAGCGTGTCCGCGTCGGTGGAATAGCCGGATTTGGTTTTGCGTCCCGCCGGCAGCCCCAGCGTTTCAAAGAGCACCCTGCCCAGCTGCTGCGGGCTGTTGAGGTTAAAGCCGCGCACGCCCGTGAGGGTGTAGACCTCCTCGCGCAGCCGCTCCGCCCGCCCGGCGAAATCCCCGCCCAGCGCGGAAAGCACGCGCGCGTCCACGCGAAAGCCCGCCCGCTCCATATCGAACAGCACGTAAAGCAGCGGCATTTCGATCTCGTTCATCAGGCGCGTCATGCCCTCCTGCGCCAGCTGGGCCTCCTGCCGCAGCGCCAGCGCCATAACGCCCGCCGCATCGTCGGACGCAAAGGCCGCGAGGGCGTAGGTCTTCTCCTGCGGATTGTGCAGATACGCGCCCAGCATGGTGTCCCACGCGAACACGGGAAGCGGCAGGCCGCGATCCGCCATTAGATGCAAAAGCGCCTTACCGTCGTGCGCATACAACGGCCGCGACAGCGCCGGGATGACGGCCCGCCACGCGTCGTCGGGCAAAAGCCCGGACGTGAGCATATCCTGCTGGAGCATAATCTCCGCCGCGCGCCCCGGCACGGCGAGCGTCATGCGAACAGGCGTGACGTGCAGCGCGGTTTTTTCGCCCTCCGTCGCCTTCAGGAATGCGGCGATATCCTGCGCCGAGGTCAGCGTCTCCCAGCGGCAGGGCGTTTCCTGCGCCTGCGGCTGCGCCCCTTCGGCGCTTTCCACGCCCGCCTTTTCCAGCCGGGCTGCCACGCCGCTGAGCTGATATTTGCGCAGCGCGTCCAGCCCGTCCGTCATGTGCGTATCGTCAAAGGCGGTCAGATCGAAGGCGATCGGCGCGGTGGGGCGGATGGTGGCCAGATCCTTCGAAAAGCGCGCG
Source organism: uncultured Clostridia bacterium (assembly GCA_934632155.1). GTDB lineage: Bacteria > Bacillota > Clostridia > Christensenellales > Aristaeellaceae > RUG563. Next base: position 28,126 of record CAKTXZ010000025.1, on the reverse strand, counting down.
AGCTCCGCGTTATCGCGAATTTTTTCACCCAGCTTTCCCTTGATCTCGTCCGCATGCGCCAGCACGCCCTCCAAATTTCCATATTCCCCCAGCAGCTTCAGCGCGGTCTTCTCCCCCACGCCCGGAACGCCGGGAATATTGTCGCTCGCGTCGCCCATCAGGCCCTTCAGATCCGTCACCTGCTCGGGGGTCACGCCGAAGGCCTCCTTCACGCCCGCCGCGTCAAACAGCGTGCTTTCCGAAATGCCCCTGCGCGTAAAGAGCACGCGCGTTCCGCCGCCGACTAATTGCAGCGCGTCGCGGTCGCCGGTAAGCAGCACGCAGTCCAGCCCGCTTTCTCTGCATCGGGCGGAAAGCGTGCCCAGAATATCGTCCGCCTCATAACCGGCGACCGACAATACGCCCAGCCGCATGGCGCCAAGGATCTCCCGGATCACGGGAAACTGCGCGCGCAGCTCGTCCGGCGTGGCGCGGCGCCCCGCCTTATAGTCGGGGTAGGCCGTATGGCGAAAGGTGGGCGCGTGCTCGTCGAAGGCAACGGCGATATAGCGGGGCGACACCTCCTGACAGGCGCGCAGCAGCATGGACAAAAAGCCATGCACGGCGTTGGTATACACGCCGTTTGAATCCATCAGCGGCAGGGCGTGAAAGGCCCGGTGCATCAGGCTGTTGCCGTCGACGGCCAGCAGGGTTTCCCGCATAAAATCACCTCAAGCGTCAGTATAACACACTTTGCGCAAAATTCAAACCTTCGCGCCGCGCGCCGCGGAAAATTTGCAATTCCGCGTTCCGGAGGCGTATCGCCCCGTTTTATTGCCGCATGATTTCCGCGCCTTGTGCTTTCTGGAAAATTGGGGTATAATAGGCATGGAAAGCCGCGAGGCGGCTTCTCCGCGGGCGGCTTCACCGGCAAAATGCCGTTATCGGCCCGCCGGCCGCCGCGTATGCTATGAATAACCGCAGGCAACCGTGCCTTTGGCACATGGAAAGGAGAATGAATCATGGCCGATCAGGAAGATAGGGATATCATCGAGCTGGAGGGCGAGGACGGCGCAGTGCTCAGACTCTGCGTAGAGCGTTACTTTTTCTATAACGGCGACGAATACGTGCTGCTCAGCGACGAATGCGACGCGCAGGAGGGCGAGGAGATTTCCCGCTATGTCATGAAGGTTCAGCCCCTGCCGGACGAGGACGGCGAGGAAATGGAGGAATTCGTGCCCGTGGACGACGACCTGATGGAGCAGCTGATCCACGTGGTGGAAACTGCCTTCGACGAGGACGACGAGGAATAATCCTCTCCGGCGCAGATCCCGATGAATGAAACCATCCGCCAAAAACTGAAAATGCTGCCCGATTCTCCCGGCTGCTATCAAATGAAGGAGGACGGGAAAATCATTTACGTGGGCAAGGCGATCAACCTGAAAAACCGCGTGCGAAGCTACTTTCATGGCCACGACCATACGCCCAAGGTTGCGGCCATGGTTTCGCGCATCGACGATTTCGACATCATCCTGTGCCGCACCAATCTGGAAGCGCTGATTCTGGAATGCAACCTGATTAAGCTGCACAAGCCCTATTACAACATCCTGCTCAAGGACGACAAGCACTATCCCTATATCCGCATCGATCTGAGCGAGCCCTTCCCGCAGGTAGGGCTTGCGCGCCGGCAGGCGCCCGACGGCGCGAAGTACTTCGGGCCCTACATCGGCGCGACGGCCGTGCGCGACGTGCTGGAGGCGCTTAAGAAGATTTTTCCGCTGCGCGCCTGCACGCTCGCGCTGCCGCTGAAAAAGCCCAAGCGCCCCTGCGTGAATTATGAGATCGGGCGGTGTCTGGGGCCGTGCGCCGGGAAGTGCACGCAGGCGGAATACGACGCGGTGATTCGCAAGGTCATCGCCTTTCTCGGCGGCAAATATCAGGATGTGACGGACGCGCTGCAGCGGGAAATGACGCAGGCCGCAGGGCAGCTTCAATTCGAAAAAGCGGCGCGGCTGCGCGACCAGCTGCGCGATATTCAGGGGCTGATGCAGCGCCAGCAGGCCATTCAGGTCAGCGGCGCGGAGCAGGACGTTTTCGCGCTGTATCAGGACGATCTGGACGCGATGGCGCAGGTGCTCTACATCCGCGCGGGCAAAATGGTAGGCGGCGACGCGTTCCCGCTTCCCGGCGAAGGGAAGGAGGACGCGGGCGAGGTGCTGTTCGATTTTATGCTGCAATTCTACGCCGAGCGCAAGCCCGCGCGCGAGGTCCTCTGCCCCGCGCTGCCCGACGAGATTGCGCCCGATCTTTCGGCATGGCTGCGTCAAATGCGCGGCAGCGCGTGCACGCTGACCATCCCGCAGCGCGGCGACAAGCGCGCGCTGACGCTGCTGGCGGAAAAGAACGCGCGCGACGCGCTGGAAAAGCGCAACGCGAAAAAGCAAATTCGCTATGAGCGGACGGTCGGCGCGTGCGAGGAGCTGGCCGCCGCGCTGGGGCTTGCGCAGCCGCCGCGCCGCATCGAGGGCTACGACATCAGCAACACGCAGGGCGCGCAGAACGTAGCGTCCATGGTCGTTTTCATCGACGGGGAGCCCGCGCCCAAGGAATACCGCCATTACCGCATCAAATCGTTTGAGGGGGCGAACGACTTCGCCGCCATGAACGAGGTGCTTTCCCGCCGCTTTCGCCGCGCCATGAGCGACGATCCCAGGGAAAAATGGCCCATGCCCGATCTGGTGCTGATCGACGGCGGCCCGGAGCAGCTTGCCTTCGCGCGGCAGGCCATGCTGGAAACGGGCGCGGACGTGCCGATGTTCGGGCTGGCCAAGCGGCTGGAGGAAATTTACCTGCCCGGGCGGGAGGATACCATTCTGCTGGATCACCACGCGCCGGCGCTGCATTTGATTCAGCGCATTCGCGACGAGGCGCACCGCTTCGCCATCACGCACCACCGCGGCCTGCGCGGCAAGCAAAGCGTCCACAGCGCGCTGGAGGATATTCCGGGCATAGGCCCGGCGCGGCGCAGGGCGCTGCTGCAATATTTTTCCTCGCTCAAGGCCGTTCGCGAGGCCGACAGGGAGCAATTGCTTGCCTGCCCGCACATGACCGCAGCCGCCGCCGACGCGGTGTACCGCTGGGCGCATCCGGACGGCGCGCCCGCCTCCAAGGCCTGACGCGCAGCCCGCGCGTTATGTCATTTGATGTCATTTGAAAGGAAGTAACCGTTTGAGTACCTCACGTTTCGCTCTATTTGTCGATTTGGAAAACTGCGGCGCAAAGGTCGCCACGCTCAACAACATTCTGGAAAAGGTCAAGATCCGCGGCGATATTCTGCTGGGAAAGGTGTACGGCTATACCGACCGCTTCAGCGACCTGAAGGAGATTCTCCTTTCCAATACTTTTACCGTGGTGCCCTCGCTTCGCTACGGCATTTCGCAAAAGAACAACGCCGATATCCTGCTGGTGATCGACGCGCTGGAGGTGGCCTATACCAACCCGCTGATCGATTCGTTCTGCATTGTTTCGGGCGACAGCGACTATACGCCGTTGGTCGGCAGGCTCAAGAGCATGGGCAAATTCGTGCTGGGCATCAGCCGAAGCGAGGTTGCCAGCTCTATCTTCATCAACGCCTGCAATGAGTTTCAGTTTCTGGAATCCGTGTCCTCCGTCAGCCGCGACAAGCGCAACAAGCAAAAGCAAAGCAAGGACGAGCCTTTGGACGACGCGGGGCTCAACAAGCTGCTTGAGGGCATTCTGGCCGAGCAGACGGACGAGGACGAAATGTACGCCAGCGAGCTCAAGGGCGTGCTGCTGCGCCTGCGTCCCGATTTCAACGAAAAATCCTTCGGCTGCGCCTCCTTCGGCAAGCTGCTCAACAAGCTGGCGTCCAAGTTCGGCACCATCCGCGTCAAAAGCGACAACTACAACGTGCTCGTTTCGCTCAACGCCGACGCGCCCGACGCCAGCAAAAAGCAGCTCGGCCCCGAGAACTGGCGCGCCGTCTTTTCCGAGCAGCTGCAGCACTATAAGGACGACGGCTTCGAGCGCATCAATCCTTCCATCCTCAAGGCGGATATTCAGGCCGCTTATCCCGATTTCAGCGAACGCGCCATCGGCTTTAAGCGCTTTTCGGACGTGCTGCGGCAAATGGAAAAGGATAGCCTGCTCAAGCTGGAAATGGACGATCAGCGAAATATGCTGATTAAAATGCTCTGATCGCGGTCGCGCGCCGCAAAGGAGGTTCAACATGCATCCGATCTATTCCGTCATCGTTCCATGCTATAATGAAGAAGCCGTTCTGGCCGAAACGCATAAGCGCCTCACGCGCGTGCTCTCGGCGCTGGAGGGCGAATACGAGATTCTCTACGTCAACGACGGCTCGCGCGACAAAACGCCCGATATCCTGCGCGATCTGGCGGCGCGGGACGCGCATGTGCGCGCCGTCATGTTCGCCCGCAACGCCGGGCATCAGATGGCCGTAACCGCCGGGCTGGATTATGCCTGCGGCGACGCGATCATCATCATCGACGCCGATTTGCAGGACCCGCCCGAGGTCATCCCCGAAATGATCGAAAAATGGCGCGGCGGCGCGCAGGTGGTCTACGGCCAGCGCAAAAAGCGCGCGGGCGAAACCGCCTTCAAAAAGCTGACCGCCAGCGTGTATTACCAGACGCTCTCGCGGCTGACGGGCGGCATGGTTCCCCGCGATACGGGCGATTTCCGGCTGGTGGATAAGCAGGTGGCCGACGTGCTGCGCGGCATGCCCGAGCACGACCGCTTCCTGCGCGGGATGTTCGCGTGGGTCGGCTTCCGGCAGGAGGCCGTGCTTTACGACCGCGACAAGCGCTTCGCGGGCGAAACGCACTATCCGCTGAAAAAAATGCTCAAGCTGGCGGCCGACGGCATTTTTTCCTTTTCCTTCAAGCCCATCAAGGCCATTTGGATGCTCGGGCTCACGCTGCTGGGCGTAAGCGGCGCGGCGCTGCTGGCGCTGCTGATTCTGCTTTGCTGCGGCGTGGCGGGCGGCCTGTGGTGGCTGGCCATGCTGGCGACGCTGCTGGCCGGCTGCGTGCTCACGGCGCTGGGCGTAACGGGCGAATATATCGCGCGCATCTACGACGAAACGCGCGGCCGACCGCTCTATATCGTCGCCGATACGCTGGGCTTTGACAACGAAACGCCATAACGGAACAGGAAAAGAACAGAAACTCCCTTGCGCGCAGCATGGCGAACCCGTATAATGTGAGCGCCGGAAAAACCGGCGTAAAGGAGGAAGCCCATGAACGCTTATGTAAGCCGTGTGTACCGCGAGCTGGAAACCAGCTGCGGACACGAAAAGGAATTTCTTCAGGCCGCGCGCGAGGTGCTGGAGGCGCTCTCGCCCGTTTTCGATAAGCATCCCGAATACGAGGAAAAGGCGCTGCTGGAACGCTTCGTCGAGCCGGATCGCGCCATTTTGTTCCGCGTACCGTGGGTGGACGATCAGGGCAAGGTGCAGGTCAACCGCGGCTATCGCGTGCAATTCAACGACGCTATCGGTCCCTATAAGGGCGGGCTGCGGCTCCATCCCTCGGTTAACCTGTCGGTCGTCAAGTTTCTGAGTTTTGAGCAGGTGCTCAAAAACAGCCTGACCGGCCTGCCCATCGGCGGCGGCAAGGGCGGCAGCGATTTTGACCCCAAGGGCAAAAGCGATAACGAGGTCATGCGCTTTTGCCAGAGCTTTATGACCGAGCTGTATAAATATATCGGCAAGGACGAGGACGTGCCCGCGGGCGATATCGGCGTGGGCGCGCGCGAAATCGGCTATCTGTTCGGCCAGTATAAGCGCCTCACCGGCCTATACGAGGGCGTGCTGACCGGCAAGGGGCTGTCCTACGGCGGCAGTCTGGCGCGCAAGGAGGCCACCGGCTTTGGCCTGTGTTACTTCACGCGCGCTATGCTGCGCAGGCACGGCTTGGACGTTGCAGGCAAGCGCGTCGTGGTTTCCGGCAGTGGAAACGTCGCCATTTACGCCGCGCAGAAAATCGCCCAAATGGGCGCGAAGGTCGTGGCCATGAGCGACAGCAACGGCTATATCGTGGATGAAAACGGCGTTGATCTTTCCGTCGTCAAGCAGATTAAGGAAGTTGAGCGCGGCCGCATCCGTCAGTACGCAGAGCGCGTGCCCGGCAGCGTCTACACCGAGGGCTTCCGCGGAATCTGGACGACGCCGTGCGATATCGCGCTGCCCTGCGCCACGCAGAACGAGCTGGATCTGGACGGCGCAAAGGCGCTGATTCAAAACGGCGTAATCGCCGTGGCGGAGGGCGCAAACATGCCCACCACCTACGAAGCAACCCTCGCCCTGCAGCAGGCGGGCGTGCTCTTCGCGCCCGGCAAGGCGGCCAACGCGGGCGGCGTGGCCACCTCCGCGCTGGAAATGAGCCAGAACAGCCTGCGCATGTCGTGGACATTCGAGGAGGTTGATGAAAAGCTGCGCGGCATCATGGAAAACATCTTCGCCGCCGTGGACGCAGCGGCCGCCGAATACGGCGCGGAGGGCAATTACGTCGCCGGTGCGAACATCGCCGGCTTCCTCAAGGTCGCCGACGCAATGCTGGCGCAGGGCGCGGTCTGATTTTCAAGGGCGCGCCGCCCATAACGGGCATGAAAAGCGCCGCCTCCGGAATCGACGCGTATGAAAGCGGCGCGCATGCAGTCAGGCTTGCGCCGTCGCCATGCGCGTATCGGTCAGGCGCGCACAGTAAGGCCGCTTCCGCCCCCAGCGGGCGCTTTCAGCCATTGAACAGCCACAGCAGTTTTCCCTGCTGCGGCTGTTCTTGTATTTGCCTTTCCCCTGTGATAAGATGAGGGCGGGCAGATTGGCCGATCGGGGCTGCATCCCGGAAAGGAGAGACGCTATGAAGTTTGCATTGGCGTCATACGAATCCCGCGTAAGGGATATGGAATATAATATCGGTCAAATTGAAAAGGCGCTGAAAAGCTCTAAGCATGCCGACGTCGTCTGCTTTGGCGAGGCGTTTTTGCAGGGCTTCTGCGCGATTACCTCCTGCTATGAAGAAGACATGCGCATAGCGGTTGAGCAAGACGGAGCTATCATGGCCCAAATAAAGCAGCTGACGCTGCAGTATGGAAAGGCGTTGACGCTGGGGTATATCGAAAAGAGCGGCCGCGACTTCTATTCTTCCTATGCCGTAATTGATCATGGCGACATTATCCACAATTATCGGAGGATAACCAAAAACTGGAAGGAGTATGAAAAAACAGACGAGCATTACAGGGAAGGAACCAATTCAAACCCTTTCATGTTCAGAGGTATAGAATTGAATATTGCGTTATGCGGCAATATGTGGATATGTCCCGAGAAATTCCGAACAAACGGAATTTTGCTATGGCCGGTATATGTCAATTTTGATCTTGACGATTCCGAGGCGCACGAGTATGCGAAGCAATCGACAATCGCTTCCGATAACGCCCTGCTTGTCAATTCTTTATCCACAAATCCTCTCAGCAGAGGCGGCGCATTTCATTTTGCGCACGGAACGGTTAAAAAGCAAACCATTCTGGGGAGTGAGGATATATTGCTGGTTGATATAGCGTGAGGCGGCTTCCGATTTGAGAAACGACGCCGGAATAAACCCCAAAAACGCAAAATAAAGGAGGCAATATGAGATTACTATTTGAAATGGACAAGCACGATTACGACAATTGCACGCACAGTTTTGTTCGGAATTCGGCAAGAAGCATCATCATCAGAAATAAGAAGATTGCCATGATCCACAGCCTAAAATATGACTATTACAAATTTCCCGGCGGCGGAATTGAGGGCAAGGAATCTCCCGTCGCCGCAATGATTCGCGAAACGCGTGAAGAAGCCGGTTTGACGGTCAAGCCCGAAACCGTAAAGGAATACGGCTATGTGCACCGTATACAAAAAAGCGACAAGGACGCATCCGAATGCTTTGTGCAGGAGAACTATTATTACCTTTGCGAAGCTGAAAACGAAGCCGTTTCGCAGCGCTTAGACCATTACGAGGCCGCCGAGGGATATACCTTAGAATTTGTCGAACCGCTCATTGCCGTTCAAAAGAATCGGAGGAACGCGTCGAATACTCCTTATAATCCCATGATGCTTGAACGGGAAGCGCGCGTTATCGAAACGCTGATCAACGAGGGGTTACTATAATTGCAAAATCAATGCTGAAAAGAAGGCGTAACAAATCCCCCGCCTATCGGCCGGCCAGCCGGAACGCGTCTTCACGCGGATAACCCCCGCCTGCGCCGTCCGCGCAGCAAAGCGCCCCGTGGCTTCGTGCCCGGGGCGCCGCTGTCTGTCAAAAAAGCCTCGCTAAAGCGCCGGGGATGAATGAAGAGGTCGCAGCCCCCTTCATTTTTCATCCGCAGAACCGGCTTTGCCGGTTCCATGAGCGGTAGGATCGACCGCTTCGCTATTGCTTCTTTTTACCGCCGAAAAGGCCGCCCGTCATTTCCTGAAAGGTACGCTTCCATTTGCGCAGCGCGTCGCCGCCCCGCCCTGAGGCGATGAACGCGTACGCCAGCGCGCCCAGCACCAGCGCGCCGATTACCCACGCAATACCCTTCCACGCGCCGCTCTCCTCCCGATCGGCCGCCTGCTTTTGCGCGGCGTTGCCCGTTTTGCTGCCCGCCGCGCCGGACACGCCGCCGTAGAGGGTGCGGTTCATCACGTCGGCCATGTAGCCGGTGGATTGAAGCACAGCCTCCTTATCGTTTGTGTATGTGCCGAATTCCAGCAGCACGGCCTGCGGCATCAGATCCTGATTATAGGTTCCCTTGCCGACATAGATATCCTTGATGAGCCCGGGATACACCTCGTCCGCCACGGCCTTGATCTGCGTGGCAAATTGCTTGTTGGCGGCGGCGTTCTGGTTGGATCGGCCCACCAGCAGGCGCACACGGGTAATATCGTCTCCCTGCAGCGTCTTTTCATATTCGGTAGGATCCGGGATACCGTCGCGGTGAATGTCCATCACCGCGTCCACGCCCTGCTCTACCAGCGACGCGGCGGTGGCGCGGCTGCGGCGATACGCGCCCGCATCGTGCGGATAATGCGTTTCATCGCTGTAATAAACGGTAATTCCCTTCTTCTCCATCGCCGCCTTAAAGCGCTCGGCCACGTCGTAAATGCCGCCGCGCTTTTCATCGCTGCTTTTGCCGTCGGTGGGCTTATAGCTCTCGTCGCTATGCGTGCAGTAAATCGCCACCGCCCGGCGCTTGGCGGAAACGGGCTGCGCCTCCTCGTGCAGCCAGCTTACGTCCGGCATTTCGTATACGCCCAGCCGCTCCACGACGGCGCTGCGCGTGGTATGCTCCACCGCCGTCACGCGGTAATGCGCGTTATCCGACGCGATGTATTCGTCGCCCACATCCGGGACGGACGCAATCTGTGCGACCACGCCGTCCTGATCGTTCTTCAGGCGGTACACGGCCTCCTCGCCGCTTTCCGCGGCGAGCGTCCCCCACGGCCAAAGCGCCGTCAGCAGCAGCGCCGCCAGCAGCGCAAAGCGTTTTTTCATCGTCCCTTCTCCTCCTTCCGAACCGGCGTATCCACCGCATCGCGGTTCTCGCGGCGGTTGCGGCGCACAAAGCGCTCGATGATTTCGCCGACAAGCTCCGCCAGCAGCACGGCAATCAGCCCGGAGATCACCACCACGTCCATCGCGCCCGCGCCGCCGAGCACCAGCGTTTGGTTCACGCCGCCCGCCCAATTTACAACCGCCACCGCAATATCCGCCAGCACCACGCCCATCACGCCGCAAATGAACGCCGCGCGTCGCGAGCGCCCCAGCGCGTACGCCACCGCGCCCCCGACCAGGCCGTAAACATAATTCGGGTCCAACACAATGCTTTCCGGCTCGTTGGGCATGACGCGGCCAAGGAAAAATACAACCGCCGCCGTCAGCACGCTGCCGATGATCGCGCGCCAAAACTCCTTGGCTGTGTCCGTCTTCGCCAGCAGCCAGACGCATACCCCCAGCGGCGCGATCGCTCCGCCGATATTCACGCTCACGCTGCCCACACGGATATTGGGAATCAGCCCGCCGAAAAAGATGACCGCCGCAATGATAAGCGCGGCGCGATCGCTCAATTGCATTTTGTCCAGCACGCGCTGCGCCACGCCAAAGAGCACCAGCACCGAAGCAATCGCCAGCAGAATCAAACCGATAGACATCCTGCTTCCCCCTTCAAGCTATCGTTCAAAATGCGTTTCTAACATGAGACCGCGGCGCTTTCGCGCGCCCCCGCCCGCAATTCAAGCCCGTAGGCCCGCGGCTTTGCCGGATGGAAACGGCGGTTTGAAAACGCCGACGCCGGCCAAGACGCCGAAAATGCGGGCGAACGAATTTAGAAACACACTCTAGCATGCCCCCGGCCCGTGCGTTTATTCTCTCCTGTACAGATTGGCAAAACCATGGTATAATCGAACTGGGAAAATCGCGCGGCGGTTTCTCCGGGCCGGCGCAGGGCCGGAAGCATCGCCGCATCGCGCGGAAGCCCGAAAGGAGGAATACATTCCCTTGATAGAAGCCGTGATCTTCGGTCTGGAGGGCGTGCTCGTTTCTACCGACGAATACCACTTTCAGGCATGGAAGCAAATGACACGGGAACAGGGCATCGGCTACGACCGTGCCATGCACGAAAAAATCCGCTGGCTTTCGCGGCAGGAAAGCCTGAATATCATTTTGCGCGGCGCCAAGCGCCGCTATACCGAGGCTGAAAAGTTCGCCTTGGCCGCCCGAAAGAACGATCTGTATACCGCGGCCGTCAACCGTATGGACGAAAACAGCATTCTGCCTGGCGTGCTGCCCTTTATCGCGTATCTGCGCGAGCACGGGGTCAAAACCGCCGTCGCCTCCTCCAGTGAAAACGCAACGGGCATTCTGCGGCATTTGAACATGCGCTCGCTCTTTGACGCCGTTGCGGACGGCAATTCCATCGAGCGAATCAAGCCCGCGCCCGACGTTTTTCTGCTGGCGGCGGATAAGCTGCGGCTCCCGCCGGCATCCTGTCTGGCGGTGGAGGAAACGCCGGTCGGCGCGCAGGCGGCGCGCGCGGCGGGCATGCGCCTGCTGGCGCTGGGAACGGCGGCCAGACAATACGACGCGGATTACGCCGCCCCCGATCTTTCCGATTTCCGCCGCATCGAGCAATCGCTGCGGCCCGCATTACTCAATAAGGAGGACAGCTATGCTTAATCAATCGGTTGCCCGCGCGGTCATCGCGGAAGCGCTGAAAACAGGCGGCGATTTCGCCGAGATCTTTCTGGAGGATCGCCTGAACCACAACCTCTCTATACTCTCGGGCAAGGTGGAAAACGTCAACAGCCTGCGCCTGCACGGCGCGGGCGTACGCGTCCTGAGCGGCGTAAGGGGCGTTTACGTCTATACCAACGATACCTCCGAGGCCGGCCTTCTCGCCTGCGCCCGCCGCGCGGCGGACGCCATTTCAGCGCAGACCAGCGTGACCGCCGCGCCGCTGATGCTGCGGGAAACGCCCAACGTTCACCCCATCCGCGAAATGCCCGACCGGGTGCGTCAGGCGCGCAAAATTGAAAAAATGAAGGCTGCGCAGGCCGTGCTGGCCGCCACGCCGGAAATTGTTCAGGCCTCGGTGGGCTATATGGACAGCGTGCAGCGCGTCCTGATCGCCAACAGCGAAGGCCTCTTCACCACCGACACGCGCGTCTATACGCGTTTTGTATGCTCGGCCATCGCTTCCAACGGCACGGAGAACCAGACCGGCTTCGACGGGCCGGGCGCCATGCAGGGCTTTGAAATTTTCGACCAGCGCATCGACCCTGAGCAATCCGCCAAAACCGCCGCTAAAATGGCCGTTACCATGCTGCACGCGCCCGTGTGCCCCGCCGGCGTCATGCCCGTGGTAATCGATAACGGCTTTGGCGGCGTCATCTTCCACGAGGCCTGCGGCCATTCGCTGGAGGCCACCTCCGTCGCCCCGGGCAACAGCGAATTTTGCGGAAAGCTGGGGCAGAAGGTCGCCTCCGACAAGGTAACGGCCATCGACGACGGCACCATGCCCAACGAATGGGGCAGCGAAAACATCGACGACGAGGGCACGCCCACCGCGCGGCTGGTGCTGATTGAAAACGGCGTGCTGAAAAATTATATGGTGGACCGCTTCAACGCCCGGCGCATGCATATGCCCGTCACCGGCAGCGGCCGCCGGCAGGGCTATATGTTCGCGCCTACCTCGCGTATGCGCAACACCTACATCGCCGCGGGCGACGACGACAACGACGAAATCATCGCCTCCATGGGCGACGGCCTGTACGCCAAGGTCATGGGCGGCGGCTCGGTCGAGCCTGCGACGGGCAAATTCAACTTCGCCGTCAACGAGGGCTATCTGGTCCGGGGCGGCAAGATCGCGCATCCCGTGCGCGGCGCGTCCCTGATCGGCCGCGGCAGCGAAATTTTGCCGCTGATCGACCGCGTAGGGCGCGATATGAAAATGGCGCAGGGCATGTGCGGCTCGCTGAGCGGCAGCGTGCCGACGAACGTCGGCCAGCCCATGATTCGCGTCAGCTCCATGACCGTGGGCGGACGCTGAGGAAAAGGAGGAAGGGCTCATGACCATCGATCAATTCATTCAGGCTGTATTGCAAAGGGCTAAGGCTGCCGGCGTCGAGGCGGCGGAGGTCTATCTGGCTCAGGGCGATCATTTCCGCGCGCGCTGCGAGCACGGCGAAATCAACAACTATTCCGTCAACACCACGCGCGGCCTTTCCCTGCGCGGGCTGTATCACGGAAAAATGGGCTACGCCGCCACGGAGGCGCTGGACGAGGAGGCGGTCGATCAGCTGGTCGACGCCGTTGTGGAAAGCGCCGAGCTGACCGAGGACGACGATATTCAGGAGATTTATCAGGGCGATTCCGTCTACCCGCACGTTGACAATTATCAGCCCGCGCTGGACGCGGTGGACGAAAGGCGTAAGCTGGATTTCCTGCTGCCGCTGGAAAAAATGGCGAAGGAAAAGGACGCGCGCATCGAGCAATTGGACGCGTGCATGCTTTCCACCACCTCCAGCAGCGTCCGCATCGTCAATTCGCACGGGCTGGATCTGTCCGCGCACGACAATTTGGCCGTCGCGTATGTCGACGCCGTCGCCAAGGAAAACGGCCGGGTCGCCACCGGCCTTGGCTTCCAGGTGACGCGGAACTTTGACGAACTTTCCGCCCGGCAGCTGGTCGACGACGCGGTGAATCAGGCCATTTTCATGCTCGGCGCCGCGCCCGTCCCCAGCGGAGCCTACCGCGCCATTATCCACGCCAAGTGCATGCCCGATCTGCTGGATACGTTCAGCGGCGTGTTCTCCGCCGAGAACGCGCAAAAGGGGATGAGCCTGCTGGCGGGCAAGGAGGGCGAAATGATCGCCTCCCCCGTCGTCACGCTCATGGACGATCCGCTGCTGCCCGGCGGGCTGGACAGTAAGGCCTTTGACGCCGAGGGCGTGGCCACCAGCGTTAAGCCCGTCATTGAAAACGGACGGCTGACCACCCTGCTGCACAACCTGAAAACCGCGCGCAAGGCGGGCGTGAAAACCACCGGCAACGCCGCCAAGGCAGGCTATGCCGGCGTGGTGCGCGTCTCCCCCACCAATTTCTACCTCAAGCCCGGCGAAAAAACGCTGGACGAAATGATGGCGGAAATGGGCGACGGCTTGGTCATCACCAACGTTTCCGGCCTGCACGCGGGCGCGAACGCCATCAGCGGCGATTTTTCCCTCATCGCCGAGGGCTATACCGTGAAAAACGGCAAAAAGGATCAGGCCGTGGAGCGCATCACGGTCGCGGGCAATTTTTATCAGCTGCTGAAAAACATCCGCGCCGTCGGCAGCGACCTGTGCTTCCCGGGTTCCTCCACAGGCAGCCCCTCCGTGGACATAGGCGAAATTGCCGTCGCGGGAAAATAAAATGCTTTGCGGGGAATCGCTCCTGCTCGGGGCGGTTCCCTCTTTTCATTTTGGGGGGAAATTTAAGGGCAATAACGCAGCCCCAACCGGCAGCCCCGCAATTGCGGCGGCGAACCGCTCCGCCGGCATTCAGGCTCGCGGGGCCCAGCGGCTTTTGCGCGGCTGTATTCGCCGCTTGATCGATCAAAGGAAGCGCCTTAGCCGCAGGGAAACAGCCCAATTTGTCCATCTACGACTGATTGTTTTCGCGCTTTACGCCGTAAACCACCGCGGCGACGCAAAGACTGACGCTAACCGCGCCCGCCTTCCGAAGCGCCTGCGCGCACTCGGCCGCCGTGCTGCCCGTCGTGCGCACGTCGTCAATGAGCAGCACACGCATCCCCTGCGCCGGCTGCGCCGCGGAAAACGCGCCCTGAATATTCCGTCTGCGCTCGCCAATGGGCGTACGGCTCTGCGGCGCGCGGTATACGTCGCGGCGCAGCAGCTCCATTACCGGAATATGCACGCGCCGGGATAAAGCCTCCGCCAGCAGCAGCGCCTGATTTACGCCGCGCTGACGCAGCCGTCTGGGATGGAGCGGCACGGGCACAAGGCAATCAAAGCGCCTGTCCTTGAGCGCATCCGCCATCGCCCCGGCCAGCAGGGGCAGCGCCTCGTCGCAGGCGTCGAATTTATACGCGTGAATCAACGCCCGCACCGCGCCGGAATAGCGATACGGCGCGTAAACCTTATCGATAAAGCGCATGGCGTAGGAGGCGCACATCCCGCAGCGCTTTCCCCGCCGCACAGGCGACAAGCAGCGCTCGCATGCCTCGGGCGGCACACGGCTCCCGGCAATCTGCCGCCGGCACGCGTCGCAAAGGCAGTCCCGCTCGTCCGCCAGGCGCGGATGCCCGCAGACCAGACAGTTGGCCGCGCGCGGATACAGCGCGCCAAGCACGCCCCTCCAAGCCGCCCGCAGCGCGCCCCCGTATGCTTTCATGCGCATCCTCCCTTCGCGTAATTTCGAGACAGCTGTGTATTTCTGCCAAAATGGCGCCAAATCCTGCACAAAACTGCAAAAACCGCGCGCGGCGCTTGACAGCATTGTTTTTCGATTGTACAATCATTTTTGTATACAATATCGTCCGGGAGGGGGGATTCCTTATGCCGTACCAGCCATTCGAACCCGCCGAAAGCCGTCCTATTCGGGACATCGCCTACGAACAGCTCAAGCACGCCATCATCACCGGCCAGATTCCCGCCGGCTCGCGCATGGTGGAAACCGTGTACGCCGAGCAGTTGCATATCAGCCGCACGCCGCTGCGCGAAGCGCTGCGCAAGCTGGAGCGCGACGGGCTGGTCGAATACGTGCTGCACCGCGGGGTCATCGTGCGCGCCTTTACCATCGACGATATTGATGAGATTTTTACCATTCGCAACGCCATGATGATGCTGATCCTGCCCTCCGTTGTGCAAAACGTGACGGACGAGGCGCTCGACAGCCTGCGCGCCATCCTGCGGGAAATGGACGGGGCGCAGGAGCGCGCAGACGCGGAGGCGCTGGCGACGCTGAACCGCGCCTTCCACGGCGCCATTGAGCATCTTTCCGATAAAATGCGCATTTTGCGCGTAATTGATAGTCAGGAAGAGTACATCACGCGCTTCTCCGCCATGACCATCGCCTCCATCGTACGGCGCTCCGGCGCGCATCAGGAGCATCACAAAATGCTGGAAATGCTGGAGCAGCGCGATCTGGAGGGCCTCAAGGCGCTGACGCAGCACCATTTGGAGGAAAGCAAGGAAACCTGCCTTCGCGCGGTCGCGGAGCGTCAATAAGCATCAAAGTGGCGTTAGGGCGCCCGAAAGGATGAGCCAATATGGATTACACATGGGATTTGACCGTGCTTTATCACGATTTTGACGACCCGGCGATCGAGCGGGATTTCGCTCGGGCGCAGGAGCTGGCCGCCAAGGCGCAGGGCCTGCTGCAGGGCGACGCTCTGGGGGCGCTGGAGGGCATGACCGACGCCATGGAGGATTTGCAGCGCATTACCGCCGCGCTGGGCAGCTTCGCCAGCCTGACGCTCGCCGCCGACGCGACCAACGAGCGCGCGCAGCAGCTGATGGACAAGCTGATGCAGTTTTCCGTAAAAATCTCCCTGCTTTCCTCCGCCTTCACGCGCTATATCGGCGAACTGGGCGATTTGGACGCGCTCATCGCCCGAAACGAGAAGCTTCAGGCCGTCGCCTTCGCGCTTCGCCGCCGGAAAGCCGCCGCGGCGCACCTGATGGATCCCGCCATTGAGGAATGGATGCTCAAAATGAGCCTGAGCGGCGGCGAAGCGTTCAGCAGCCTGCGCGACAAGCTGGACGCAACCCTTACCGTGGACTGGCAGGGCGAGAGCATTCCGCTTTCCGCCATCCGCAGCAAGGCCTACGACCCCGACCCCGCCGTGCGGAAGGCCGCCTACGAGGCCGAGCTGGCCGCCTATCTCAAGATCGAAATTCCCATGGCCGCATGCCTCAACGGCGTCAAGGGCGAGGCGCTGACCATGATCGAGGCGCAGCGCTTTAATTCCGTGCTGGATCAAACGCTCTTCAACGCCAACATGGACAGGGAAACGCTGGAGGCCATGCTTGCCGCCATCCGGGAGTCGCTGCCCGCCTTCCGCAGGTATCTTCGCAAGAAGGGCGAGCTGCTGGGGCATCCGGACGGCCTGCCCTTCTACGACCTGTTCGCCCCCATCGCGCCCAAGGGTTATACGCCCAAAGCCTATACCGTCGAGGAGGCCGAGGAAAAGCTCGTTGCCGAAATGAGCAAATTTTCGCCCGAAATGGGCGCGTTCATCCGCCACGCCTTCAAAAATCGCTGGATCGATTTCTTCCCGCGCGAGGGCAAGAGCGGCGGCGCCTTCTGCGCGGAGCTGCACGCCCTGGATATGAGCCGCGTGCTGACCAATTTTGCCGGCTCCTTCTCCGACGTAAGCACGCTGGCGCACGAGCTGGGGCACGCGTGGCATAACCGCTGCATGGCGGGGCTGCCCTTCGCCATGATCGACGCGCCCATGCCGCTGTGCGAAACGGCGTCCATTTTCAACGAAACGCTGCTGGCCAACGCCGCCATGCGGCAGGCCGGAAAGGCGGAGCGCTTCGCCCTGCTGGAGGGCAGCCTGATGGAAACCGCGCAGTGCATCGTGGACATCTACAGCCGTTACCTGTTCGAAAGCGCCGTGGTCGAAGGGCGCAAGACGCACACGCTTTCGGTAGCGGAGCTCAAGGAGCTGATGCTCTCCGCTCAGGAGGAAAGCTACGGCGACGGCCTGAGCAAGGACGCGCGGCACCCCTACATGTGGGCGTGCAAGAGCCATTACTATTATCCCGGCCTTGCGTTCTACAACTTCCCCTATGCCTTTGGCCAGCTCTTCGGCGCGGGCATGTACGCCCTCTACGAGGAAAAGGGCGCCGCCTTTGTGCCGCAGTATAACAGCCTGCTGCGCGCCTGCGGCTCGGACATGGTGGCGGATGTGGCCGCCAGCGTGGGCATCGACGTGCGCAGCGTGGATTTCTGGCGTTCCTCGCTGGCCGTATACGAAAAGCAGATCGACGAATTCGTGGCGCTGGCCGACGAAATGCTCAAGGAGGGAAAGTAACCGATGCAATCGCTCAAGGCGCAGATTCTGGAGATTCTTTGCGAGGACTGCCGCGTGCCGCTCGAGCGCATTGCGGTGATGACCGGCGCGGCGCTGACGGACGTGGCGCAGGCCATCGACGAAATGGAGCGCGACCGCGTGATCCTCCATTATTCCCCCATCATCAACTGGGACCGCACCGACCGTGAGCGCGTGGAGGCCATGATCGAGGTCAGGGTCACGCCGCAGCGCGATATGGGCTTTGACGCCATCGCAGGCCGCATTTACCGCTTCGAGGAGGTCAAAAGCGTTTACCTGATGAGCGGCAGCTACGACCTGCTCGTGCTGGTCGAGGCGCGCACGCTCAAGGAGCTGGCGCTCTTTGTGAGCGAAAAGCTCAGCCCGCTGGACACCGTAACCGGCACGGCCACCAGCTTTGTCCTCAAGCGCTATAAGCAGGACGGCGTCGTCTTCGTCGGCGAAAGCGCGGACAAGCGCTTGGCGGTGTCGCCGTGAGCGGCTTTGTTTCCCCGCGCGTCGCGGCCGTCCCGCCCAGCGGCATTCGCCGCTTCTTCGACGTGGCGGGCACCATGAAGGACGCTATTTCTCTGGGCGTGGGTGAGCCGGATTTTGTCACGCCCTACCATATCCGCTCCGCGGCGATCGACAGCCTGCTGGACGGCGAAACGCAGTATACGCCGAATCTCGGCCTGCTTTCGCTTCGGCGGGAAATCGCGCTGTATCTGGAAAAGCGCTTCGGCGTATCCTACGATCCAGAGCGGGAAATCATGGTGACCGTCGGCGCGAGCGAGGCGATCGACCTTGCGCTGCGCGTATGCCTGCGGCCGGGGGACGAGGTCGTTTTGCCCGATCCCGGCTATGTCAGCTACGCGCCCTGCGTAATGTTCGCCGGCGGCGCGCCGGTTCCCGTTGCCACGCGGGCGGAGGACTGCTTCCGCCTGACGGCCGAGGCGATTGAGGCGGCCGTCACGCCGCGCACCCGCGCGCTGATGATCCCCTATCCCAACAATCCCACGGGCGCCATCATGCCGCGCGCCGAAATGGAAAAAATCGCGCAGGTGGCCGCACGGCACGATCTGCTCGTCATCAGCGATGAAATTTACGGCGAATTGATCTACGCGGGCGAACGCGCCGCCTTCGCCTCCCTGCCCGGCATGAAGGAGCGCACCGTGACCATCAACGGCTTTTCCAAGGCCTTCGCAATGACGGGCTGGCGGCTGGGCTATGCCTGCGCGCCGCACGATTTGCTCTATGAAATGAATAAAATTCACCAGTACGCCATCATGTGCGCGCCGCGGCAGGCGCAGGTCGCCGGTCATCAGGCGCTCAAGCGCGGCCGCGAAAACGGCTACGAGGACATCGAAACCATGCGGCGCAGCTACGACCGGCGGCGGCGCGTGATGCTGGACGCGTTCCGAAAAATGCCGCTGGAATGCTTTGAGCCGCAGGGCGCGTTCTACGCCTTCCCCTCCATCGCCCGCACCGGGCTGAGCAGCGAGGCGTTCTGCACGCGCCTGCTGCAGGAAAAGAGGGTCGTCTGCGTGCCGGGCGACGCCTTCGGCACGAGCGGGCAGGGGCACATTCGCTGCTGCTACGCGACGGATCTGAACCGAATGCTGGAGGCCCTGGGCCGAATGGCGGACTTTCTGCAATCGCTTTGACGCGCCGGTGTCGCCGCCCTTCCATTTACTTATCAAGGAGGAAACCATGCGTAAAATCGCTTCCATGCTGCTGGTGCTTGCCATGCTGCTTACCCTGACCGTGCTGGCCGAGGACGAGGAGGAAATCTCCTTCGACCACATCACGGCCACTCAGACGCCCTCCGGCGATCGGCCGCAGGAAACGCCCGCGCCCGGCGGCTCCGGCGCGCCCGCTACGACGCCCGTCGTTCAGGCGGACGGCAGCGTTATGCTGACCATCACGGCGGTGGGCGATGTGACCATCGGCCGCAACGTACAGCACAAGGGCGCGTCAATCTTCGAAAAGGAACTGCAGCGGCAGGATAACGACATCAACTTCATCTTCCGCAACGTCAGGGATATCTTCGCCGCTGACGATCTGACCATCGCCAATTTCGAGGGCGTGCTGGCGGACAGCTACACCATTCCCGCCAAGAAAAAGAATAACAGCTTCCTCTTCCTCGCGCCCACCAGCTACGTCGAAGCGCTGACCCAAAACAGCGTCGAGGCCGTCACCATGGAAAACAACCACGTGGGCGATTTCGGCGACGACGGGATCGCCTCCACCATTCAAACCATGGAAAGCGCGGGCGTCGTCTGGAGCAATAAGGAGCACATGGGCGTTTACGAAACGCAGGGCTTTAAGATCGCCATGCTGGCCTATCAGACGCTCAACCAGCCCATTTCCTCCGAGGAGCTCCGGGACGTCGTGGCGCAGGATATTGCCGCCGCGAAGCAATCCTGCGATTTGGTCGTCGTTTCCTTCCACTGGGGCGACGAGCTGGATTATGCGCCCAAGAGCAACCAGATTATGCTCGGCCGCGCCGCGATTGACGCCGGCGCCGATCTGGTGCTGGGGCATCACAGCCACCGCATCAACCCTATCGAATGCTATAAGGGGCGCTATATCGTTTATTCGCTGGCCAATTGCTCCTTCGCGGGGAACAACAAGCCTTCGGATATGTTCACCTTTATTTTCCAAACGCGCTTCAAGCTGCGCGACGGGCAGATCGTGGATAATTCCTTCCGCATCATTCCCTGCCGCATTTCCTCGCGCAAGGATTATAACGATTTCGCCATCACCCCGCTGACCGATCAATCCAACATCACCACCATCATCAACACCATGAAGAGCAATTCCAAAAAGCTGGATTACGCCGTTTCCGCCTATCCGCTGGAATGGGAGTGAAAGCATGCCGACCCTGAAAACCGTCCTGATGGACGACGCGGCCATCAACCGCGCTCTGACGCGCATTGCGCATGAAATTCTGGAAAACAACGGCGGCTGCGAGCAGGTCGCGCTGATCGGTATTCGCCGCCGGGGCGAGCCGCTGGCGCGCCGCATCGCCGAAAAAATCCGGCAGATCGAGGGGCGCGACGTGCCGGTGGGCGTGCTGGACATCACGCTCTACCGCGACGACCTGAGCGCCGCATCCCCTCAGGGCGAGCCGCATCTGAATGAAACCGACGTGCCCTTTTCCGTTACCGGGCGGCACATTGTGCTGGTGGACGACGTGCTCTTCACCGGGCGCACCGCGCGCGCGGCGATTGACGCGCTGATGGCGCTGGGGCGGCCCGCGCGCATTCAGCTGGCCATTTTGGTGGATCGCGGGCATCGCGAGCTGCCCATTCGCGCGGACTTTGTGGGCAAAAACGTGCCCACCTCCCGAAGCGAGCTTATCGCCGTCAAGGTGCCCGAAATCGACGGCCTGTCCGCCGTGGAAATTCAAACGCTGTAGCGCTATTACCCAATCCGCATTACAAAGGATGATTGCCGCGTGCATGCAAAAATCATGCTTCTGCCGGGAACGGCGGCGGGCGAAAAGCTGCGCCCGCTTGCAGAAGCCATGCTGACCGAAGTTTCGGCCGCCTTCGACCACAGCTTCGTCCTGATGCAGGGGAAAATCGGCGAAAAAGCCGTCGCCGTCTGCGGCGAGGCGCTGCCGGAAAGCACCCTCCGGGCCTGTCTGCAATGTCAGGCCGTTTTGCTGTGCGATACCGCCTGCGAAAGCGCGCAGGCGCTGCTGGACGAAATGGATATGCCGCTGCGCATCCGTTCGCTTTGCGTGCCCGCATCGCTGTGCGGGCGGCATGAAGCGCCCGTATCGCTTTATATCGCGCAGGCATTCTCCATCGACAGCGATACTGTTCGCCGCGCCATGCGCGCCGCGTTCCGTTTCGCGCAGGGCGAGGACGCGCGCGTCATGATCGTTCCGGCCAACGGCCCGGCGGGGGAGGAGTTTCTCAGCGCCGCACGCGTACAGGCGGTCGATTTTCCACAGCTTTCATGGAGCGATTGCTCCGCGCAGGCGGCTGTAACCGGCATGATCGCTGCGCCCGAGCGTATGGGCATGACGTTTTGCCCGCCCTATGCGGGCGGCATTCTGACCGCCGCCGGTACGGCGCTGTGCTCGCGCCCCGGGCTGATATACGACGCGTCGATGGACGATTCCGCGCCCGGCGTGTACGGCCCGCTGGTTCCCCCGGAGGACGACGGCCTTTCCCCCTTTGGCCTTGCGGGCGCAATCGCGGCCATGCTGCGCTATTCGTTGGGGCTGCAGCGCGAGGCCGCGTGCCTCGAGGCCGCGGTGAACAACGTGCAGTCCGCCGGATGGCAAAGCGCCGGGGCGGACGCCGAAGCCTCCGCCGCACAGACGATTACCCGCCGCGTCTGCGAGCAGATTGCCGTAGCGGGCGAATTACTGACGAAGGGAGGCTTTCCCGGTGGCGTTGCCAAAGCCTGATTACAGCAACTGCGGCCTGAACGTTATCGCCTCCATCGCCGCCTTTGAGGGACTCGCGTTGCCCCACCCCACGCTTCCTTTTCTGGACGGTGTGCTGGCCGAGCGCAATTACAGAACGGTTCTCCTGATGCTCTTTGACGGGCTGAGCGTTGATTTGCTGGAAAAAACGCTGCCCGAGGACGCTTTCCTGCGCCGTCACATGGCGCATACGCTTTCGAGCGTTTACCCGCCCACCACCACCTGCGCCACTTCGACCATCGAATGCGGGCAATCGCCGCGCGAGCATGCATGGCTCGGCTGGACGCTGTATTTTCCGCAAATCGATAAGGCGGTGGATATCTTCACCAATCAAAGCGACGGCCGCCGCGCGGCGGATTTTCATGTCGCCAACCGCTTCATTCCGCGCAGCGCCATTTTTCCGCGTATCACGGCGGCAGGCAGGGCGACGGCCTGCTGCGTTTCGCCCTTTTCCGACCCGCCCGCAGCCACGCTCGGCAGGCTGATGGACGAAAGCCTGCGCCTTGCCGGCGACGGTACGCGCCGCTATATCTATTCCTACTGGCCGGAGCCCGACCATACCATGCACGAAAAGGGCTGCTACGCAGGCAAAGTGCGCCAGATCGTGGAGAACCTGAACGCGAAAATCGCCGCCTTTGCCGCACGCCTGCCGGAGGATACGCTGCTGCTCCTTACCGCCGATCACGGGCTGGTCGACGGGCATTTTCTGTACCTTGAGGATCATCCCGCGCTGCTGGGCATGCTCCTGCGCGCCCCGACTCTCGAATCGCGCACGGTAAATTTCTATGTAAAGCCGGATTGCGTCGCTTCCTTTCCCGAGGCTTTCCAGCGTGAAATGGGCGACGGCTTCCTGCTGCTCACGGGCGATGCGTTCATCCGCGATTATCTGGGGCCGGGCGAAACCAACCCGGCGGTTTACGATTTTGTCGGCGATTACGTGGCGCTGGCCACGGCGAAGGAATGCATTGCCGCGCGCAGGGAGGAAACCTGCCTGAAGGGCGTGCATGCCGGGCTGACGCAGACCGAGATGGCCGTGCCGCTGATCGTTATTCGACCCGCGGCCCTCGGAAAGGAAGCATAACGATCCCGCCAGCTGCGGCGGCTGCAAAACGCACGGGCAAATATGATCGATTCCAGCCGGAAAGGAGCATGGACGCCCGCATGGTTCCCTGCGCGTCAAAGCGCTGCGGCTTTAACGCGCTTCCTGCAGGGCGAAAAGCTTCATCGGCGTGGCAAGACTGCAGAAATGATTGGGCTGCGCAAACGCTTCGCAGCATTTCCCCGCCCGGTAAGCCGGGCGATACGCATGGAAATGAAGGGCGAACCGCGCTTCTCTGCACCCGCAAGCCTGATGCGACTTTTGGGACAGGCTGCGGAAATGCTTGCATTTTCCTGTTTTTTGTGCTATCATGTAAGTTAGTGCTTTGGCCTTATGCGTTCCTTGCGGGCTGCGGCACAATGGCGCCGCAAAGGCGAATAACGGAGGGTGTTCCTGATGGGCTACACAGTAGAGAAAATTTCCGGCAATCAAGTGAAGATTACTTTTGAAATCGCTTCCGCGAAATTCGATGAGGCGGTGCAGAAGGCCTACCTGAAGCTGCGCGGCAAGGTCAACGTGCCGGGCTTCCGCAAGGGCAAGGCGCCCCGCAAGCTGATCGAAGGCATGTACGGCGAAGGCGTGTTTTATGACGAAGCGTTCGAGCTTCTTTTCCCCGAGGAATACGAAGCGGCCGTGAAGGAAAACAGCCTGCAGGTCGTCGACCGTCCCGAGGTGGACGAAATGACGCAGATCGGCGTAGGCAAGGATCTGAAATTCTCCGTAAAGGTATACGTTAAGCCCGAGGTCACGCTGGGCGATTACAAGGGCCTCAAGGCCGTAAAATATACCCATAAGGTGACGGAAGAGGAAATCAGCGCCCGCATGCAGCAGGACGTGGATAAGGCCACCACCATGGCGGACGTCGAAGGGCGCGCGCTGGAAAACGGCGACGTCGTGAATCTGGACTACTGCGGCACGGTGGACGGCGTAGCCTTTGAGGGCGGCACCGCCAAGGGGCAGACGCTGGAGCTGGGCTCCGGTCATTTCATCCCCGGCTTTGAGGAGAAGATGATCGGCATGCAGATCGGCGAAGAAAAGGATCTGAACGTCAAATTCCCTGAGGAATACCACGCCGAAAATCTCAAGGGCAAGGACGCCGTCTTCCACGTGAAGGCCAATTCCGCCCAGACCAAGGTCAAGCCCGCGCTGGACGATGATTTCGCCGCCGACGTGAGCGAATATAACACCTTCGCCGCCTACAAGGAAGGGCTGGAGAAGGAGCTGCAGGAGAAGGCCGACAAGAACGCCGCCGTTCAGCTGGAAAACGAGCTGGTGCAGCAGGCTGTGGACGCCGCGGACTGCGACATTCCCGACGCCATGATCGAGGACGAAATCGACGTGATGATCCGCGAAATGAAAATGCGCATGATGTATCAGGGCTTCAAATACGAAGACTACCTCAAATACACCGGCCAGACCGAGGATCAGATCAAGGAAATGTATCGTCCCGAGGCCAAGAACCGCGTGAAGATGCAGCTGGTGCTGGAGGCGATGGTCAAGGCCGAGGGCGTTGAGGCGACCGACGAGGACGTGGAGAAGGTCACCGCCGAGGAAGCCGAGCGCATGGGGCGCGACGTGGAGGAATTCAAAAAGTCCCTGAACGATCGTCAGAAGCAGTACCTGAAGGAGAACGCCGAGATTCGCAAGGTCGTCGACATGATCGTGGCAAGCGCTCAGGTTGAGGAAAAGGACGAAAGCGAAAAGGTCAACGTTCAGGAAACGCTGGACGCCGTTGCGCAGGCCGCCGACGCCGTGACCGACGCGGACGCTAAGGGCGAAGAATAATTGCATGACGGCGCGGCATGCAGCCGCGCGAAGGCGGGGTGCCGATTGCTTGCATTCGGCACCCTCGTCCCAATATGGCGAAGAATATTTTCATTCACCCTATCATATGATAGAGGATGGGATGGAAGGAGGATGATGACATGTCGCTGATTCCCTATGTAGTGGAGCAAACCGCCGGCGGCGAGCGCTCCTACGATATTTATTCCCGCCTGCTCAAGGATCGCGTGGTTTTTCTGGGCAGCGAGATTAACGATCAGGTTGCCAACGCCGTGGTCGCGCAGCTTCTGTTTCTGGAAACGGATAACCCGGACGCGGATATTTCCCTCTATATCAACAGCCCGGGCGGCTCCGTAACCGCCGGCATGGCCATTTACGACACCATGCATTACATCAAGTGCCCGGTGCGCACCGTGTGCGTAGGGCTGGCCGCTTCGATGGGCGCTTTCCTGCTCATGGCGGGCGAAAAGGGCAAGCGGCTGGCGCTGCCCAACAGCGAAATCATGATCCATCAGCCCTCCGGCGGCGCGTCGGGGCAGGCGACGGACGTCACCATTCACGCCGAATGGCTTTTGCGCACCAAGAAAAAAATGAACGCCATGATGGCGGAAATGACCGGTCAGCCGCTTGAAAAGGTCGCGCGCGACGTGGAACGCGACTACTTCATGTCCGCCGACGAAGCGCTTGCCTACGGCATCATCGACCAAATCTATCAGCCCCGAAAGAAATAACGCGGGCAAAATGAGGTTAGCATGGCAAAGGACGATATGACTCCCCGGAAGCATCGCTGCTCCTTCTGCGGGAAAACGCAGGATCAGGTTCGGCGGCTGATTGCCGGACCGGGCGCATATATCTGCAACGAGTGCATCGCGCTGTGTCAGGAAATCGTTTCCGACGATATGGACGTGATGTCCACCCCGAAAATGACGAAGATTCCCCTGCCCTCGGAAATGAAGGCTGTGCTGGATGAATACGTCATCGGGCAGGAAGCGGCGAAGAAAACGCTGTGCGTCGCGGTGTATAACCACTACAAGCGCATTACCGCCCCGCAAAAGAAGGAGGATGTTGAGCTGCAAAAGTCCAACATCCTGATGATCGGCCCGACAGGCTGCGGCAAGACATACCTCGCCCAGTCGCTCGCGCGCATCCTGAACGTCCCCTTCGCCATCGCGGACGCTACGGCGCTTACGGAGGCAGGCTACGTCGGCGAAGATGTGGAAAATATCCTGCTGCGGCTGATTCAGGCCGCCGGCAACGATATTCAGGCCGCTCAGCGCGGGATCATCTACATTGACGAGATCGACAAGATCGCCAAGAAGGGCGAAAACGTCTCCATTACGCGCGACGTCAGCGGCGAAGGCGTGCAGCAGGCGCTGCTGAAGATTCTCGAGGGTACGGTCGCCAATGTGCCGCCGCAAGGCGGGCGCAAGCATCCCCATCAGGAATGCCTGCAGATCGATACCACCAATATCCTCTTCATCTGCGGCGGCGCGTTTGACGGCCTAAGCCGCATGATCGAGCAGCGCATCGGCAAAAAGGCGCTGGGCTTCGGGGCGGATCCCAAGGCGGAGAAGGACAAAAACGTCGGCGACGTGCTGCGCCAGATGCGGCCGGAGGATCTGATCAAGTTCGGCCTGATTCCGGAATTCATCGGCCGCCTGCCCGTTACCGTCACCCTCGACGCGCTGGACGAGCCCGCGCTGGTGCGCATTCTGACCGAGCCGCGCAACGCGCTGGTGCGCCAATATCAAAAGCTGATGGAGCTGGACGGCGCGGAGCTCGTCTTCGAGGACGAGGCGCTGCGCGCCATTGCGGAGCAGGCCATCGCCCGCAAGAGCGGCGCGCGCGGCCTGCGCGCCATCATCGAAAGCGCGCTGCTGAACACCATGTTCGATTTGCCCGGCCAAAAGGATGTGCGCCGCTGCGTCATTACCAAGGGCGTAATCACCAGCGGCGAAAAGCCTCGGCTGGAGCGCGCGCCGCTGCGCGACGCGCCTGTGCGCCGCACGCAGACCAAGAAGCCCGCCAAGGAAGCGTCGCTTCCGGAGGAGCCAAGCGCCAGCTAAAGCCCTATTCAATATCAAATTCCAGCCTGCCGGGGCTTCCCCCCAAGCAGGCTGCTTTTTGTTTCTCTGCGCGGCTCGCAGTCATATAAACGGAGGAAAACAGACCCTTGAAAGTCAATCCTCAGGATACCGCGCAGCCGCGGGCAGCGCGTCAACGTCCATACAGCGGAAACCGCGCCGTCAGCGCTGCAGCCTCCGCGCGCACGGCGGGCACGGCCGCTTCGCCTTCCCGCAGCACACGGTCGATCCAATCGGCAATCAGGCGCATTTCCGCCTCCCGCAGCCCACGCGTCGTCACGGCGGGCGTGCCGATGCGAATGCCGCTGGTTTCGGTAGGCCTACGCTGGTCGCGCGGCACCATATTCTTGTTCACGGTGATGTTCGCCATGCCCAGCCACGTTTCAAGCTCACGCCCTGTAACCGGCGTATCGCACAAATCCAGCAGCAGCAGGTGATTATCCGTTCCGTCCGAAACCATGCGCACGCCGCGCGCGCGCAGCGCAGCCTCCAGCGCCTTGGCGTTGCGAATAATCTGGCGCTGATATTCCGCAAACGCAGGCTGCATGGCTTCATGGAAGCAAATCGCCTTCGCGGCGATCACGTGCTCCAGCGGGCCGCCCTGAATGCCGGGAAAAATCGCCTTATCAATCGCCTTTTGCAGCGCGGCTCTGCACAAGATCATCCCCCCGCGCGGGCCGCGCAGCGTTTTGTGCGTTGTGGTGGTCACTACGTCGGCATACGGAACGGGCGACGGATGGCACCCCGCCGCAACCAGCCCGGCAATGTGCGCCATGTCCACCATCAGGTAAGCGCCCACCGCGTCCGCAATGCGGCGGAACGCCGCAAAATCGATCACGCGCGCATATGCCGACGCGCCCGCCACAATCAGCTTGGGGCGGCATGCCTGCGCGATGCGCATGACCTCGTCATAATCGATGGTTTCGGTTTCGGGGTCAATGCCGTAGGATTCAAAATGAAAATACTTGCCCGAGATGTTTACCGCGCTGCCGTGCGTCAAATGGCCGCCGTTGTTCAGGCTCATGCCCAGCACGGTATCGCCCGGCTCCAGCAGCGCAAAATAAACGGCCATGTTCGCCTGACTGCCGCTATGCGGCTGCACGTTGGCATGCTCCGCGCCGTAGAGCGTCCTGGCGC
>CAKTXZ010000024.1 GCA_934632155.1 uncultured Clostridia bacterium | reverse complement strand
TCAATGAAAATCCGGGCAAAACGAAAAAGGCTGACCGAAGGGAAAAAGTATTTTCCCTCGGCAGCCTTTTCGTTTGCATACCGCACACGGGAAATCTTACGTGCGTAGGGTTATCCTGCGCATACAGAATAATCTGCGAGTGTTGGGCGATTCTGTATGCGAAAATTGATTGAAAGCTACAGACTTTGTGTGTTCGCATGGCGCATCGCGCAGAAACGATCAGCTTTCCTCATTTCGCACCATTGCGTACCGGGTCAAGGGGCGAAGTCCCTTGCCGGGGCGCGGGGCGGGAGCCCCGCAAGCGCGGCGTATCGCGCAGAAACGATCGGCTTACCTTATCCCGCTCCATTGCGTACCGGGTCAAGGGGCGAAGTCCCTTGCCGGGGCGCGGGGCGGGAGCTCCGCAAGCGCGGCGCATCGCGCAGAAACAATCGGCTTTCCTCATTTCGCACCATTGCGAAGATCGTCCGTCAACAGCCGCTCCGCGTTTCAGGCCTTACACCGGCATCGTGCCGTTTTCCGCGTTGAAGGCGGTCGGATCAGCCTTGAGCTGCTGCGCTTGCCGCCACTGGAAGAACTTCGTAGCAACCTGCGGGAACAGCGCATAGGAGAGCACATCCTCTTCCTGCTGCGCGTACTGCGCCATTTCCTTGCGATAGCCCTCGAGCTCGGGCTTGATATCATCGGCGGGGCGGTGCGTAATCACCTTTCCATTGCCGATGCATTTCTTGCGCACGTCCTCGTTCACCTTGGCGGGCAGGCGACCGTATTCGCCGCGCAGCAGACCCTTGCTTTCCTTGGTGACCATCTTGTAGCGCTCGCCGCCCAGCACGTTCATCACGGCCTGCGTGCCGACGATCTGCGAGGTGGGCGTAACCAGCGGCGGATAGCCGAAGTCGGCGCGCACGCGCGGCACTTCCTCGAGCACCTGATAGTATTTATCCATTGCGCCCGCCTGCTTGAGCTGGCCGATCAGGTTGGACAGCATGCCGCCGGGCACCTGATATTGCAGCGCCTTCGCGTCCACAGCCAGCACCTTGCCCGGGTCGCGCCAGCCGTCCTTGGTCAGGCGATCCGCCACGGTGCGGAAATGCTCGGCGATCTTGGCAAGCAAATCCTCGTCCAGCCCGGTATCGTATTCCGTCCCCTGGAGCACGGCCACCATGGATTCGGTGGCGGGCTGGCTGGTGCCGCCGGCGAGGGGAGAGAGCGCCGTATCGATTACATCCACGCCCGCCTCGACCGCCTTGAGCAGCGTCATTGCGCCCGTGCCGGCCGTGTTGTGCGTATGCAGCACGATGGGCAGCTTGGTGTTCGCCTTGAGCTTTTTAACCAGCGAATAGGCGTTCATGGGCAGCAGCAGGCCCGCCATGTCCTTGATGCAGATCAGATCCGCGCCCATGGCCTCGATATCCTTGGCCATTTTGACGAAGTATTCCTCCGTATGCACGGGCGAAACGGTGTAGCTCATGGCGACCTCCGCCGTGCCGCCGTATTGCTTGGTGGCCTTCACGGCGGTCTGCATGTTGCGCAGGTCATTCAGCGCGTCGAACGTGCGGATGATGTCGATGCCGTTGTCGATGGATTTTTTGACGAAATAATCCACCACGTCGTCGGCATAATGCTTGTAGCCCAGAATATTCTGCCCGCGCAGCAGCATTTGCAGCTTCGTGTTGGGCAGCGCCTTGCGCAGCGCGCGCAGACGTTCCCACGGATCCTCGTTCAGGAAACGCAGGCAGCTGTCAAACGTCGCGCCGCCCCAGCATTCCAAGGAAAAATAACCGGCCTTATCCAGCAGCTCGCACGCGGGCAGCATTTCGTCCAGCCGCATGCGCGTCGCCGCCTGAGACTGATGCGCGTCGCGCAGAATCGTATCGGTAATCTGTACCTTCGGCATATCAAAAACTCCTTTCAAACGGGGATGACGGAAAGAAGGAGGCGCCTTCGGGACGGCGCGTTCCCCGCCGCGCAGGGAACGCTTCGCCGCGCAAGGCCCGCATCATCATCCGCCAAACATGCTCAGCAAAACGCCCGCGGCGATGGCGGAGCCGATAACGCCGGCCACATTGGGCCCCATGGCGTGCATGAGCAGGAAGTTTCCGGGGTTCGCCTTCTGACCCTCGACCTGAGAAACGCGCGCGGCCATGGGCACGGCGGAAACGCCGGCGGAGCCGATGAGCGGGTTAATCTTGCCGCCGGAGAGCTTATTCATCAGCTTGGCCAGCAGCACGCCGCCCGCGGTGCCGCAGCCAAAGGCCACCACGCCCAGCAGGATGATTTCCAGCGTCTGCACGCGCAGGAAAGTCTGCGCCGTCGCGGTCGCGCCCACCGTGATGCCCAGAAAGATGGTCACAATGTTCATCAGCTCGTTCTGCACCGTCTTATTCAGACGCTCCACCACGCCGCACTCCCGCATCAGGTTGCCCAGCATCAGGCAGCCAACCAGCGGCGTAGCGCTGGGCAGCAGCAGGGAAACCAGAATGGTGACCACGATGGGGAAAAGGATTTTTTCCTTCTTGGAAACGGGGCGCAGCTGCTCCATGACGATCATGCGCTCCTTTTTCGTGGTGAGGGCGCGCATGATGGGCGGCTGAATGACGGGCACCAGCGCCATATAGCTGTAGGCGGCCACCGCAATGGGGCCCAACAGATGGGGCGCCAGCTTGCCGGTGAGCCAGATGGCGGTGGGGCCGTCCGCGCCGCCGATGATGCCGATCGCACCGGCCTCAGCGGGCGTAAAGCCCAGCAGCACAGCGCCCATAAACGTCAGGAAAATGCCCAGCTGGGCGGCCGCGCCCATGAGCAGCGTTTTCGGGTTGGCGATGAGGGGGCCAAAGTCCGTTCCCGCGCCCACGCCGATAAAAATCAGGCAGGGGTAAATGCCCAGCTTCACGCCCAGATACAGATAATCCAGCAGGCCGGGGGTAATGGTCTTGCCCGCCGTAGCCAGCGCAACGCCCAGCGAGGAATACACGGTTCCGGCGCTGATGTACGCGCCCGCGCCGTTGATAATCACGGGCACGGATTCCGCCAGCAGCTTGCCATCCTCGGCAATCAGCTGCCCGGCGGCGTCCAGTGTCGCGCCGAGGCTGAAATTGGAGGTGATCTGGCCGATTACCGTGCCGGAGGCGTTGAGAATCGCGCCGGCGTTGTTCACGGTCAGCTCGCCGATATTGAGCAAATCCTTGGAATCCACCAGAATTGCCCCGCCAAACAGGCTCCAATTGGCGTGCCCGCCGGCGAAAAGCTCCTCGTGGTATACCTCCGCGCCCAGCAGGTTGGTCAGCAGCATGCCAAAGGCAATGGGCAGCAGCAGCAGCGGCTCGAATTTCTTTACGATGGCCAAATACAACAGCACGCAGGCAATCGCGACCATGACCAGCGTCAGGGGGCTTTGAATGAACAGGCTGATGCCGGATTCATTGGCCAAATCCTTAAGCGTCTGCAAAATATTAATCTGCACGCTTTTTTCTCCCTTCTATTGATTTTGCCTTCGCGCCGGTCAGTTCAAAACCACCATCACATCGCCGGAATTGACGGAAGCGCCCTTGGCGACCAGCACCTGCGCGACCGTGCCGTCCTGCGCGGCGAGAATTTCGTTTTCCATCTTCATGGCTTCCAGAATGACCAGAATATCGCCCTTCTTCACAGCGGCGCCGACGGCGGCCTTCACATCCAGAATGGTGCCGGGCATGGGCGCGGTAACCTTCACGCCGCCGGCGACGGGAGCGGCCTTGGGCGCGGCGGGCGCAGCCTTGGGCGCAGGCGCGGCTTTGGGCGCGGCAACGGGAGCAGCGGGAGCGACGGGCGCAGCGGCAACGGGAGCGGCGGCAGCGCCGGTTTCCTCAACCTCAACCGCATAGGTAACGCCATTGACGGTAATATTAAAAGTACGCATGATGTTTTCTCCTTCCTTAATCACATACGGCTGAAAATCTGTTCTTCCCGGGCGGCGCGAGCGCGCGCCGAGCTGTTCTGGCATCGCCTGATTCGGCGCACGACAAAGCCGCCTTTTTCATCCTGCCATACGGCGGCAATCGCCGCGCTGATGACGGCGACAAGCTGCTCGTCCGCAGCCGCGTCCTCCTCCGGTTCTGCGGCCGGCGCGGTCTCCTGCGCGGGCTCTGTCAACGGCTCCTTTGCGGCCGTCTTCTTGGCGCGGCCCGTTATCATGGTCATCGCGCAGATGCAGACAATCAAAATCAAAAGACCGAAAAACACCACCAGCATGCCGATCGCCGTGGTGGACAGGCCCAGCATCAAATTATCCATTCCTGTCCTCCCCTTCCTTACAGCGGCAGGTTGCCATGCTTCTTGGGCAGGTTCACATCATGCTTGGTAAAGAGCAGCTCCAGCGCGGCGATGACGTACCTGCGCGTATCGGCGGGGGCGATCACATCGTCCACCATGCCGTTCTGAGCGGCGTAGAGCGCGCCGCACTTGCTCGCGTATGCGTTTTCCAACGCTTCCCGGCTCTCGCCCGCGTTGAGCTTCTCGCCGTCCCACGTCTGCACAGCCGCTTCGCGGGTAAGCGGAGCAATCATGGCGGCCGGCCACGCGTAGATCATATCGGCAATGTGCTTGCCGCCCATCGCGGCATAGGCCGCGCCCACGGCGTTGCCCGTAATAACGGCCACCTTGGGAGCCGTCGCCTCGGCGTAAGCGTAGAGCAGCTCCGCCGCGCCGCGAATCGCCGCGCCCTGTCCGCAGGGGCAGGGAACGGCCACGCCGTCGGTGTTGACCAGCGTGACGATGGGCAGATGGTAGCAGTCGCACAGGCGCACAAAGCGCGCGGCCTTGCGGCAGGCCTCCTGCGTCAGGCGGCCCTGATCCTGCGCGTAATCGGACGCAACCAGTCCAACCGTCCGGCCGCCGACGCGCGCCAGCGCCACGCGAAGCGCCGCGCCGTAGCCGTCATACAGGGCGACCAGCCTGCCCTCGTCGGCAATTTCCCGCATCAGCGTTTCCGCTTCCGCAGCGTCGCCGCAGGCAACCGCACGGTTCAGGTCGTCCGCCTCGGTCAGGGGCGCGTCCTCCATATTGCAGGCGGGCAGCAGCCCAATCACCTCGGCGACCAGCCCGAGCGCCTCGTCCTCGCTCTGCGCGGTCAGCGCGGCGACGCCCTGCGCGGCCATTGCAGCCGCGCCAAAGAGCTGATCCTCCGTCTTGTCCTTGCCCTTTTCGGCGTTCATCACCAGCGCGGTGTGCAGGGCGATTTTGCCCGTCTTTTCCACCTGCACGGTGATATCGCATACCTGCGTCAGCAGCGTGGCCAGCCCGCGGCAGGGGCCCATCACGCAGCAGATCATCGGGCTGACGCCGCTCATGCGCGCCATCGCGGAAAGCACCTGCGCATACGCGGGCATCGCGTCCGCACCGTCGGTGATCTTCACGCCCTCGCTGTCCATGAGCGCTACCACCGGCGCGCCCGTTACGCGCGCGGCGTTCAGCGTTTTGAGAATTTTCGCCGTCTGCGCCTTGGTCATTGCGCCGCCGGCGGCGGTATAATCCTGCGCGAAGCAGTAAACCGCCTGCCCGCCGATCGTGCCGCAGCCGGCAATCAGATTGCTGTCGGCGCGCAGCGTATCCATTTCCATGAAGCTGCCCGCGTCAAACAGCTTGGCGACGCGCTCGCGCGCGGTGCACTTGCCGTCGGCATGCTGACGGGCGATCCTGGCGGCGTCGCCCTGCAGCAGCGCGTCGCGTTTCTGGGCCACGGCCTGTAGCATTTCACCATTGTCCATTCCCGTTTCCCCCATTCTCCTGATATTTTGGCGATGACGGTTCGGAAAAATATACGACGGTTTCCTTCTCCAAAACAAGGAAACCTCATCCTAACCCAAATTCTCAATTCAACACAATTCCCCTTTTTCCTGCCTGCAGCAGCACATTTTTTTGTCCGACCACGCAGGGCTTCGACGAGGTGCGATAAAAAAAGCGCCGGCCTATCAGCCGACGGCAGCATGCAATTTTTCCGCGCAAATGCTCCGCAGAATCTCCCTTTCCCGCCCGGCAAAGCCGGGCGATACAACCCTCGTTAAGGCTCCGAAGATGAATGAAGGGGCGCGACCCCTTTCCGGCCGTCAAAAACTCACGGTCAATCCTGCGGGATGCAAGGAAGGGCGGCAAGCCCTTCAGCCTGCATGGAGCATGTCAAAAACACGCTTTCGGGCACGCAGGAACGAAGCGGCCGCAGCCCCTTCATTTCAGCCTGCCGAAAAAGCCTGCGGACAAAAAGCGGGATGACGAATTCCCTCTGCCGTCAAAGGACTCGTCATCCCGCGCCGCATTCTTGTCCGCGCCCCCCTGCCTGGCGCTACTGCGCGGCGGCCATTGCCTGCGTCAGCGCGCTCATGGCGAGCGAAAGGTCATTGTTGGAGGGCGAGGAGTGCATCACGTTGTTCAGATTGTTCATCGCGTCCGAAAGTCTGGTATACGCCGGGTGGTTATAGGAAAGGTTCGCCAGCTGATTCTGCGCCTGGGAAAGCAGCCATTGCGCGTCGGAGAGCAGCTGCGCGTCAGCCGTGGAGCCTCCGCCCGTATAATAGGCGGTGTGCAGCGTGCAGGCGTGGGCGGAGAGAAGGGCGGAGTTCGCGTTGGAATCGCTCGTCAGGCGAAGCGTGGCGTATTCGCCCAGATAATCCGCCAGCACGCCGTCGTACTGCGTGCCGATCAGGTCATAGAGCGGATGGCCGATGGGCAATATGATTACGCCCTTGTCAACGCGCGAGGGGCAGTAGCTTCCCGCCAGTAGCCCGGTATCGGCGCAGACGGTCAGGGTATAATGCATCTGGCACTGGGTGGTGGGCGCAAACTCACGGTCCCAATAATCGGTCACCGTGCCGTAGCCCATCGCGTCGCTGCGGCAGGCGTCCGTCGCCAGCTGCCCGCTGACGGCGCAGGTTGTCGCGCGCACCAGTCCGTATTCGGCCGCGCCACCCTCCATAATATCGCGGTTGGAAAGCCCCTGATGAATCCTGGACATGAACGCCTTCCAGAGCTTGGCCGCGCTGTTGCCGCCCGTCGTTTTGGAGGAAAGCGCCTTATAATTGTCATGACCGATCCAGACCGTGCCGCAATACCAGCCCGTCATGCCGGCGAAAAACACGCCCTTCTGGTCGGAATTGGTGCCCGTTTTGCCCGCGACCGTCTGGCCGGAGAGCTTAGCCGCCGTGCCCGTGCCGGAGGAAACGACGTTCTTGAGCATGTCGACCGTCAGCCATGCCGTAGAGGCGCGGAAGACCTGCCGGCGCTGCTGGTTCGCGTGCGCGTCGTAAATGATGTTTTTGTTGCTGTCGGCAATGCCCAGAAACGCAATCGGGCTCTGGTATACGCCGCCGTTGCCCAGCACGCCGAAGGCGACCGCCATCTCAACGGGCGTAATGCCGCTGGAGCCCAGCGCCAGCCCGAAGGGCGTTTTGTTGATTTTGCTCTCCGACACGCCCAACCGCAGCAGGTAATCATAGCTGCGCTCCACGCCCACGTAATTCATCAGCGCGTAGGCCGCGGCAGTGTTGTCCGATTTGGTCAGCGCGGTGC
Source organism: uncultured Clostridia bacterium (assembly GCA_934632155.1). GTDB lineage: Bacteria > Bacillota > Clostridia > Christensenellales > Aristaeellaceae > RUG563. The sequence continues at coordinate 34,311 of CAKTXZ010000024.1, read as the reverse complement.
GGATGGTCTCCGGCCCGCGGTAGGACGAGCCGCCGTAATTCTTGGGCCATGTGTCCTGACCGTCGTTGCCGCGCCAGCCCTTGACGGGCACAGGCATATTATACAGCACCGTGCCCGCGCCCGCGCCCATATCCAGCGCCGGCGCATAGACGGCGATGGGCTTGATGGAGGAACCGACGGGCATATTCATATCCGACGCGCGGTTGAGCGTCTTGCGTTTGGTGGGCTCGGTACGGCTGCCCACGATCGCCTTGATTTCGCCCGTGCGGTAATCCAGCACCACGGCGGCGGCCTGCGGCTGAATGATCTCGTCGTAGGTGCCGTCGGCGTTGCGCGCGCGGTAGATTTTGTCCGAAGGGTCGCGCAGCGCGGGGTAATCGGCATAGTTGCGCAGGGTATTCTCCACGGTTTTCTGAATCTGCGTGTCCAGCGCCAGATAGACGTGATAGCCGCCGGTACGCAGCTCATGCTCCATTTTGTTGCGGTTGGCGGCGGTATCCTCCAGCCCGTTGAGGGAAAGGAAGGTTTTAATCACGTCGCGAACGGCGTACTCCACATAATGCGCGTAAGAGTAGAGCGCCGTGGATTCGGGCGATTTTTCCAGCACGTGCGCCGTAGCGGTATCCAGCGCGGCGAAGTACTGCTCGCGGGTGATGAACTGGTTTTCGTACATGCACCGCAGCACGTAGTCGGTGCGGTCGTTGGTGATTTTGCGGTAATCGGTGGTTTCGCTGGCACGGGTGTAGAAATTGCGCCGCGGGTTGTAGTAGTACGGGTTATTCGTCATGCCGGCCAGCATGGCGCATTCGCGCAGCGTCAGGTCGCTCAGGTTATCCTTGCCGAAATAGCCGTAGGCGGCCACCTTCACGCCGTAATAATCCTCGCCCAGATAAATCGTGTTCAGGTAGGATTCCAGGATCTCGCGCTTGGAATAGCGCGTTTCCAGCTGCATAGCCAGATAAGCCTCCTGAATCTTGCGCTTATAGGATTGTTCGGAGGAGAGCAGCGTGTTTTTAATCAGCTGCTGCGTAATGGTGGAGCCGCCCTGATTCGTGCCGGAGACGAAATTGGTAACCAGCGCGCCGACGATACGCTTCACGTCCACGCCGTTATGCGTATAAAAGCGCGCGTCCTCCACCGCCACAAAGGCGTTCTGCAGCGTGACGGGCATGGTTTCGATGGATACCATGATGCGGTTTTCCGTGCCCTTGTAATCGGTAATCAAATTGCCCGACGCGTCGTAGATAAAGGACGTCTGGGACTGATCGTCGATAGCGGTCAGATCCAGCGTCGGCGCAGAATCGACATACGCCTTCGCCACGCCCACCAGCGCGCCCAGCCCCGCCAGCCCAAAGAGCAGCACCAGCAGCACCAGCATGCGGAAGGAATTGACGATCACCGCCAGAATAAAGGACGGCTTGCGCGTACGGGGCTTGAAAATGGTGCGCTTCTTAGGCTTTTCAGGAAGAGGCGCTTCCTGCGCCCAGCCCTCCGGCGGCGCTTCATAGCCGTCCCACGGCAGGGGCGCGCCCTGATCGTCATAGGCGGCGTATTCCTCCGCGCTTTGCTCCGGCGCATAGTCCGGCCACCCCTCGGCCTGCGGAGTGTCCGGGGCGTATTCGGGCGTATCCTTCGCCCGTTCAAAACGACGTTGGCGCTTCAAGACGCGTCACCTTCCTTCGGTCTGAATTCAACAATGCGCTTATTTGTGGTAGCGCTCGCCCGCGTTGATTTTGCAGGCGCGGTAGAGCTGCTCGAGCAGCATCACGCGCGCCAGCTGATGCGGAAAGGTCATGCGCGAAAGGGACATGCGGTCGTTCGCCCGGCGAAGCGCCGCGTCCGAAAGCCCCAGCGAGCCGCCGATAACAAACACATGCCGCCCCGGGCGCATTTCATCCGCGCGCAGCGCCTGCGCAAAGGCCTCGCTGGTGTATTGCGGCGCGTCGATGCACAGCGCCGTAACAAAATCGTTGGGGCGAATGCGGGCAAGAATGCTTTCGCCCTCTTTGTCCATCACCTGCCGGCACTGCGCGGGCGAGGCGTTTTGCGGCTCGGGCAAATCGGGCAGCTCAACGACCTCCAGCCTGCCAAAGCGCGACAGCCGCTTTTGATATTCCTCCGCCGCGGCGAAGAAGCACTTTTCGCGCAGCTTGCCCACGCATAGAATCGCTGCATTCATAATAACGGAATCACCCGGCTCAAATCATCCGCGACAAAATCGCAATAGGGCGCAAGGGCAGGGGAAAACGGAATCAGATCCGGCACCATGCCCACGCGCATGCCCGCAGCGCGCCCGGCGCGCACGCCGTTGGCCGAATCCTCCAGCGCAAGGCAATGCGCCGGCATAACGCCCAAATGCCGCGCCGCCTCCAGAAAAATATCCGGCGCGGGCTTGGAGGGCAGCCGCCCGCCGCCCGTGACCACTGCAGCAAAGCGGCCGAGCACACCCGCCTTATCCAGATACAGCCGCACGGTTTCCCGCATACTCGAGGACGCGACGGCGCAGGAAACGCCGCGCGCGTCCAGCGCGTCCAGCAGGGCAAGCGCGCCTTTTTTCAGGGGAATTTCGCCCCGCTCCGCCTTACCGTGCATGTAAACGCGAAAATCCTCAAACAGCCGCGCCACGTCGATTCCCGGAAAATTCGCCCGGTACAGCGCGCCTGAATGCGCGGAGGTCGCCCCCAGCGTCTGAAGAATGAACGCTTCGGGAATATCAAGTCCCTGCAGCCTGCCGCAGGCCTGAATGCCGCTCACGCCGATGCGCTCGCTGTCGGTAAGCAGGCCGTCCATATCGAAAATTACCGCGCGTGTCATGGTCATTCCTCGTCGTCCGCCACGATAAAGCTGTTCAGCAGGAAGCTCCAGAGCGCTTCGCGGTTCTTTTCAAAATCCAGCTGCTGCGTCGCCATCCCGGCATAGGGCCTGCCCTCAAAGGAGCCGGGCAGCTCGCGGTTGCTCACCGGCATACGAATGCCCTCCACCGGCGTGCCCTTGAGCTCCAGCGCCAGATTCATCGCCTCCAGCAGGTCGCTTGCCGTCATGTTGGTATACAGCGTGTTTTCGGTGACGACGTTCAGCAGGCGCTGCGCCTCCTCGTAGGTGGCGTTCTTCAGGCTGTCGGCAATGGCGGTGAGCACGATGCGCGCGCGGCGCGTGCGCCCCAGATCCTGCGATTCGCCCTCGATATTGATTACGCCCCGGCAGCGCATATAAATGACCGCCACATAGCCGGGCAAATGATACACGCCCGCGCCGGCAAGCGCCGGGGTGGTGGCGTCGCGGGAAATGGCGTTCTTGTTGGCCAGATAGCTGGCCTCGTGCGCCGTCAGCTCCACGTCCACGCCGCCCAGCGCGTCCACGATGTTCTGCACCTGCCTGAAATCCACCACGATGTAATCCTCGATGCGCAGGTCAAAATGGCGGTTGATGGTGTCAATGAGCGTATCAAAGGCCTGCCCGACGGTATAGAGCTTCTCGCCGTTCTTCTTGGCGTTGCCGATTTTCTGGGCAATATAATTGATGCGCCCGAAGGTATAGGTATCGCTGATCTGGCCGGGCGTATAATCGGCGGCATGCTGCCCGGCGTCGTCCGGCACGTGCGGCCGGGAAATGAGCATATCGCGAATGAAGCTGGTCAGCATCACGCGGCGGGCCACCTCATCCACCGTCACCAGCACCAGCCCGTCGGTAAAGCCCAGATCGTTCAGGTCGGTCGCCCATGAATCGACACAGATGAGCATGTAATGGTGCATACCCTTGGGCGTTTGGCGAATTTCTTCATCTGTGAGCAGGTGAATTTCCCGCGGCGCGGTATCCGCCAGCGCGGCGGGCGGCGCGGACAGCAGGACGGCCAGCGCCGCTATCAGGCAAAGCATACGTTTCATAGCGTGTTCCTCCGTTATGCGTCGGGCGTGAATTTTTCCAGCCGTACGCCCGTTTCGTGAAAAATTTCCAAGGAAAATTCGTCCGGATAGCCCTGCTCGTAGACCACGCGGCGAATGCCCGCGTTGACGATCATCTTGGCGCACATGGAGCAGGGCTGATGCGTGCAGTACAGCGTCGCGCCGTCGATGTTTACACCCAGCTTCGCCGCCTGCAAAATGGCGTTCTGCTCGGCGTGCGCGGCGTAGCAGACCTCCGCCCGCGTGCCGCTTGCGATGCCCAGCCTCCGGCGAAGGCATTCGCCGCGCTCCTTGCAGGTTTTCATGCCCGCGGGCGCGCCGTTGTAGCCGGTGGTCATGATGCGCTTGTCCTTGACGATCACCGCGCCGATGGCGCGTCCGGGCGCGAAGCAGCTGGACCATGTGGAAATCAGGTGCGCCATTTCCATGAACCGAACGTCCCATTTATCCATGTTCATGCCTCCCGTTCTCGGCGTAGAGCGCCATAAACGCGCGGACAAGCGCCTGCTCGCGCAGGCAGGCGATGCGCGCCTTTTCCATGTATTCGCGCCCGTCTCCCCGGCGCGTATCCGAAATTGCGCGGCAGGCGGCGTAGGGAACGCCCATTTCATAGCACGTCTGAGCGATCGCGCCGCCCTCCATGTCGCAGGTGGCCGCATCATAATGACGGCGCAGAAAATCCTTTCGTTCCTCCGCAGCGATAAATTGATCGCCGGTGGCGACGGCGGCATGCAGCGCGGTCAGCCCCGCTGCGGCCGCCGCTCTGTCCAGCAGGGCGCGAAGCGTGCCGTCGCAGGGGAAATGGATCATGTCCGGCCCGGAAACCATGCCCAGCGGGTCGCCCAGCGGCGTGGTGTCCACATCGTGCTGTACGGCGCTGTCGGCGACGACTACATCGCCGATGCGCAGCCGCTCGTCCAGCGCGCCCGCCACGCCGACGTTGAGCACCGCGTCTACCCCCATTTCGCGGATCATCACCGCGGCGCACAGCGCGGCGTGCACCTTGCCCACGCCGCAGCGCGCCAGACATACGGGCACGCCTTGCAGCCGCCCGCGATAGAACCGGTTGTAGCCGATCCGTTCCTCCGCCGCGTCCGTCATTTCCGCGGCCAGCATATCCACTTCCTTGTCCATGGCTCCGATGATGCCCAGCATGCCCTTCCTCCTTTGCGGCGCGCGTTCAGCGCGGATCGATGCGGTCGTAATACGCCAGCAGGCTTTCGCCCGCGACGCCTCGCAGCGTTTTGTCATCCAGCCCGCGGGCGCGCAGCGCCTCCAGCAGCGCGGGCAGCGCCGCCGGGTTTTCCAGCCCGGCCGGCTTGCGCTCGATACCGTCAAAATCCGAGCCAAAGCCGATCATGCCCTCGCCGCCAAGCGCCAGCATATGCAGCACATGGTCGCAAACCGTATCCAGCGTCGCCTCGCCGCTCGGGCTGAGGAAGGACGGGTAAAAATTCACGCCCACATAGCCGCCCGCCGCAAAAAGCGCGCGCAGCTGATCGTCCGTCAAGTTGCGGAAATGCGGGCAAAGCGCGTCGCAGCATGAATGCGAGGCCAGCGGCACAACACCCAGCTCCAGCAGATCGTAAAAGCCGCGGCGGTTCAGATGCGCCGTATCCACGGCGACGCCGAGCCGCCGCATTTCCAGCGCAGCCGCACGGCCAAAGGGCTTGAGCGGCGCGTTCTGATCCTGCTTGGCGGGCACGCCCACGCAGTTTTCATAGTTCCACGTCAGCGCCGCCATGCGCACGCCCATTTCCCGCCATTTGGGCAAAAGCTCCATTTGATTATCCAATAAATCGCAGCCCTCGACCGAAAGCATAAAGCCGCGCCTGCCCTCCCGCGCGTCGCGCGGGTCATACAGCTTTTCAACGCCCTCTCCGGGCAGCTTCTGAGCCTCGGCCAGCATACGGTCAAACGCCGTCTGAATATCCGCCAGCCTCGGGCTGCCGCCCACATACAGCGCCATCGTCTGAAGGGAAACGCCGCCCTGACGCAGCCCTTCGGGCGTAACGTCGAGCGGAGCGTCGGGATGCATCGCCCTCCTGTACAGGGTGTCGGCGTGCGTATCGCAAATCAGCATCGAAAAACCCCCGTCTCGCAAAAAAATCGATTCGTGGCAAAATCAGCCCAAACGGCGCGTTTGCCGGTTGCCTGACCATTATAGCACATTCCGCCCCGGCGGACAATCGCCCTGTTCGTAAACTTTCCGCGAAGCGCCCGCTTTGCCGTTTGTTGTCGCTGTCGGCCAAAATATCGCCGCCTTTTGTGCAATTTATTTAATATGACTTATTATTTCCATGCGGATTTGTTAGAAAATGCGTCTGGTTTTTTCGTGTCTCCTATGCTATAATACGTTAAGATTAGTCATCAATTTTTCTGACGTTTCTAGCGTCCGATATATATGATAGACTTGAATACGATGTTGAAATCGTTTTTTAGCTTTACGTTCTGAAAGGAGGATTGCCAATGCCCCAGGCTCCCAAGCTACGCATCATTCCGCTGGGCGGCGTAGCCGAAATCGGCAAGAACATGACCGCCTTTGAATATGAGGACGATATTCTGGTGGTCGACTGCGGGTCGATCTTCCCCAGCGAGGATATGCTGGGCATCGATCTGGTCATTCCCGACGTATCCTACCTTGTGGCGAACAAGGACCGCGTGCGCGGCTACGTCTTCACCCACGGCCACGAGGATCATATCGGGGCCACGCCCTATGTGCTGCGTCAGGTGCCCGCGCCCATTTACGGCACGCGGCTGACGCTGGCGCTCATCGACATCAAGCTGCGCGAGCATCGCGTAGGCGGCATTCAGCTCAACGCCGTGCTGCCTAAGGACGAGGTGCGCATCGGCCAGTTTACCGTCAAATTCATCAAGGTCAACCACTCCATCCCCGGCGCATGCGCGCTGGCCATCTCCTGCCCGGCGGGCGTGGTGGTGCATTCGGGCGACTTCAAAATCGACTACACGCCCGTGGACGGCGAGGTGACGGATCTTGGCACGCTGGCCGCCATCGGCGAAAGGGGCGTGCTGGCGCTCCTGTGCGAAAGCACGAATATCGAACGCCCGGGCTATACGATGAGCGAGCGCAAGATCGGCGAAACCTTCGTCAACCAGTTCCGCAACGCGCAGGGGCGCGTAATCGTGGCCATGTTCGCCAGCAATATCAACCGCCTGCAGCAGGTGGTCGACAGCGGCATCCGCTTTGGCCGCAAGGTCTGCTTTATCGGGCGCAGCATGATATCCGTCAGCCGGGTGGCGATGCAGCTGGGCGAATTGAACATTCCCGACGAATACCTGTTGGAAGTAGACGATCTGGACAATTACCGCGACGACGAGATTCTGGTGCTCACCACGGGCAGCCAGGGCGAGCCGATGAGCGGCCTGACGCGCATGGCGTTTTCCGAGCATCGCAAGCTGCAGATCAAGCCCTCGGACAAGGTCATCATTTCCGCCACGCCCATTCCCGGCAACGAAAAATTCGTCTCCCGCGTCATCAATCAGCTCTATCGCTGCGGGGCGGAGGTTATCTACGAGGCGATGGCTGAGGTGCACGTTTCCGGCCACGCCTGTCAGGAAGAAATCAAGCTGATGCACACGCTGGTCAAGCCCAAGTATTTCATTCCCGTCCACGGCGAATACCGCATGCTCTGGCAGCACGCCGAGTTGGCCGAGGCGCTGGGCATGGATCGCCAGCGCATTGTGCTGCCCTCCGCCGGTCAGGTGATCGAAATGAGCCAAAACACCCTCTCCATCGCCGGAACGGTGCCCGTGGGCGAGGTGCTGGTGGACGGCCTTGGCATCGGCGACGTGGGCAACGTGGTGCTGCGCGACCGCAAGCACCTCTCGCAGGACGGCCTGATTATCGTGGCGATGGCCTTTGACCGCACCAACGGCGTGCTGGTCTCCGGGCCGGACGTCATCAGCCGCGGCTTCGTTTATGTCCGTGAAAACGAGGATATTATCGAATCCACCCGCGAGGTTGTGCGCAACATCATCGCCTCCTACGGCCATATTGAGGGCAGCGATTGGCCCAGCATCAAAAACCGTATCAAGGATGAGCTGCACCGCTTCATTTATGAAAAAATCAAACGCAACCCCATGATTCTGCCCATTATTGTGGATCTGGGATAACCGCACATCATACCGAAGGGGGGATTCTTTGCGCAAGGCCAAGGAATCCCTCTTTGGCATTCACGCCGGAGAAGCGCGTGGCGGTTCATGCACGCCGGCGGCCGGTTCGCCGCCCGCGGGCTTTTATTTTTCCCGCCTTTCCGCAGCGTGGAAGAAAATTTTCCGGCGGATGTAACATTTCCCGCTTCCGGCGCGTCCATAAAGAGAACCATCATCGATACAAGAGAGGAAGAACGCCCTTGAAAAAGCTCGCAGCTCTGATCGCACTGACCCTGCTCCTTATCGCGCCCTGCGCCGTTGCGGAGGATACGCCCGCCGCCGAGGCTCCCGCCTACGAGGCCGTCGTGGCGCTTGACTGCAGCATTCGCAAAGCGCCCGATTCGGACTATCGCGTCTGCGCGCTTAAGCAGGAAACGAAGGTGGACGTTTACGAATACGGCGATACGTGGTGCCGCGTAGGATACAGGGAATACACCGGCTATATGAAGACGCGCTGGCTGTGGGGCTTCCGTTCGCTCAACGCCAGGCGCTACGCCGTGCCGGGCGCGCCGCAGCCTGCCGGCGTCGTCACGCTGACGGAGGATACGTGGATCGAGGGCGGCAAGTTCTCCGGCCTGTCGGCGCAGGCGGGCAGCGTCGTCTGTGTCAACGCCGAAACGGCGGACGGCTATACGCTGCCCGTCTGGCGCGGGGAGGGCGCGATCGGCCTCCATTCGGGAGCCATGACGGCCTTCGGCTATTACGACGAGGCCGCGCCGGGCGATATCATCGGCGGCTTCACCACCTTCTATAACGAGCGCACGGGCGGCGAGCTGGCGCAGGCGCGGGCGTATAACATCGCGCTGGCCTGCGAACGCATCGACGGCACGACGCTCGCCGCAGGCGAAAGCTTTTCCTTCAATGTCGCCTGCGCGCCCTATAAACGCAGCAACGGCTACAAGATGGCGCCCAACATCAGCAAGGAGGGCAAGGGCTACGGCGGCGGCGTATGTCAGGTGACGACCACGCTCTATAACGCGCTGCTGAGCCTGCCGCTGCAAATTGAGCGCTGGACGGTGCACCGCAAAATCGGCGTGCAGTATGTGCCGCAGTTTTTCGACGCGGCGGTCGGGTCGTACTCCGATCTGGTGTTCACCAATACGCTTCCCTACCCCATCGCCATCAGCGCGCAGCCGCAAAACGGCGTGGTAACCGTGCTCCTGCTTCGGGCGGCGGAATAACAGCCTTGGGGGACGCCGATGGAAATTCGCGCGGTAACGGAAGGAAAATGAAATGATGGGGCGCTGCCGCCGGCAGACGGGCAGGAAGGCATGATCGAGCGTTATCTGGAGCGCGACGTGCCGTATGTGCTTGACGACGGCGGCGCGAAGGCCGAATGCGTCGTTGTGCGGCAGCGCCTTAAATCCGGCCGTTGCTTCGGCCTATCAGGGGCAAGGCTACGGCAGGACGCCGATGCATTTTTCAGGAAGCGCTATGCCGGGCGATGCGATATTTTGCAGGTCGGAACCGGCGAAAGCCTGCCGACCGCTCCGTTCAACAATACCGGTTTGCTTATTTGCATCGCGCAAAGGGCTTTTCTCCCAAAGCCGCGAGCATCCCATCTGCGACGGCGGCGTGCCGCCGACCGATACGGTATGCCTGCGATACGGCTGCAGCTGCGGGACAGTCTACCCGATGAAGGCCCTGCGCCTTCCTTCCGTGCTCTTTCTCAATAATCCTGAAAAAAGTGCGAGCGCTTCACCCCGCGTCCAGCTCATGGGTCAAGGGGGAAGCGCTCGTTTTGAAACCGTCGAAAAAAGCATTTCGATCGTTCACGTTGTTATGAACATTGCGCCTTGAAAACGCGCATCATGGCAGGAATACGCGCCGCGCACTTTTCACCGCGCACGCGCCTTAAAGGGCAGCGTCGCGCCGTAGCATACCGCCGCGCACAGCACCACCGCCGCGCCCACGCCGGTATCCAGATAATAGGCGGCGGCCAGCCCGGCCACGCCGCAGAGCAGGCCGATGAGCACGCTGAAGAGCGCATGCTGCCACGCCGTGCGCGAAATATTGCGCGCGGCCGCAGCGGGCAAAATCAGCAGCGCGTTAATCAGCAGCACGCCCACCCAGCGAATGGAGAGCATCACCGCAACGGCCACCAGCGTAACAAAGGCGTATTCAACCCACTTGGTTTTCACGCCGCGGCTTTGCGCCAGCGCGGGGTTCACCGCCGTGAGCAGCAGCCGGTTATACAGCAGCGCCCACACGCCCACGCCTAACGGCAGCGCCAGCAGCAGCCATTTCAAATCGTCCGCCCCAACGGCCAGCACATCGCCCGCCAGCAGCGAGGAATACTTGGAAAAGCTCCCGTTGCGCGAAAGAATCAGCAGCCCCACGGCAATGCCGGTGGAGGAAAACACGCTGATGATCGTATCGGCGGATTCGCCGCCCGTGCGGTTGATTCGGCTGATCAGCACCGCCCAGATCACACCGAAGATCAGCATACTGACAAGGCTGTTCTGAATGCCCAGCAGCATGCCAAGCCCTACGCCCGCCAGCGCGCTGTGCCCCAGCGCATCGGAGAAAAAGGCCATGCGGCGGTTCACCGCCATTGTGCCGAACAACGCCAGCAGCGGCGTGAGCAGCAGCAGCGCCAGCAGCGCGTTTTTCATAAACGTCATTCGGAAGCATTCAAAGGGCAGCAGCGCGTCCATGACGCGATAAACGACAGCCAAGGTATCCCTCCCCCATACGGTCAAAACGCCGGGGCACCGCCCGGCAGAAAAGCAATTGCGCCGCTCAAGGGCGCCGTGCGGGCGGTTCAGAATCGTCCGCGCGGTTATTCGCCCACCTGCTCGGCCAGCAGCCGCGCCGCCTCGCGCACAAAGCGCGTGCAAGGGCGCTTATCGTAAAATTCAGGGGTTCTTGGCGTCGGCACAGGCGAAAGGGGCGCGTCCTTGGGCAGGTTTATCAGCTCCCGGCAGCACAGCGTGCCGAAGCGCTGCTGAAACTGAATGCCGATTAGCTGCCCCTGCGCATAGAGCGCCGCCTTGGCCTGCGTATCGGCCGCATCCGCGCTGCCGCAAACCTTGCCCAGCACGATCAGCGCGCCAGTGAACGCCCCGCAGGTCTCGCGCATGCGGCACAGCCCGCCGCCCAGCGCCGCGGAAAGCAGCAGCGCGTCCTCCTCGGACAGCCCCATTTGATCCGCAAAGGCGCACACCACGGCCTGCCCGCAGCTGTAGCCCGATTCGAACAGCGCCGCAGCGCGGTCGGCGCGGGAAAGCGTTTCTTCCATGCTCGTTTTGCCTCACTTTATCATTTGAAAGGTCTGTTCAAATTCGGGCGAGGAAAACACCTCCGCCGGCGTGCCGGCGCACAGCACCGTCTGCTTGAGCAGCACCACGTAATCGGCGTATTGCCGCACCAGATTCCAATCGTGGCTGACCATCAGAATGCCCAGATGATGCGTCCTGCGCAGGCTGCTTACCATTTGCAAAAAAAGCGACAGCCCGTTTTGATCCACGCCGGAAACAGGCTCGTCCAGCACCAGCAGATCGGGCAGGGGCGTGAGCGCCATCGCCAGCAGCACGCGCTGCAATTCCCCGCCGCTGAGCGTACCCAGCCGCTTTTCCTGCAGCCCCTCCGCCTCGGTTTCCCGCAGCGCGCGTTCAATCGCGGCGCGCGTTTTTTTGCTCACGCCCGTCCACACGGGACGGCGGCTGAGCACGCCCGCCATTAAATCCATCACCGTCAGGGGCATTTCACGGTCGAAGGGCAGCTGCTGGGGCACATAGCCGATACGCGGCGCAGGGAAATCATGCCCCTGCGCATCGACATGACGAATAACGCCCGTATGCGGCGTCAGGCCGAGCAGCGCCTTAATCAGCGTCGTTTTGCCCGCGCCGTTGGGGCCGACCAGCGCGGTCAGCTGACCGCAATGGATATGAAACCCAACGTCGGCGAGCAGCGCCTCGCCGCCCGCCGTTACGCCCACGCCGTCCAGTTCAATCCGGCACAGGCCGCACGCTTCGTGCCCCGGCTCACGCTTCGTCATGGTCCTGCGCGTCCAAATCCATTTCGGGAATATCCTCCGCGTCCGCGGCGGGAACGCCGGTCTGCGCGATCAGGGAACGCAGCGCGGCCTCGATCTCGTCCGCAATTTCGGGATGATCCTTCAGGAACTGGCGCGTATTATCGCGCCCCTGCCCGATGCGCTGATCGTTATAGGAGAACCACGCGCCGCTCTTTTGAATAATATCCTTTGCCACGGCCATATCCAGCAGGCTGCCCTCGCGCGAAATGCCCTGACCGTAGATCAGATCAAATTCGCAGGTGCGGAAGGGCGGGGCGACCTTGTTCTTGACCACCTTCACCTTGGTGCGGTTGCCGACCACCTCGCTGCCGTTCTTGAGCTGCTCGCCGCGGCGAACGTCCAAGCGCACGGAGGCGTAGAACTTGAGCGCGCGGCCGCCCGGCGTGGTTTCAGGGCTGCCGTACATCACGCCCACCTTTTCGCGAATCTGGTTGATAAACAGGGCGATGGCGTTGGTCTTGGCCACCACGCCGGTAAGCTTGCGCATGGCCTGGCTCATCAATCGCGCCTGCACGCCCACGAAGGAATCGCCCATTTCGCCGTCGATTTCGGCGCGCGGCACCAGCGCGGCCACCGAGTCGATGACCACGATATCAATCGCGCCGGAGCGCAGCAGCGCCTCAGCGATTTCCAGCGCGTCCTCGCCGCAGTTGGGCTGGCTGACATACAATTCGTCAATGTTCACGCCAAGGTTCTTGGCGTACGCCGGATCAAGCGCGTGCTCTGCGTCGATAAAGGCCGCCGCGCCGCCCATCTTTTGCACCTGCGCCACCACATGCAGCGCCACGGTGGTTTTGCCGGAGGATTCGGGGCCGAATACCTCGACGATACGGCCGCGCGGAATACCGCCCACGCCCAGCGCCATGTCCAAATCAAGGCACCCGGTAGGCACGACGTCCACCTGCATGGCGGTCTTCTCGCCCAGCTTCATCACCGTGCCCTTGCCGAATTCCTTTTCAATGCTGGAAAGCGTCTGCTCCAGCGCACGCAGCTTTTCCTGCTGCGAAGCGTCCATGCCCGGACGAATATCCTTCCGCCCCGTTTCCTTCTTTGCCATAGCGCGTATCTTCCTTTCTGTCGCTTATGCCGCGTCCTCGTGAAATACATGCCGCGCCGCCCAGAAATACTGCGCGCCGCTGGCGACCGTCATCGCCGCCATCAGCGCGGTCAGCACCTCCGTCAGCCAATGCCTGCCCAGCGCCATAGCGGCAATGACGCAGAAAAACTGAAGGTTCGTCTTGATTTTTCCCAGCCATCCGGCCGCGATTACATTGCCCTTTCCCGCGCACACCAGCCGCAGCCCGTCGACCATCAGCTCGCGCGCCGCGACGACCGAAACCGCCCAAGCGGGCAAAAGCCCGTCGCCGCAGAGGAAAATCATCGTGGCCAGCACAAGAATCTTGTCCGCCACGGGATCGGCAAACTTGCCGAAGGTGGTTACAATCCGCTGCTTGCGCGCGATATAGCCGTCCAAAAAATCCGTCACAGCGGCAAGAATAAACATCGCCATCGCCGGATACGGCATCCCCGCCGCCCACAGCGCAAGGCAGACGGGAATCAAAATCACGCGAAGAATGGTCAGCTTATTTGGCAGGTTCATGCTTCTTCCTTTCGCCTCACATTTTTTTCCGTGGATGAATCACGCCGTCCGCCCAATCCAGCACACGGTAGGCCAGCCTCTGGTGCTTCTTATAGGCCACAGCGGCCGCCAACGCGCCGCTTCGGTATTCGTTGTTATCGGGCGACAGGCGCACCGCCACGCGGAAGGATTGATGCGCCGAGGCATAATCCCGCAGCTGCATGAGCAAAAGCCCCTGCAGGTAGTACCACTCGTCGTCTCTGACGTTCGCCCGGCCCAGCTGGCGCAGCGCGGATTCATACCGCCCCTGATTCATCAGGTTTCGCGCGATATCCTTGGCCTGCGCAACCGGCACGGCATGATAGCCCACCTGCCGGCCGGCGGAAAGCCGCAGCGCCTCCTCATAGGCCAGATTGAGCTGAATCAGCTGCTCCTGCGCCTTTTGCTGCTGCGCCTGATCGACAAACTGATCGGGGTGGCAGGCCTTGACCCGCGTGCGGTACGCCTGACGCACCTGCTGCTGGTCGGCCTCCAGCGTCAGCCCCAATACCTCAAAGGCGTTCACGGCGGCGGATTCCTCCTTTCATTGGCTGTAGGATGGTTTACACGGGCTCGCGGCGGATATCCGCGCCCAGCGAACGCAGCTTTTCCTCGATGTGCTCGTAGCCGCGCGCGATATAGCCGGGCTCATAAATTTCCGTCGTGCCCTTGGCCATCAGCCCCGCGATGACCAGCGCCGCGCCCGCGCGCAAATCAGTCGCCGTAACGGGCGCGCCGTACAGCTCGCTTACGCCCTCGATAATGGCCGTCTGCTCCAGAATGCGCACATGCGCGCCCATGCGGCGCATTTCATTAAGGTGCTTCAGCCGCGATTCAAAAATCGTCTCAATCACCACGCTAACCCCCGCAGCCTTGGTCAGCATCGCGCTCATGGGCTGCTGCAGGTCGGTGGGAAAGCCGGGGTATTCCTGCGTTTTGATGTTCACTGCCCGATGCCCGCGCACTGTGCGCACGCGGATGGCGTCGTCCATCTCGCTCACCTGCACGCCCATCTCCAGCAGCTTGGCCGTCAGCGCCTCCATATGGGTGGGGATGCAGTCCGTAATCGTTACGTCGCCCCGCGTTGCGGCGGCGGCAATCATCAGCGTGCCGGTTTCAATCTGGTCGGGAATGATGGTATAGTCGCTGCCGTGCAGGCGCTCCCTGCCCGTGATGCGAATGGTATCCGTGCCCGCGCCCTTAACCTGCGCGCCCATGGAGTTGAGGAAGTTGGCCAAGTCGACGATATGCGGCTCGCGCGCGGCGTTGTACAGAACGGTCGTCCCCTCGGCGCGAACGGCGGCCAGCATGGCGTTGACCGTCCCGCCCACCGTGATGCAGTCGAAATTCACGCTCGCGCCCGTCAACTGCCCGCGGGCGGTGATCGTCGTGCCGTGCTCCCTGACCTCCGCGCCCAATTGGCGGAAGGCCTTGATATGCTGATCCACCGGCCGGTTGCCGATCGCGCAGCCGCCGGGATAGCCCACCTCCGCCTCGCCAAAGCGCCCCAGCAGCGCGCCCAGCAGGTAATAGCTCGCCCGCATCCGCTGACTCTGGCGATAGGGCACGGCGCAGGAGCGCACCGTGCGCGGGTCGATCGTCATGCGGCGGTTCTGCCGGTCGTAATCCACCTGCGCGCCCAGCTCTGTCAGGATATCCGTCAGCACGCGCACATCCTCGATATCCGGCAGGTTTTCGATGGTGCAGGGCTCGTCGGAAAGCAGCACGGCGGGAATGACCGCAACCGATGTGTTTTTTCCGCCGGAAACATAGGTCTCTCCCATCAGCGGAATGCCGCCTGTAATCAGCAGCTTATAGTTGTCCATCCGGGCGTGTCCTCCTCGCGCGCATCAGAATAGCCATTCGGTAAAGCTTGCATGCCGTCGAAACGCCCGCGGCTTTCCGACGACCCGGAAAACCGCTTCGCGTTTTTCCTAATCTTTATTCTATCATATTATCCTGCATTTGTTAAGATGTTTTTTCCATCCGGCGGCGCAGCCAAAGCGGATGTTCCGTGAAAAGCCGTTTCCTCGCCCAAACGCGCCTTCGCCCGCGCAAAAAAGCGCCTCGGCCCCAAGCCGGCGGGCCTGCAGGCGAAGCGCATGGCCTATGCATTTTTCACGCGGCCTTTCGAAAGCCGCGCGCAGTCCGCCGCCCTACAGGCCGAACAACGCCAGCAGCGCCCTTTGCCCGGAGTATTGGCAGACCGCGCCGTGGTAAAACAGCGTATCGCAGCTATCCGTAGCGAGAAACAGGTCGGCCTGCGCGCCGTCCTCGAAGGTGAGCCGCAAAATCATGTCAAAGGGGCAGGACGCGCCGCTCGGAAGCGGCCGCAGCGCGGCGAGTATTTCCTCCATGCGCCGCATCGCGGCGGGCTCCGCCGTTTCGTTTTGTTTGCCCTGCCAAAGCAGCGCGGCCTTAACGCAGGCCCTTCCCTGAAAATCCAGCGTGCCCGGCTTATAACCCAGTATAGCCTCTGCCCCGGCGTACAACGCCTCCGCGTCCGCCGCTGCGGCGTAGACCCGGCCATTTTCGCCGTGCACGGCCAGCGTATCGCCCGTGCGGACGAGTGGAACGGTTCGTTCGCCGTCCCATACGAACAGCCCGACGCTGTATAGCCCGGCGTCCGCCTCCAACGCGGCGCCCTGCCCAAGGTATTCGCCGTACAGCTGCGGCTGTCTGTCCATGTTCAGGTAGTAAAGCTCCGGCGTTTTTCGCGCCCCGGAGAGGATGATCTCCGCATCCAGATAGCTTACGGCCAGCTGCGGGCGGCTCTCGTCCCGCCGCGCCCAGACGTACTCCGCCCCGGCAGGCAGGCTCAGCAGCAGCGCCAGCAAAAGCGGCAGCGCGCGGATAAGGCGTTTTCGGTGAATTCCTCGCATGGTTTCTTCCTCCTTTGGACAGTCCTGCCAATTAAGGCGTCTTCGGTGAATCCTTCGCATGCTTCCTTCCTCCTTTGGACAATCCTACCAATTCAACGCGCCGCCATGCGTTTTTTATCCCCAAACGGAACGCTCGCCCGGCTACAGCCCGCCGTCGGGCGCGATTCCCGCCGCGCGCAGCAGCCGCGCCGCCGTCTGCCGGTCCTGCGCAATCTGCAAACGCAGCGCGTCCATCGATTCAAAGCGGCGAATATCCCGAATGCGTCCGACAATATCCAGCGTCATGCGCCGGCCGTACAGGTCGCCCGCATAGCCTATCAGCAGCGTTTCAATGGTCACGCGCGCGCTGTCGTCCGCCGTTGGGCGCGTGCCGACATTCGTCACGCCCAGATAGGTTTTGCCATCCTCCAGCCGCGCAAGGGCGGCGTACACGCCGTTTTCCGGCAGCGCTTCGCCCGCGTCACGGCGCAGATTCGCCGTCGGAAAGCCGGCGGGGCCGCCCTTGCCCTGACCATGAATCACAACGCCCGTCAAGCGCAGCATTGTCTCATCCTCCCTCAGCGCTTTCCCTTCAGCAGCGGCGAAAGCGGCTTATACACGACAAACGCCGCAGCCGCGGAGCACATGCCCTTCAAAAAGGTGAAGGGCAGGTTGAACCACAGCAGCGCGTCCCAAAGCGTTTGCACGCGCGGATTGATCGCGCGATACAGGCCGAGGATGGTCTCCATCGGCAAAAAGATGGTATACATCGGATAAACGATATAATAGTTGCTCGGCACGCTGACGGCCGCCATGCACATCGCGCCCGCGACCGCGCCCAGCAGCGCCGTGCCGCGGCTTTTGCGCGCGCGGTAGATCAGCCCGGCAGGCGCTACAAAGCACGCGCCCAGCAGGAAATTGGAAATCTCGCCCACGCCGCCCGTCGTGGTGAACAGCACGTTCACCAGATTTTTAATCAGGCAGACCAGCACGCCGTGCCACGGGCCCAGCGCAAAGGCAGCCAGCAAAGCGGGCAGCTCGGAAAAATCCAGCTTGATAAAGACGGGCATCAGCGGCACGCTGAAGGAAAGGAACATCAGCGCGGCGGCGACCGCGCCCAGCATGGCGGTAACCGTCAGGCTGCGGATATCAAGTGATTTGGAACGACGCATAGCGGCATAACCTCCCGTTTCATCAAGAAAATGCGCCCCCGATGCCATCAAAGATCAGGAGGCGCGTCCTTCTTTCATCCAGACTATACTGTCGGTTTCGGAATCGCACCGAATCAGCCCTTTCGGGGTCGCGGACTTTACCGCCGGTCGGGAGTTTCGCCGTGGCGATCACCCTGCCCTGAAGATCCTTCACGCAATGGGGTTTATGCTTTTACGCGCTTATTATAGCGCGCGCGCCGCGCTTTGTAAAGAGGCACGGCGGCGACGCCATGCCCGCGCCCGTTTCGTTAAGGCGCAGACCTTCCCGCAAGGCAAGGCCGAAAGCCCATGCGAAAGGGGGATTCCTTGTATAAAGAATCCCCCCGTCTCTTCAAAGCCGGCAGATGCGCCGCGGGGAACCGTTCCCTGCATTCTTTCAGGAACGATTCCCCGCATTCATTCAGTTCAGGCGATCCAGATAGGTCTTCACATTCGCCTCGGAGATCCACGTTTGCAAGGCGGCTTTATACGCCTCGTCCTGCTTGGAGGCGAGAAGCTCCGCATGCAGCGTATCCCGCACGCTGTCCAGCGCAACGGCGCCCTCGGGAATATCCTCGGTATACTTGAGGATATGGAAGCCGTAGGAGGAGGCCGTGGGCTCGCTCACGTCGCCCACGTTTTCCAGCTTCATAGCGGCGTCGGTGAAGGAAGCGACGAAGTAAACATATCCCTCGCGCACGGCGTAGCCGCGCTCGGGCATGCCGGTATCCTCGTTGTATTCCTTGACCAGCGCGTCAAAGTCCGCGTCCTCGGCCGTCACCTTAGCGTAGATTTCGTCGGTCTTTTCCTTGATGTTGGCCTGCGCCGTCGCGTTCGCGGCGTCCAGCGCGGCCTGCGCGTCGTCCACGGCCTTTTGCAGCGCGTCCTTATCGGCGTCCTCGGCCGCGTTGGTCAGGGCGCTCTGGGCGGTGGTCAGCGCGGTCTGCGCTTGGGAGACAGCGGTGCTGTCCTCTTCCAGGAACTTGACCAGAATCTGCTTGACATAGCGATAGCCGGCCGGCGCGTAATACGTCGTCGTGCCGTTGTTGACGCTGTAGCCGTAGCTATCCGGCGCGCTTGCAAAGCTTTCCTTGTCCGCCTCGACCTTTTCGGTCAGCAGCGCGGCGATTTCCTCGTCCGTCACGGTCACGTCCTTAATGGCGTCGGCGCGCAGCTTTTCAACCGCCTTCTGCTTGCGGTAGGATTCGACGTACTGCTCAAGCGAGGCAAAGCCGTTGTCGGCGATATACTTTTCGGCTTCAACGGTCAGTTCCTCGTCCTTGAGCTCGGAATTGGCGAAGAAGCTGTCGATCACCTGCTTGACCTCATTGTCATAGGCTTCCTTCGCCTGCGCCTGCACATCGGCCTCTTCCTCCGCCGTCAGCTGGTCAAAGCCGCCGGCCGCAGCCTTCTGCTGGGAGACGAGGGTTTCGATGTAGCTTTCCACCAGTTGAGAGCGCACCGTCGCCAGATCCGTGGGGTAGGAGCCGCTCATGCCGAAGGTGGAGTAAAGCTGATTCATGTATTCGTTTCGCTGAATCTGGTATTCCGCCGCGTTGTTCAGCACGCCCTTGGTAATCGTTTCGCCGTTTACGTCGATGATCGTGCGGGCGTCGTCCACATCTTCATCCACCGTGACCAGCGCACAGCCGCTAAAGAGCAGCACCGTAACCGCCAGCAGCAGCGCCAATAAGCCTTTTTTCTGCATACAGGGACATCTCCATTCTTTTTTTTGCATTGAAACAAACCTTATTATACAGGAAACCGTTCAAAACGGCAAGCGCTTTTTCTGTAAACGTTATATGAACTTACAAAAAATCATGCCGCCGGGTTATTCCGTCTTAATGTTCTTAGGATCCAGATGCGAATAGACCGTGCCGGGCTGCGCGCCGTCCTTATGGAAGGAGAGCAGTTCGGACACCGTGACCAGCTGGTAGCCCTTTTCGACCAGCTCGGGCACGGCGCGCTCGATGGCGGTCGCCGTGCTCTCGTACAGGTCGTGACACAAAACGATGGTGCCGTTTTCGGCCTGCCTGATAATTTTGCGATAGGTCTTGTTCGCGCTGCGGGTGCTCCAGTCCAGCGTGTCCAGCTCCCAATGGGCGATCACAAGGCCAAGCTCCGCGCACACGGAGCGCACGGTTTTGTTCGTGGAGCCGTAGGGCGGGCGCATGACCTTGATCTCATAGCCGCCCGTCAGCTCGCGCACCGCGTCCAGCGTGCTGGTGATCTGCTGGCGCACGCCGGAGGCGGAAAGCTCGGTCAGCTTCTTATGGCTCCACGTATGGGTGGCAATTTCGTTGCCCTGCGCGATGGCGCGCTTGATCATGTCGCCGTATTGCCCGATGCGCGTGCCCACGACGCAGAAGGTGGCGCGCTGGTTGTATTTTTCCAGCACGTCCAAAATCCGCGCGGTTTCCTCGGACGGGCCGTCGTCAAACGTCAGGGCGATCATGGGGCGCGTCGGGTCGATCACGCGCGCATAGCCGCGAATCAATTCCGAATCCAGCGCCAGCTTTTCGGCCATTTCGCCATAGGAGAGCGAAATCTTGCGCAGCCCCAGCGAATGGGGAAGATACAGCCCCGCCGGCAGGTAAATCTCCACGCCCGCGTTGGTCAGCAGCGCCCCGTCCAGCCAGCTCTCGTCCGGCTTTCCGTCATAGCCGTCCGCCGCGCGCCCCAGTATATCGCCCACACGGGCTTCGATGGAAAACAGCGCGCGATCCGCTGCGGAAAACAGCGCCGCGCCGCGGATGATCTTTCCCTCCGCCGTGTCCACGTTCAGCGTCAGCACGCGCTGGCAGTTCAGCCCGTCTACCTGATAATCGGCGATCATCAGCACGCTCTGATACCGGCTGTCAATCGCCAGCGCCTGATACTGAACGTTCATGTTCGCCTGCGCGTCCGGATGGTTGGCCTTCGCGTCGCTGTAAAACAGGTTGCGCGTTTCCTTGACCCACGTGTTGATCGCGTCGTCCGCCGCCGGAATGCCCAGCTGCGGCATGGCGATGGTATAGGTGAACGCGCCGTCGTCCTTGCTCAGCGTGCGCGCGCTGCCCACCTCCCGCGTCGCCGTGGCGAGCGACTGCGCGTCCACCGTAACGCTGTCCGCCGCGGTCAGGTTCAGGGCGTATTCCGCCTCGTCCGCCCGCAGGGTGATTTTTTCCTTTTCCACATAGCCGAAGACGCTCCCCATGCGCGCCTTATAATAATCGCCGCTTTCCTCGATAACCTCCAGCGTCACGCCGCTCATGCTCTTGCCCACCACGGCGCTGTTCTTGTCCGCCGCGGCGCGCAGGTTGATTACGCTGCCGTCGTTCGGGGTTTTGCCCCAGCCCAAATGCGCGTAATCGCCCTTGAAGGACAGATACTGCGTCATGGCGTAGCCGGTTTTGCTGCCCTTGCGAACGCGGCACCACACGCCGTTATTTTCCAGCAGTTCCAGCTCCGTGCCGGATTTATACGTGCCGGCCACCTTGCCGTCCGTCTCGGGCGTTTTGCGAATATGCAGGCTTCCGCCCCGAACAACGACGGTATAGCGCGAGGCGCCGCTCTCCTCTGCGGCAAAGGCCGATCCTCCAAACAAAAGCGCCGCGATCAGCAGAAAAATGCATCCTTTTTTCATGCGTGCCATTCCCTTCTCTTTTGCGGCTTGCGCCGCACGGGTACAGTATACAATGCCTTCGACAGCTTTCGCAAGCAAAATTGCATTTTTTACAAATTGATGCACATAAAAAAAGGGACATCCTATTGCCAAGGGCGCCGTTCCCTGCCGCGCGCAGCCGCAAAAACGGGATGGAAAAACAAAAAAATGGAGGGATTGCGGGGAAACCGTTCGTTTGGCAAGCCAAAGAACAGGTTCCCCTTCCGCACCCTCCATCGACGCGGCGGTTCGCCGCCGCTTCCGCCGCCTGCTTCGGTTGACTCGTTCAACTCCCTGCAGCCTGAAGGCCGCTTCTGCCGCCGGCAGGCCGGCCGTTTCGCCCCCTCCAAGAACGCTGTATGGTTCGGGCGGCGTCAAGCCGTGCGCATGCATCCCGCCGGCGAATGAAGCGCGCCGTTTCCAAAGGCGGCCTCCTCGCCGCGGCAATGCATTTTTTTCACAGCCCCTGCGCGGCGCTTCTCAGTCCTTTTTTTCGGGCGCTTCATCGTCCGTCAGCGCGGGCAGCACGCCCGTGCATTCTGTGGCGGAAGCAGTCTGACTGATATCAACAGGAAGAAGGGCTGGTATCGGCAGGCGGCGCTTTTTTGCTTTCCGCGTCATTTGCAATCGTAGCTCTGGCACATGCTCTCATCGGCCGGGTCACCAGAATAGGCCATGGGCGTGGGCGCCACCTGAATGCTCTCCAGCGAGCAAACCCCCTGATCCTGCCGGAGATGGCGGCAGGACGCGACGCTGCAATGAATACACTGATGCTTTTTTTCGCTCATGATATTTCCGCTCCTTTCTCAATGACGCGGGGCGGACGCCTGCGCACTGCGCCGCCATGACCGATGCGACGCGCCGACGTGTGACCGGCGCCGCCGCCGCAATCCCCGATCGCGGCCCGAAGCGCCGTGCTGCCGTCGGCACGCGCGTCACGGCCATGCGTCTGAGCATAGCATGCGCCGCCGCGCCGCTTGCCATACGGGAAAAAATGTGCTATAGTTGGCGCGCCGCAGGCTTTTGAGGAACGCGCGGCAGCAAAGGAGCGCATGAAAATGAACAAAAAAACGCTTGTCCGAAGCATTTGCTACGGCGGGGCGATCGCGGCGGTATACGCGGGGCTGACGCTGCTTTTGCAGGCGATCAGCTTCGGCCCGGTGCAGGTGCGCGTTTCAGAGGCGCTGACGCTGCTTCCCATTCTGACGCCCGCCGCCGTGCCCGGGCTGGCGCTGGGGTGTCTGATATCGGGGCTGATGGTTTCCGCGTGGCAGGATTGGGTATTCGGCACGCTGGCCACGCTGCTGGCCGCGCTGCTCACGCGCCGCCTGCGCAAAAACGTCTATCTGGCCGCGCTGATGCCGGTGGTATGCAACGGGCTGGTCGTGGGCGTGACGCTGTACTGGCTCTATGGCGGCTCATGGCTGCTGAACATCGCGACGGTTGCGCTGGGCGAGGCGGTCGCCTGCTTCGCGCTGGGCATTCCGCTGCTGCGGCTGCTGCAAAAAACGCCGAACCTTTTCCGCTAATCATCGCCGCGCGCTTGACAGGCGGGCGCGAAAGCGGTATACTGGCTTCAATTTCATACGCGCGTTGAAGCAGAAAAGCCTTTTCGCTTGTTCTTACCCAGCGAGCCGGGGCGGGTGCAAGCCCGGCGAGGAACGGAAAAGGCGGCCGCTGCCGAGCAAGCCGTCGAAAAAATGCAAGACGGCTCGGGCGCTCCCGTTATCAGCGTCGAGGTGGGCGTGAAAGCGCCAATTGAAGTGGTACCGCGAATGCAGTGTGTCTGTTCGTCTTCAAGATGAAAAGGCACGCTTTTATTTTTTGCAAAGGAGCTGATCCGGCATGAAATCCCTGACCGCCAACGAGCTGCGCGCCCTGTTTCTGAAGTTCTTCACCGAAAAGGGGCATGTACAAATTCCTTCCGCCTCCGTCATCCCGGAAAACGACCCCACCGTGCTCTTCACCACGGCGGGCATGCATCCGCTGGTGCCCTACCTGCTGGGGCAGAAGCACCCCGCCGGCACGCGCCTGACCGACGTGCAAAAGTGCATCCGCACGGGCGACATCGACGACGTGGGCGATATGAGCCACCTGACCTTCTTTGAAATGCTGGGCAACTGGAGCCTGGGCGATTATTTCAAAAAGGAAATGATCCCCTGGAGCTGGGAATTCCTGACCGATGAAAAATGGCTTGGCATCGACAAGGACAAGCTGGCCTTTACCGTCTTCGCCGGCGATGAGGATTGCCCGCGCGACGAGGAGGCGGCCAACCTGTGGCGCGGCTGCGGCGTGAAGGAGGATCACCTGTTCTACCTGCCCAAGGAGCATAACTGGTGGGGGCCCGCCGGCGTGACCGGCCCGTGCGGCCCGGACACCGAAATGTTCATCATCGTGAAAAAGCCCTGCGGCCCGGATTGCTCGCCCGCATGCAAATGCGGCGCGTATCTGGAAATCTGGAACGATGTGTTCATGCAATATAACAAGCAGCAGGACGGCACGTTCCTCCCGCTCAAGCAGAAGAACGTGGACACCGGCATGGGGCTGGAGCGCACCATCTGCGTGCTCACGGGCAAAAAGAGCGTTTATGAAACCGACCTGTTCGAAAACATCCTGGCCAAAATCGCGGAGCTTTCCGGCAAGGAATACGGCGCGGATCAGGCCACGACCAAGGCCTTCCGCATCGTCGCCGATCACATGCGCACCGCCACCTTCATTCTGGGCGACCCGCGCGGCGTTTCCCCCTCCAACGTGGATCAGGGCTACATCCTGCGCCGCCTGATTCGCCGCGCCGTACGCTACGCGATGGGGCTGGGGCTGCAGGCCGGGTTTACCTGCGAAATCGCCCAGGTCATCATCGACCAGTATCAGGACGTTTACCCCGAGCTGAAGGAAAATTCCGCCTTTGTGCTGGAGCAGCTGAAGCTGGAGGAGGATCGCTTCGCCCGCACGCTGCGTCAGGGTGAAAAGGAATTCGAAAAAATCTACAACAACATCTGCGCCACCCGCGCCCTGCTGGAAAGCATTCTTTCCGCGCCGGAAAAGGCTGCCTGCGCCAAGGCGCTGGCCGAAAGCAAGAAGCTTCGCCCCTCGCCGGACATGCTGCCCATCATCGAGGCCGCGCAGAGCGGCAACGACGCCGCCGTGGAAAGCTGCGTCAAAACGCGGCTGGATTCCCTGACCACCATGGACGGCCGCAGCGCCTTTAAGCTTTACGATACCTACGGCTTCCCCATCGAAATGACCATGGAGCTGGCCGCCGAAAAGGGGCTGACGGTGGACGCGAACGACTTCGCCGAGCGCTTCCGGCAGCATCAGGAAACCAGCCACGCCGGCGCGGAGCAGCGCTTTAAGGGCGGGCTGGCCGACCATAGCGAGCAGACGGCCTGCCTGCATACCGCGACGCATCTGCTGCAGGCGGCGCTGCGCAAGGTGCTGGGCGACGAGGTGCACCAGAAGGGCAGCAACATCACGGCCGAGCGCCTGCGCTTCGACTTCACCTTCGGCCGCAAGATGACCGCCGAGGAACTAGCCGAGGTGGAGCGGCTGGTCAACGAAGCCATCGCCGCCAAGGCGCCCGTCACGATGGAGGAAATGACCGTCGATGAGGCCAAGGCGCAGGGCGCGATGGGCCTGTTTGAAAGCAAGTACGGCGACAAGGTCAAGGTCTACACCATGGGCAAATATTCCAAGGAAATCTGCGGCGGGCCGCACGCCGCCAATACGGGCGATCTGGTGTCCTTCAAGATCCAGAAGGAGGAGTCCTCCTCTGCCGGCGTGCGCCGCATCAAGGCGACCATCGGCCGGCCGATGAACCCGTAACCCCCGGCGCATGAAATAAGGGGCTGCAAAAAGCGAAACAAAGTATGGACGAGGGAGCCGTTCCTTGCTTGCAAAGGAACGGTTTCCTCTTTCGCAGTCTCCATCGGCGCGGCAGTTCGCCGCCGTTTGCGCCGCTTGTTTCGGTTGAATCGTTCAACTCCCTGCTGCCGCAGGCCGCCCCCCGATGGCAGGCCGGTCGTTCCGCTCCCTTCCAAGGAAGCTGCGGGAGTCGCGCCAAAGCAGGCGTTCTGCCTGCATCGCCGTTAAAGAGAAGCCTGCTGCTCGCCGTGATTCCCGCTCTTCCGTTGCTGAAGATATGCTTTTTTTCACAGGCCCGCAAAGAATACGCCCCGTCCCGCAAGCAGCACGGCTGCCAGCGAGGCGGAGCGTTTTTCGTTTCAAATATCGTCGGAGACAGCCGCGCGGAATTCAGCGGCGCCGGGGAAACGGCTTTCTGAGGAACGCGGGAAAGGCGCATGCGCACACGCTTTTTACAGCGCGCGGCAATTCAGGAAATGCTTCCGCCCTGCCTACTGCGTCTCCACAATCTGCACTGTGGGCAGCAGCATGCGAATTTCATCCACCGCGCCGTTTTCGTTGCGGCCCAGCACCACCGCCTGCGCGTTTTCCTGCCGCGCGTAATGCGCGATGGCGACGGAAACGTTCTGATCGTAGAGGATATGCATTTCCGCCTCCGCGTCGTGCGCAAGCGAAAACAAACCGTTAAGTATTTCGGCGTTTTCCCCCTTGCCGGGAAAAGCGCCCTTGCTGACATGCAGCACATGCAGGGGAAGCCCGCTTTCCAGCGCAATTTCCCGTCCCTTATGAATCAGCCGCGCGCAGTCCTTTTGCATTGTCACGCAAACAAGAACGCAACCGTTTTGCATCATGCTTGTTCCCTTCAGGCCTTCGTCCGCGTCCACGCGCCCATGGCCTTATCATGCGCCGTGACGGTCAGCATCTCGCCGCGCCGCCAGTCCGGCCTTGGCAAATTGGCGTCGTAATAGAACAGGCGGTCGTCCTCCTCGCTCTCCATATTGCCCACGTTGAGCAGCACGGGATAGTAACGCACCCCATCGCGAACGACCGTGCCCTCCTCCATTTCCTTGAAGGCGCCGGTCAGCTCCCGCACGCGGCCGTTGAGCACCTCGTCCAGATGCCGCTCATAGCAAACGACGGGCGAAAGCAGCATGCCGTAGACAAAAACGGCGTAAACGCCCAGCAGACAGGTGAGCGCAATGGTGAGCGCTTCCAGCCGCAATATGAACAGCGCGGCGACGCCGCCAAGCATCAGCAGCGCCGGAACGCTCAGCAGCAGCGCGCGCTTCCGGATTTCCTTTCGAATATCAGCAAGATCCTGTTGCGTATACAAAGGCTTCATTCCCCGTTTCATCAATTTGCGTTACTTCGCCCCTTCATCATACCGCAAAAGCCGGAAAATGTACAGCCCCATTCGTTCGGCGTTTATGGCGATATTGTGACACGCCGTGCGCCCGGTCGCAGGCATACCGGCCGATGGCGCCCAAGCCGGCTTACAACAGGATGCAAATCATGCCGCCCTCGCCCTCATTGAGCATGCGCGTAAGCGCGGCCTGCACCTTTTCCTGCGCGTCCAGCGGCATGCGGTTCAGCTTCGCGCCGATGCCCTCCTGCACCAGCTCCTGCAGGGATTTGCCGAAAAAGTTGGTCTGCCACAGGCTTTGCGGGTCGCTTTCATAGGCCTGACGCAGCGCGGCGACAAACTGCTCGCTCTGCTCCTGCGCGCCCAGAATCGGGGCGATTTCCGTTTCGATGTCCGAACGAATCAGGTGCAGCGTCGGCGCGCTGGCGCGCAGGCGCACGCCGAAGCGGCTGCCCTGCCGCATTTCCTCGGGCGGCTGCAGGGTAATCTCGCTCATTGCGGGCGTGACCAGCCCGTAGCCCGTCTTCTGCACGGCGTCCAGCGCCCCGGCCACGCGGTCATATTCGCGCTTGGCGGCAGTCAGCTCCTTCATCAGGGAAAGCAGCTGCGCGTCGCCCGTAATGCTCTCGCCGCATTGCTCGGAAAGCACCTGATTGAACAGACCGCTTTGCACGGGCAAATCAAGGCGCACCTCGCCCTCGCCCAAATTCACCTGTTCATTTTCCGGCGCGCGCAGGTAGGGCGACGCGGCGAACGCAGGCGCGATGGCCGCCTTATCCCGCACCTTATGCAGCCGTTCGCCCAGCTCGCGCACGATATGCAGCGCGTGCGCCGGCAGCCAGTGATCCTCATCCAGCGCGCCCACCCATTCGGGCAGCGTAAAATGCACCTGCCGCAGCGGGAACTCCAGCAGCATGGAGGCCAGCAGCGTCTCCAGCTCCGCCGGCTGCATTTCCTTTACATTCAACAGCGCGACCGGCACGTCGTACTTGGCTTCCAGCGACGAGCGCAGCGCCCGCGCCTCCTCGCTCTCGGGGCGCGCGGAATTGAGCACCACCGCAAAGGGCTTGCCGATTTGGCGCAGCTGGCGAATCACCTGCTCCTCCGCGCCGATATAGCTTGCGCGCGGCAGGTCGGCGATCGTGCCGTCGGTCGTCACCACCACGCCCAGCGTCGCATGGTCGTCGATCACCTTTTTCGTGCCGACGGCGGCGGCCTCCTCAAACGGAATATCGTGATCGACCCACGGCGTCGACACCATGCGCGCCGCTTCCCCCTCCTGCGTGCCCAGCGCGCCGGGAATCAGGTATCCCACCGAATCCACCATCCGCACCCGCGCGCGCAGGCTGTTTTCCAGCACAATCTCCGCCGCGCCCTCGCCGGGAATGAACTTGGGCTGCGTGGTCATCACGCTCCGCCCCGAGCCCGACTGCGGCAGCTCGTCGACCAGCCGCCCGCGCCGAGGGCTGTCCGCCATGTAGGGCAGCACCATTTTTTCCATAAACCCGGCGATGAAGGTGCTCTTCCCCGTGCGCACGGGCCCCACCACGCCGATGTACAAATCCCCCTGCGTACGCTCGGCAATATCCCGATATAGGGACTGCATGCCCCCGGCATTTTCCTGCGCCATGCGAAAGCCTCCTTGCTTCATCATGTTCACAGCATGGTTATGCGCAGAAAACCGCGGATATGCTTCGGGCTGCCGAAATGATTTCGCCGCGCGAACGGCCCCGCATGCCTGCCCTCGGCTTTTTATCAGCCCGTGGCTTTTCCCTCCGTTTCGTCCGAAAGAAAAAATTCCGGTTTCATTTTTCGAAAAACGGTGTATAATAGGAACGAAGCAAAGGCGGCAAACCGGAGTGGCCGGTCATGAGGGGGAGCGCGCGGCGGCCAAGAATCGGTTTTCCTTGCGGGTTCGGATGCGTTCCGGCCCAAGAGCGAAAGGAGGCAGTCCTATGCGTATCGGCTTAACTGGGGCATGACGGCTTGTGGTCATGCCCTCTATTTTTCGCAAGGAGAGGACTTTGCACATGGAAGAGCGCGTGGGCTTTGTGGGCGTTGTGATCGAGGATCTTTCGCAGGCCGCCCGGGTGAATCAGGTGGTCGGCCAGTTTCAGGACATGGTCACCGGGCGCATCGGCGTTCCGGATCACGAGCGCGGCATGGCGGTCATCGGCCTGCTGGTGCGGGGCGACAGCGCGCGCGTAGGCGCGTTCACGGGCAGGCTGGGCAATATTCCCGGCGTGCAGGTGAAAAGCGCATTGGCTAAAAGCAATACGACGTCAAACGAAAGGAAGCAGGAAACATGAAAAAGCTGATTCGACTCATTGCCATTCTGGCGCTGGCGGCGGCGCTGCCCATGCTGAGCATGGCGGAGGATACGCCCGTGCGCGTTGCGGCGCTCAAGGGGCCCACCGGCATGGCGCTGGCGCACATGATGACGGAAAGCACCGGCGATTACGCCTTCACGCTGGCCGGCGCGCCGGACGAGCTGACGGGCCAGATCATCGCGGGCAATGTGGATATCGCCGCCGTGCCGATCAATCTGGGCGCGGTGCTCTACAACAAAACGCAGGGCGGCGTGAAGGGGCTGGCGCTTATCACGCGCGGCATGCTGTATGTGCTGGAAAAGGGCGATACCGTGCACTCCGTGCAGGATCTGAACGGCAAAACCATCGTGACCGCCGGTCAGGGCGCGACGCCGGAATACGTGATGCATTATATTCTGGAAGCCAATAACACGCAGGCGACGCTGGATTTCAAAAGCGAGCACGCCGAGGTAACAACGCTGGCGCTCAGCGGCATGGCGAATATCGTGCTCGTGCCCGAGCCCCACGCCACCACCCTGCGCATGAAGGACGAATCCTATCGCGTGGCGCTGGACGTCACCGAGGAATTTGCCAAGGCCGCGCAGCAAAACGGCTATCCGGACGCGCAGCTGTCCATGAGCGTCGTCATTGTGAACAGCGCCTTCCTTGCGAAGCAGCCCGAAAAGGTCGCCGCGTTCATGCGCGCGCTGGAGGCCTCCATCGCCTTCGCCAACGACAACACCGCGCAGGCCGCGCAGGAAATCGCCGCGCAGGGCGTTATCCCCTCCGCCGCGGTGGCCGAAAAGGCGCTGCCCTCCTGCCGTCTGGTGTTCGTAACCGGCGAGGATATGGCCGCGCAGGCCGCGCCGCTCTATGAGATTCTCGTCTCCGCCAAGCCCGCCTCCGTGGGCGGCAAGGCGCCCGACGAAGCGTTCTATGTAAAATAACCGGCCTTGCCGGCCGGGAAAACCGG
The DNA here is from genome assembly GCA_934632155.1 of uncultured Clostridia bacterium. Lineage (GTDB taxonomy): Bacteria > Bacillota > Clostridia > Christensenellales > Aristaeellaceae > RUG563. Next base: position 4,379 of record CAKTXZ010000024.1, on the reverse strand, counting down.
GCAAAGCGTTCGCACAGAAAATCCGTTTCGCGGCTTGCCCTGCGGGATGAAGCCTGCAGGGCAAGCGCCAAAAAGCGCGGCTTGCGCAGAGGCTGTCGAAAAAAACTTCCGGCAGCCTTTTTGATTGCAGGCTTTTGCGCCGCTTTACCGTATTATGGATGAAAAACAGAAAGGAGCGATCGATATGAAGCTGAAACGATGGGGCGTTATCCTGCTGGCGGCGCTGCTGCTGGGGCTGGCGGCGTGGGCGCCGGCGGAGGAAATCACGGAGGATGCGAAAAGCGTAACGCTGGGCGGCCTGCAGTACGAATTATCCGCGCGAAAGGTGGGGCTGCAGGTGCGCGGCTGGGACTGCGAGGAGGAGGAAATCTGGCGGCTGGACGTTACCTGCCCGCAGGCGGCGGATTTTCCCGGCCAAACGCTCTATTTCACTCGTTTGCCGGATATTATGGGGCTGTTCACCTGCGCGGATGTGAACATGGACGGCTATCTTGATCTGGACATTTTTTATAATATCGGGGCAAGCAACGTGCAGCACACCTTCTTTTTCTGGAACCCGGACACGCGCGCCTTCGAGACGAACCATCTGGGCTGGGCGGCGCTGAGCAATTACACGCTGTACCCCGAAAAGCAGCTGCTGCTCAATCAGGTTCACGACAGCGCGATGACGGGCACGCAGGAGCTTTACCGCTGGGAAAACGGCAATCTGCGTCTGGTGCGCCGGGTGGACGTCAGCTGGATGGAAGAAACGCTGCGCACCACCGACGCACTGCTGCTGCGCGTCTTTGAGCCGGGCGACGGCGAGCCGGTCGAGGTGTGCCGCGAAACGATCAGCGCAGCCGCCGCCACGGACGAGGAGCTCCTCGCGTTCAGCCGCCATGCGGACGAGCTGCTCTGGTTCGGTCTGGACGGCGAATAAGGCGCCGCCGTCCCGGCACGGGCATACGGGGCATCGAAGCGGAAAGCCGCGCCGAAGCATGCGGAAGGCGGGCGCGTATGAAGCGCATACTGCCTGCGATAAGCGCGGTTTTGTTCTGAAGACGGCGGTAACGCCCGGCAATGTCCATGACAGCGCGGCCTTTGATGCGGTTTACGACGAGGAAACGGAGCGCTTTCCTGAAGCAAAAGTCGTTGCGGCCGATGCCGCGTATAAAACGCCCCCTATCCGCAAGAAGGTATTTGAAGACGGCAGAGTCTTGTCCGCGGCCTGCAAGCGTCTGCAGAGCGTGAAAGACGGACACGAGTGCTGGAAGTATGTTTGGGATGAGTTCTGCGGCCGCGTGATATGTCCCGAATACCAGCTGCCGAAATACCGTACGACAGGCCGTGACGGATACCGGGAATATAAGAGCGGCCCCCCAATATGCGCCGGCTGCCCAGCCAGAGAGCGATGCGCCCATTCCAAAGACTGTATCAAAACGGTGCGGCGGCATATCTGGAGGGAGTACGAAGAACTGGCGGACGATGCCAGATATACGCCGGAGCGCCAGGAGCCTTACAAGAAACGTAAAGGGACGATTGAACGGGTCTTTGCGGACGCCAAAGAAAACACGCGATGCGTTATACGCCATACAGAGGCTTGACGCAGGCAACAAACCGGGTGAGGCTTAAGTTCGCTGCCATGAACTTGAAAAAGCTGGCAACATGGAAATGGAGCGGCCATTTTCGTCTCTTGTTTTTCCGCTTTTTCTGCTCTCAATGCGCTTTTTCGATCTCCTCCATGTGTGTTTTTCTCTGCTTCATATCGCTGCCCGATCAGGTATTTCTTCTGCTGGGGCGTGAGATCGCGCCGTCCGAGCTGGTTCTTGCAAATCCAGGAAAGGGCTTCGTAGCGGTTGTTAAACTGCTTTTCATGGGTGCGGAACCCGATGCCCGGATGCGCCTGCGCGATGCGGTAGCGGTTGTGACCATACTCCCGGCGCATCTGCTTTTCCTGACGGAGCAGCCGCCGCATCGCCTCAAGGCTGACCTCCGTTTCCTCGCCGGTGGCCTTGATTCTGGCGAAATATCTCTTTCTTCCGTTTTCCTCGATTGCCCAAAGGTCGTAATCGGGCTCCTTTAATGGTATGCGTCCTTGCCGTGTTTACGAAAATAGTGCTTATTTAGCGGTGCCTGCTGTATGGGGGATAGATTTGGACTCATTGCTTTCGTATGGAATGCCATAAATGCCAATTCTTCCAGAACTGCAGAATTATGAACGGCGTTGCGCGGATCGTTTCCACAGGTAAGGGGCCGTGGGAATGCACGAGGACTGCCGGGATTTCATCCTGTGACTTATCCTGAAATGTTTCTATAATCACATTGCCCGTTTCCAATTCATACTGACCGGCAATTTCTGCGGGCGCAGGGTATTTCTCCGTAGAAGTAGTCGCCGTGCGTTGTTCCATAGGCCGGAATACCGATGCCGGCCTGAGCAAAGGACGTTGCCCGGCGGGAATGGGTATGTACAACGCCGCCGATATGCGGGAAAGCCTTGTAAAGAGCAATGTGAGTAGCCGTATCAGAGGAAGGCTTGTAAAACTCGCGGCTGATGATGGCAAAGAGCAAGAAACCGTAAACGGGGAGTTTCCCCGTCAGCAGCAGGAGCAGCCCGGCGGTGAGCATGATCCAAAAGGAGACATCAATGATAAGGCCATAGACGGCCAAGACCGCCGCCCGATTTCTGGATACGGCTTTGCTACTCTGTCCGAAGTCGCGGGCCGTCTGTTCAACCTTTTCCTCAAAGCGGCGGCTTTCGGAAAAGGCTTTCAGGAGGGGAATCCCTTTTACATATTCCACAAAGACGCTCACCATATCGGCAAGATCGTTTCCGGCTTTTTCCTCTAACCTCTCTCCACGCTTCAAGCCCAACGTAAGAAACAGGACTGCGACAGGCAAGGCAGAAATCATAAGTAGCGCCATTTTCGGGTCATAAACGACCAGCGCCGTAAGAAGAATAGCAGACACGATAAAATCGGCAAGCATCCGCGTCCACACATGGCCTACAACCATTTCCATCTTGTCTACGTCTTTATGAATGATGGTGCTGATTTCGCCCAACCGCTCGTTGGTATAAAAGCCAAGCGAAAACGCCTTCAGGCGATAGATGATGTTTTTACGTATCTGAAAGACAATATCAAAGCCAGCATGGTGCTTTTTCACATCTGCAAGGATGTTGCTGCCGCCTTTTATCAGCAGGCAGGCGGCCAATGCGATCCAGTACCACAGCAGCATGGAGCTTCCGGACATGACGGCTTCCAGAGATTTCAGAACAATGTACATCATAGCAATCCCTGAAAGGGCATACAGAGTAAAGCCCGTGACAGAGAGCGATAAGGCGCGTTTTCCACCGAGGGTAAGCGTATTCCAGATTTCCTTAATCAAAGGGACACCTCCTTGATCTTCCAGTTATCGACCTTGTTTTGATTCTCAACCATCTTCCGGTATAGGGCGCAGCGGCCGAGCAGCGGATTATGCTTTCCTGTATCTATGACCCTACCGCTGTCCATGACAACGATCTGATCGGCGTCACGGATGGTGTTTAAGTGGTGGGCGATCATAATGACGGTTTTATCACGGCTCAAATCGTCAATTGCCGCCTGAATATATGCTTCGTTTTCCGTATCTACCGCTGCGGTTGCTTCATCCAGAATAATGATTGGCGCGTCCTTTAGAATCATACGGGCAATGGAAATACGCTGTTTTTCTCCACCTGAAAACTTGACGCCTGCTTCTCCCGCCGTTGTCTGGTAGCCATTTGGAAGCGACATGATAAAATCGTGGATGCGGGCTTTCTTCGCGGCCGCTATGATCTCCTCCATGCAGGCCTCCGGCTTTCCGATTCGTATGTTTTCTTCCATGCTCAGATTAAAGAGAAAGACTTCCTGCTGAACGATGGAAAATAGACGGTTCAACTGCTTTTCGGAGAAAGTCGCCGCATCTTCTCCTGCTATGGTGATGTGTCCGTCTGTCGGTTCCCAAAATCCCATAAGTAAGTTGGCAAGCGTACTTTTTCCGCAGCCGGAGGCCCCGACCAGTGCAGTCTTGCTGCCTTTCGGAAAGCGAAGATTGATGTTTTCCAGCACCTTGCCGTCACCGTTGTAGGCAAAGCTTAAATCTGAAATGACGATTTCCCCATTAACTGGCGCGTCGCTATGCTCCGGCCTGTTTGGCGCAGATACGCCCAGAATCGACCAAATTCCTTTCATAGCTTGCTTGAACACAATCCCGTAATGCTGGAAGGTGGCAACCTTGGTAATAGAGGACGTAAACAGACCACCTAAAACAATCGCAAGGATCAGCCGCGGGGGCTCGATTTGTCCGATAGAGAGAAGATAGGTGCCGAGAATCATCACGAGAACAACACCAGATTCCATAAATAGGGTAATTAAGCCCATTGG
>CAKTXZ010000023.1 GCA_934632155.1 uncultured Clostridia bacterium | reverse complement strand
TTTATCCATGTCCCTATTATATCACAAAAGTAAAGGCTTTGATGTCTTTTGTCTGGGTTTGTGCGGTATTGCCCTAAAACGCCGTTCGTATTTCTGCTCATCGCCAACGGCGTGAATGTGGCGCTTGATTTTCTGTTCGTGGCGGTATTCAGGTGGGGCGTTGCGGGCGTGGCGCTGACCACGGTTTTTTCTCAGCTTTTGAGCGCTGCGCTCGTGCTGTCCGCCCTCACGCGTACAAACCTCCCCTGCAAAATCAGCCTGAACAGGCTGCGCATCCGCGGACAGAGCCTTGCCCCGATTTTGTAAAAAAGGCTTGCCCATCGCAGCGCAGTCCACGCTGTATCCGCTGGCCAATATGCTGGTGCAGTCAAGGATCAATCCCTTCGGCACGGACAGCATCGCGGCCTGGGCCGTATGCGGCAAGCTGGATTTTCTCGTCTGGCTCATTGCGGACGCCTTCTGCGACGCGGCGGCCACGTTTGTTGCGCAGAATTACGGCGCGCGGCGGTATGACCGGGGGCGCAGGGGAGTAAAAACAGCGCTCCTGATGTCGATCGGGGTCACAGGCCTGCTGAGCGTCGGGCTGTATCTGTGGAATGTGCCGCTGGCGCATATATTCGTACAGGACGCAGGCGTTATCGCCATCACCGCAGAGGGCAGAAAGAAAAGCTGTATAATCAAATTAGAGGAAATTGGAAAGATTTCCGCGGTACATAGGAAAGAGAATGAGGACCATGCACATCTCATGAAAAACCCCATTGTTTTTGCCTTTCTGCACAGGCTGCTGTCAAGGAACGGCGCCAATAAAAAGCCGTCGCAAGCTGCGCGGGCCAATACCCCATAGAAAGCCGGTCGCACCGTTCCTCGGAACGGTGCGACCGGCTTTTGTCCACTGTACTGAACAGCGCGTCTGTCCGGATTCGTCCGGATGGAACAGGGGCCTTCAAAAAAGAGAAGGGCGAGCGCTCGGAGGATCGCGAGGGGTGACCTGCCATGAAAATTCATATGGCTCCTGCCTCCGGCGGAGCAAAGCGCGATTCGCTGGAGGGGAGCAAGCGGTTCCGACGAATCTTTACGCGCTGCGAAAGCGCGATACGGACTTTGCCGGACTCATCCTGCCCGTGATGCTTTTCGATTCGCCGGTGTGAGCAGGCGCACATTTCCGCGGCTTGTTTCAATTGAGCCCGGCGCTTAAATTTTCTACTTTGACCTGTTCGCCGCCCCAGAGCGTCATGCCCGGCGTATCGTCCTCCGGCGCGCGGTTCTTCCTTTCGGTAAGTCGCCTGTCCGCTGCTTTGCCCGTGCGCTCCGTCATGGAGGCGGTAGATTCCACGCGGCTTTTTCACCTCAGGTAAACGGAAACGCTGGGCCGTAGCGCTCCGGCGGCAGCGGCATGGCGGCGCCGAAAGCCGTCAGCTTTCGGAAAATCGCCGCCGTATACTCGACCGGGCCGGCCGTCAGATCATCGGGACAGAGGTGCGCGAGCTTTGCGTCACGGCATTGCTCCAGCCGCAGCATCCGCCGAGCATTGGCGGGAAAACGCGCCTTCGCCCAATGTTTCAACTGCGCCCTGCTGTGTGCGAGGAGCTTTTCGACCGGCGCGCGCAGACAAGCCTCCGCAAAGCCGCCGGGCGCCGCTTCCGGCATAGGATATGCTTTGGCGCCTTCGCAGTCCGTTTGGTTTATTCGCGCCACGAGACTGTCCAAGCTTTCCTGCCCGCCTGTACCGTGCGTATGCCAGGCGCCTCTGGCAACGCCGCGCATGGAGGCGCCCGGACGCCTGCTTCGCGCGAATCGTTCAGGCGCGGTTTCCGGAATGCGCTCCTTTATCGAAAAAGAAAGAACGGCGCGCTTTTTTTACGGCCGCTCGGCAAGCGCGGCGCAGTCCTCGCCGGTATTTTGCCGATCCGCCGCCCTATCGCTGTTGATCCTCGCAAACTGCCCTTGATGTGAGAGGGGGGCCGGCAGGACGCTTTCGCTTGCGGACTCGGCACATGCGGCATAAAAAACGGAAATATTTCACGCTGCCGGCGCATACCGTGTGGTATCACGATGCGAAAGGGTGGCGGACAGGATGACGGAGAAGCATTTTTTCCCGGGCGGCAATACCTGCGCGGGGTTTGTGGGTTTTTTTGAGGATTTGCGCGCCGGGGCGGGCCGCACGATCATTCTCAAGGGCGGGCCGGGCGTGGGCAAAAGCACGCTGATGCGGGCGGTGGGCGCGCATTATCAGGAAAAGGGCGACGACGTAACCTATTTTCATTGCTCGGGAGACCCGGACAGCCTGGACGCGATCTGGGCGCGGCAGGCGGATTTTCTGATGCTCGACGGCACCGCGCCGCATATTGTCGACCCGCGGCTGCCCGGCGCGGCGGACGGCATTGTGAATCTGGGCGTATGCCTGAACGAGGCGCAATTGACCCGCGACCGGGAGGCGATCGCGCGGCTGAACGAGGCCATCGGCGCCTGCTACGCACGGGCGTACCGATATCTCGCGGCGGCGCAGCGCCTGCGCGCGGATGCGGCGGCGGTATACGACGCGGCCTTTTCGGACAAGGCGCGCTTCGCGCTGGAGGAAACGCTCTGCGCGCTTTTGCCGGACGCGCCGGCAGGGCGCGCGCGCCGTCTCTTCGCGCAGGCGATCACCTGTCAGGGCGTGGTGCAGCATTTGGACGGCGCCATGCAGGGCACGGTGTATTGTCTGGATGTGCCGTGGGGCTTTGACGCGCACGCGCTGCTTTCGACGGTGCTGGACGCGGCGCGGCGCAGGCATATGGCGCGCACCGTGTTTTGCGATCCGCTGGACGCAACGCAGCTGGGGCATCTTCTGGTGGGCGATACGCTCTTTACCACGGCGGTGCTCATGGACGCGCGGCGGTTTGCGCCCGAAATGGACGAGCGCCTGATCCGCCGCGAGGGCGCGCGGCTGGCGTTTGACCGCGCGGTATACGACCTGACGCTCAATCAGGCGGTGGAGGCGCTGCACGAAGCGAAGGAAAACCATGACCGGCTGGAGCGCTATTATGTGGACGCGATGGATTACAGCCGCCTTGCCGCCGTTCGGCAGGAGGTCATGGAGGCGCTGCCCTGATTGCGTAAACGCCCTCGATCTGGTATGATAGGGATGCGCGGCGCCGCACGCCGCGTATTCCCACACCAGAAGGAGGAAACGCGCTTGGCGAACCTGTATGATTACCTGTTGTGGCGCGGCGACCTTTCCTTTTCCCAGGCGCCCCTGAACGAGGTGGACGGCCTGATTCTTTCGTGGCTGTCTTATGCGGAATGGGACGGCATTGTGCCCGGCGACGGCGGCGATTGTTCGCTTGCGGACGCAGCGGCGGCATTTTTGCGGCTTCGGCCGCGGCCCGCGCAGTCGCAGGCGTTTTCCGTAAACGCGGCGGCGGCCGCCGCGGTGCTGGTGGGGCGGCTTTGCGATTGCCCGCGATACCGCCCGCTTCGTCTTTCTGCGTTTGTGAACGAGATCGACCCGCAGGAGCAAAAGCAATTCGCCGCGCTGACCATCGTTTGCCCGGAATTTTCCTATCTATCCTTTCGCGGCACGGACAGCACCTTCACCGGCTGGCGAGAGGATTGCAACCTGAGCCTTTCGCAGGCCGTGCCCGCGCAGCTGGCGGCGGTCGCGTATCTGAACCGGCAGGCCGCGCGCCTTTCGGATGCGCCGCTGTATGTGGGCGGGCACTCCAAGGGAGGCAATCTGGCGGTATACGCCGCCGTGAAGTGCGACGCGGCGGTGCAGGCGCGCATTGAGCGGGTGTATAACAACGACGGCCCGGGCTTTCTGCCCGCGTTTCTTTCCGGCGACGATTACCGGCGCGTGATGGACAGAATCGTCACCATCGTGCCCCAGTCCTCCGTGGTGGGGCTGCTGCTGGAGCATCGCGAGCGCCACATCGTGGTCAAAAGCGGCAATGTGGGCGTTTTGCAGCACAACAGCGCCAACTGGGCGGTTTTAGGAACGGCGTTTGTGCGCGCGGAGCTGACGGCAGGCAGTCAGGCGGTGGACCGCACGCTCAAGGAATGGATGGCCACGCTGGACGACGACGCGCGGCGCAAATTCATCGACACGCTGTTTACGCTGCTGGAGGCGACGGGCGCGACGCGTATCGAGGAGCTGACGGCCGAGGGCTTGGGCGGGCTGGTGCGCGCGCTGCGCAGGCTTTCCGCGATGGACGCGCAGCAAAAGGACATGCTTTGGCGCGCGGTGCTCACGCTGGTGCGCGCCGGGAACGGCGCCTTGTATCACACGCTGATTACGCCGGGAACGGCGCTGCTTGCGCAGGGGCAAAAGCGGCTGCGTTCGCTGCGGGCGCGGCTGATGCACGGCGCGCCGCGCCGCGAATGAAAATCCGCCGCGGGCGCTTGATTTTCCCGCGCGGCCTGCGTTATAATGGAAAAAACGAAGGATATGAGGAGGATGCGCATATGCTGGTCAACCGGCCGCCCATGGGATGGAACACATGGAACACGTTCGGCGAGAAAATTTCCGAAAGCCTGATCCGGGAAAGCGCGGACGCTTTTGAAAAGCTGGGTCTGAAGGAGTCCGGCTATCAGTACATCGTAATTGACGATTGCTGGAGCCAATACCTGCGCGATCCGCAAACCGACCGGCTGCTCGCCGAGCCCACCAAGTTTCCCAACGGCATGAAGGCCGTGGGCGATTACATCCACGGCAAGGGGCTGAAATTCGGCATGTATTCCTGCGCCGGGCAGCGCACCTGCGCCGATTATCCGGGCAGCTTCGACCATGAATTTCTGGATGCGGAGACCTTCGCTTCCTGGGGCGTGGATTACCTGAAATACGATTTTTGCTATAAGCCGTCCGACATTTCCGGCGAGCTGCTCTACCGCCGCATGGGCATGGCGCTGCGCGCAACCGGGCGGGATATTCTCTATTCCGCCTGCAACTGGGGCAGCGATAACGTCTGGTCGTGGATTCGCTCCACCGGCGCGCACATGTACCGCTCCACGGGCGATATCATCGACGCCCCCGAATCCTACCGCCAGATTGCGTTAAGCCAGCTGGATAAGCTTAGCGCCTCCGCGCCGCAGTGCTTTAACGATATTGACATGCTTACGGTGGGCATGTACGGCAAGGGGCTTGTAGGCGCGGCGGGCTGCGGCGAGGCGGACTACCGCACGCAGTTCGCGCTGTGGTGCTTTTATTCCGCGCCGCTGATGCTGGGCTGCGATATTCGCCAAATGGACGAAAAAACGCTGGCGCTGGTTACGAACCCGATGCTGATCCGCATCGATCAGGACGCGCAGGCGCGCCCGCCGATCTGCGTATCGGGCCGGAATTCTCATCGGCTGGTGCTGTTTAAGCATCTGGACGACAACACCTACGCGCTGGGCTTCTTTAACCTGACCGACGAGGACGGCCGCGCCAACGCCGTTTTGAGCGATTACGGCCTGCCCAATGCCGCCGGCTACGACGTGGAGCTGACCGACGTTTTCGGCAACGAGCCTGTGCAGACCTGCCGTGAATATGTTGCCAAGGATATTCCGGCGCACGATTGCCGGGTTTATCTCGCGCGGCTGGTTCGGCGGTGAAATGCCATGCCTGTGGGCAGGCGCTCACGCGGGACGAGATCGGCCTGTCCAAGAAGCTGATTAACCGCGGCACGCAGACGTTTTTCTGCCTGCATTGCCTCGCACGGGATTTTCATGTGCCGGAGGATACGCTGCGGCGGATGATCGAACGCTTTCGCGAGGCGGGCTGTTCGCTGTTCCGTTAGGCGGGCGCGGGCAGCCGCCTGGCGTGCGAGGGAAGCCCCGCCGGGGCGCTTCTCTCGCGCTTTTATCTTCTGGCGTCGCGCAGGCTGCGCAGCAGCGCCCAGCGCCGTTTGGTGGCCGCGCCGCCGCGCAGATGCCGCACCGACTGGTTGTAGGCAAGCACCCTGCGCGCTTCCTCGTACAGGCCGGGCTGCACAAGGCGCAGCCGCTCGTGCACGTCCTTGTGCACAAGGCTTTTGCTCAGGGAAAACGCCTTGGCTGTCTGGCGAATGGTCGCGCCCGTTTGGGCAATGTACCGCCCGAGCCTGACGCAGCGCTTCTCAATATCCTGTCGCATCCTTGCGCCTCCTTTGCTCCAGCATATGCGCGCGAGCGCGCCGCCATGCCTGCGCGGGGGGCGCTTGTTTCGCTTGCCTATTGCCGCGCAATTCGCTATAATGAAAGAAAAGCGAAGCAGGAGGACGATGCATGAAGCGGCTGCTGGGGGAAATACGCCGGGCGGACGAGCGATACGGCCTGATTGCGCCGGGGGACGGCGTGGCGGTGGGCGTGTCGGGCGGCAAGGATTCGCTGGCGCTGTTGACGCTGCTGGCGGCGTATCGCCGTTTTTCGCCGCGGCCGTTTACCCTGCGCGCGCTGACCATCAAGCTGGGCGATCCCTTTCCGCTGGCGGACGTTGAGGCGCTGTGCCGGGATCTGGACGTACCCTTGACCGTGCGGGAGGGGCGATTGCTGCCCGCCTTGCAGGGCGAAAAGAACCCGTGCGCCCTGTGCGCGCGGCTGCGGCGCGGCACGCTCAGCCGTATGGCGCGGGAGGCGGGCTGCGCAAAGCTGGCGCTGGGGCATCACCGTGAAGACGCGCTGGAAACCTATTTCCTCAGCGCCCTTGGCGAGGAAAGGTTCTATATGCTGATGCCCAAGGCGCCCATGGAAAACAGCGGCGTGACGGTCATTCGCCCGCTGATTGACGCGCGGGAGCAGGCGATTGCCGATTATGCGGCGCGGGCGCGGCTGCCGGTGGTGAAGAATCCCTGTCCGGTGGACGGGCATACGCGGCGCGCGCAGATCGGGGCGATGCTGGACGCGATGGACGCGCAGCTTCCCGGCGCGCGGGAGCGCCTGTGCGGCGCGCTGCGCCGGGCGCGGGATGAAAAAACGATGAATCAAACGAATGAATGAGGACTATGCGCCATGCCGGAACAACTGGAAGCCGTAATGGAGGAAACCGTTTTTCGCAATGAGGAAAACGGCTATTCCGTGATGCAGATGCGCGCCGGGCGCGAAAGCGTCACCGTGGTGGGCACGCTGCCCGCGCTGGCGGCGGGCGAGCAGGTGCTGCTTTCCGGCGCTTGGGTGGAGCATCCGCAGTACGGCAGGCAATGGAAGGCCACGGCCTGCGAGATTCGTAAGCCGACTACCCTGCTGGGCATTGAGCGGTATCTGGGCTCGGGGCTGATTCGCGGCGTCGGCCCGGCGACGGCTAAGCTGATCGTGCAGGAATTTGGGCGCAGAACGCTGGACGTGATGAGCGAGCACCCTGAGCGCCTGACGGAGGTGCCGGGCATAGGCAAAAAGCGCGCGGCACAGCTGGCGGAGGCCTTTCGGGAGCAGTATGCCGCCCGCGAGGCGATGGTGTTTCTGCAATCCTACGGCGTTTCCCCCGCGCTGGCGGTGCGCATCACCAAGGCGTACGGCGCGGACGCGCAGCGGAAAATTCGCGAAAATCCGTATCGGCTGATGGACGATGTGGAGGGCGTGGGCTTCCTGACGGCTGACCGCATCGCACTGGCGCTGGGCGTTCCGCCCGACAGCGAATATCGCCTGCAGGCGGGGCTGAAATATGTGCTGCAGGAGGCCGCGGCCAGCGCGGGGCACACGTATCTGCCCCGCGAGACGCTGCTGACGCAGGCCGCCAAGGCGCTGCGCGCGCAGGGCGAGGCGCTGGCGCATGGACTGGACGCCCTGCTTTTCGCGCGCGAGCTGGTGGCCGTCAGCGCGGACGGCGAGGACGCGGTCATGCTGGGCGCGTATTACCATGCAGAGCGGGAGATTGCGCGCTATCTGCGCCTGCTCTCCGCGGCAAAGACGGCTCCGGCGCAGCCGGAAAAGCAGATTGCCGATTTCGAGCGGCAAAACGGCATTGCCTTCAGCCCGAACCAGCGCCGCGCCGTATCCGAGGCCGTACGGCAGGGGCTGCTGGTGATTACCGGCGGCCCGGGCACGGGCAAAACCACCATTATCAACTGCATTCTTTCCCTGCTGGGCCGGAATGTGCTGCTGGCTGCGCCGACGGGGCGCGCCGCCAAGCGCATGAGCGAGGCGACGGGACACGAGGCCAAAACGCTGCACCGGCTGCTGGAATTTTCGGGCGACGAGGGCAAGTTCCAGCGCGACGAGAACAACCCGTTGGACTGCGCCTGCGTGATCGTGGACGAGATGAGCATGGTGGACGTTTTCCTCATGCGCAGCCTGCTGCGCGCGCTCAAGCCCGGAACGAAGCTGATTCTGGTGGGCGACGCAGACCAGCTGCCCTCCGTGGGCGCGGGAAACGTGCTGGGGGATATTCTCAAAAGCGGCGTGATCCCCTCCGCACGGCTGACGGATATTTTCCGGCAGGCGGCGGAAAGCCTGATCGTCCTCAATGCGCACCGCATCAACCACGGCGAAGCGCCCATTCTCAACCGCCGGGACAGCGATTTCTTTTTCGAGCGCCAGCCGCTGGCCGAGGACGCCGCCGCCGCGATCGTGGGGCTGTGCGCGCGCCGGCTGCCCGCCTTTTTGAGGACGGATTTTCCCGCGCGGGATATTCAGGTGCTCTCCCCTACGAAAAAATCCGGCGCGGGGGTGTATCAGCTCAACGCCCTGCTGCAGCAGGCGCTCAACCCGCCCGCGCCCGCCAAGCCGGAGCTTGCCTACGGCGATATTACGTTCCGGCTGGGCGACAAGGTGATGCATGTGCGCAACAACTATCAGCTTGCGTGGGTGAACGACAGCGGCACGGAGGGCGAAGGCGTGTTCAACGGCGACGTGGGCTTTGTCAGCCGCGTGGACGAGCAGGACAAGACCGTTACCGTGCGCTATGACGACGAGCGCAGCGTGGAATACGATTATCAGCAATTGGAGGAATTGGAGCTGGCCTACTGCCTGTCCGTGCACAAAAGTCAGGGCAGCGAATTTCCCTGTGTGGTGATGCCGGTGGTGGGCGGCCCGCCGCGGCTGCTGACGCGCAATTTGTTCTATACCGCGCTGACGCGGGCCCGGCGGCTGGTGGTGCTGGTAGGGCGCGAGGAGAATATCGCGCAGATGGTGCAGAATAATTTGATTCTTCGCCGCTATACGACGCTTCGGCAGCGGCTGGAGGAGGAATGGGAGGGAATCTCATGAAGATTATGGTGGATACAAGCGCGGTTGCGCCGATGGCGGCATGGCTGCGCGAAAGGACGCGCGGGAACGCGGACGAGGCGCGGCCGCGGGACATTCCCGCCGCGGCGCGGAGCCGTGGGAAGACGCGCAAAAGGAATGGACGCGTTAAAAGAGAGTGCTGACATGAATGCTTTTCGCTGCGTCGATTTGAGGGAGCAGCCGTGCCTGAAGGACGGCGCGGCCGAATGGTTTTGCCCAAAATAGAGGATCCCGAAGGCGGCGTATTTGCACTGTATGGACGATTATCTGAGCGGCAGAACCGAATACGGCTGGTTTCTTTGTCTGGACGGCGAGAAAATCGTCGGCGGGCTGGGCGTTATCGAAAACGATTTTCACGACCGAAAGGATTGAACGCCGAATGTGTGCGCGGTATATACCGAAGCGGAATACCGCGGCCAAGGAATTGCGGGGCGGCTGCTTTGCATGGCGGTGGAGGATCTGAGGGCCAAGGGCGTTACGCCGGTTTATTGGCTGACCGATCATACCGGCTTCTATGAACGCTACGGATGGAATTTCCTGTGCATGGCGCAGGGCGATGGGGAAGAAACTGTGTCCAGAATGTATATTCACAGGTGAAGCGGCCGGAACGCGCCTCTCCGGCCACCGCGCCTTCCTTCGTTTCGCCGAAACGAAATAAACGACGCGCTTTGCCTATTGCGCATTTTGGCCGAAGCCTCGTATGCTGCGGCGCATGAATGTGCCAATGAAAAAAGGACTGTGAGAAAGCGTTTTCACAGTCTCTTTGAATTCTGAAAGGATACGGCGACGCGCCGCCCCTTTCGACAGGCTGCCTTTGCTACAGCCGCTTAATGGCGGCGATTTCGCCCTCCGTGGCGGATACCATCAGCGTTTTCTGGTTGGTATAGACGACGAAGCCCGGAGCCGCGCCGCCCGGCTTTTTGACAAACTTGCGCAGCGTGTAGTCCACCGGCACCCCTGCGCCCTTGCCCTTGGAGAACCATGCCGCCAGCTTGGCCGCGGCGGTCAGCGCCTCGTTTGAAACGCTTTCGGCGCGAATGACGACGTGCGAGCCGGGCATGTCCTTGGCGTGCAGCCATGTTTCCTGCCCGCGCGCCGCGCCCGTCACGCGGTCGTTCTGGCGGCTGTTTTTGCCAACTACGATTTCCGTGCCGTCCGCGGCCTGAAAGCGCATGGGCGCGCTGTCGGGCGCTTTGGGGCGTTTCCGGCCGCCCGGCGCGCGCGCCAGCCCGTTCTCCTCCAGCGTTTTTCGCACGTCGGCGATATCCGCCTCGGTTTCGCAGCTGTCCAGATCAAACAGCGCCTGCTCCAGCACGCTCATTTCGCGCAGCGTTTTTTCGCGCTGCTCCCGCGCCAGCTCCTGCGCTGAGCGCGCCTTGCGGTAGCGCTTGAAATACTTCTGCGCGTTTTGCGCAGGCGTGAGCGCCACGTCCAGCGCAATGTCCATGCCGCCGCCCTGCGGATCGTAAAAATTGGGCAGCGTTACCCTGTCCGCCCCGCGCGGCACAAGGTACGCCTGCGCGGTGAGCAATTCGCCCGCCACGCGGTATTCCTCCATCCGTGCGCTGGCGGTCAGCTCCTCCTCCTGAAGCGAGAGCTTTTTTTCGTCGCGCTCCAGATGCGTCTTTATCAGGCGCTTGAGCGAAGCGCCCTTTTGCGCCATGCGGTCGCGGCGGTCGCGCCCGGAAAGAAAGGCGTCCAGCGCGCCGGAAAGTGTGGGAAAGGGCTTTTGCAGCGCCGGGTCAAGGCTGAGATACGGGAAGGGTAAAACGTCCGTCAGCAGCCCGTCGCCGTCGGTTTGCGCGGTGGGCGCGGCCATTTCAGGCAAACGCGCCAGCAGCGCGCACGCCCTTTCCGCCGTTTCGGCAACGTCGATTTCCGTTATGCCGGCGCGCGTCCGCCCGCTCAGGCGCAGCGCAAGCTCGCGCGCCGCTACGGGCGAAAGCCCGCGCACCGACGCGGCCAGCGCCTTATCCAGCGTGCCGCCCGCCTTGCCGAGCCGCGCGGCCAGCTCCGGCGCGTTCGCTTCCGCGGGATCCATTTTGTCCTGCGCGGGCGGCGGCACGAAGGGCAGCCCCGGCAGCGCCTGCCGCACGCGGCTCATGTCGCCGGAGACGTGGCGAATCGCGTCGACGATGCGGCCGCTCATCACCAGCGTCAGGTTGCTGTGCCGCCCCATCAATTCCGCGTAGAGCTCGCGCGGCGCGGCGTCGCCCAGCTCGTCCCGGTTCTCGAAGGTAAAGCGCAGCACGCGGTCGCCGCCCAGCTGCGCAATGCCGGTCAGGCGCGCGCCCTGCAGGTGCTTGCGCATCAGCATGCAGAACATGGGCGCGTCCAGCGGGTTTTGATAGGTAAGCTGCGTCAGATGCACGCGCGGATAGGCGGGCGCGGCGGAAAGCAGCAGCCGGTGGTTTTTCCCCTGCGCCCGCACGAGAAGCACCAGCATGTCCTTTTCAGGCTGCGTTACCTTTTCCACGCGTCCGTCCCGCAGCGTTTCCTGTAATTCGCGGGCAATAAAGCCCAGCGTCAAGCCGTCCATTGGCATAAGCCGTTCTTTGCTCCTTTATGCCGCGCCTCGGTCAGAAAACGACCACCAGCAGCATTTTGAACCGTTCCTCGCCGTATACCGCGTGCGGACGCCCCGCAGGCATGACGATGCTTTCGCCCGCGTGCAGCGCGTAGGGCCTGCCGTCGATGGTAATGCGGCCTACGCCGTCCAGACAATACGCCATCGCGTCGCCGCCCGCAGCGTGGGTGCTGATTTCCTCGCCCTGATCGAAGGAGAAGAGCGTAACGCTTACCGCGCCGTTTTGCGCCAGCGTTTTGCTCACGATCTGTCCGGGCTGATAGGCGACCTCGTCCGCCAGCTTAAGTACCTTTGCCTTGTCGATATTTTTCATCATGTCCATTTTTGCGCTCCCTTCCGTCAGCCCTTCCGTCAGCCCTCCAGGCTGGCCTCCAGCCGCACGCAGCGGCCGACAAACATGATCTCGTTATAGTTTTTGATTTCGCTCTCGCAGCTTTCGTCATAGCGTTGGAGCATGGCCTGATAATCGTTCAGGCGCTTGACCTTGCGCAGCACGCGTCCCTGCGGCGTTTGCAGCAGCATGATCGCGCCGTCCACGGCGGCCTGCGCGGGAACGACCAGCACCAGATCGCCGCGCTGAACGCGGAAGCCGCGCAGATCGTTATCCGGCGCCATGAAATAGAACACCTTATCGGGCGACGCGCCCTCGATCTTACCGTTGGTGATGGGCAGCAGGCGATGCCCGACCTCCTTCATTACGGCGTTGTATACCGGCACATGCTTGAGCACGCCCGAAAGCGCGTCCAGCCAGATTGAGCCCGCCACGCCGCCGTCGCTTTCCGCCGCGGCGGCTTCCTTTTTCGGCTCGGCGCGCTTTTTCTCCACCGCCCGGCTGATTTGCGGCACGGCGGATTGCAAATCCACCGTCGCGGCAATGTCGTCCAGCGTGAAGTCGGCCTCGTTTTGCTGCTGCAGCCCCATGGTTTTCAAGATACGGCGCGCCTGATCGTCGTTGATGATGCGCGTTCCCGCCTCGACCTCCATCAGGTATTTGTCGCTCACGCCGCATTTGCGCGCCACCTGCTTGTGCGTCAGCCCCTGCCGCGTGCGTTCCAAACGAATCAAATCGCCCAGTCTGCTCATAATGCGTTTTCCTCCATATTGGTTGCTTTATTTTCCCTGACGCAGCCGGATGGTCAGGCGCGGGTTTTCCGCCGCGGCGTCCAGAAACACCGCGACGAAGCCGGGCCATGCGTCCCCCAACTGCCGCGCCGCCGCGGCGCAGTGCGTGACGGTCAGCGCCGTTTCGTCCAAATCCCGCAGGCAGTCGAACAGCGCGTCCAGATTGCCGCCGTAATAGGCGGGAAAGCGCAGCGCGGCGGCAAGGGCGGCGTGCGCCTGGGCGGCGGTTTGCCAAGCGGCGGCGGAAAGGCTTATGTCGTTCATGCTATTTGATCTCCTCAAAGGTTGCGTAATGATCCTGCGTGTAGTAGATCAGCCCGTCGGAGCTGAAGACGATGCGCTTCGCGCCGCGAAAGCCGCCGTCGTAGTCGACGTCGCATTCGTAATATTGCCGGCCGCGCTTGGCGGGAAGCTTGCCCTCGTAATTGCCGAAGCGGTCGCCGCCGATGCTTTTGCCCGGCGCAACCTGCCATAGGTTGCCCTTGGCGCTTGACCAGCCCAGCGCCTCGGCCTCCGCCTTTTTGATGTAATTGCCCGGCAGCGTGCCGAATGCGCGCAGATAGGCCGCCACATGCTCCTTATCCGAATACCATGCGTCGCGCCGAACGGCGTTTTCCGCCTCGAGCGCCTCGGACGGCTGCGCCGAAGGCGGCGCGGCGGCGCGGCGGGTGGGCGCGGGAGTTGCTTCCGGCGGCGTATCGGGAACCTCGGAAAGCAGCAGGGTGTAGGCGTCATAGTCGATTGTTCCCGTCTGCGTCAGGCCAAAATCCTGCTGAAAGGCGAGCACGGCGGCCTCCAGTACGCGGCTGAAATTGCCGTCCTGCCGGCCGTCGTAGTAGCCCATGGCCGAGAGCGCCTGCTGCATTTGAAGCACCTGCCGCCCCGTCATGCCTTTTTTCAAGACGGTAAAAACGCCTTCGCCGCGCCCGGTGGGCATAAAGCAGACGAAAATGCTTCCGCCCAGCACCAGCAGCGCCAGCAGCAGCGTCAGAATGCGAACCGGCCACGGATACGGCTTGCGCTGCCGCGGCTGCGCGTCAGGCGTATTGTGCCGCGCGTCTCTTTCCTGCATACGCGTCATTCCTCCTCATACCGCCAAAGCGTGCGGCTTCCGTAAACATCGACAATCAAAACGGCGGGCGTGCCGCGCAGCTGCGGCAGCTGCAGATAATCCGGCAGCTCGGGCGACTGCTTGCGCCGTGCGGCGCTGCTCTGCGCCCGGAAAACGCCGTTTTCATAAAACCCGACCGACCATTGATCCACCGCGTCCAGCCCGCGCACCGTGCCGGAGGCGGGGGCGTAATCGGTCAGGCGAACGTCGCGGTAGGCGATGCCGGGGATCATCTGCGCCGCCATGCGCGCGCGGCCGTCGCAGGGCGCGTGCACCGTCATTTCCACGCCCAGCAGGCGCTTGCGCATCACGGCCAGCGCCGGCGCGCCCCGATCGGCGGCCAGAAAGCGGCGCTTTTGCTGCGCGGCGGCGGCCGCCGTCGTGCCGCTGCCCGAAAACAGGTCGCACACCAAATCGCCCGGCCGGGTGGAGCAAAGGATGATGCGGTTCAGCAGTGCCAGCGGCTTTTGCGTGTCGTAGCCGGTTCGCTGCGGATCCTTCTGCTGCAGATGCGATACGTCCGTCCATACGTCGCCGGGGTAGACGGGATCGTCGTCGTAGTAGGTGTAGATTTTTCCGCCGGACTGAATGGTGCGGTAGGTGCGGCCGTTTTCATCCACGCACTTGCGCATGTGGTTGGAGCGGTTTTCGCTGCGCGGCAGCGGCACGGCGGTGATATCGAAAAAATGCCGGCGCGATTTGCGGTAGAAAAGAATCACGTCATGCTTGCGGGAAAAGCGCTTTACGCTGCGCCCGCCCGACTGGTAGCCCCAGATGATCTCGTTGAAGAAGTTCTTTTCGCCGAACACCTCGTCGCACAATATGCGGGCGTAGGCGCTCATCCGCTGATCCAGATGCAGAAAAAAGGAGCCGCTTTCGCCCAGCATTTCCCGCGCGTTTTCCAGCGCCGGGCGCAGCATGCGCAGATATTCCTCGCGGCTGTCGAACCTGTCCGAATAGGCGGGCAGCGTCAGCGTTTCCTTGCCCGTGCGCCAGCCCCTGTCGCCCACGCGCATGCGCATGCAGAAATCCTCGCCCGTCAGAAAGGGCGGATCCAGATAGACGCACTGCGCCTGCCCGGCGAAGCGCCGCCACTGCGCGTCGCGGGCGTCGGCAAGGTAAAGGTCGCCCGCATGGCCGCCGCCATGTATTTCCTTGAGGCATGCCGCCTGAACCCAGCCCATGGCCGCCGCTCCCTTCCGATGAAAATGAAAACCGCCCCGGGCGATCCCAAGCGAAGCCGCCCTGCCCGCGCTTGACTGGAAAGGGGCGGCGCGCTTTCCCTGAAGCCGCCCTTCAGCGCGAAAACAGCGTCAGCTGCGCGTTGAAGGCGTGCAGCGCGTCCAGAAACGCCGCGTGCGCAGGGCATGCGTAGAGCGTTTCGCCCGCCTGCGCGACTGCGTCGACAAACGCGGCGCTCAGCCCGCGCTTTCCGCAGGACATCAGCGGGCACACCGCCCAGCCGCGCCGATCCATGACCGCGCCCTTTTTGCGGTGCGGCAGAAGCGGAAACATGCGGCATGCCAGCGGCCTTTCCGCGCGGTCGCACGTTCCGTTGCACAGGAGCAGCCGCCCGCCGGGAAATACCGCGTCGTTTGCGACAATGCGAAAGCCCGCCCTGCCGCGGAAAAGCGCCTCTTCGCCGGGAAAGAGCAGCATGCCGCCCTGACCGTCCTCATCCGGCGCACAGCACGCCGCGCCGCAGCAGCGCCCGCAGTCCGTTCGCAGCGGCGTAACATCCGCAAGCAGCGCGCGCGCCGCAAGCAGGGCTTCCGTTTCCGTCATGGCGCACGCCTCCCGCGTCTTTTTTCCTATTTTATCACGAATCCGCAGGATTGACAAGGCAACCGCCGCGGAATATCATGTACGTATCCGCTGCGCGCGGAGAGATTTTAATCGCGGGAGGAATCGCTATGCGTTTGCCGGAGGATGTTTCTGCGGCGATGGACAGGCTGGAGCGCGCGGGCTTCGCCGCCTATGCGGTCGGCGGCTGCGTGCGGGACGCGGAGCTGGGCCTTGCGCCGCATGATTGGGACGTCTGCACCGCCGCCACGCCCGCGGAAATGCAGCGCGTGTTTGCCGGTGAGCGCACGATTGAAACCGGCCTGCGCCACGGCACGCTGACGGTTATTTTGGATCGAACGCCGCTGGAAATTACGACCTTCCGGCAGGACGGGGCGTATCTGGACGGGCGGCATCCCAGCGCCGTGCGCTTTACGCGCCGCATCGAGGACGATCTTTCCCGCCGTGATTTTACCGTCAACGCCATGGCCTATCGTCCGGAGGAGGGCGTGGTCGATCCCTTTGGCGGGCGGCGCGACTGCGCGCTGCGCGTGATTCGCTGCGTGGGCGCGCCCGAAACGCGCTTTGCCGAGGACGCGCTGCGCATCCTGCGCGCGCTGCGCTTTGCCGCAAAGCTGGATTTTACCATCGACCCCGCCACGGCGCGCGCCGCCGTCGCCCTGCGCGGCACGCTGAATAAAATCAGCCGCGAGCGCGTCGCCGCCGAAATGAACGGCCTGCTGCTGGGGCGGGCGGCCGGGCGCGTGCTGCGGGATTATCCCGCCGTCGCGGCGCAAAGCGTGCGGGGGCTGACGGCGGAGGACGTTTCGCGCGCCGCGCAGAGCGTTGCCCTGCTGCCCGCCGTGCTGCCGCTGCGCTGGAGCGCGCTGCTGTTCCCGCTTTCGCCCGCGTGCGCTCGGGAAGCGCTGGAGGCGCTGAAAATGCCGGGCAGCCTGACGCGGGAGACGGAGCGTATTCTGGCGGCCTGCCGGGCGCAAATTACGCCGGACAGCCTGCCGGAAGCGCTGGTACGCTACGGCGAGGAGACGCTGCGCGCCGCGTTTTCCCTGCGTTCGGCGCAGGGCGACCTATCCGCGGCGGCGTGCGGCGCACGGCTTTCGGCGCTGCTGCGCCAGGGTGTTTGCCATTCCCTGCGACAGCTTGCCGTGAACGGCGACGACCTGCGCGCCATCGGCCTGACGGGCCGGCAAATCGGCGACACGCTGCAGGCGCTGCTGCTGTGCGCGGCGCGCGGCGAAGCGCTAAACGAGCGCGGCGCGCTGCTGGCCGCCGCGCGGCGAATGCAGCCGGCGGACATGCCCGAAGGCGGCGCTGCGCGTTCGTGAGCGACGGCGCGTGCCGTTTTCAATGTTTTTGGGGCGCGCGATTGACATTTTTCGCCGAAATGGCTATGATGCAAGGGTCGGGCGCATCCAAACGCCCGAAGCAAGGGAGAAAAACCATGTACAAGCTTGAAATGCACGCCCACTGCGCGCCGGTCAGCGCCTGCGCCAGCGCGAAGCCTGAAACCGTGATTGCGCGTTACCGCGCGGCGGGCTACGACGGCCTTGTGTCCACCAATCATATCAACGGCAGCACCTTCCGCAATATGGAGGAAGCGTCATGGGCGGAAAAGATTGCGTATTTTATGGCGGGCTATCGCGCGCTGCGCGCCGCCGCGGGCGACGATTTGGACGTGTTGCTGGGGTGCGAGATCAACCTGAACGGCTCGGTAAACGATTATCTGGTATACGGGGTGACGGAGGAATGGCTGCTTGCGCTGGGCGACCCGCGCGATTTTTCGCTGGAAACGCTGAGCGAACGCGTGCGCGCCGCCGGGCTTTTGCTTGTGCAGGCGCATCCCTTCCGCTACGGCAGCAGGCTGATGAACGAAAGGCTGCTGGACGGCGTGGAGGTTTACAACGCGCATCGGAACCATGATTCGCATAATTTTCTGGCGCAGCTCTGGGCGCAGGAGCGCGGCCTGCTGCGCACTGCGGGCTCGGATTTTCACGACCCGGACAGCCACATCGGCGGCGGGATCCTCACGCGGGAGCGGATAAGCGATAACGCGGCGCTGCTTCGCACGCTGCGCGGCGGCGATTACGAGCTGATTATGCAATAAGCGCAGAGAAACGAAGGGCGCATCCGGATTCGCGAGGAGCTGTGAGAATATGGCTTGGAAGGAAGAAACGCTGGCGCGCGAGCTTCACGACGCGCTGCTGCTGGTGATTGGCCCGGCGGGGTTCCTGGGCGGGAATGAAACGGTGGGCGAATGCATGCGGGATGAGGACGCGCGCGCCTTTATGGGGCACGCGCTGATGTACGAGATCATGCCGCAGCTGTCCATCGGGCGCGAGGCCGTCGACCGCGCGACCATCGCCGCGTGCGGCGAATTGGACAACGTCGAAAAGGACGAGGCCGTTCTGCCGCGCCTGAGCGACGCGTTTGAAAAATGGCGGGCGAGCGTCCTGCCGCTGATCCTGCGCGCGCAGGAGAAGGACGAGCCGTTGCCCGCCTGCCTGTGCATGTCGCTGTCGCTGCTGATTATGCTCTACGCCGGCCTGACGCCGGACGGGGCGGGCGGCTATACGCTGCGGCGCAAGGGGGGCGACGCGCGCCTTTTGGCCGCGGAGGATACGCTTTACGCCTTTTCGCGGCTCAGCTGCGATATGCCGCCCGAATCGCTGGCCTACGCCGTGCTGTCCGACCGCGCGATTTGGGCGCGCGATTTGCGCGATGTGGACGGGCTGGAGGAAACAATTTCCGGCCAGCTGCGGGATTTGCAGCTGCTTGGCCTGCGTGCCGCGCTGCGGCTGGCGACGGGCGTGAAGGTCAAGGAGGCCTCGGCCGGCATTCGATAAGCAAGGAGAAACGCTATGCACGTCGTGCTTTATAACCCGGAAATTCCCCAAAACACGGGCAATATCGCCCGCACCTGCGCCGCCACCCGGACGGATCTGATTCTGATTGAGCCGCTGGGCTTTGAGCTGAAGGATAAATACATGAAGCGCGCCGGGCTGGACTATTTTTCGATGGTGAACATGACCGTGCTGCCCAGCTTTGAAGCGCTGATGGAGAAATACCCCGACGCGCGATACCATTTCGCCAGCACGAAAGCGCCGCGCGCCTATACCGAGACCGTATACGGCACGGACGATTTTCTGGTGTTTGGCTGCGAAACGAAGGGGCTGCCTGAATCGCTTTTGTCACGGGTATACGAGCGCTGCGTCCGCATCCCCATGCGCGCGGACGCGCGGTCGCTGAACCTGAGCAATTCCGTGGCGATCGTGCTCTACGAGGCGCTGCGCCAGCAGGGCTTTCCCGGCCTGTGCGACGCGGGCAGCCTGACCGGGCGCACGGACGAGGCCGCGCCGTGGATGGATTACGTGTAATAGCAGGATACCAAGCGCGCGCTTTCGCGATGCAAACAGGAAAACGGGGCGAAGGGCGCGAATCAAGCAAAAGGGAAAAGCGAGGTGAGGGTGTATGCTTCCGCAGCAAAACGACGAGCGGCTGCAGCGCGAATGGGAAAAGGAAGAAAGGCGCGATCATTACCGCGTGGCCGCAGGCGTGATGGAATTTCTGGGCGTGGTGCTGGGCGTGGTGAGCATTCTGGTGCTCGTGGCGCTGCTGATGAGCCTGCTGACATGGCTTGCGCAGGATGTGAACAGCACCTTCGCCATTTTGCGCACACGTTTTCAGTAAAAAACGGGCATAATACGAAGGAGGCTTGGCCGTGCAGGTTTCATGGGACGGCTTGAACGCGCAGATCGCCGTATGCGAGCAGTGCGAGCTATGCCGCGGCATTCATCACAAGGTGCCCGGTCAGGGCGACCCGCGCGCGCGGCTGATGCTCATCGGCGAGGGCCCCGGCGCGGAGGAGGATTTGCAGGGACTGGCCTTCGTGGGCGCGGCGGGGCAATTGCTGACCAAAATGCTCGCGGCCATCGGCCTGACGCGGCAGGAGGTTTACATCTGCAATGTGGTCAAATGCCGCCCGCCCCACAACCGCACGCCCCTGCCCGAGGAGGCCGCCGCCTGCATGCCCTTTCTCAGGGCGCAGTTTTCGCTGGTGCGCCCGCAGGTGATCGTGCTGCTGGGCGCGACGGCGGCGCGCGCCGTGCTGGGCGAAAGCACGCGCATCACGCGTGACCGCGGCGTTTGGGTGGAAAAAAAGGGCGTGTATTTCATGCCCACCTATCACCCGGCGGCGCTTTTGCGCGACGAAAGCAAAAAACGCGATGCATGGCACGATTTTAAGGCCGTGCGCGAAAAAATGGAGCAGCTGAAGCAATAAGCGTTTGGAGGGATGGCCGCATGGCCGGGCTGAGCGGATTATACGATGAAATGACGGCGTTTTTCAGGCCGCTTTGGCCGGGCGAGGATAAGCCGCTGGTGCTGGGCGAGGGCAACGAGAACGCCCCGGAGCTGATGCTCATCGGCGAGGCGCCGGGCGAAACCGAGGTAATCAAGCGCCGTCCCTTCGTGGGCAAGGCGGGCAAAAATCTGGATGAATTTCTGCAAATGCTGCGCCTGCCCCGTGAGGCGATTTTTGTTACCAACGTGGTCAAAATCCGCCCCACGGAAAAGGGGCCGACGGGACGCAGCCGCAACCGCGCGCCCAACCGGGAGGAGCTTTCCCTCTTTACGCCGTGGCTGATGCGGGAAATTGCGCTGGTGCGCCCGCGCGCGCTGGCGACGCTGGGCAATGTGCCGCTGCACGCGCTCACGAGCGGCAAAACGACCATCGGCGCCTGCCATGGCCAATGGCTGGACAGCACGGCGGGGGTTCCGCTTTTCGCGCTGTATCACCCCGCCTCCATTATCTATCGCCGCGCCCTCGCCGTGACCTATGAGGAGGATGTGCTGCGGCTGAAGCGGGAATTGGACGAAGCGCGCGCCTGAAAGGCGAACGATCCATCCCTTTTTCGATAGCAAAGGCCGCCCAATCGGGCGGCCTGATGTTTGGATAGGCCTTGGATAACGCCTTAGAATACCCTGTTCAAATTCTTGTCCAGAATGGTCAGGTAACCGTCTTTAATCAAGGTGAAATATCCCTCGCCGTATGCTACCCGGTTGTATTCGCAGGAAATTATTTTTTTGCCGGTTGTATCAATATAGCCATATTTCTGCTCTTTTACGCGTGCCAAGCCATCTTTGAAGGCCAAAGCGTTTTCATATTGGCACGGGATGACCTCCTTCCCAGTCGTGTCGAGGTAGCCGTATTTTTCGTCCTTCTTTACGCGCGCCAAGCCTTCGCTAAAAACCCAAACAGCATCTTCATATTGGCAAGAAACAATTTCTTTCCCAGTCGCATCGATGTAGCCGTATTTCCCGTTCTTCTTCACCTGCGCTAAGCCTTCGTTGAAAAAAACAGCACTGTCATATTGGCACGGGACTACTTCCTTTCCTGTCGTATTGATGTAGCCCCATTTTCCGTCTTTCTCCACAGGCGCTAAGCCTTCGCTGAAAGAATTGGCACCGTCATATTGGCACGGGACTACTTCCTTTCCTGTCGTATTGATGTAGCCCCATTTTCCGTCTTTCTCCACAGACGCTAAGCCTTCGCTAAAGTTGTCGGCATAATCATACTGGCACGGGATGACTTCCTTTCCAGCCGTATCAATGTAGCCCCATTTCTCGTTCTTTCTCACGCACGCCAAGCCTTCGCTGAAAGAATTGGCACCGTCATATTGGCACGGAATGACTTCCTTTCCGGTTGTATCAAGGTAACTCTGTCTTCCGCTTTTTTTCACGCATACTAAGCCTTCGCTAAAGTTGTTGGCATAATCATACTGGCACGGGATGACTTCCTTTCCGGTCATATCAATGAAGCCGTATTTCCCATCCTTCTTCACGCGCGCTAAGCCTTCGTTGAAAGTTTCGGCATAGCTATAATGGCACGGGATGGTCTCCTTCCCCGTCGTATCGATGTAGCCCCATTTTCCGTCTTTCTCCACAGACGCTAAGCCTTCGCTAAAGTTGTCGGCATAATCATACTGGCACGGGATGACTTCTTTCCCGCTCGTATCAATGAAGCCTCCTTTCCCGTCCTTCCACACGTATGCCAGTCCATTTTGAAATCCATCCACGCTGGAGTATCGGTGATCGTTCTCTGCATATGCCAATGCTGCGTGAAGCAGCACTGCGACCAGCAGCAGTCCGATTGCTCGTTTGTACCAAGCCTTCATGTTTATTTCGCCCTTTCTGATGGCAGTATTGCAACCATATTATACTATCAATTCCAGTATTTGTAAATATAAAAGAAAACGCAGCCGAACAAACGCCTTTTCGCGCGTTAGGCTGTCGAGCGTATTCTCTCCCATGCCGCGAATGTGGCGGGCGGTCGGGCGTATTCTCTCCCATGCCGCGAATGTGGCGGGCGGTCGGGCGTATTCTCTCCCATGCCGCGAATGTGGCGGGCGGTCGGGCGTATCCCATCGCACGCGGCAAACGCGGGCGGCGAGTGAGTCTGCGCGGCTGCCGCGGCCATTGATTTTGCAGGCATGCGGCTGAGGCCCATACGACGCAACCGCCCTGCCCGGCGCGTTCCTGACTTGTTTAGCGGCGTTCCGGGCTTGACGGGCAGGGAAAAAAATGCTATGATACAATTAATACGCAATGAACGGGAGAGTACCGCGCGGGTACGCCTGAAAGAGAGCCGCGGCAGGTGAAAGGCGGCGGCGGGGAAGCGCGGGAACATGGCCCGGGAGCGCGCGCGGGCGAAGTGAGGGCCAAGCCTGCGCCGGGCGGCGCCGATATCCGCAGAACGAAGACGCGCTGCGCCGCGGGCCTGCAAGGGGCCGCTTGGCGGCGCAGGCGTAAATCAGGGTGGTACCGCGTATGAAAGCATACGCCCCTGCGTCCATGGCGGCGCGGGGCGTTTTTCATTTCCCCGCGGCATATTTCGAAGGGAGAGAAAGGCTATGTGCGAATCCTGCGAAAAAAAGACCTTCTACATCACCACACCCATCTATTACCCGTCGGGCAACATGCACATCGGGCACACCTACACCACCGTGGCGGCGGACACGATGACGCGCTTTAAGAAGCTGACGGGCTACGACGCCTATTTCCTCACCGGTACGGACGAGCACGGCCAGAAGATCGAGCGCAAGGCGGCCGAGAAGGGCGTAACGCCCAAGCAGTATGTCGATGAAATTGTGGCCAACACCAAGGAGCTTTGGAAGCTGATGGAGGTTGAATACGACGATTTCATCCGCACCACGGACGAACGCCATGTGCGCGCCGTGCAAAAGATTTTCCGCCGCTTCTACGATCAGGGCGACATTTATAAGAGCGCCTACGAGGGGCTGTACTGCACGCCGTGCGAATCGTTCTGGACGCCCACGCAGGTGGTGGAGAAGAACGGCGTGAAATGCTGCCCGGATTGCGGCGCGCCCGTCGAGCCCATGCAGGAGGAAAGCTATTTCTTCCGTATGAGCAAATATCAGGATTGGCTGATCGACTATATCCAGACCCATCCCGATTTCATTCAGCCCGCCTCCCGCGCTAACGAAATGATTAACAATTTCCTCAAGCCCGGCCTGCAGGATCTGTGCGTGAGCCGCACCAGCTTCACATGGGGCGTGCCGGTGGATTTTGACCCCAAGCACGTTGTGTATGTGTGGATCGACGCGCTGTCCAATTATATTTCCGCACTGGGCTACGATTCGCCGGACGACCGGCTCTTCCGCAAATATTGGCCGGCGGACGTGCATCTGGTGGGTAAGGAGATCGTGCGCTTCCACACCATCTATTGGCCCATCATGCTCCACGCGCTGGGGCTGCCCCTGCCCAAGCAGGTCTTCGCCCACGGCTGGCTGCTGTTCGCCAACGATAAAATGAGCAAATCCAAGGGCAACGTCGTCTATGCGCAGCCCATCGTGGCGCGCTACGGCGCGGACGCGCTGCGCTATTACCTGCTGCGTGAAATGCCCTTCGGCGCGGACGGCAATTATTCCAACGAGGCCTTCCTGACCCGCATGAACGCCGACCTCGCCAATGATCTGGGCAACCTTGTGTCCCGCACGGTGGCGATGATCGAAAAATATTTCGACGGCGCGCTGCCCGCGTGGACGGCGGACGTTGACCCCGCGGTGGACGAGCCGCTGCGCGCGCACTGCGCCGCGCTGCCCGCCGCCGTGGAGGCGCAGATGAACAGGCTGCAGTTCTCGCAGGCGCTGGCGGAGATCTGGAAGGTGGTCGGCGAATGCAATAAATATATCGACCTGACGCAGCCGTGGGTGCTGTGCAAGGATGAAGCGAAGCGCGGCCGGCTTGCCAATGTGATGAACATGCTGGCCGAATGCGTGCGGTTTGTCGCCGTGCTGACGGGGCCGTTTATGCCCAAGCAGCCCGAGCGGATCTTCGCGCAGCTGGGCGTGGCGGACGAGGCGCTCAAGACATGGGCGTCGCTGGCCGCCTTCGGCGCGCTGCCCGCCGGCACAAGGGTGCAAAAGGGCGAGGCGCTCTTCCCCCGCATCGATGTGAAAAAGGAGCTGCAGGCGCTGAACCCGGAGGAAAACCCGGCGGAAAAGAAGGCGGAAAAGGCGCAGGAAAAGCAGGCGAAGAAGCAGGATAAGCAGCAGGAAAAGCAGGCGAAGAAGCAGGAGCTGCCCGAGGGCTGCATTTCCTTTGGCGATTTTGAGAAGATCAAGCTGCGCGTTGCGCGCGTGGTCGAATGCGAACGGGTGGAAAAGAGCGAAAAGCTGCTCAAATTCCGTCTTTCGCTGGGCGACGAGGAGCGTACGGTGCTTTCCGGCATCGCCAAGTTCCATACGCCGGAGGAGCTGATCGGCAAAAAGCTTATTCTGCTGGCCAACCTTGCGCCGCGGAAAATCATGGGCATTGAAAGCCAGGGCATGCTGCTTTCCGCCGTCAGGGCGAACGAGGACGGCAGCGAAACCCTGCGCCTGCTGACCGCCGATCCCATCATGCCCGACGGCGCGGAAATCGGCTGAGGCGGCGAAACGGCGCGCGGGGCGCAACGCTTTGCGCAGGGCTTCTTTTTTGCGTCTGCGCCTTGACCTTCCCCTGCGCGCGTGCTATAATGACACTCAACGGCAAGGAAGGAGAACAACCCCTCCGCTGCGGCGCTTTGCAAGAGAAGGGCGGCCACTGGCTGGAAGCTGTCCAGAGCGCGGGAGGGCATTCGCTCCGGAGCTGCGGCGCGGAAGCAAAGTAGGCGTCGCCGTGCGCCCGCGTTACGGGCGGAATGAAGGGCGGGTTTCCCGCCGAAAATGGGTGGTACCGCGCATTCTCTGCGCCCCATGACGAAAAACGTCACGGGGCGTTTTTTGATGCACACAACAGGAGGGAGCAATCGCATGGACATTCGGGAAAATCTGGCGCAGATCAGCGAGGAAATGAAAAAGGAGCTGTCCGAAACCACCGCCACGCCGCATCTGGAGGCGCTGCGGGTCAAGGTGCTGGGCAAGAAGGGCAGCCTGACGGCGCTGCTGCGCGGCATGGGGCAATTGAGCCCCGAGGATCGGCCCAAGGCGGGGCAGCTGATTAACGAAGCGCGCGAGCGCCTGACCGCCATGCTGGACGAGCGGCAGCGGGAGCTGGCCGCGCGCGAAAAGGAAGAAAAGCTGCGCCGCGAAGCCATCGACGTGACCGAGCCGCGCGATTTGCCCGCCATCGGCGCGGAGCATCCTATTCAGCTGGTGCTCGACGAGGTGCTGGACTGCTTCACCGGGCTGGGCTTTGAGGTGGTGGAGGGCCCCGAGGTTGAGCTGGATCACTACAACTTCGAGCTGCTGAACCTGCCCCAAAATCACCCCGCGCGCGACGCGCAGGATACCTTCTATATTGACGATAACATCGTACTGCGCACGCATACGTCGCCCGTACAGGCGCGCACCATGCAGACGCATCCGCTGCCTATCCGCATCGTCTGCCCCGGCCGCGTTTTCCGCGCCGATGAGGTCGACGCGACGCACAGCCCCGTGTTCCATCAGCTCGAGGGGCTGGTTATCGACAAGGACGTGACCATGGCCGACCTCAAGGGAACGCTGGACGCCTTTGCCAAGCGCCTTTACGGCAGCGACATCGACGTGCGCTTCCGTCCCTCCTTCTTCCCCTTTACCGAGCCCTCCGCAGAGGTTGACCTGACCTGCTTCAACTGCCACGGCAAGGGCTGCCGCGTTTGCAAGGGCACCGGCTGGATCGAGGTGCTGGGCTGCGGCATGGTCAACCCCAAGGTGCTGGAAATGAACGGCATCGACCCGAGCGTCTATTCCGGCTTCGCCTTCGGCATCGGTCTGGAGCGCATTACCATGCTCCGCTATGGCATCAAGGATATGCGCCTGCTCTACGAGGGCGATCTGCGCTTCCTCCGGCAATTCCGGTAATAGGCGCTGTCGCGGATAAAGGCTTTGTCGGGACGCGCCGGGGAAACGCCCCGCGCCCGAAACGGAAAAGCCGATCGGAAGGAAAAGGGAAGGGCGGCCTTGGAAGCGGGCGGGGATGGTTCTTCGCCGCGAGAGGGCCGGGCCCGCTTTGAAAAATAACAAAGAACACGGAGGCGCGAGCCATGAAGGTTTCCATGAATTGGTTGAAGCAATACGCGGATATTCCCATGAGCGCGGCGGAATATGAAAGCCGCATGATTATGACCGGCACGGGCGTGGAGGGCGTGGAAGCGCTGGGCGCGGAGATTGAAAACGTCGTCGTGGGCAGGGTGCTGACCTGCCGCGACCATGAAAACAGCGACCATTTGCACGTTTGCACGGTGGATGTGGGCGAGGACGAGATTTTGCAGATCGTCTGCGGCGCGCCCAACGTTCGGGAAGGGATTCTGGCGCCGGTGGCCAAGATCGGCGCGAAGCTTCCGGGCGGCGTTTCCATTAAAAAAGGCAAGCTGCGCGGCGTGGAAAGTCAGGGCATGCTCTGCTCCGCCACCGAGCTGGGCGTGCCGGTAGAGCTTTATCCCTCCGTCGGCGACGCGGGGCTGCTGATTTTTCAGGAGGATTACCCGCTGGGCACGGATGTGAAGCAGATTTTCTTCGCCAACGACACGGTGATTGATTTTGAAATTCTGGCCAATCGCCCCGACTGCCTGAGCGTATGGGGCGTGGCGCGTGAAACCGCCGCCGCCATGAACACGCCCCTGCGGCTGCCTGAAATCAGGGTGGCCGAGGCGGGCGGCGACGTTCGCGATTACGCGAAGGTCGACGTGCTGGAAAGCGAGCTTTGCCCGCGCTATGCCGCCCGCGTGGTGCGGAATGTGCGCATCGCGCCCTCGCCGATGTGGCTGCGGCAATATCTGCATGCCGCCGGCATGCGCGCGATTAACAACATAGTGGATATCACCAATTTCATCATGCTGGAAACCGGCCATCCGATGCATGCGTTTGACCTTGCCAAGATGCGCAATCACCACATCATCGTGCGCCGGGCTGCGCCGGGCGAAAGGCTGACTACGCTGGACGGCAAGCAGCACGACCTGCCCGCTACGGCGCTGATGATCTGCGACGAGACGGGGCCGACGGGGCTGGCGGGCATCATGGGCGGCGAGGAGAGCGAGATCGTGGAAAGCACGAGGGATATTCTGTTCGAATGCGCCGCGTTTGACCGCACCTCCATCCGCCTGACCTCCCGTGCGCTGGGCATTCGCACGGAATCCTCCGGCCGGTTTGAGCGCGGCGTTTCGCCCGCCACGGTGATGGACGCACTCAACCGCGCCTGTCAGATGGTGAACGAGCTGGACGCGGGCGACGTTGTTTCCGGCGTGATCGACCTGTATCCGCAGCCCGTTCAGCCCGTGACGCTGACGGTCAGCTGCCGCCGCATGGCGCGCCGCGCGGGCGTGGATATTACGCCCGAGGACATGACGCGCATCCTTGAAAAGCTGTGCTTCACCGTTTCGCGGGACGGCGACGCGCTGACCGTTACCGCGCCCGCCTTCCGGCAGGATATTGAGCAGGAGGCCGATATCTGCGAGGAGGTGCTGCGCTACGCCGGGTACGACCGCATCCCCATTACGCGCCTGCGCGGCGAAATCGGCATGGGCGGCCTGAACGAAAAGGCGCTGAACGAAAAGCGCGTGCGCGAAATGCTCACGGGCATGGGCTTTTATGAGAGCATGACGTTCTCCTTTATTGCGAAGCGGGCGATCGATCTGCTCGGCTTGCCGCAGGACGACCCGCGCGCGCAGCCGCTGACGGTGCGCAACCCGCTGGGCGAGGATACGGCCTGCATGCGCACGACGCTGCTGTGCGGCCTGCTGAAGACGCTGGCGACAAACATGAAAAACGGCAATGAGAACGGCCGCATCTACGAGATGGGCACGGTGTTTGACGCGCATTGCCGCACGGCGGAGGGCCTGCCCACCGAATCGCCCGCGCTGGCGCTGGGGATGTACGGCAAGGACGCGGACTTCTACGCCCTGCGCGGCGTGGTCGAGGCGCTTTGCCGCCGCATGGGCGTTCGCTATGCAATCGCCTCCACGGACGAATGCTATCTGCATCCCGGCCGCCGCGCCGCCATCGTTGCGGATGGGCAGGTGATCGCGCAGCTGGGCGAGGTGCATCCCGATACGGCGGAGCGCTTTGACATGACCGGCCGGGCGTATGTGGCGCAGGTGAACCTGCCCGTGCTCTTCACCCTGCGCCAGCCCATGACGCAGGTGAACGCCATCGCGCGCTTCCCGGCCGTCAACCGCGATTTGGCGCTGGTCATGAAGGAGGGGCAGCAGGTCGGCCCGCTGATGGACGCGCTGCGCGACGGCTGCGGCGCGATGCTGGAGGATATCCGCATGTTCGACGTGTTCCGCGGCCTGCAAATCGGGCTGGGCAATAAGTCCGTCGCCTTCTCGCTGACGCTGCGCGCGCCTGACCATACCCTGACGGAGGAGGAAATTTCCCGTCTGACGGACAGGGCGCTCAAGATTGCCAAGGAAAAATTCGGCGCGGTGCTGCGCGCCTGACGGCCTGCGCGCTTGAAAGGGAGGGACTTGCCATGCCCAAGCTGCGTTTGTTCGCCTTTGCCGACGAGGCCTCGCCCACCGTGGACGGTCAAATCGCCGCGATGCGCCGCAACTGTCTGGACGGCCTTGAAATTCGCACCGTCGACAAGGTGAACGTATCGGATCTTTCGCTGGCCAAGGCGCGGGAGGTTCGTAAAAAGCTGAACGATAACGGCCTGATCGTTTGGTCGGTCGGCTCGCCCATCGGGAAGATCGATATCGAACGGGACGATTCCCCCGCGCATTTGGAAAAGCTGCGTCGCACGCTGGAAATTGCGGAGGCGCTGGGCGCGGAAAACATTCGCCTGTTTTCCTTCTATCTGCCGCAGGGCGCGAACCCGGCGAATTATACGCGGCAGGTTGTCGACCGGCTGGGGGATTTTCTGCGTTATGCGCAGGACGCGGGCGTAACGCTGTGCCACGAAAACGAAAAAGGAATTTACGGCGACACCGCGGCGCGCTGCGACGAGCTTTTGCGCGCGCTGCCCGCGCTGCAGGGCGTTTTTGACCCGGCGAATTTCATTCAGTGCCATCAGGATACCCTGCAGGCCTGGGCGCTGCTGCGCGACCGCATTCGTTATCTGCACATCAAGGACGCGCTTGCCGACGGCACCGTGGCGCCTGCCGGGCAGGGCGTGGGGCATGTGCGGGAAATACTGGCCGATTTTCGGGCGCGGGGCGGCGACGCCGTGACCATTGAGCCGCACCTGAAGGTCTTCTCCGGCCTGAACGCGCTGGAGCGCGCGGGCGAGGAAAGCAATGTCGGCTCCTTCTGCTACCCCACCAACGACGCGGCCTTCGACGCGGCCTGCGCGGCGCTCCGAGCGCTTGTCTGACGCTGCGTTGAATGCAAAGCGCGTCGCCTGTTCGCCCACCTTCCGCTTCGCCGTTGCCCGAATGGCTTCCGTCAGCGCGCGCCGCGTTCGGCGCTGCCCGGCGATCATGCGTTTCGCGGCTCAGGCGATCCCGCCGAAAGAATGGAAAAAGGAAAACTGCTGAATTCAATCAATTCTCCTCGCTTCGCCCTGCGCGCCTGACCGCCCGCAGGGCGTTTCTGATTGCCGCGGATTTTGAAGGGCCGCCCCCACTGCGGCGCGGAATTGACAATTGCTGCGCGGCATGATAGACTGAAGCCAGCAAAAATCGGGAGGTTGCGGCATGAAGAAGGCATGTTTCTGGGCGGCGCTGCTGGCGCTGCTTGTGATGATGGCGACGGCGGTGGGAGAGACGCAGATCGTCAAGCTGACCTGCACGGGCGATGTGATGCTGGGCAGCAATGATCTGGTCAGCAAGGAGGACTACGCCATCCAGCGCTATATTGAACAATACGGCGATGCGTATCCGTTTGAAAAGCTGCAGGCCCTGTTTGCCGCGGACGATATTACGCTGGTCAATCTGGAATGCGTGCTGAACGATACCGCGCCCGCCTCGACCAGCCGCCTGCGCTTCCGCGGCCCGACGGCCTACGCCAATATTCTTCGGGCGGGCAGCGTTGAGGTGGCGAATCTGGCCAATAACCATTACAGCGATTTTGGCGAGGAGGGGCATCGATCCACCATAGCGGCGCTGAAGGCGGCGGGCGTCGCCTATTGCGGCTCTACCGAATACGGCGATTATGCCTGCGCCCTGACGGTGAAGGGCGTGAAGATCGGCTTTGTGGGCGTGCTGCCGCTCTACCACAAGGATCACGCCGCCGATGTGGAAAAGCTGTTCAGGCAGCTCAAGGACGAGGGCTGCGCCGTGATTGTGGCTTCGCTGCACTGCGGCGCGGAATACAGCCCCACGCACGGCAACATCCACGACGGCTACGGCAAAACGCTGCGCCGTTACGGCGCAAACCTGATTATCGGCAATCACCCCCATGTGCCGCAGGGGGTGACGGTTCGGGACGGCGTGACCCAGATTTATTCGCTGGGCAACAACGCCTTTGGCGGCAACACGGGCGTGGACGAAACCGTTTCCTGTATTCAGTCGGCTGTGGCGCAGTTCGACCTCTATTTTGAGGACGGCGTGTATACCGGCCACCAAATGACCATTTGGCCCATTCATATCAGCGGCACTTCGCCCGAAAACAATTATCAGCCCGTGCTGGTGGAGGGCGAGGCCGCGCAGATCGTGATGAAAAAAATACAGAAGGACACGGAATTCCGCCTCAAGCCCTATGTGGACGGTCAGGGCGCGGTGCAGGATTTTGTGCCGTGGAAGCAATAAACCTGTTTCCGGGAAAAGCGGCTCGTTTGCTCGTGCCTTTTATGCTCCGGCGCGCTGTACGGGGCGCCCGATTCATCGGTTGATCGCGCATTTTGCCTGAAAACCGCGGAGGCGCCGGCCGCGGCGCTTGGGAGAGGATACTTTCGATTCGGCGACGCTTTTGCCGCCGCAAGGAGAGACGCGCGTGTGCAAAAACATTCTTCCGCAGCTTGAATACTTTAACTTTCGCCGCGCGAGCAGGGATTGGGTGTTCGACCCCATGGTGATTGATTTTCACGACCTGAGCTACGTCGTGGGCGGCAGCACGCTGCTGGAAAACGCGCAGGGCGAGCTCACGCCGCTTTCGGCGGGCGATTTGCTGTACCTGACGCCGGGCGCCTTTCGCCACAGCCGCTCGACGGGCGAGGGCATCGCCATCTATGCCATGAATTTTGTGCTTCCCGGCGACGAAGCGGGCGGCCGGCTGCCCTTTCCAAGCGTTTCCTACATCGGCATCCGGCCGGAAATCATCGCCCTGTTTCAGGACCTGCACGCGGTATGGATTCAGAAGCGGGAGGGCTATGCGCTGATGGCGCGCGCGTATTGCGAGCTGATTATCGCCAAGCTGATGGAGCTGGTCGTCTACAAGGATCCGCTTTCCAATGCCGATGCGCGGATTCGAAGCCTGATTACCTATATTTCCGAGCATTACGCCGAGCCGCTGCCGCTGCGCGAATTGGCGCAGCGGGCGCAGATGTCGCCCGAATACCTTTCCACGCTGTTTCACCGGAACATGGGCGTTCCGCTGCGGCGCTATATTAACACCATTCGCGTGAATCAGGCCGAGAACCTTTTGATGAATAATATCTGCAACGTTACGGAGGCCGCCGACCTGAGCGGCTTTACAGATGTTGCGTACTTCAGCAAAATATTTACCAGATACAAGGGGTACAGCCCCTCTGCAATTATGAAAAATAAAAAAATTTAACGGCAGAGAAAATTTCATATCTTAAAAAATTACAACAATTCGTAAGGACGTCCATTCCTTTTCCGGCATGAAACGCATACAATTAATGCAGCATGGTTTGGTGCATATTTCATGGGAGAAAGGAAAGACGAGGAATGAAAAAGGCACTGTTGATTTTCATGGCGCTGCTGCTGGCGCTTCTGCCCGCCGCGCCGCTGGCCGAGGACGAGGCGCTCACGCAGGCCGAGGCCGTTTACGGCACGCCCGTTGTGGACGGCAACGCCGACGACGAAATCTGGCGGAAGGCCGCCGCCTATACCGTGGGCTCCGGCGAGACCAGCGGCCAGTTCAAGGCCGTGTGGGACGATAACGCGCTCTACCTGCTGGCGGTGGTGGACGATACCACGCTGGACAAGTCCTCCAGCGCGATTTATCAGCAGGACAGCATCGAGCTGTTTCTGGACGAATTGAACAACAAGAGCAATAACTATAACGACGACGACGTGCATTATCGCGTCAACTATGACAACGAGCGTTCCGTCGACAACGGCGAAGCGCCCCGCTGGTACACCAAGACCACCCTCCGCTACGATGGGGAGGGTAACGTCATCGGCTATATCGTGGAGGCCTGCTTCCAGTGGAATAAGGGAACGCCCGCCAACGACGCGGTGATGGGCTTTGACGTGCAGATCAACGTCTGCTCCGGCGGCAGCCGTCAAAGCGCGCCCGCGCTCTTTGACAAGACCGGCAACGCGTACCAGAATACCTCGCTCTTTGGTGAAATCCGGCTGAAGGGCAAGGGCGAAAACGATCAGACGCCCGCCTATCCCTACGGCCTGCTGTATTACATTGAGGAAGTGGAAGGGCGGAACCTGTCCGTTTTCAAGAACCCTGAGGTCGTGGACGAGCCGCTGGCAAACGGCAAGACGATCGCCGGCTCCGGCAACGCCACGCAGGAGCAGATCGACGCGGCCTATCGGGCCATCGCCGAAGCGCTCAAGCAGCTGGACGACGGCAGCGGCATGCCCAACGCCGAGGCGCTGCCCGACCTGAACGGCATTCCCGACATGATGAAATTCAACGATGGCTCGGACGTTGTAACGGCGGCGGACTGGGCGAAGCGCCGGGAAGAAATCATGGAATACTATCAGTATTACATGTACGGCTATATGCCCGATAAATCGCAGGAAACCGTCACCTACGCCATCAAGGATAACATCCAGAACGGCGAGGATAAGGGCGGCAAGATTCTGGAAATCACGGTAGCGGCCAACGGCAAATCCGCCACCTTCGACGTGCTTTTCACCCTGCCCGATCCCGCGACCAACCCCGCGCCGCAGGACGGCTATCCCTACTTCATCGAATACGCCGGCTATAAGATGAACTTCTGGGGCATGGAATGGTACACGGGCCCCTCCAGCAACCAGACCTTTGCGGCGAACCGCGGCTATGCCGGCGTGGCCTACGACCCGACGGCCGTGGCCTCCGACAGCGATGCGCGCACCGGCGCTTTCTATGAATTGTACCCCTACGGCGACGATTATAAGAGCCAGAACGGCAGCCTGCTGGGCTGGGCGTGGGGCGTAGGCAAGATCATCGACGCGCTGGAGGCGGGCGCGGCGACGGAGCTGAACATCAACCCGGAATACAGTCTGGTGGGCGGCGTGTCCCGCTACGGCAAGGGCGCGGCGGTGGCCGGCGCGTATGAAAAGCGCATCAAGGTCGTTATTCCCTCCTGCTCCGGCGCGGGCGGTCTGGCGATTTACCGCACCAATAACTCCGGCAAGAAGTACGACCTGTCGATGGTCGGCGGCGCGAAGGAGTGGGTGAACGATTCCGCCAACGAGCCGCTGAGCAACCTGCAGGGCGGCGAATCCTACTGGTTCTGCGGCAATTTTGCGAAGATTCCCGGCGTGGAGGCCATTCCCGTGGATCAGCACATGCTGGCGGCAATGGTGGCCGACCCCAACCGCCATATGATTATCGTAACCGGCATGACCTCCGAGGGCTGGAACAATACCGAGGGTCAGGCACTGGCCTACGTCGCCTCGCAGGAGGCGTGGGAGCTGCTGGGCTGCGGCGATCATAACAACATGATTATCCACGAGAATGGCCACGCGATCCTCACCAGCGATATGCAGTATATTCTGGATTACTGCGACGTGCATCTCTACGGCAAGGATCCCTCCGAGGTGGAGAGCGATCTGACCAAGATGAAGGGCAACCTGTTCCTCGAGGGCAACAGGGACGTGCTCTACGACGAATTCGAGCCCTACCTCTACTCCGTTACCAGCATCACCGCCGACGCGGCCGTGGCCTATGGCGCGGATGTGACCGTCAACATCGAAACCTCGATTCCCGTAAAGCGCCCCATTGCCGACGGCGAAATGACGCTGGTGGCGCAGCTGGTTGAAAACGCGACCGGAAAGCCGGTGGACAGCTGGCAGCTGCCCGTGCCCGGCATTGCGGAAAAGGGCTATAAAACCTCGATCAGCTGGCAGGTTTATTCCGATCAGATCGACGCGAAGGACGCGGAACACTATTCGCTGGCCGTCTGCCTTGCCGAGGGCCCGGCGGATTGCGCCGTCGTGACCACCAAGGACGTGCTCAAGATCGAAATCACCCCGCTGGAGAAGATCTTCTACCTGCTGTTCCAGAACGGCCCCGCGATCGGCCGCACGCGGGAAATGGCTTTTGCGGTGCGCATTGTGGGCAAGCACCTGCTGGAGAGCGAAAAGGTGCTCAGCTTCGTGGGCAGCATGAGCAGCGGCGGCAATTCCACCGTGATTCCCGGCGCTTCCATTACCTTTACCGCCGACGGCGAGGATAACGTGACCATCAGCCGTTCGCTGCCGAGCGAAGCGGAGGACGGCGCCTCGATTCGCTACTACTGCGCCGCGGAGGAGCTGGAGGCCAAGTTCAACATTGTTGTTGTCGATATGGTCAGTCAGGCGCCCGAGCTGAACGCCCGCGAATTCGGCGGCAGCAGGCTCTCCTCCGTGACCGGCAGCAGCACCATGATTTGCACCGTTCAGAAGACCAACAACGTCGCGCTGCGTTCCGCGCCTGCGGTCGCCGCGAATACGTTCCTCACCTGGCTGCCCCGGAACGCCGAGGTGATCGTTTACGGCACCACGGAGGGCGGCGCGTGGGCGTACGTCAGCACCAGCGACATGTCCACCAAGGGCTATGTGCAGACCAAGTACCTCAAGGAGCAGGGCACGCGCCTGGAGGTCGGCGACACGTGGGCGGACGCGCCGCACTATGACGGCCTTGCCGACATCAAGGAACGCACCTACGTCTACGCCGCGCCCAGCACCTCCGCCGCGAAGGTGGACTACCTCTCGCAGGGCGACAAGGTTTCCATTACCATGCTCGTAACCGCTGAGGACAATAAGAACGTGGAATGGCTGCTCATTCGCACCGAATCGGGCATTGTGGGCTACATTCCCAACGCCAAGGCGCGGCAGACGCTCTCCGCCGGCGCGACCGTCTATTCCTTCAACGCCGGCGCGACCGTTTACGTTCACGGCACCAAGAGCCTGCGCCTGCGCGCCGAGCCCAACGGCGCCTTCATCGACTGGCTGACCGAAGGCACGGCCGTTACGGTGATTCAGGATCGGGGCAACGGCTGGGTGAAGGTATCCAGCGACAAGGGCGAGGGCTATGTCATGAGCCGCTATCTGGATTCCCGGAAGGCGCTCGAAAGCGGCGACGCGATGATCGAGGTCATCGGCGAGGTGCAGGCGGGATACTTTGAGGCGGGCTCCATCGCTGTGGTCAATTCCAGCAACGAGCTGAACTACCGCAACGGCCCCGGCTATAACTTCGACAAGCTCAACACCTATGGCAACGGCATTAAGAGCGGCACCTGCGTGACCGTCGTGTCTGATAACGGCTACGGCTGGGTCAAGATTATCCACCCCGATACCGGCGAACAGGTGTGGGTCAGCCGTTCCTTCCTTGCCAAGCCGTAAGATCAACTGAAAACAGAAGGAGGAAGCCGTGTTTGCGGCTTCCTTCGATCGTCGACAGCGCCCCTGCTTTGCATTGCAAGGCGGGGGCTTTCTTTGGGGTGAAATAGTAACGGTTATCCCGCTTCATGCGGGCTGCTTCATCCTTGCGGCAAGAGCATGGGGAGCTTTTGCTGCGCGAATGCGCCGCCGAATTTTTCCGCTTGCATGGCCAAACGGGGCGGTATGAATGAAAAAAGGCCGACCGCCCTTTGTGCATTCCGCAGACCTTACGGTAAGCCTTTTGCCTGCATGGAATCAAAAACAGAGGAAAGTCGGCCTGTTATTTGCTTGTTTTTCCGCATCGCGCATAGGGCTGCCGCACATCCGTCAGTCCCAGCAAATAATCCACGGACGTGTGATAGAAGCTCGCCAGCTGAATCAGCACCTCTACCGGCACCTGCCGCTGACCGTTTTCATACTGTGAATATGTATTCTGCCGCACATGGAGGTGTGCCGCTACGCGCTGCTGCGTCAGGTCGTGATCCTCGCGTAAATCCCGCAGCCGCATTGGGCGCACCTCCTTTTTCATTTATTATAGCAATCACAAAATGAGATATTGACATTTATCACAATTTGAGATATTATCAGGATAACCAATCATCAGAGAGAGGATGGATGCGGCATGGGAGAGCCCAACGATCACGCGACGATCGGTACCAAGGAGGCGGCAAAGAAATTGCGCGTTTTACAAGCAACCGTCAGCAAGCTATGCCGGGAGGGGAAATTGCCCGGCGCGACTCAGGACGCCAAGGGAAGCCCTTGAGGGATTCCTGTTGAGGCGATTCGGGCAAGAAAAAAGAACGGGAGCGCCTTGGACGAGTGAAAAGCGCCCAAGGCAATGCTCGGGCTGCGCCGCGCTTGGAAGCGTGCGGAGGAACCGTTTGCCTTGCGCCGCAGAAGCGGCATTGCCCCTATTCAAAATATAAAAAACAGAGAGGAATGGAGAAAATGAAAAAATCGCTGTCCTTGTTCGTTGCCATCATGAAGAAACTGCTTGTCCTGCAGTTGGTATTGATTTTCGCTTTCTCTGCAATTCCAGCATTTGCGGAAGAAACGAAGGAAGAAGAAAACGGAAGCAAGTTCGAACAAGTGCTGCTCAAGAAAGGCAGCCTCATTGTTAAAGAATTCATTGATTGCGGATGCTTCAAGAAAGACAATTATTATGGCGCCGACCATTCAACCGAATGGTTTGGGCTTACTGATACGTTGGCTTTTCAGGCGGCCAGTATTCTGGATGTTGAAACCGGTGTTAAAGTATATGCTTTAAGAATTACAACCGGATATTATGCCAGTAAGTATAATTATGGCGAAGCTGTCGGCGTAATGGATGCGGATGAGATTGACGGAGCCATTAAAACATTACAATATATCAAGCAAAACATTGACAAACTAAAGAATTATTCAGAGGTGGTTTATACTGCAAGCAGCGGCATGAAGGTAGGCGCTTATCGTTCCTCCAGCGATAAAAAATTGTTTGTCAAGGTGAATTCTAATGCGACGAAATACTACGATATAAGTGAAATTGATAATCTGATCGCGTCATTCCAGAAAGCTAAAGCCAAATTGGGCGATTAAATAGCAAGTGGGATTTGCTGATAAGCTTGCCCAGCATTCGAATCCCCCGGCTTTTCTGGGCGGGGAGCTTTTGCGGAGCATTCGCGCAGCAAAAAACAGGCGCGCGCCGGGGCTGTTGTCCTGTCCCCTGCGCATAAAGCCCGCGGCGCCCTGCGCAGGACGATTTCCTTTGATCCGTCTATCGGCCTACAGGAGACCTTCAGATCGTATAGATACATATACTTGAAAAGGACGGGCTGCAATACACCTTCTGCGACAGCATGGGGTTCAGCGCCGAGGCTGGCGCGCCAAAGCAGAGAATATCCGGGTTTAGCGCCAGCGCGCGCAACGGCCGTCCTTCCTTGGGCGCGCCGACGCGGATACAGGGAAGGAAAGCCCGGCGAGGAATGGATGAAACGAGCCTGCTGCGGAGGCTTTTGCAGCAGGCTCGTTTGATGCTGTTTACCGTCTGTTTTGCGCGTCGTTTGCGGCAATAATTCACGCGGTTAAGCAAGCCGAGGTTGCGGACAATGCGCAGGCGAAGCCACGGGGCGGCGCTTTATGGCAAGCGCCTATGCTGCAATTCGGCTTTTTTTATTGCATGCGTACGTTTACACCATTGACCTCGACCTGTCCCTCGTCCGCACGAATGAGGATGTAGGTATGCCCGTCGATCTGCCGGGTTTCGACCAGATCGCTGCGCTCGGGCGCAACGCGAATCTGCACGCTGGGCGTGCGCACCTCAAACTGCTTGGGACTGACGATATTCGCGGCGGCCACATCGGCCTTTTCGCCGAAGTGCTGCTCGAATTGCTGGGCGAAGGCGGCCTGCTTTTCCTCGGAAACGCCGCATTCCTTGAGCATGTCCGTCATGTCATAGCGGTTCACGCGCACGGGCTCGGGGTTTTTCTCGGCCTTGCGCTCCTCGATTTTTTCCATGACCTGCTCATGCACCGCCTGCATGACCTCATAGCTGCATTCGTCGCCCAGCGTATCCTGCATGATCTGCTGGAACGCCTCCTTCTGGGCGGCGGCGGGCATGGACAGCGACGCGTCAAAGAGCGCGCCGGTCAGCTCCTCGTGGTTGCTGGCGGTGTCGCGCGTGTAGTACAGCGCGCGGCAGACGTTGACGGTGCGGCTTTCGAAGGCCGGGAACATGAAGCCGATCTCCGGCGCGTTGACCACCCAGTCGGCCTCCTTGCTGCGGAAGATATTCTCCCCCGCGTCGTAGCACAGCGCCGGCTTGGTCATTTTCACGGGGCAGATGCAGCCCACGATGTAATGGAAAATCTCCGTCGGCGCGTCCTGGGCC
This sequence comes from uncultured Clostridia bacterium, assembly GCA_934632155.1. GTDB lineage: Bacteria > Bacillota > Clostridia > Christensenellales > Aristaeellaceae > RUG563. Next base: position 3,901 of record CAKTXZ010000023.1, on the reverse strand, counting down.
GGATGGCCGTCGCTGTGGCGGCAGGGAATGTCGTAGCCGTCATGCGCCAGCAGGATGAGGTACGGCTCGTTCAGCGGCGTGGCCGCCATGACGCGGCGGAAAAATTCGTTTACCACTTCGTCGTCCTTGAGCGCGGTATCCTTCATGCTGCACAGCAGATGGTATGCCTCGCTGTCCGCCATGCGCTCGGGGTCAAAATCGATATTGCGCAGGTTCTGATCCTCTGTGCCGGAAAGCGCTTTTTTGAACAGCGCCAGATACTTTTCGGCTTCCTCCTTGGGCATGCCGATCAGCGTGTCGGCGAAGACGGAAACCGCCTCGCCCTGGCTGTTGACATAGCAGCCCTGAAGGCGGGAAATGTTGTTTCGATCCACCTGAAAACGGCGGCGAATTTCGTTTAGATCCTTTTTGTTCATGGTGCTTCCTTCCTTTCAAAAATGAAAATCCCGGCCGCCCGGCTGTTGCCCTCGGCGCGCTTGAAGCGCAAAAGAAAGCCGCGGCGGTTGCGTGTGCCGCCGCAGCGGGGGGCACGGCCGCGCGCTCAGACGATCTCGACCAGCTCGTATTCCCGGCTCCCCAAGCCGATCCTGGCCGCGTGCTCCAGACAGGAGCGCCACTCCGAATCGGGCGAGGAATTGGTAAAATGGTCGTGATGATCGCAAAAATCCTTGCTGTGCAGGTGATCGCTCAGCTGGGAGCCGGGCAGCGGCGTCGCCTTGAGGCATGCGTCCACGCACGCCTGATCCAGCGCCAGAGGATCAAAGGAAGCGAACATGCCGATGTTGGGCAGGATGGGCGCGTCGTTCTCGCCGTGACAGTCGCAGTTGGGCGATACGTCCACGATCAGGGAAATGTGGAAATGCGGTCGGCCGTCCACGACCGCCTTGGTATATTCCGCCATGCGGCAGTTCAGCTCGCTCAGCGCGGAGGAGTCGTCGAAGGAAATCGCGTCAAAATTGCACGCGCCCAGACACCGGCCGCAGCCGACGCAGTTTGTATGATTTACGTGCATTTTGCGCGCCGCCGCGTCAAACTCCAGCCCGCCGTTCGCGCATTCGCGCTGGCAGCGCCGGCAGCCGCGGCATTTGCCTTCGTCAATGGTGGGCTGGCCGTTGGCGTGCTGCTCCGTTTTGCCCGCGCGCGAGCCGCAGCCCATGCCGATGTTCTTGATCGTGCCGCCAAAGCCCGTCATTTCATGCCCCTTAAAATGCGTCAGGCTGATGAAGACGTCCGCGTCCATGACCGCGCGGCCGATGCGCGCCTCCTTGACATATTCGCCGCCCGCGACCGGCACGCCGATATCGTCCGTACCCTTCAGGCCGTCGCCGATGATGACGGGGCAGTCCACCGTCAGCGGCGTGAAGCCGTTTTCCCACGCGCAGTAAAGGTGCTCGATCGCGTTTTTCCGGCTGCCGGGATACATGGTGTTGCAGTCCGTCAGGAAGGGCTTGCCGCCCAGCGCCTTGACCACCCCGACGACCGCGCGCGCATAATTGGGCCGCAGGAAGCTGATGTTCCCCAGCTCGCCAAAGTGCATCTTGATCGCGACAAACTTGCCGTCCATATCAATATCGCCGATTCCTGCGCGGCGAATCAGGCGCTGCAGCTTGGCGGGCAGGCTCTCGCCGAAGGCCTTGGTGCGAAAATTGGTGAAATAAACCTTTGCTTTTTCCATATAAAAGCGCCTCCTCCAAGGGTCTTTTTCCATGCCCATCTTACAACGCGCGCTTGCTTTCGTCAAGCGCACGCGAAGGATTTGCGGTAAAAATGCGCGGGGGCCCTGCCGGCGCGTCGGCCTGCCTGCTTTTAACCCGCCGGGCGGATTATGTCCCGCAAAAAGCGAAAAAAAGTCAAAAATCCTCTTTATTTCTCCTGCCGGCGTATGGTATAATCATAGGGCAAATGGCGTGCGGTCGGCTTGGGAAGGCCGGCGGCGCTTCGCCATGCGTTTGTTTCATTATCATCTGTGTAAGGAGGACTCAAATCCATGCAATATTCCCGCGAAGTGGAAGAAATGGTATGCGTGATGAAGGGCCCGAACCATGGCCCCGCGCCCATTCCTGAAGAAGGCAAATGGATTCAGGCCAAGGAAATCAAGGATATTTCCGGCTATACCCATGGCGTTGGCTGGTGCGCGCCGCAGCAGGGCGCCTGCAAGCTGAGCCTGAATGTGAAAAACGGTGTGATTCAGGAAGCGCTGGTGGAGACCATCGGCTGCTCCGGCATGACGCATTCCGCCGCCATGGCCAGCGAAATTCTGCCCGGCAAGACCGTCCTGGAAGCCCTGAACACCGACCTTGTGTGCGACGCGATTAACACCGCCATGCGCGAATTGTTCCTGCAGATCGTGTACGGGCGCACGCAGTCCGCCTTCTCCGACGACGGTCTGGTCATCGGCGCGGGCATGGAGGATCTGGGCAAGGGCCTGCGCTCCATGGTCGGCACGATGTACGGCACGATGGCGAAGGGTACCCGTTATCTGGAAATGACCGAGGGCTATGTGCTCAAAATGGCGCTGGACAAGGATAATCAGGTCTGCGGCTATCAGTTCCTGAGCCTTGGCAAGATGATGGACGCCATCAAGAAGGGCATGAGCCCCAACGAAGCCTATGAAAAGAACATCGGCACCTATGGCCGCTTTAAGGCTGAAGACGGCGCGGTCAAGTGGATCGACCCGCGCAAAGAGTAAAGAGGAGGTGCGAGGAAATGGCTCTGTTTGAAGGTTACGAACGGCGTATGCCCCAGCTGCAGCCCGTGCTTGATCAGTATGGCTTCAAGGATTTTGACGAGCTGAAGGCTTACAACAATGCCAAGGGTGTGGACGCGTATAAGATCGTGGAGGGCATCCAGCCCATCTGCTTTGAAAACGCCAAGTGGGCTTACGAGCTGGGCGCGGCCATCGCGCTCAAAAAGGGCGTGAAGACGGCCGCCGAGGCCTCCAGGTGCATCGGCGAGGGCCTGCAGGCCTTCTGCATCCCCGGCTCCGTTGCCGATCAGCGTCAGGTTGGTCTGGGTCACGGCAATCTGGGCGCGATGCTGCTGGACGAGGGCACGCAGTGCTTCGCTTTCTTGGCCGGCCACGAATCCTTCGCCGCCGCCGAGGGCGCGATCGGCATCGCCCGCAACGCCAATAAGGTGCGCAAGACGCCCCTGCGCGTGGTGCTCAACGGCTTGGGCAAGGACGCCGCCATGATTATTTCCCGCATCAACGGCTTTACCTATGTGCAGACCAAGTATGACTACCTCTCCGCCGACGTGAAGGAAGACCATGCGCTCACGATCGTGAACGAAACGGCCTACAGCGACGGCGAGCGCAGCAAGGTTCGCTGCTACGGCGCGGACGATGTGCGCGAGGGCGTGGCCATCATGTGGCACGAGGGCGTGGACGTTTCCATCACCGGCAACTCCACCAACCCCACCCGTTTCCAGCATCCCGTTGCCGGCACCTATAAGAAGGAGTGCTGGGAAGCGGGCAAGAAGTACTTCTCCGTGGCTTCCGGCGGCGGCACGGGCCGCACGCTGCATCCCGATAACATGGCCGCCGGCCCCGCCAGCTATGGCATGACCGACACCATGGGCCGTATGCACTCCGACGCGCAGTTCGCCGGCTCCTCCTCCGTGCCCGCGCACGTGGAAATGATGGGTCTGATCGGCATGGGCAACAACCCCATGGTCGGCGCGACCGTGGCTGTGGCTGTGGCCGTGGAAGAGGCGCAAAAGGGCTAATATCCCCTCTAAACACGCAAGGGGACTGTGAAAGAAGGGTAAAGAGAAAAAGCCCGAGCATCACAGCCCCTTTAGCATGCTTCTTAACAGACAGGCAGAGCGCCAAGCCCCCTTGCCCCAATGCAGCGGAATTCTTCAGGCTGCGGCTTGGGCGCGGGGGCTTTTGTTATGGCAT
>CAKTXZ010000022.1 GCA_934632155.1 uncultured Clostridia bacterium | reverse complement strand
GTTTATCCATGTCCCTATTATATCACAAAAGTAAAGGCTTTGATGTCTTTTGTCTGGGTTTGTGCGGTATTGCCCTATATTTTTAACAGTTTTTTCTATATTTTTAAGGGGCGACCGCATAATTCGGCGGCGCGTCGGGCGGTGTCTTTTTTGGCGTCTGCGGCATGCAAATTTCTCGTTCTACATCCGGCAAGCCTTCGAAAGCTGCATTTGCAGCTGACGAAAAATCCATTCTCCGGCCGGCCGCCTCATTTGTGCGGGATTGCCTTAACAGGTTTTTATACTCAAATGTAACTTTGAGATTTCATACACCGTCGACAATAGGCGCGTATAAAGCGTTGGCCAGAGAACGATGCCGCAGATTCGGACGGCGAAGGATGAGGCATGCTGGCATGAGGCGTCGCTGGCGCGCATAGCCTGCGTCAGGAGGGGAGACGCGATGCAAACGGCGCGATTGGTTTTGTGCGTTACCGGCGCGATCATCGGGGCGGGCTTTGCCTCCGGCCGGGAAATCATGACCTTCTTTAGCGAGTTCGGCAGCTTTTCGTGGGCGCTGGTCGGCCTTGCGGTGGGCGCGATCACCCTGCTGATTTGCAAGACGATGCGCTGCGGTGCGGGCGGGATGCGCTGCCTGCTGCCGGCGGGGCGGCTGCAAACGATCGGCGCAGCGCTTTTGTTCCTGCTGTTGCTTGCTTCAGCGGGCGGCATGACGGCGGCGGCCGGCGAATTGGTCGCGCTGACCGTTCCTGTGCGTTATGCGCGGGGGATGGGGATGACGCTTTCGCTCGCGCTGTGCCTGCTGGCAATCCGGCGTCCGCTGCGGCTGATGGAGGCACTTGGGCGGCTGTTGATTCCGCTGCTGACCGTCGCCTTCGTCCTGTGCAGGGGCGTTGCTCCGGTGGAAGCGGAGGCGGCGGAAACGACGCTTGCCCCGTGGGATTATGCGCGAGGCGTTTTGCTTGCGCTTGCTTATGCGGGAATGAACGTCATGCTGTCAGCCGGTATCCTTTGCGAGGCCGGGGCGCACTGTGTGACGCGAGGCCGCTGCCGCGGCGCGGCATGGTGCGGCTTGGCGCTGGGCGGGCTTCTGTGCCTTGGGAACGCGGCGCTGCTTCCGCATGCGCAGGCGCTGAGGAACGCGGCGCTGCCGACCGTCATGCTGCTGCGTGCGTTCGGGAAGCCGGGGTATTATCTGGCGGCGGGCGCGCTGTATCTGGCGGTGGTGACGACGCTGCTGGCCGTGCTGCGTGCGCTATATCTGATCGTTGAAAAAAGCATCCGGCGATTATGCCGGACGCTGCTGTTCATCATGACGCTGGCGACGTCGCTGCTCGGCTTTGAGGACATTGTCGCGATCGCCTATCCGTTTCTGGGGCTTTTATGCTTCGGGTTGCTGATGGTGGCCGGGAAGGGTCACTCATCCCGGAATAAATCGTAATACTGCTCCCGCGTGATGAGCGTTTTGCGGGGCTTGGAGCCCTCGGATTGGCTGACGATTCCGCGCTTTTCCATTTCGTCGATCAGCCGCCCCGCGCGTGCGTAGCCGACCCGCAGCCGCCGCTGAAGCATGCTGGTGGAGGCCTGACCGTCCTCAATGGCCATTTCGATGGCCTCGCGCAGCAGGTCGTCGATGCCGTCGTGCGCGGCGTCCGGCTCGTCCTCGCCGCCGATTTCGTCCGGCGCGTTCTGCTCCTTGCCGGCGCTGTCCAGATGCTCGATGATATTGGGATCGTAATCGGTTTGATAACGGCTGGCGATGAATTCCGTGATGGCGTTGACCTCGTCGTCCGTGACCAGACAGCCCTGCACGCGAAGCGGCGACGTTCCGGCGGGCTTATAGAGCATATCGCCCTTGCCCATCAGCTTTTCCGCGCCGTTAATATCGATGATGGTGCGGCTGTCCGTGCCGGAGGAGACGGCGAAGGCGATGCGGCTGGGAATGTTGTTTTTGATTACGCCCGTGATGACGTCGACGGAGGGGCGCTGCGTGGCAAGCACCATGTAAATGCCCGCGGCGCGCGCCAGCGCGGCGAGACGGCGAATGGATTCCTCCACGTCCTTACGGCAAACCTCCATCAGGTCGGCCATTTCGTCGATGACGACGACGATGTTGGGCAGCACCTTATCGGTTCCCTGATTGACCTTGTTATAGCCGGACAGATTGCGCACGTTCTGGGCGCTGAACTTGCCGTAGCGCTCCAGCATTTCCTGCACAACCCATGCCAGCGCGCCGGAGGCCTTGCGCGGATCGCTGACGACGGGAACGAGCAGGTGGGGGATATTGTTGTAAACGCTGAGCTCGACCTGCTTGGGGTCGATCATAATCAGGCGCACCTGCTCGGGCGAGGTGCGGTAGAGAAGGCTGCACACAATGGAATTGATGCAGACGGATTTGCCGCTGCCGGTCGCGCCGGCTATGAGCAGATGCGGCATTTTGCTCAGGTCGCACAGAATCGGCGCGCCGGCGATATCCTTGCCCAGCGCGACGACGAGCGGCGAAGGGTTGGCGCGCATTTCCGGGCTATCGAGCACCTCGCGCAGCGAAACGGGGCTGATGAGCGCGTTGGGCACCTCGATGCCGATATAATTGGTGCCCTGAATCGGCGCTTCCACACGGACGTGCTTGCTCTTGAGCTCCAGCGCCAGATTGTCGGCGGTGTTAGCGACACGGCTGACCTTTACGCCCGGCGCAATCTGAATGGCGAAGCGCGTAATGGCCGGGCCGTGCATGATCTGCTTGACCTCGGATTCTACGCCGAAGCTGCGCAGCGTGCCCTCGATAATCTGCGCCTTGCGCTCATCCTCCTGCGCGGCGTCCTGCTGGGGCACATGGCGCATCTCCTTCAGCAGGCGAATGGGCGGGGGGGTGTAGGGCGCGGAAAGCGGCATTTTGGATTGATGAATCGTGGGCGGCGTTGTGCCGTCCAGCTTGGTCTGCGCGCTTTGCGCCGGCGCGGCCTTGGGGACGATGGCGATACGTTCGCCCGTGATGGGCATGACGGGGTCGGTGTAGACGGGCTTGGGATCGCCCTTGGCGGTCGTATGCTCGGGCATGGCGAGCTCGGCCTCGCGCTGGCGCACCTGACTGGCCCAATCGCCCTGCGGCTTAGGCGCGGGGACGGGCGCGGCGTATTCGCGCACGACGGGCTTGTCCTTGGCCGCTTTAGGGCGAACGCCCGGCTGCTCGGACGGCAAACGAACGGGCGTTTCCGGCTCGTCCCACGGCGGGGCGTCGTCAAGGACGGTTTCCGCAGGGCGCGTTTCCGGGGGCTTGGGCGCGGGGGAGGCTGTGGCGCGGCGCGTATCGCGAGGCATGGCGGTGGGCGGCTGTGGAATGGACGCAGGCTGCCTTGGCTGCGAAAAATACTCGTCCTCTTCAGTCGCCTGCGCCGTGGGAGCGGGCGCATCGGGGGAAGCGGGGACGTCAGCCGGGCGGGCTGCAACTTCCTCCTGCGGCGGGGAAACGGGCGCGGGCTGATCCATCGCGGGAACAGGCGCGTCATGCAGTGGAAAACGCTCGTCGTACAGGTCGGGCCGGACGGGATAGAACGCTTCCTCCTGCGGCGGCGGGGAAACGGGCGCGGGCTGCGTGTCATACAGCGGCGCAGGCTGATAATACTCCGGCGCGTCGCAAATCGTTTCCTCGCGCGCGACGGTCTGCGCGGGGCGCACGGGCTCCATCGGGAAGGCCTGAAGGGGCGGCGCATCGGCGGAAAAAACGCCCGCCTCGGCTTCCTCCTTCGCCTTCTTTGTCTGTTCGCGCTCACGGCGCTTCCGCTCCTGCGCGGCGCGGCGCGCTTCGCTTTTATCCGATACGGTGCGGAACAGATCGCCCGGGTTCAGGCGCAGCAGCAGGAACAGCAGCACGATCATCGCCGCCGCGATCAGCAGGCAGCCGCCGATCAGCCCCAGCCCCTTCCAAACCGGAAAGGCCAGCAGCATGCCGATCATGCCGCCGCCCATGCTGCGCAGGGCGTAAGCCTGATGCAGGTACGCGCCCATGCCGTCGTAGCCGGAAAGCATGCTCTGATAGCTTTGTCTTCCTACGTATTCCATATAGGATTGCAGGCCGCTGGAGGTGGATACGCGGGTCAAAAGCGCGCAAAACGCCAGCGCCAGCCAATAAAGCGCGCCCACAATCAGAAAATTTCGCGCGCCCACGGCATGCCGCGTGGAAACCAGCAGCTTTACGCCGCCCCAGATGAATAGAAACGGCAGCCCCCAGCAAAGCGGCCCGGCGAGCCCCATCAGCGCGCGGCAAAGCTCACGCAGCACATAGCTTTCACGGTCAAAGAGCAAAGAGAGCAGCCATGCTGCGCCCAGCGTGATGGATACGATGCCGAAGGTAACGCAAAAAGCCGCGCCCCGGCCGGAGGTGGCGAGGGCGGGCTGGTTTTTCTTCCTTGCGGTTGCTGCGCTCATAGTGGCCTTCTTTCTGAGAATCGCTTATTGGCGGGAATGCCGTTCCAGCTGAATGAACTGAACGACGCCGTCCCGATCGGCGTAGAGCGTATAGGCGGCCTCGGCGTTTTCCTGCTCAAAGCGGTATACGGCGGCGACGCCGGGGCAGACGCGGCAGCTTTCGGCGGTTTCCTCGTCTATGGCGATTTCAGCGACGGGCTCGCCCAACGCCGCCTTGGCCTCCGTCAGGGTGGTTTTTCCTGTTATAACGCCGGGCGCGTCCACGCGCGAGGAGAGCAGGCCGGTCAGCAGCGCTTCGTTTTCGTCGGTCAGCAGCAGCGTTCCGCGCAGCAGCGGGTTTTCGGTTTCAACGCTTGCGCCGCCCGGAAAATATTCCGAATCCAGCGTGATGGCGTTCGCGCCGTCCAGATCGCTCAAAAGCGTTCCCAAGACGGGCGCTATGCCCTCCAGCCCCGGAAAAAGCCCGGCGCAGCAGCGGGCGGCAATATCGCCCCCGGCTTGGACGGCGCCGCGCGCGGAGGAAAGAAGCGGCTGCGCGCCGGCTTCCGTTTCGACAAAGCGAAGGGGCACGCCGTCCGGCGAGGTATCCAGCCCATGCTCCCACAGCTCGCTGTAGCGCAGCGAAACCGCGCCCGCGCTGCCGCTGAGGAAGGAAAGCTGATCGTGGGGATAGTAAAAGGTGATGTGCCCGCGGCCGGAAAGCGCGAAGCAGTCATAGGGAACGGGGAAAAGCACGCTGTTTTCCAAATAAGTGGAAAGGGTAGGCGCAACCTGATCCTCCAGATACGCTTCGATGAACGCTTTGGCTGCGTCCGGATCGGAAAACAGGGCGTCAAAGCCGATCTCCTCGCCGGTTGACAGATCGAACGTCATGGGGTAATAGACCTGTGAAGGGCGGCCGGAGAGCATCTTTCCCGACGCGCTGACGACAAGGCTGATGAAGCCCTTGCCCGGGGCGGCGTCAGCCGAAAGGGCGTACGTTGCTTCAAGGCGCAGCCCCGTGCTTCCCGCACGGATGGTATCCATCAGGCGCGTATATTCGTCAATGCGCGCCTTTTTCACGATGGCGGCGTTGATTTTCTCCGTGATCGGGCGGTCAGCGTCGCTTTCCGCTTCCAAAGTGGGATAGGTAATCAGGCTGTCCGCAGGGCCGGTCAGGCTTACCCATGCGACGCGCAGCGCCGAAGTATCCTCCGCGGGCGCGTTTGGCGCGCACAGCGACAAAAGCAAAAGCGCCGCGGCGAGAAAAGCGAATCGGTGTTTCATAGGATCCCTCCATTCGTATAGTATAGCTCATTTGGCTTCCTTTTTCAAGCTCCCCAGCAGGATCGGCTGCATCTGCGCGCCGGCCAACGCGCTTGCCAGCGCTTCGGGAATTTTATCAAAATCCGCGACCAGCGAGCGCGGCTTGCCGATAGGGTCGTCCTGACCGAAGGGCACAAAATAAACGTTGCGCATGCCCAAAATCTTCCCGATATTTTGCGCCGCCGCGCCAAGGCCGTCGTTGGTGGAGGGCGCGATGAGCACGGGACGGTCGTTGCGCAAGTGGGATTTCGCGCCCAGCAGCGCGGGCGTATCAAAAATTCCGTTGGCAAATTTGCCGAGCGACGCGCCGGTCATGGGCGCGATAATATACGCGTCCAGCAGCTTCTTCGGGCCGATGGGCTCAACCTGCGGCAGGGTAACCAGCGGCGGCCTGCCGCAGGCGGCCTCAAGCGCTTCCGCAACCTGCGAACGAAGGAAAAACCGCGTGTCGTAGCGGTTGACGGCATAGGACAGAATGGGCGTTATGTCGTAACCGGCCTCGGCAAGCGCCGAAATGACCGAAAATACTTTTTTGAATGTGCAAAACGAGCCCGTCAGGGCAAAGCCGATTCTTGTTTTAGACATGCCCGCACCTTCTTTCTACATAATTCAGCAGGGCCTGCGCGGCGGATTCGGGGCAATAGCGTCCGGGCACGCCGCTTTCCAGCAGACACCGCAGCCCCAGCGCCTTGGCCGCGTCCAGATCCATGCCGTAGGGCGGGCTGGCCAGCTCGATCAGCAGCGCGTCCTTTCGCGCGCGTCTGAGCAGGGTTTCGTTCAGCAATTGCGCGGGGACGGTATTGAAAACGACGTCCGCGCGGGGCAGCGCGTCGGCAAGCCCCTGCATATCGACGGTTTCGCCGCCCGCCGCAGCGCGGCTTTCCGCCCTGCGCGCGGCAACCGTAACATGCGCGCCCAGCGCGCGCAGCATGCCCGTGAGCGCCGTGCCGATGCGGCCGTAGCCGATGACCAGACAATTGCTGCCGGCAATCGCGCGCTTTTGCGCGCCCATGGCGGCGTAAAGCGCCCCCTCCGCCGTCAGCAGGGCGTTTTCCTGCGTATAGGCCGCGTCCGACAGCACGGGCAGCAGACAAAACCGCCGTTCCTGCGCAAGCGCCGCCGATTCGCCGTCCATCCGGCCGCATACCACGCGCACGCCCTCCGGCCATGCCGACGCCTGCGGCGGAAGCTGCGAAACGGGCAGCGCCAGCACGGCAGCGTCAAAGGGCTGCTCCGTTACGATTGTGTGGCCGCGCGACTGCGCCAAACGGGAAAAGCAGCGCTCGCGCTCGCCTGCGCCCCCCAGAAAAATCCGCATGTTGAACCCTCCTCATGATTGGCGATACTGCATCATATGTCCGGCGGCCGTTTCCTGTGTTGTCTGTGGCGGGAGGATGGCGGAGCAAGACATAAAATGGTACAAAAGTATGAAAAAACGCCGGAACCCCTTGCGTTTCGGCGTGTTGCGGTTTACAATAGCAAGCGTATGAACGCAAGAGTGCTTTTGCTCCGGCGCGCGCGGGAATCATGGCTGCGCGCCGGAAGGCCGCGGCGGCTGCTGGCGGCGGTGTCCGGCGGGGCGGATTCCATGGCCCTGCTGCATGTGCTGGCTCTTCTGTCGGCGGCGGAGGGGCCTGCGCTGTTTGTCGTTCATGTCGACCACGGACTGCGCCCCGACGCAGGGCAGGACGCCGCGCTGGTGGAGGCTGAAGCGGCGCGGCTGGGGCTTTTCTGCCGCGTATGCCGGGTTACGGTTTCCGGAAGCGGCGAAAACGCCGCCCGAATCGCGCGGTATGCGGCGCTGGCGCAGGTCTATCGCGATGTGTCGGCCGACGCGCTGGCGCTGGCGCATCATGCGCGGGATCAGGCCGAGACGGTGCTTTTGCATTTGATGCGCGGAAGCGGCGCGACGGGCCTTGGGGCCATGGCGGAGGTTTCATCGCGCGAAGCGGACGGCATGCGCCTCTGGCGGCCGTTTCTGACGGTTTCGCCGGATATGCTCCGGGCGTTTCTGCGCGCGGAGGGCGTTTTGTGGCGCGAGGATACGAGCAACGCGCAGGAGAAGTACCTTCGCAACTATGTGCGGCACAGGGTGCTGCCGGCGATGCGATTGCGCGCGCCGGCGTGCGAGGAGGCTATCGGCCGCGCGGCGGAGCTTTTGCGGCAGGAGGACGCCGATCTGAACGCCATGGCGGCGGATTTTGTGCGGGCGAGGGCGTCGCTCGCCGCGCCGTGCCGGTTCATCCTTCGCGAGCCGCTGCGGGCCCTCCCGCTTTCGCTGCAAAGGCGGGCGCTTCGCCTTGCTTCGCCCGTTGCGCTGGATTATGATAAAACGGCAGCGCTGCTGGCGGCGCAACGCGGGGAGACGGTGAACCTGCCGGGCGGCTGGCGAAGCCTGACGACCGAGAAACGCCTGCATTTTCTGCCGCCGGTCGCAGAGCCCGGCGTGATGGGGAGGGTGACGCTGAGCGCGGCGGGAAATGATCGCGGCGACGGCGTTTGGCGGCAGGCTGTGCCTAAGGCGCTGGCCGTGGGCTGCACCCTGCGCTTTCGCAGGCCGGGGGACAGGATCCGTCCCTTGGGCGCGCCCGGGGAAAAAACGCTGCAGGACTATTTTGTCGATAAGAAGATTGACAGACCGTTCCGTGATTATATCCCGCTTTTGTGCCGCGGCGATCGCGTAATATGGGCCGTTGGCGTCGGCCCGGGCGAGGAGGCGCGCGTGCGGGCGGGCGAGGAGGCGGTCATGCTGGTCTATCACGGCGCTTTGCCCGACCCGTGGCTGGGAATGAAATGATTTTTTGAAGGAGAAAATGAAGCATGGATACGAACGCTAAGCTGTATCAGGATTTGGAACGGGTGCTTTTGACGCGGGAGCAGATCGCGCAGGCTGTGAAGGAAATGGGCGCGCGGCTGACGCGCGATTTTCGGGGCAAGGAGCCGGTCATGATCTGCATCCTCAAGGGCGCGGTGATGTTTTATGCCGACCTGCTGCGTGAAATTGACTTGCCCGTTACCACAGAATTCATGGCGATTTCCAGCTACGGCAGCAGCACGAAATCCTCCGGCGTGGTGCGGATTCTGAAGGATCTGGATCGCGACGTGGGCGGCAAGGATGTGCTGGTGGTTGAGGATATTGTCGATACCGGCCTGACGCTTTCCTATCTCAAGGGCGTGCTGGAGCGCCGCAACGCCGCGTCCATTTCGATCGTGACGCTGCTGGATAAGCCCGCGCGCCGCAAGGCGCCGCTGGAGGTGCAGTATTCCTGCTTTAACATTCCGGACGCTTTCGTGGTCGGCTACGGGCTGGACTATGACGAAAAATATCGCAATCTGCCCGATATCGGCGTGCTGGATCCGAAAATTTACACGAAATAACGAACAAGACGATTGCCATTGTACGACTTTTCGTGGTATAATCATCAACAGGCTATCGGCTCAGAAAGCGCCGTCAGCCTTTAGGAGGACGAGAATTTGCGAAAAGTATCTCGAGGGTTGCTGGGCTATGCCTTCATGATCGCCGCCTTTATATTCCTGATTGTCATTTTGTCCGGCGGCCTGAACGCCGACAACCGGCGGATTGAGTATCCGCAGCTGTTGGCCGAAATTGAAAAGGGCAATGTCGACCGCGTGTCTATTCGCGGAACCAGCCTGATCGGGCGCTATAAGAAGGATAGCCGGGTTTCGCTGGCCGATTACGCGGCGCACCGCGCTTATGATTTTGAAACCACCATCGGCGGCGATTTTTACGATACCGTGCTGAAAATGGCGGCGAAGAAGCAGGGCTTGGACGTTGAACAGATCAGCGTGCATGATTTGGATTTTGAGATCGAATATCTGGCGCCGGCCGTAACGCCGTGGTATCTTGAAATTTTGCCCTACATGATTCCCATGCTGCTGCTGGCAGGAATGTGGTTTTACATCATGCGCCAGCAGGGGGGCGGCGGCGGAAAAGTGATGAACTTCGGCAAGAGCCGCGCCTGCATGGTCGACCCCAGCAAGAATAAAATTGCCTTTGCCAACGTCGCCGGCGCGGACGAGGAAAAGGAAGAGCTGCGGGAGATCGTCGATTTCCTGAAAAACCCCAAGGCGTATGTGGATTTAGGCGCGCGCATTCCAAAGGGCGTGCTGCTTGTGGGCCCGCCCGGCACGGGCAAGACGCTGCTGGCAAAGGCTGTGGCGGGGGAGGCCAACGTTCCCTTCTTTTCCATCAGCGGCTCGGATTTTGTGGAAATGTTCGTCGGCGTCGGCGCCAGCCGTGTGCGCGACCTGTTTGAGCAGGCGAAGCGCAACGCCCCCAGCATCGTTTTCATCGACGAGATCGACGCGGTGGGTCGCCATCGCGGCGCGGGGCTTGGCGGCGGCCATGACGAGCGCGAGCAGACGCTCAACCAGCTGCTGGTCGAAATGGACGGCTTTACCGCCAACGAGGGCGTAATCGTCATGGCGGCCACCAACCGGCGGGATATTTTGGATCCGGCGCTGCTGCGTCCCGGTCGCTTTGACCGTCAGGTAACCGTCAATTACCCCGACATGAACGGCCGCGTGGAGATTTTGAAGGTGCACGCCAAGGGCAAGCCGCTCGCTGCGGACGTTGATTTGGAAAACATCGCCAAGCGCACGCCCTACGCTACCGGCGCGGATCTGGAAAACATCATGAACGAGGGCGCGATTCAGGCTGCGCGCCGTAAGTCCGCCGAGATTGAGCAGAGCGACCTGATCGAGGCTGTCGAGCGTATTCAGATGGGGCCTGAAAAGCGCAGCCATAAGGTGCTTGAGGAGGATCGCCGGATTACGGCTTATCATGAGGCCGGGCACGCGATTGTCGGGCATTTCCTGCCGCTTTGCGACGATGTGCATATGATTACCGTCGTGCCGCGCGGTCAGGCGGCCGGCATGACGCTGTCGCTGCCGGAAAAGGAAATGGATCATCAGGGCAAGCAGAAGCTGCTGCAGACCATCGCAATGACGCTGGGCGGCCGCGCGGCGGAAAGCCTGACGCAGGAGGATATCTGCACCGGCGCGGTGAGCGACCTGAAACGGGCGACGGAGCTTGCGCGCGCGATGGTTACAAAATTCGGCATGAGCGAGCGGCTGGGGACGGTATACCTTGGCAGCGATCAGGAAATTTTTGTGGGCATGGAGTTTGGCCAGAGCCGCGAATACAGCGAGGAAACCGCCGCGCTGATTGACGAAGAGGTGCGCGCGATTCTGGAAAAGGAATACAAAAACGCGCTTGATATTCTGGGCGGCCACATGGATAAGCTGCAGGGACTGGCGCAAATGCTGATTGAAAAGGAAACCGTAACACGCGCGGATTTCCTGCGCTTCATGGATGAAGCGCCCGCCACGGAAACGACGGCGGAATAAGCGCGCAGGCTGCGCCGGGCAGGTAATGCTCGGGCGCGGCCTGTGCCTTTCTTGCCTTTTTCAAGGCTGTGTGGGAATGAAGGAATAAAGGAAGTATCGTTATGTACTATCAGGGCTATCGTCCGCCGCCGGAGCCAGCGCCGCAGCCGCATGGAGGAAAACGCCGCCCCCGACGCGGCGCGAAAATGCTGCTGGCGGTCGTCATGGTTCTGCTGGCGGCGATTGCGGCGCTGGTGATTTCGTCGGTTATCCGCCAGAATGCGCTGCAGCGCGAGGTTGAAAGCGTTCAGGGCGTGTACCTTGATAACGTCTATGTCGACGGCATTCATCTGGGCGGAATGACGCCGCAGCAGGCCATCGACGCCGTGCTGGCTAATGTCAACGCCCGGCAAAATAGCTGGAGCCTGCAGCTGACCTATCGCGGCCATGTGTTTACCACGCTGAATTATGCCATGCTGGGCGCTCAGACGGATATTGCGGCGGTTTATAAGCAGCTGGAGACCGCCTTTCAATTGGGGCATACCGGCTCGCTGCGCGATAAAAAAGACGATATCGACAGCCTGAGGCTGAAGCCCTATTCTGTTTTTACCACGCAGAGCGATATTTCCGGCGAAAAGCTGGATGAGATTCTCTCGGTCATCGGGCAGAATATTTCCTATCCCGCAACGGATGCGCATCTGGTTTATTTTGACCCGAATGCCGACGATCCTTTCATCATTCAGCAGGAAAGCACCGGCATGGCGTTGGACGTGGCGGCCGCGAAGGCGACTGTTCTTGAAATGGCGGCAAGCGGAAGCTCCGGCGCGCTGGAAATGACGCCCGAAACGCTGTATCCCACCGTGACGGAGGCGGACGTTCGAAAAACGGTCGCGCTGCGCGGCAAGGGCGTTACGCCGGTTTCCAAGCAGTCCACGGCAGCGCGCACGGATAATATCCGGCTGGCGCTTTCCAACTATAACGGGCTGACCTTGGAGGCGGGGGAAAGCGTGAGCTTTAACACGCTGGTGGGAGAGCGCAGCTATAGCCGGGGCTATCAGTACGCCATTGAATATGCCAACGGCATGGAGGAATGGAACACCGGCGGCGGCGTGTGTCAGGCCAGCACGACGGTGTATCTGGCGGCGCTGACGTCCGGCATGCAGATTACCAAGCGCACGCCGCATGCGGACGCCGTCAGCTATACCACCTTCGGGCAGGATGCGACGGTTTACTATTCCCGCGACCGGAAGATTGATTTTGCTTTCAAGAATAACGCGGACGGAAAAATTTATATCACCGCGAAGGTGGAGCAAATCGGCAAGAACAATTACCAGTGCGTCGTGTGCATCTACGGTCCTTCGCTGGGTGACGGCGTATCTTATAAGCTGCGCACGATCACGGTGGAAACGATCCCCGCACCGCTTACCGTCACCACCATAAAGGACACAAATCAGCAGTACGTCATCTATAAGGATGAGGAATACGAAGCGCGCAAGGCGCGCGGCGGCTATATCAACGAAACGTACCTGCAGCGCTGGGGAAACGGCGTTATGACGGAGGAGACGCTGGTGAGCCGCGATACCTGTAAGGCGCGCGAGGCGGTGATTTATGTCGGCACGCAGAACCGATAGTGCCAATGCCGGCGGAGAGGAGCCGGAGCGCCTGTGCCGATAGCGCTGCGTCCACTGAAGGATGACGGAAAGCGAAACGATGTGAAACAAACAAAGCCGCGACCGTTTCGTTTGAAGCAGCCGCGGCTCAGCGTGTCAAAAAGCGAAAGGCAAGCTTGCGGGATGCACGAAGGGCGGCCAGCCCTTCATTTTCATTCGTATCGCCGGGCTTGGCCGGGCGGGGAGGTTTTGCAGAGCGTTTGCGCAGCAAAAGCCCTTCCACAGCCTTATCCTGCAGGAGGAAGGAGTTCATCCCTGCATGGAGCGTGTCAAAAACGTAGATTTTTGACACGCAGATCCGCGTCCGTTTCCTTTGAAGCGGGCGCGGATTTTATATGCGATGAATGCGGGCGCGGAAAAGCGCGCGGCCGCGCAGGCTGATCCCGCCGAAGGTCTTGGCGGCGTTTAGATGAAATGGCGGATGGCGAAGCGAACGCAGGCGTCGTAGCCGCGCGCGCCCAACAGCGCTCTTGCTACGCGCGCGGACGCGCTGCCCAAGCCGACATGATAGCAGCTTCGGGGATGGCGGCTCAAAGCGGCGCGACAAATGCAGTCCGCCACGCGTTCCGGCCTTGTCAGCCATTTTCCGGTCTGATAATGCAGGCGCAGCCGGGCGGCGAAATGCATCGCTTCCTTGGCATACGCGCCGTGTCCGGAGGCCTTTATCAGGCTGTCTGCGGCGATTTTCCCCCAGCCTGTGGCGATTGCTCCGGGCTCAATCAGCACGACGCGAACGCTGAACGGCGCCGCCTCCATCCTTAGGCAATGCGTAACGCCCTCGATGGCAAATTTACTGGCATGATACCAGCCGCAGTACGGGAACCAGACGCGGCTGCCCAGCGAGGCCATATTGATGATCCGTCCGCCGCCCTGCGCGCGCATGAGGGGCAGCGCCAGCTGCGCCATGGCCATTGCGCCCAGCAGATTCACATCCAATTGCTTTTTTGCTTCGCTCAGCGGCACGTCCTCTATCGCGCCGCAGCAGCCATAGCCTGCGTTGTTAATCAGCACGTCCAGCCGCCCCTGCTCGCGCCGGACGACTTCAAAGCAGACGCTGCGCGCCGACTCGTCGGTTACGTCGAGGGGAAGCACCCGCGCGCCGAGCGCCGCCAGATCGCGCATGCGCTCCGTGCGTCTGGCGGCGGCGTAAACAATCAGTCCGCGCGAAAGCAGCGCCTTGGCGGCGCTTTTGCCGATGCCGGAGGAAGCGCCGGTAATCAGTACGACCTGCGGCCTATTCATTTTTCGTCTCCGTACAGTAAATATTCGCATTCCAGCCGTCCGTTATACAGCCGGCGCTTTTGCGCGGCGCGCTTGCCGAAGCAGCGCTCGAAGCCCGTATGGGCGGTGATAACACCCATGCCGCACGGCGCGTGGCGGTCGTAGAGGAGGCGAAGATCGTGATACAGCTTTTCGCATGCCCTGCGGTCGCCCAGCCGTTCGCCGTAGGGCGGGTTCATGAGGAAAAACGGGCGCTGCGCGTCCAGCTTCAGCGTGCGCAGATCCTTTTCCGTGATGGTCACGCGGCCGCCAAGCCCGGCCTGCTGCACATGGCGTTTGCAGAGCTTGAGCGCATCCTTGTCGATATCGCTTCCGCCCAGCATGCCGATTCGGCTCAAATCCACGCGGCTTTCCGCCTCGGCGCGGATGCGCGCTGTTTCCTGCGCCGGGAACAGCGGCCATTTTTCGCAGGCAAAGCCGCGGGTGAGGCCGGGGGCGCGGTGCGCGCGCCAATACGCCGCCTCGATCAGCAGCGTTCCTGTTCCGCAGCAGGCGTCCCACAACGGCCGGTCGTCCCGGAAGGGCGAAAGCATTACCAGCGCAGCGGCCAGCGTTTCGCGCAGCGGCGCTTCGCCGTTCCATGTGCGATAGCCGCGGCGGTTGAGCGCCGTTCCGCTGGTGTCGATCGCCAATCGAGCGACGTCGCCGTGCAGCGAAACGTCCACGGCGTATTCCGCGCCGGTTTCCTCGAACCAGTTGATTTTATAGGCGCGCTTAAGTCGCTCCACGATGGCCTTCTTGGTGATGGACTGGCAATCCCGCACGCTCATGAGCTGACTGCGCGCGCATTTGCCGCTGACCGGAAAGCGCGCGTCGCGGGGCAAAAAGCGCTCCCATGGAAGGGCTTTCACAAACTCAAACAGCTCGTCAAAGGTTGAAACCTTCGCTTCCCCCACAATCAGCCATACGCGATCCGCCGTGCGCAGCCAGAGATTGGCGGCAAAGGCCTGTGCCGGCGTGGCCTGAAACCGTACGCCGCCGGTTTCGCCCTTACCTTCTATCCCCAAATGCTGTAATTCACGCTTGACCAGCCCCTCCAGTCCAAAGGCCGCCGCGGCAAAGAATTCCATCAAGATCACTTCCTCCGGAACATTATAGCAGCTATTATATGCGTCTGCAAGCATGTTTTCTGTTGCCAGACAGATGGAACCATGCTATAATTGAGCCACGCGTAAAAGCTATAAAAGAACGGCTTTCAGCCTTGCTACGAAAGGATGAACAGGCAATGGAGCACACGTTGTGGTACCAATCCCCGGCGGCGGTGTGGAACGAAGCGCTGCCCTTGGGAAACGGAACGCTTGGCGCGATGATTTATGGGGGCACCACGGTGGACCGGTATCAGCTCAATGAGGACACGGTCTGGTCCGGCGGCCCGCAGGATCGTGTGAACCCGGACGCAAAGCGGTATCTGCCCGAAATTCGCCGTCTGCTGCGCGAGGATCATATCGAAGAAGCGCAGCAGCTTTCCGAGGTCGCCCTTTCCGGCCTTCCGGATGAGCAGCGCCATTATGAGCCGTTGGGCGATTTGGTTATCCAGCAATACCAGCCGGGACAACAGATGATTACCCAAAATGCATTTTGTACGCTTGCCGGACGCGATTTTTCGCGTTGGGAAAAGCCTGTGGACAATTATCGCCGCGCGCTGGATCTGGACACGGCGACGCACACGGTGTCTTATCGGCTGCAGGGCGCGGACATTTTCCGTGAAAGCTTTATTTCCTGTCCGCATCAGGTGCTGGCCGTGCGGGGAAGCGGCATGCCGGTCCGCGCGACGATTCGCCGCGGCGCGTATACGGGGAAATCCTTCTGCGTGGACGCGCGCACGATCGCCATCATCGGACAGGCGTCCGACGGCGGCATTCGCTATGCCTTTGCCCTGCGCGCCGCGGAAGCGGATACGGGGCTGATTGGCAATACGCTTTTCTGCCCGGAGCGCTACACGCTCTATCTTGCCGCGGCGACGTCCTTTCGCTATGAGGATCCGCTGGCCGAGGTGCTGCGCCGTTTGGATGAAGCCGAGAAGCTGGGCTATGACGCGCTGCTGGAGGCGCATCAGGCGGATGTGCGGGAAATCATGGGGCGCTGCAGCTTGCGGCTTGAGGCCGACGCGGAGCGCGAAAGCATCCCGACGGACGAGCGCGTGCAGGCCGTTCGCGACGGCGCGCAGGATCTGGGGCTGATTAACAAGTATTTCGCCTTCTCCCGCTATTTGCTCATGTCCTCCTCGCGGCCGGGTAGCCTGCCGGCCAATCTGCAGGGCATCTGGAACGAAAAAATGCAGCCGCCGTGGGGCAGCCGCTATACCATTAACATTAATATTCAAATGAACTATTGGCCGGTCAACATCCTGAACCTTTCCGAAATGGAAATGCCGCTGTTTGACCACCTGCAGCGTATGGCGCCCAATGGCCGTCATGTGGCGCGGGAAATGTACGGCGCGCGCGGCTGGGTTGCGCACCACAACACGGATATCTGGGGCGATTGCGTGCCGCAGGATGAATATTTACCCGCCAGCTATTGGCAGTTTGGCGGCGCATGGCTGGCGCTGCATATCTATGAGCATTATCAGTATACCGGCGACAAGGCGTTCCTGCGCAAGTATTACCCGATTCTCGAGGAGGCCGCGCTGTTCTTTGAAGACACGATGGTGGAATCTCGCGATGGGCATTTGAGCGTCAGCCCCTCGTCCTCGCCGGAAAACACGTATCGCGCCGCGAACGGCTCCGAGGGCACCATGACGGATTGCGCGGCCACGGACGGGCAAATTCTCTATGCGCTCTTTACTGCGCTGATCGAGGGCGGAAAGGCATTGGGCGCGGATACGGAAAAGTATGCCGCGCTGCGCGCACGGCTTGAGCCGCTGCAAATCGGCGAGGACGGCACGATGAAGGAATGGCTGCGCGAATACACCGAATGCGAGCCGGGGCATCGCCACATTTCGCACCTTTTCGCGCTGTATCCCGCGGCGCAGATTCTGCCGGGGCAGAAGGAATATTTCGCCGCGGCGCGCGCGACGCTGGAAAAGCGCCTGAGCAACGGCGGCGGTCATACAGGCTGGAGCCGTGCGTGGATTATTTGCCTGTGGGCGCGCCTGCTGGATGGCGAGAAGGCCGGCGAAAACGTTCAGGCGCTGCTGGCCAAATCGACGCTGAGCAACCTGCTGGATAATCATCCGCCCTTCCAGATCGACGGCAACTTTGGCGGCGGCGCTGGTATTGCCGAAATGCTGGTGCAGAGCCACGAGGGCTTCATTCGGCTGCTGCCCGCGCTGCCTTCAAGCTGGAAAAACGGCTCAGTTCACGGCCTGCGTACCCGCGGCGGCTATACGCTGGATATCAGCTGGCAGGATGGCAGGCTGACCAAGGCGACGTTTGTCTGCGACGCGGAGGGCGTGCTGCGCCTGTGGGACGGCCGGGCGCTGCCGCATCGCCCCGGACAGGTGATTGAGATTACGGCGTAAGCCAGAAGCTCTATATGTGAAGGAGGATTCTCTGTGCAGAGAATCCTCCTTTTTGCTGTCGCTTCAGCGAAGAAGAAAACCACCAGCAGAGCTGGTGAGAGGGAAGAATTTAAGATACAGGAAACGCCTCCTTTGCTATAATGAGAGCAGGTCTGGCAACCGCAGCAAAAGCAAAGGAGGCGGGTCATTTATGACAAATGACAATGGTAGTTTATCACACACGAAATGGAATTGCAAATACCATATCGTATTTGCACCAAAGTATCGGCGGCAGGTGGTATATCGGCAAATCAAGGCAGATATAGGAAGGATAATCAGGCAGCTATGCGAAATGAAGAAAGTGGAAATCATCGAGGCAGAAGCATGCCCGGATCATATCCATATGTTAGTGAGCATACCGCCCAATATCAGCGTATCGCAGTTTGGGGGATATCTAAAGGGAAAAAGTTCATTGATGATATTCGACGAACATGCGAACTTGAAGTACAAGCATGGGCATCGACATTTCTGGCGCCGAGGGTACTATGTGGACACGGTGGGACGGAACAAAGAGAAAATTGCAGAATACATCCGGCATCGGCTGGACGAGGATATCATGGCGGACCAGCTGTCCTTCAAGGAGTACATAGACCCGTTTACGGGCAGCAGGAACTCCAAGGCATAAGAAAAGGCCGCTTTGGCGGCGGCCCGAGAAAGTACTGCGGTTGCCGGACTGTTCAATGCGCCTTTAGGCGCGGCTGGTATCATTGCCTTGAAGGCATGGTGCATACCTCCGGCTTAGCCGGTGGTTTTGATTATAGCATGCTTTTCATTTTTATCGGGGCAGGGCAGCCTGACACGCGGTGAATACAGACAAGCGATGCTTTATTGCGCAAGTCTTTCCTTTTCCAATGCGTTTCGGATATGCGTGCTCAGCATGGCGATACAGGCTGCGTTGGTCGGCTTTCCCTTATCGGCGTCAACCGAAAGGCCAAAGAGCGCCGTGATCGCCGAAAGGTCGCCGTGCAGCCACGTGGCCTCGATGGCGGTTCGAATAGCTTTTTCAATGGCGGCGGGGGAGCTGTGAAATACGCCGCTCAGCGCGGGATACAGCCGGTCGCGGCAGGCTGTAAGCAGCTGCGGCGCGCATGCGCCCCATGCGGCGGCCTGCTGAAGATAGGAAAAGCCCTTCAGCCGGGCGGACACGCCCAGCCGCTCGAGCAGCGCGCCGCTGCAGGCAAGCCGCGCCGCTTCGCTTTTCTGGGCAAGCGCCGGCAGAGGAAGCATGGCGGTTTCTATGGCCTGTGTAAGCAGCAAAACGTCCGGGCAGGGATAATGAATAACGTCGTCTGCGCCGTGATGGAAGGCGGCCTCGTGCCATGCGTCGCCCTCCAGCCGCTGCAGAAACAGGATGCGCGGCGGGACGACCAGCGCATGCGCCAGCTCATCCAGCAGGGAAAAGCCGTCGCCGCCGCACAGTGTGGTATCCACGAGCGCCAGATCGGGCGATAGGGTGCAGATATCCCGCAGAGCGGCGGAATAATCCGCCGCCGCGCCCAGCAGCACAAACCGTTCATCCTGCAGGAAAAGGCGAGAGGGCCCCTCCACGTCCGTTACGGCCAGATAAAGGCGATGCGTAATCATAGCGTCCTCCCGCGGTCGGGATGCAGGCGGTGAAAGCCGGAAAACAGAATGGAGGAAAACGTGAGCGCCAGCGCGATGGCGAACACGCCCAGCAGCGTGGACATGCCGACGGTTACCGCCTGCGCGTAATCGCCCTCGATGGCGTAGCGCATGGTGCGGTACAGCCCTATGCCGGGAACGAGCGGAATGAGCGAGCTGGTGATAAACAACGTGGCAGCGCGCTTGAAAATGCGCGCGGAAATTTCGCACGATATGCCCATGAGCAGCGTCGCCCCGAAATACGCCATGGTGCCTTCCCCCAGAAAGAGGAAAAGGGCGTAACCGGCGGTGGCGATCAGCGCGCTGACCAGAATGGTACGGCGCGGCTGATTCAGCAGCACGGAAAAGCAGATGGAGGCTAAAAAACACGCGGTCAATTGCACCGGCCAACTCATAAGCCAAGTCCTCCCCAAATGGATAATACGATGCCGATTCCTGCCGCCAGCGTGATTGCACAGAGAATGGCCTCAATAATACGCGCGCCGCCCGACACCAAATCGCCCCGCATCGTATCGCGAACGGCGTTGGTGGTGGCAAGGCCGGGAAGCAGCGGCATAATCGTACCGCTGAGAATCGGCTCAATATGCAGGCCGGGCAGGAAAAGGCCGATCAGGAGCGTTAGCAGCGTGGCCAGCGCGGCGGCAATCAGCCCCGAAACCAGCGCGGGCACGCGCCGCCGCCCTAAAGCCGGCGTAACAAGCTGTGTCAGCGCGCCGCAAATAAACGCCACGCCGCCGTCGAGCCATTGACCGCCCAGCATGATGGAAAACGCGCCCGCAGCCGCGCAGCTGGCCAGAATCAGAAGCAGCGGATGAGGCAGGGGCGCGGAGCGTATTTCCGTCAGGCGCTCCAGCGCGTCCTGAGCGGGCAGCTTGCCCTGCGCAACCTGCCGCGATATCGCGTTGCAGCGGTCGATGCGCGCCAAGTTAATGGATCGCTCGCGCACGCGCACAATACGGCTGATGGAGGCGTCGTCCTCCGTGGTCAGGGTCAGCATCAGGCCGGTGGGCAGCGCAAACACATCGACGTGCGGAATCGCCAGGCCGCGGCACATTCTTTCAACCGTTTCTTCGGCGCGATAGGTTTCGCCGCCGTTTTCCAGAATGATCTGCGCGGCCAGACAAACCGCGTCCAGCGTAGTGGCAATCTGCTGCATAGGCTCCTCCCGGCTTGGATGATTCCGCATGCATCATAGCACTTTGCGCATGGAAAGTAAAGCCGGGAGGCAGGGAAAATTCATCCCCAGACATTGGATGCGCCAATGAGCAGCTGGCCGCCGTAATAGAACAGCAGCAGCAGATAATCGTATGGGCGGCTGCGAACCCTCATCATCAGCCGGTAGGCCAGCATGGAATCGGAAAGAACGAAGCATGCCGCGCCAAGGAGCAATATGCCGCGCTGGGATACGGCAAGCCCCAGCATGGCGCAAAGCAGCAGCGCATAGCAAAGATAGGGAATCGGGCTTTTCGAGCCGGCGTATTTTTTGAGCTTCGGGTAGCGAATCAGGCAAAAGACGGCCAGCACGGAAAAGACGATCAGGCTTTCAAGGCGGGGCTGCCCGCGAAAAACATACGCGGTGCAGTAAAGCACATGGCCAAGTCCAAAGAGCGCCATGCCGGGCAGGAAGCGAACGTCGAGCGCAACGTCCGCCGCGGCGCAGACGACCAGCCCCGCCGCGATCAGCCATTGCCCCGCGCCCGGATAAGCGGCCGCGCCGTATACCGCCAGCACCGCTGCGAACAGCGTCGCCGTGCCCTTAAAGAAAAGCGCGGCTTTACGATGGCGCGCGTCGCGATATTTGAAGTATTGATAAAGCAAATAGCATGTTGCCGTCCCGATTGAACAAAGCACCGTGAAAAGAACGTCGCGCATACAAGCATCCCCCTCTTGCCGGACATAAAACGAACAAACGTCCCGTATGGCTACTCCATTCGGTGCGCGGGACGTTTGTTCCTGCAAAAAAGGGGAAAACGATAACTATTTTGCCTGATAGCGCATCGGTATGGCGATTTTTTCATCGCCCAGCATCAGGTAGATGGTCGGGGTATACAGGGTGCTCGGCGCGGACTCAAAATGCCTTTCGATCTTCAGGCTGCCGTCGGGCTGCAAAATGGGGCGAACCCAGCCGTCGCGGCTGACGCCGAGCTGTTCGCCTTTTTCATTGACCAGCCGATCCGACATGAGCATGCGCATTTCGGGAAGCTGCAGCAGCATGTCCCAGTATTCGGCAGATTCGTCGTCCTTCGGCATGACGGCGGGGAGGTTCCGCGCGGGGACGTATACCTGATAGGTGACGAAAACGTTGGCGGGGGAGAAATGCAGGTCGGTAAAGGTGAAGACGGCGCCGGTTTGCAGCGTCGTGCTTTCGGGAAGCGCCAGCGCATAAGCGGTGGCCGCGTCGCCTGCCTGCAGGGTGAAGGCGAGCCTGTCGGCCTCCTGCGCGCTCCTTTCCCGGGAAAATACGAACGGCATCTCAACCAGCATATCGCCGGTTGCCTGAATGCTTGGCCAAGTGCCGGTGGCCGGGTCGTAGTAGCTCATCCTGCAATCCAGCCAGCCCTCGATTTCTCCATTTTCCGCGCCGAGACGCATATTGACGGCTTCCAGATTCACGCCGTGCCCGTTGACGAAGATTTCGCCGTTTCCGTCGCATGCCAGCGCCACCCCTTCGCGCGACGTCAGCGCGCTGTACGCCGCCCAAGGGTCCTGATCCGCCGCGCAGGGCGCGTCCGCGTTCAGGTCGCGCACTGAATAGAGCACGCGCAGCACGCGGCCGTCGTAAACGGATTCCTTTACGCGCCAGAGCGTATCGCCGACCTGCACCTGGCAAAGGTCGTAGCGAATCATCCCCTGTGCCTCGGGAAGGGTGAAATAGTAGTGCTCATCCCATCCTGCGTCGAAATTCAGCACGCCGTAGTGATTGGCGACCGCCAGCGAGACGGTGCACACCGCCAGCAGCAGCGCGCAGCACAGCGCAAGGCGCAGCATGCCGCGGCGGCGCGGCCCGCGCTTTGGCGCCGGTTCGCCTTGCAGGGCGCGTTGCAGCGCGCGGTGAAAAATCTCCGGCGTATCCGGGAAGGCTTTTTCCAGCGTGCTTTTCAGCTTTTCATCGTTGCTCATGTTATATTGCCTCCTCGGTCAGCGATTGTCGCAGCGCGTTGCGCGCGAGCCAGAGCCTTCGCTTGACGGTGCCCTCCGGCGTTTTGAGCATCTGCGCGATTTCGCGCACGGAGAAGTCCTCCAGATAATGCAGCACAAGCGGAAGACGCAGCTTTTCATCCATGGCGGAAAGCGCGTCGTATAATTCGCGCTGCTCCTGTCCGTCGGGCGCGGGATAGCTTTCGGGCAGCGCCACGGTAGTCGTGCGTTTTCGCCTGCGCAAAAGATCCTTGCAGGTGTTGATTAAAATGCGCGTCATCCATGTCTGGAAATATTCCTGACAGCGAAGCCGTTCCGCGCCGCGCAGTCCCTTGAGCAGCGCTTCCTGCACCGCGTCGGCGCAGTCGGCGTCCGAACGCAGGATGGTCTTGGCCACGCGATAAAGCGCGCGCTCCATTCCCTCGACGCAGGCGACAAATTCCTCCTGCCGCATGGCCTTCCCCTCCCTTCTGCCAATTAGACGACGCAATCCGGCGATCGGTTCGCATGCCGCGCAGGCGTGAATGTTTTTTTATAGGCTAACGCTCAAAAGCCGCCTTGTCAAGGGCGCGGGGAACAGGTATAATAAAAAAGAGGGGAGGAATGCGCCTTGAACCTGCCGCAGCTGCTGGAAAGACTGAAGGAAACTTCGGAATTTATGGAGAACGTGACCGCGTGGAGGATGATTCCGCCGCGAGCGGCGCAGTATGCCCCGTGGCCGGCCGACATCGACCCGCGCCTTCCCGCAGCGCTTGCGCGCCGCAAGGTGCAGCGTCTCTATACGCATCAGGCCGCGTGCTTTGAGGCTGCGCGCGAGGGAGCCGATTATGTCGTCGTTACGCCGACGGCCTCCGGCAAGACGCTTTGCTACAATCTTCCCGTGCTGGCGGAAATTTTACGCAATCCTGACGCGCGCGCGCTGTACCTGTTCCCGACCAAGGCGCTTTCAGCGGATCAGGTGAGCGAATTATATGAATTGATCGAAGAGATGCAGGTCGACGTCAAAACCTATACCTATGACGGCGATACGCCCGCCGCGGCGCGCCGGGCGGTGCGGCAGGCGGGGCACGTGGTGGTGACGAACCCGGATATGCTGCACAGCGGGATTTTGCCGCAGCATACCAAATGGGTGAAGCTGTTTGAAAATTTGAAATTCATCGTCATCGATGAGATCCACGCCTATCGCGGCGTGTTCGGCAGCAATCTGGCCAACGTCGTGCGGCGGCTGCTTCGTTTGTGCGAATTCTACGGCAGCCATCCGCAGTTTATTCTTTGCTCGGCGACGATTCAGAACCCCAAGGAGCTGGCCGAGACGCTGATTGGCCGCGAGGTGCGCCTGATTGACCAAAACGGCGCGCCGGCGGGCGAGAAGCATTATATTTTCTACAATCCGCCCGTCGTCAACGCGCAGCTGGGCATTCGCCGGGGCGTGCTGGCTGAAACGCGGAAAATTGCGACCATGCTGGTGCGAAACGATGTGCAGAGCATTATCTTCGCCAAGAGCCGCCTGCAGGTGGAGGTGCTGACCCGTCAGCTTAAGGAGCTGGTGTGCGACCCGATCGGCAATAGCGGGAAGGTGCGCGGCTATCGCGGCGGCTATCTGCCGTCGGAGCGCCGCGAGATCGAAAGGGGTCTGCGCGCGGGGGAGATCGAGGCGGTCGTGTCTACCAACGCGCTGGAGCTCGGCATTGATATCGGCGCGCTGGAGGCGTGCGTGCTGTGCGGCTATCCCGGCACAATCGCCAGCACATGGCAGCAATCCGGCCGCGCCGGCCGCCGAAACGGCGTGTCGCTGACAATCATGGTGGCTTCCTCCGCCGCGCTGGATCAGTTCATCGTAACCCATCCGGATTATTTCTTCACCCAGCCCGCGGAGAACGCGCTGCTCAACCCCGACAACCTGTATATTCTTCTGAGCCATTTCAAGTGCGCGGCCTATGAGCTGCCCTTCCGCGACGGCGAAACGCTCGGCAATGCGGCGGGCGGCGACGAAATGCTGGATTATCTGGTCGAGAACGGCATTCTTCGTCATGTGGGTGATACCTACCACTGGTGCGCGGAGGAATTTCCGGCCAGCGAAATGAGCCTGCGTACCGCCATGACGGAAAACTACCTGATTATGGATATTACAGATCCGGCGCGGCCGCGCATGGTGGGCGAGATGGATCGTTTTACCGTGCCGATGCTGCTGCACGAAAACGCCATTTACATGCATGAAGGGCAAACCTATCAGGTCGAAAAGCTGGATTTTGACGCGTGCAAGGCGTTTATCCGCCGCGTCAATGTGGATTATTACACCGACGCCGACCTGAACGTCAGCCTGTCGCTGCTGGACATTGAAAAGCAGGAAAAGGACGCTGCATTGGGTGAGGTAAAGGTCACGGCGCTGGTCAAAATTTTCAAAAAAATGCGCTTTGACACCAATGAAAACGTCGGCTTCGGCCCGGTGCGCCTGCCGGAAACGGAAATGCATACGACCGCGATGTGGCGCACGGTGCCCGGCGACATTGCGGCCAAGTATCCAAAGGACGATCTGCAAAGCGGTATGCTGGGCATAGCGAATCTCGTTCGTATTCTGGCGCCGCTGTATCTGATGTGTTCGCCGCGCGACATTGCGGTGTCCTATCAGGTAAAGTGCCCGTTTACGGACAAGCCGACGCTGATTCTCTACGATAACTGCCCCGGCGGCGTGGGCTTGGCTGAGAAGGCGTTTCGCATGCGCGATATTCTGCTGACCCATGCGCTGACGCTGGTCAACGACTGCCCCTGTCCGCAGGGCTGCCCGTCCTGCGTCGGCCCGGTGGGCGAAGTGGGCCCGCGCGGCAAGGAAACGGCGAAAGCATTGCTGGAGGATTTATTGCATGACCATTCATGAGCTGGTGGATTTACAGCGCAGCGCCTTTTACCGGGTGAATCCGTACTCCGTAGAGGATCGCTTGGCGGCGCTGGAGCTTTTGCGCGACGCGATGCTGCGCCGCGAGGCGGACATTTACCGCGCGCTGGAGGAGGATCTGGGCAAATGCCCCGGCGAGGCGTTCATGACGGAAATCGGCATGGTGCTGACGGAAATCGGCTGCGCCATGCGGAATCTTCGCCGCTGGGCCGCGCCAAGGCGCGTGCGCACGCCGCTGGCGCAGTTTCCCTCCCGAAGCTACGTTCTGAGCGAGCCCTACGGCGTGGTGCTGATTATGAGCCCGTGGAATTATCCGCTGCAGCTTACGCTCTCGCCCTTTGTGGGCGCGGTGGCGGCGGGCAATCATTGCATCCTCAAGCCCAGCAATTATTCGCCCGCTACCAGTCAATTGATTGCGCAATTGATTGCCGAATGCTTCCCGGCGGAGCGCGCGGCGGTCATCCTTGGCGGGCGTGAGGAAAATCAGGCGCTGCTGGATGAAAGATTCGATTACATCTTTTTTACCGGCGGCGTAACGGTTGGGAAAATCGTGCTGGAAAAGGCGGCGAAGCATGTTACGCCCGTTACGCTGGAGCTGGGCGGAAAAAGCCCCTGCATTGTAGACGATTCGGCGGACATTCCGGTCGCCGCGCGGCGCATCGCCTTTGGCAAGGCGCTCAACGCGGGGCAGACGTGCGTTGCGCCCGATTATCTGCTCGTGCATGAAAAGGTCAAGGCGCGTCTGATGGCGGAAATCAAGCGCTGCTGGCAGGATTTTTACGGTGATCCGCTGACAAGCCCGCAATGGCCGCGCATGGTGAACGTTCGCCATTACGACCGTGTGATGCACCTGATTCGCGGCGAAGCGGTATACTGCGGCGGCCGCGGCGACGGCGAACGCATTGCGCCTACGCTGCTGGACAATGTGTCATGGGATGCGCCGGTTATGCAGGAGGAAATCTTTGGCCCGGTGCTGCCCGTTCTTTCCTTCCGGGATCCGGAGGAGGCTATTCAGGCGATCAATGCGCATGAAAAGCCGCTGGCGCTGTATCTGTTCACGCGCCGGGAAAGCATGAAGGAAAGCGTGCTCACCCGCATTCCCTTCGGCGGCGGCTGCGTTAACGATACCATCATTCATCTGGCGACCGATCGCATGCCCTTTGGCGGCGTGGGGCAAAGCGGCATGGGGGGCTATCACGGCAAGGCCTCCTTTGATACCTTCAGCCATCAAAAGTCCATCGTCAGCAAGGCGAATTGGCTGGATCTGCCCGTTCGTTACCCGCCCTTTACCAACCGGAAAATCCGAATCATGAAAAAGCTCATGAAATAAGGGAGGCGGCAAGATGCCTGCGTTGGAGGCATATAACCGAAAGCTGGACTATTCTTATGCGCCGGGGGTGTTTCCCGCCATGGAGGCGCTGAAAAAACGGCCGGAGCTGGTTCGGCGGCTGTTGGTTTCCCTAAAAGGAAGGGGCAGCGACGGTGTGGAAACGCTCATTGCGCTGGCGGAGCAAATGCATGTGCGCGTTGAGGCGGCGGACAAAGCGCTTTCACGCATTTCCGGAAAGGAAAACTGCTTTGCCGCGGCGGTGTTTGAGAAGCGACCGGAGGCGCTGAGCGGGGGCGACCATGTGGTGCTGCATCACATTGCGGACGCCGGCAACCTCGGCACGATTTTGCGCGCGGCGCTAGGCTTTGGCTTTCAGGATATCGCCATTATTCGCCCCGCAACGGACGCGTATGACCCCAAGGTCGTCCGCGCCAGCATGGGCGCGCTGTTTTCCCTGCGCGTGCGCGAATATGAGCGCTTTGAGGATTACCGTGCGGAGCATCCCGGCCATTTCTGCTATCCGTTCATGCTGGACGGCGCCGCTGTGCTGGATGCTGCCTGCGAGGCGGTTAAGCGTCCCTGCGCGCTGATTATGGGCAACGAGGGGGCGGGGCTGCCGCCGGAATTTGCGCGGCTTGGGCAGCCGGTGCGCATTCCGCACAGCCATGCAATCGATTCCCTGAACCTTGCCGTCGCGACGGCTCTTGGCATGTACGCCTTTCGGCGTGAAAAAGGAGATGGAGAAAAATGACGGATCAGGAGATGATTCAGGCGCAGGTAACCAAGGCGCTGCTGGATTTGAAAATTGCCGGAAAGCTTCAGCCCGGCGCACAGATTGTGATCGGCTGCTCGACCAGCGAAATTGCCGGCGGGAAAATCGGCAAGGCGAGCGTGCCGCTGATGGGCGAATGGGTGGCGCAGGCCGTGCTTTCCTTCTGTGCGGCGCATGAGCTCGTGCCGGTGTTCCAGTGCTGCGAGCACCTCAACCGCGCGCTTGTTATTCCGCTTGCGGCGGCGCTTCGCTTTGGCTATACGCGTGTGAACGCAGTGCCGCAGCCCAAGGCCGGCGGCAGCGTTCCGGCGGCGGCGTGGAGGATGATGGATTCCCCTTGCCTCGTCTATCAGGTGCAGGCGGATGCGGGCGTCGATATCGGCGATACGCTTATCGGCATGCATTTGCGCCCCGTCGCCGTGCCCTACCGGGGCGAGATTACGCAGGTTGGCCATGCGCGTGTGGTCACGGCCTATTCTCGCCTGCCCTATATCGGCGGAGAGCGCGCGGTGTACCAGTGACCCGCCGGGGAGGAAAGCAAAAGGGCGCGCTGCGCATTGGAAGGCGCAAGGCTTGAACGCGTCTTATCCTTTCATAATACATTGTCTTTTGGCTGGAAGCAGGACGGGAAATTCTTCGCCCTGCTTCCTTTTGATGCGCTTTTGAACGTTTTGTTACAGATGTAAAAGTTATGTAAATAACGGCTGCACAGATTGACAGACAGCCTGCCCTGACATATGATGATACACGGAAGCCGTATCCAGAAAAGGAGGGAAAAAGAGTGAAAAAGGTTTGGAAGCAGGTCTTAACAGCGATGCTGGCGATGCTGCTGCTCGCCTGCGCATGCGGCGCGTATGCCGAAAACGACCCGCAAAAGCTGCTTGCCGGCTTGGCGGATTATCTTACAAACGACGAATGGTGGGGGCAGAAGGAATTCTGCACAGAGTGGAAGACGCGCTTTGGCCTGACGGGAGAATTTGAGCTGATGGAGCAAAACAGCGACGAGGAAACGAAATTTTGCGACCTTGCTTATCAGCTCTGGGTGGAAAAATGCGGCATTACCAATGAAAACGATTATTCCCTGGCTTCGGTGGGATATCTGGTTCGGGTTACGGAGGGGGCCGCGAGCCGTGACTATTGGCTGATTTCCCGTGACCACGGTGAAATGATGAATTTTTATGTGCTCTACGACCGGGCGAGCGAAGAAGCGCTGGCCACAACGAGCGTGGAGGAATACCTTGCCGCCATGGAAATGGCGCGGGAAAAATATGAGGCCAATCGTGCGCTTCAGGCGCAGGCGATTACCGCCGCCAAGGCGGAGGTGCTGCGGCGTTATTCGAACGTGTCCGGGCTGACGGAGGCCTATCTGGATGCGTGCAATATCGCGGCCTACGAGAATCAGGGCTGGGAGTTTGGCAATCCGGATATCAACATATGGGTCGTGGAATTCATGCCCAAGGATAACGACGATTACGCGGCGGAGTATCGCGTGGTTCTGGATGAAGGCGTCAAAACGGTTTACAAGGCCGAGCGCGATGTTCAGCATTATCCGAATTATACGCAGGCGGAATACGACCACGCCATCGACGTGCTGGATGCGCTGGACGATGTGTATATGACCTATGAGGAAAAGTATCAGGGCTATAAGGCCATCCCTGTCGCCCAGAAGGCGGAGCTTTATCAGATGATCGCGAAGAAGCTGGATGCGGAAAACCTCTGGGATTTTGCGAGCTTGAGCTACCTTGCGCAGTCCGGCATCCTCAGCGAATGCCCGCGCATGCCGGCGGCGGACGAAATGAGCGAGGACGAGGCCATCGCGCTGGTGAAGGAAACGCTGATGAAAACATACGCGCTGGAGCAGGCCGAGACGGATGGGCTGCGCTATTACGCAACGTTCGCCGCGCACCAGACCCCGGGTATTCCGCTCTGGCAGATTTCGGTTTGCGTCGGCCGCAGAACGCTGTTTGAGGCGACGATCAACGCCCAGACCTATACGCTGGAAAACATTTATGAAAGCTATGAACAAATCAATGAAAACGCCAAGCGGCAGGCATGGCTTCAGGAGCAGCTTGGCGATTGGGGAACATGGAGTATTGAGGAAAAGGCGCGCTATGGCGGTCTCTACCATGACAACGGTGAAGAATCGCCCTACGGCGTTCCAGGCGAGGATGATATTTCCTATGAGCGCGCGCTGGTGATCGCCAAGGAGGCGCTGATGAAGGCATATCCGGATACGTTTACGGAGGATGAATTCGACAGCGCCAGAATCTGCCCTTATTTTACCGTGAAGCCCTATTTCCTCTATGATAAAACCTATGAAATGCCGATTTACTATTTGAGCTTTGAAATGGGCGGCGATCCGGAAAAATGCTACGAGATCATCCTTGACGGCCATACGGGCGAGGTATATCTGACGCATAACCCGCAGGAATCCGGGAATGGCTGACCCCGCGAGCGGGCAGTCGCTGCGAAGGCGAAGCTGGCGCAACACAAGGCCGCCCGCCGTCTGCGTTAAAAACTGAAAGCAATCCTGTAAAAGCGCTCCGAGCCGCAGTTTTCAGCATGGCTCGGAGCGCTTGCATAATGCTTATGACGAAAAATCAGAAAAAGCCGTTGGCCTCGCCGTCCGCGTCAAAGTCAAGCTCCGCGACGCGATCCTGCAAATAACGCTTGAGCACGCGCATTTCAGCTGACGACAGCTTTACCTCGGCGGCGTTGACGCTGTCCGCCAGCAGAAAATCCGTGCCGACATTCAGGGCGTTCGCAATCGCCACCAAGGTGTCGATGCTGGGCGTGCGCCTTCCGCGCTCAATATTGCCGTAAAACGAAACGGAGATTTTGATTTGCTGCGCCAGCTCCTCCTGAGATATTTTCAGAGACCGCCGCTTCATTTTCATCCTTCTGCCCATCGCGATATAGTCGACCATCCAGCGCCCTCCTTGCATACGATTTGTCCATGATATCACTGCATTTGACAACTACATTATACTATAACCCGGATTCGCTGTAAAGCCCTTGGCAGTAAAAGGAAAAGAGAAATATGTCAAGGCTTCCCCCTTGACAAACGCGTCAAAAAGCGTATAATACATCTGTCAGGTATTCTCGCCTGGCAGGAGGCGCGAAAAATGCAGCATGGAATGTCGGCCATGGAAAAGAAGGTTTCGCTTTCGTGGCTGCTGGCCTTTTACGGTGAAATGCTGACGCCCAATCAGCGCGAAATGGCGCGCCTGCATTGGGAAGAGGACTTGACGCTCAACGAAATTGCGCAGCAGTTTTCCGTCAGCCGCCAAAGCGTTCACGATACCGTCAGCCGCACGGAAAAGCAGCTGGAGGCCATGGAGGAAAAGCTTTGGCTGGCGCGTCGCTTTCGGGTGCTGGAGGACGGGCTGCACGCCTGCGAGGCGGAGTTATCCAAGGTTCAGGCGCAGGGCGAGAGCAAGGTTCACCTGCAAAACGCGCTGCATATCATCGCCGCATTACGGGATCAGGAGGAGCAGTAATCATGGCCTTTGAGGGTCTTTCCGAAAAGCTGCAAAACGCATTCAGAAAACTGACCGGGAAGGGAAAGCTGACCGAGCAGAACATCAAGGACGCTATGCGCGAGGTGCGGCTGGCGCTGCTGGAGGCCGACGTTAACTATCTGGTCGTTAAGGATTTTATCAAAAAGGTTACCGAGCGCTGCGTCGGCGCGGAAATTCTGGCCAACCTGAACGCCGGGCAGCAGGTAATCAAGATCGTCAATGAGGAATTGACGGCGCTGATGGGCGGTTCTAATGCAAAGCTGACATGGTCGCCCGCCGTTCCGACGATTTTTATGCTTTGCGGCCTGCAGGGCGCCGGTAAAACGACCATGGCCGCCAAGCTGGCAGGCTACCTTGCCAAGCATGGAAAGAAGCCCATGCTGGCTGCATGCGATATTTACCGCCCCGCCGCCATTAAGCAGCTGCAGGTTGTTGGCGAGCA
This sequence comes from uncultured Clostridia bacterium, assembly GCA_934632155.1. GTDB lineage: Bacteria > Bacillota > Clostridia > Christensenellales > Aristaeellaceae > RUG563. The sequence goes on along the minus strand of CAKTXZ010000022.1, from coordinate 13,678 downwards.
GGTGGGCGTGCCGGTCTTTGAGAAGGGCACGCAGGATCCCGTCAAAACCGCCAAGGAGGCCGTGGAATACGCGCGCTATTATGGCCGCGATGTGCTCATTGTCGATACCGCCGGCCGATTGCACATCGACGAAGTCCTGATGGAGGAATTGCTCAACGTCAAAAACGCCATTCACCCGCAGGAGATTCTGCTGGTTGTGGATGCAATGACGGGTCAGGATGCAGTCAACGTTGCGAAGTCCTTTAATGAAAAGCTGGCTATCGACGGCGTGATTATCACCAAGCTGGATTCCGATACGCGCGGCGGAGCCGCCTTATCGGTGCGCGCGGTTACCGGAAAGCCGATCAAGTTTGTCGGCACGGGCGAGAAGCTGGGGGATATCGAGCCCTTCCATCCCGAGCGGATGGCGTCCCGCATTTTGGGCATGGGCGACATTTTGACGCTGATTGAAAAGGCGACGGCCACGGCGGACGAAGAAGCGGCTCAGAAGCTGAGCAAAAAGAATCCGGGCGATTTTGATCTGTGCGATTTTCTGGATCAGATGCATCAGATCAAAAAGATGGGCCCGCTGCAAAATGTTCTGGGCATGCTGCCCGGCATCGGCAGCAAGCTTAAAAACGTCGAGGTGGACGACAACGCCTTTAAGAAGCCGGAGGCAATCATCAATAGCATGACGCTCAAGGAGCGGCATAATCCCGGCATTCTAAACGCATCACGCCGGAAGCGAATTGCCGCTGGCGCGGGCGTGACCGTGCAGGACGTTAACGCCATGATTCGCCAGTTTGAGCAGATGCAGAAGATGATTAAGCAAATGATGGGCAATAAGAAGGGCGCGCTGCGCGCGATGCGCAATATGAACTTCCGCTGAAACATACCGGAGTACTGGACATCAACGCAAGGATTTGAAATTCGGTCGCATGGAACGAGGTTATCATACTTGATATGATTACCATATAAATTACTTACTTTAGGGAGGAAATACTACCATGGCTGTGAAAATTCGTCTCAAGAGAATGGGCATGAAGAAGCATCCCTTCTATCGCATCGTCGTCGCCGACGTGCGCAGCCCCCGCGACGGCCGTTTCATTGAGGAAATCGGTTACTATGATCCCATGAAGCAGCCGGCCGAAATCAAGGTTGACAACGAAAAGGCCGCCGCGTGGATGAAGAACGGCGCTCAGCCCACGGATACCGTCCGTGTTCTGCTCAAAAAGTCCGGCGCGATCGAGGGTTAACACTCCGCGCAGAAAGGGAATGGTATGCGCGAACTTGTCCTGTTTCTGGCAAAGTCGCTGGTCGATCAGCCGGACGCCGTTCAGGTAACGGAGACGGAAGGGCCTGAAGCCATTATTCTGGAGCTGTCTGTAGCGCCGGAAGATATGGGCAAGGTGATTGGCAAGCAGGGACGCATCGCAAAGGCGATTCGTACGGTTGTAAAGGCCGCGACGGATAAGAACGCCAAGCCGGTGTTTGTCGAAATTCAGTAAAGCAGCAAACGGGCGGCAGGAAAACCTGTCCGCCCGTTTTCAATCAAATGCAGAAGCAGGCATCGCCACGCCTTCGAGGGTTGTCGAAGAGCCGGGACACGCTTTGAAAAATAGCCGAGCGTTGAATTTGGTGTTTTCTTGTGTTTTCCATTTGAAAGGGACGGAGCAATCGGAAGCCGAGGAGCACGGGCCAAACGCTGTAATGCTTCGTGCAGAAGGCGTTACTTTGCAGTACTGGCGAAAGATACGCTGTTATGCTTGCGGCAGGTCGTCAACAACATAAGGCGATGTAATGGCGATTGGGCTCCCCTTTGCGCCCCATATGGGCGCGTGTACATAGGGATAAGAATTGCGTATGGGAAAAGAAATCATCGCAAAGAAATCCTGATTCATGCGGGGGGAACATACCGGTAAAGTGAAAAGGTTGGTGCATCTTCATGGGGCAGCTTCCCGGCGCTTGCGTAGGCGAAAAACGCAAAACAGACCACATTCCACCTGCGATGCCGCTCAAGGATGAGGCTACTCAAAACATACTATGGTTTATTTCAATAATCTTGTGAGCCCCCTGAAGGATATCTTTGACGCTTGGCACATTTGGAAAGTGACCATTCAAAGAAAAGGTCGCAGCTTATTGGGCGAACTGCGCGTCGAAGGAAAGGGATAACAAACTGTGAAGAAACAGAGAATTGAAGCGATAACGATGCATTGGATTCAATGAAAAATCAGCACCATTCTCCATTCGCTGTTATGGAAGCGCTTGCTTCCCTCGCTCTGATGCTCACGCAACGACGCAGAAGCGCTGAAGCCTGTGTTACCGAAATGGAGCGAAAAGCATGTCGCCCGACAGACAGTTACGGGTGTCGGAACGCTTCGCTGCATTTCCGCGAAAGCTGCATGGGGAATATTGGCAGGCAGGATGATGAATCGTAAAGGAGAAACAAAATGCTGTCCAAGTACATTTTGATCGGCGAGGTGCTCAAGCCGCAGGGCGTTCATGGGCTGGTTAAGGTCCGCCCCGATACGGACGATCCGGCGCGCTATCAGAGGCTTCAGGACGTATTGATAAAACGCGGCGAAGCGTATGCGCGGGTTCCGGTTGAGGCGGTATCCGTTCGTGACGACGCCGTCTTTCTGCGGCTTGATCATGCCGCGACGCGCGAGCAGGCGGAGGCGCAGCGCGGCATGATGCTGTATGTCGACCGCGCGCACACGGTGGAACTGGCGGAGAATGAAACGCTGATCTGCGATCTGATCGGCTGCCGCGTAATGGACGAATCCGGGCGCGAGATCGGCGTGATTCGCGATGTGCTTCAGCCCGGCGGGAACGACGTCTACGTGGTCAAGTGTACGCAGGGCGAGATGCTTTTGCCGGCGCTGATGCACGTTGTTCCGAAAATTGATACGGAAGCGGGAATCGTAGTCGTCGTTCGGGATCGCCTTCGGGAAGTGGCCGTATGCGATTGGGGTATTGAATAAAATACGGATGAAGATTGTGCGCGACGGGGTGCTTGTCTCGTAAGCAGTAATGCATAAGAAGCTTGAAACCTGGCCTCGATAGCTGCTTTTCTGTATCGTGTTCTTGATAACGCAAACCGAATTCTGATACGACCGACAATTCTGTTTTTACGGGATGACCGGCTGTATTTTCAGGAAACTTCTACTGTAAGCGCTGCACATAAAGGAAAGGACGAAACGGTCGATATGACAATCGATATTCTTACCATTTTCCCGGAAATGTTTGAAAGCGTACTGAATACTTCCATTTTGGGGCGTGCAAGAAAAGGCCGGCTGGTCGAGATTGAAACGACTGACATCCGCCCTTTTTCTGCTTCCAAACATAAAAATACGGACGATTATCCTTTTGGCGGCGGCGCGGGCATGCTGATGATGGCGCAGCCGATTGCCGACGCGATGAAGGCGGTTTGTGAAAAACGCGGCCTTCCATGCCATGACAACGTGCTTTCTAATGCAGAAATAGACCAAAGTCCTGCAGACGACGCCGGTCGTGCGGATATAGAACACGGTATGCTTTGCACTAAGTCGTCTTGCACTCCGGCTGCGGGCAACGTTTTTGCGCCCTCTCAGGCGCCCCTGCCGGTGCCTGACGTTCTCGGTTCGTCTGCGCAGGATCGGGCGGAGAATCGGTTGGGCTCCGGAGAGATGTCTGCCAACATGCCATCATCCGGGCAATCAGCGGAAAACATCGACGTTATATCGGATACGCACGCTACAGGCCTACTCCGAAATGCTGCTGTTGAAAGTCCATCAAATGCCATGCGGCAGGGTGAAGCTGACGCCCCTCTCTTAAACGCTGCCAGCGCTGCCGAGCCCCAGCCGCCTCAGCGCGAGAATCATTTCGGCGCAGCGTCGACCGGAAATGCGGCATCCCTTAAGACCGTGAAACGAATTTTTATGTCCCCGCGCGGTGTGCCGCTGACGCAGAAGCTTGCGCAGTCCTTGGCGACCGAGGAGCATTTGATTATCCTGTGCGGACATTATGAGGGCGTGGACCAGCGTGTGCTGGACAAATACATTGACATGGAGATTTCTGTCGGCGATTATGTGCTTACCGGCGGCGAGGTTGCCGCCATGGCGCTTATCGACTGTGTTTCGCGCCTGATTCCCGGCGTGCTTGGCAGCGCAGAAAGCCCGCGGGACGAAAGCTTCTCCGCGGAGGATGGTATGCTGGAGTACCCGCAATATACCCGCCCGCGTGTCTTTGAGGGGCTGGCGGTTCCCGATGTGCTGCTGGGGGGCGATCACGCGAAGATTGCCGCATGGCGCCGGGAGCAGTCGCTGCTGGTAACGCGGGCGAGAAGGCCGGATTTGTTCGTGAAGCACGGGAAGGACGACCTGCGAACCCAATCCTAAAAACGTCGCCGCCTGCAACCTGAACGGCGCTCAAAAATAGAAAAAATGAATTCTGATAAAGCGCTGAGGGCGGTTGACGATACGGCTGCGGCGGCTAGGGAAAATTGAATTTCAGTAAGCGCTGCTGGCGACTGCGACGGTTCAATAATGAAAATTGCGTTTCGACCGAGCGCTGCGGGCGGTTGAAGCCATGGCTGCGGTTCAAAAGGAGAGAATTGAAGCCCGGTAAGCCGCGCGTGAAAAGCTGACGCCCGAGCGGAAGGATCTGTTGGCAGGTATGCCGCTCTCAAGAACGAGGAAAAGGAATCGGAGCAAATCCGAAAGGAGGTTTACGCAATATTGCGGAAGGAAAACCGCAAAGCGCAGTCTGCGAACAAGCAAGCCCCTGACCGCTGAAAAAGAAGAACGGCAGGACGGATAAAGCCTGTCTCGCCGCTGTGCTTTGAGGTTTTGTTAGCCTGATAAACTGGAATTTGTCAGCCTAATTGCTTTTTGATTTCAGCTTTCACTTTATCCAAATCACTGCAAGTCAAGATTGGAATCAGCCGGTTGATTTCGTCAATGCTCCTATCCCACCACTTGAATCTCAGCAGCAATTCAATCAGTTCATCGTCAAAGCGTTTTTGAATTGCTCTTGCAGGATTCCCAACGACCTTCGTATATGGTGGAACATCACTTCCCACAACGCTGTTTGCACCAATGATTGCACCATCTCCAATGTGAACGCCGGGAAGGATTACCGAATTTTGCCCGATCCAAACATCATTTTCGATAACGGTATCTCCTTTTAATGGCAGATCCGTCTTTGCAGGCGGCGACATTTCCCATCCCTCCAAGGTATAGAACGGGAATGTAGAGACGGCGTTCATCTGATGGTTTGCACCGTTCATCACAAACTCAACTCCGGCGGCGATTTGACAGAACTTTCCGATGATGAGTTTGTCATCATTCCACTCGTATAAGTGTGAAACATGACTTTCAAAATCCGAATCGGCAATATAAGTAAAGTCCCCGACAATAATATTCGGATTTGTAATCGTCGGCTTCACATATATTTCTTTATCATACCCTGCAATTGGATGGATTGTATTGGGGTTTGGGTGTTTTCCGTCTTTCATCTTAACTCCCTCTTCAAATTCCGATTTATGATGCCTTTATCTGACAGGGAGCGACAAGGCTGCTTGTCACTTTATGCCTCGTACAATCATTGTTACGGAAACGGAGGTATCCCACTGCTTTATACCGGCACGATATAATCTGAGACGTTCATCATATTTTTTGTTGACAGCGGATAATGCTTTGTCCGCGTAGTCTGAATGGGCGGATTGTATTGCTTCCAGACACGATTGCCGATCCTCCTCTATCATATCTTCAGCCATTTTATCAGGATATTTCGTCGCATCCGGCGTTAAATCAATGATGGCATAGCCTGTAGTGACCTTCCGGAAGGCATGTTGCTCCATGGAAGCTGGGAGCTCAGCTTCCGACATAGGATATCTGCAGACGCCATACTTTTCCAATTCATCTTCCGATTGCGCGAGGCTTTCCCAGAACTCTTTTTCCTCGCTCGTTATTTCAAGACACGGCGCAGGGCAATGAAGCCCCTTTCTCGCGGAAAGACAAAGGCATACTCCACCAGGCCTTAATACCCGCCTTTGCTCACTCCAAAATGCTGTCGGTTCGACATGCTCCTGAACGGTATTGGAAATGGTGACGTCAAAAGTATCATGCTCAAATGGAAGATGGCATGCGTCGCCTTCAAGGAAGGTTACATCGGTTATATTTTGCTGTGCAAATGATATAAAGTTGCTGTCCCGGTCAATCGCTGTGATGCACGCTTTGGGATACCATCTGTGCAACGATTCGGCAAGCGCGCCAGGGCCGCATCCAATTTCCAGTATTTTCAGTTCTCTGTCGTGATCCAGATGAAACAGCCTGTCATACTGAGCAAAGAAAACATCATCAAATCTCAGTTTTCTGCTGAGGTACAGCGTCATAACGCCCTGTATGTGTTCTGACCATATGTTGTGCATGCATTCCTCCGTAAATCCTGATTTTGGGGCACAGGAAACGCCCTCATTATAGCATGGAACAGATGGCTTTGCAAGGTGGAATCCGGTGTAAAGACCATCCGTTCGTTCACGAGGCGTGATGATTTGCAGCGGGGAAAACCAAAAGCCGCCGCTCCGGCAGGGGAGGGGCGGCTTAGGCGCAGCGCGCTGCAGGTATCAGAAATCCGCGTTTCCGGTGGTGCGGGGGAAGGGGAGCACATCGCGGATGTTGGACACGCCGGTCAAATACATAATCAGGCGCTCAAAGCCAAGGCCGAAGCCCGCATGCGGCGCGGAGCCGAATTTGCGCAGCTCCAGATACCACCAATAGGCTTCCTCGGGCAGACCCAATTCGCGAATTCGCTTTTGCAGCAGGTCGAGCCGTTCCTCGCGCTGGCTGCCGCCAATCAATTCGCCGATGCCGGGCACCAGCACATCTACCGCCGCGACGGTCTTTTCATCGTCGTTCATGCGCATGTAGAAGGCTTTGATATCCTTGGGATAGTTATAGACGCAGACGGGGCAGCCAAAATGCTTTTCGGCCAGATAGCGTTCATGCTCGGTCTGAATGTCCATGCCCCAGAAAACCTTATATTCGAACGCCTGATCGGCCTTTTGCAGAATATCGATGGCGTCAGTATAGCTGCAGCGGGCAAAATTGCTGATGACGACATGGGTCAGCCGCTCGATCAGCCCCTTATCGACAAACTGGTTGAGGAATTGCATTTCCTCCGGCGCCTTTTCCAGCACATCGCGGATTACGTATTTGAGCATGTCCTCCGCTAATTCCATATCGTCGTTCAGATCGGCGAAGGCGATTTCCGGCTCGATCATCCAGAATTCGGCGGCGTGACGCGGGGTATAGGATTTTTCAGCGCGGAAGGTGGGGCCGAAGGTATAGACATTGCGGAACGCCAGCGCGAAGCATTCGGCGTTGAGCTGGCCGGAAACGGTCAGGTTGGCGGGCTTGCCGAAGAAATCCTCATTCTCCTTGACCCGGCCGTTTTCATCCTTGGGCAGGTTGTTCAGATCCAGCGTGGTCACGCGGAACATTTCACCCGCGCCCTCGCAATCACTGGTGGTAATCAGCGGGGTGTGCACGTAAACGAAGCCGCGCTGGGCGAAGAAGGCGTGAATCGCCTGCGCTGCAAGGGAACGAATGCGGAACACGGCGCTGAACAGGTTGGTGCGCGGACGCAGATGCGCCTGCGTGCGCAGATATTCCACCGTATGCCGCTTTTTTTGCAGGGGATAGCCTGGATCGCTCAGGCCGACGACGGAAACCCGCTCGGCACGAATTTCGAAGGGCTGCTGCATGCCGGGGGTAAGAATCAGCTTGCCCTCTGCCTTGATGGCGCTGCCCAGCGTGGTTTTGACAATTTCCTTGAAGCCGGGCATGCTTTCGTCGCAAACAATCTGCACGTTTTTGAAAAACGTGCCGTCGTTAAGCTCGATAAAGGCAAACGCCTTACTGTCGCGCAGCGTGCGCACCCAGCCCGATACCTTTACCGCCGCGCCATCCGCCGGCGTTTCGCGGAACAATTGCCTGACGAGATAATCCATAATCCTCTCTTCCTTCCTGCATCAAATCCTGCTTATACTGCGCGCCAAAGCAGCGCGGCGCCGATAATGCCCGCTTCGTTTCCCAGCTTTGCCAATTCGAGCTTTGGACTCGGCAGCGTTTTATACATCAGATAGCGGGGCAATTGCTCCCGAACTGCGTTGAGCAGGAATTCGCCCGCGCGGCTGACGCCGCCGCCCAGCACGATCATTTCCGGATCGAGGAAGGCGGTAATGTTGTTGACGGTAATGGCCAGATACTTGGCGTAGTGGTCAAACACACGCATGGCGGTTACGTCGCCCGCCTTCGCGGCGTCGATCACCGTCTTGGCGCTGATCTTTTCCGGATCGCCGCCGGCAAGGGAGAGAATCATGCTCTCCGGATAGCCGAGGCACGCCTGCTTCGCCATGCGGATGATGGCTGTGGCGCTGCAGTAGCGCTCCACGCAGCCGTCGTTGCCGCAGGTGCAGGGCACGCCGTCGACCACCAGCGTCATGTGCCCAAGCTCGCTTCCTACGCCATGCGCGCCGCTCCACGGCTTGCCGTTGATGACGATGCCAGCGCCCACGCCCGTGCCGAGCGTAAGGAACACGCTGCTTTGGCAGCCCTTGCTTACGCCTGCATAGCTTTCCGCCAGCCCGGCAACCGTCGCGTCGTTATCGATCAAAACGGGCTTGTCGATGTATTTTTGCAGCTCGGCCCGCAGGGGAATATCGTGCCACGTCAGATTGGTGCAGAAAATGACGCGCCCTTCCTTCTGATCCGCCACGCCCGGAATGCCGATGCCGACGGCCGCGACGTCCGCCAGCGTCTGATGCGCGCTTTCAAGCGCCTGCCTGGCGCAGGCGGCCATGTCCTTCACAATTTCCTGATACGGCCGCTGCGAAAGCGTCGGCGTGGACGCGTCGGCGATGATTTTGCCGTCCTCGGTTACAACGCCTACGGCGATATTGGTGCCGCCAAGATCAATGCCGATGTATACCATGCTGTTTTCCTCCGTTTTCCGTCGGTACTATTTTGCTTATGTCCGCGATCATGCGGTTACTTTTGATCGTTTTGCGCCGCGCCCAGCATCATCTCGTTCAGGCGGCGGTCTAGCTCCTTCGCGGCGGAATAGCCCATCTGCTTCAGGGAGAAATTGCGCGCGGCAACCTCGATGATGATGGCAAGGTTGCGCCCCGGGCGAACCGGCAGCACCAGCTGGGGGACGCGTACGTCCATGATGGTGGTAAAATCATCCGAAAGCCCAAGACGATCGTAGGATTTTTTCTCCTTCCACGGCTCCAGATGGATCACCAGATCGATTGATTTGCTCATCAGCACGGCGCTGACGCCGTACATCGCCTTGATATCGATGATACCGATGCCGCGAATCTCCATAAAATGGCGTACCGTCTCCGGGCTTTCGCCCGTCAGTCGGGTGTCGTTGACCCGGCATACGTCCACCACGTCGTCCGCGACCAATTGATGCCCGCGCTTGACCAGCTCCAGCGCAGCCTCGCTTTTGCCAACGCCGCTTTCGCCCGTAATGAGCACGCCCACGCCGTATACGTCCACCAGCACGCCGTGCAGCGTTGCCCGCGGCGCGAGGCTGCGGTTCAGGTAGGTTAGCGCGTTCCCGAAAAAGCGGGTCGTTACCATGTCGGTGCGCAGCAGCGCCACGTCGTGCGCGGCGGCAAGCTCCATCATGTCCTCCGGCGGCGTCATGCCGCGGCAGAGAATCACGCAGGGGAGCGGATAGGAAAAGTAAGCCTCCAGCCTTTCGCGACGGAGCGTTTCGGAAAGCGATTCCAGATAGGTCATTTCAACCAGCCCGACGACCTGCGGCCGCTCGTAGGCAAAATGGTCGTAAAAGCCGACAAACTGAAGCCCGGGACGGTTCAGCTCCGCAGAATGGATGTCCCATTCCGTGCGCGTCGTCGGGCTGAGCACCTGCAAGGACAGGGATGAAATAAAATCCTGAACGCTGACCATAGCGCGCCTCCCATGTGAAACTCTTATCAATTATACCGCGCCTTGGATGGATTTGCAAGCGACGGCGCGGCACAAATGCGTCCAAATCGGCGGTTAATCCGTCGGCGCGGGCACAAAATCCTGCAGCGCGCCGACGCCCTCGACATAGGGGCGCAGCTTCAAGCGCTTCACGTCGTACTGAATCGCGCGAATCACATCGTCCGCTTCCTTACCGGTAACCAATACGGGCTGATAATTATTGCGCTCCGTCGTTCCGGATACATGCGCGGGAATCAGGTTCAGCTGATGGCCGAGATAGGTATTGCTTTCGTCAAAGGAAAAGGTAAACTGCGCAAGGTAGGTGTTAAGCGTGCGCACCTGCGAATTGCCGCCGAAGGAGAAATTTCCCATGCTCCAGAGCGTTGTGCGGCCGTTCTCGACGCGCAGCCCCTGAATGGTATGCGGATGATGACCGATGATAATGTCCGCGCCGTAGCGGATGAAGGCGTTGGCCATTTTCTCCTGATTGGTATCATGGCGCAGGTCGTATTCCACGCCGCCGTGAATGCACGCGACAATCAGGCTGCAGCCGGCGGCCTTCAGGTCGGCGAAGCATTGTTTGATAATCGCGCTGTTGCCCGCGCCCCACCAATAGGAGATGTAGGCGGATACAAAGCCGATTTTTACGCCGTCCTTTTCAAAAATGTAGGTGCCGTTGGCGTATTCGTTTGTACCGAACCATGCGACGTTGTTTTCCTCGAGCGCCCGCAGGGTGGCTTCCTGCCCGGCGGCGCCGTAATCCAACGCGTGATTGTTGCCGATGGAGACGGCCTCAATGCTGCTCAGCGGCAGTATTTTTGCGTATTCCGTCGGCCCGCGGAAGGTATAGGTTTTCTTCGCGCGGTTGGCCTCGTAATCGTAGAACGTGCCCTCCAGATTGACGACGGTCATGTCGTCCGCCTCAAAGATATGCCGAACCTTTGCGAAAGGGTATTCCAGGCCGTATTGCGCGATATAGCTTTCAAAGCCCGTTGGCTGCTCGCGCTCCAGCGGCGTGCAGCCCAGCGTGCAGTCGCCGGCAAAGGTTATGACGATTTGCTTGGGCGCCTGATACAGCTCCGCGCCTTCCGCACAGGCAAGGCCGGGCAGCAGGAAAAGCAAAATCAACGGCAGCAGGACGAAACGACGCATGGAAAGCCTCCTTGCAACGGTAAATCTTCAATTAAATATAGCGCATTCAATAAGCGCTGTCAATGAAAAACTGCGCCTGTGCACGGCCGTGTGGCGATGGGAAGGGCGTGAAGCCGCGGCATCATAAAACGCTCTGCCAGACAGCGTTGCGGCCGCCCGGCAGAGCGCGTTTCGAATAGCTTATTTCCTTTTGCGCGGCGTTCGCTGGCGAGCCGATATACGGAAGCCGTAAAGCCTTCTTAGATTCCCGCCGATGCGCCCGTTGCGCTATTGGTCATTGGTTGACGACTGCGTCGCTCGCAATCGCGATGGCTTCCTCCGGGCGTTCGCCGGCCCCAAAATATTCAGGAACAAGCGTCAGCCCGTCCAGCTTATCGAGGTGGGGGAAAGCCAGATCAAACCGCAGCGCTCTCTCGCCCGTGACGGTGATTCCCTGCGTGCCCTCCTTGCTGATAAGCCGACCGTTTTGATACAGATTCCACTGCATAATCGTATCCTGCTCCGCTTTGCTTTCCCACGATTCCCAAACCTGCACCCATTCGGCGGGGCAGACCACCTGAACAACGCCCTTCAGGTCGACCAATCCGGCTGCAAACGCCGCCGTAGCCTGATAGGCGGGCTGCTTGGACGTTCCGAACAGATACGTGCAGTGCTCGTAGCGGCGGAGCGTAAAGGGAATATCGTAGCTGTTTCCGTTTTCGTGATATTCGCGATAGGTCGTATAATCCTGAAACAGGATAGTGTGGAAGCTGTAGAGCACGGCCTTGAAGGTCAGCGTACCATCCAGACGGTTTTCCGGAATTTCACATTCCTTCCAGCCGATTATGCTGCCGTCCGGCTGAGGGATATCCTCGCCGTCGTAAATGTCCAGATAGGTTCCATCCGCAAGGAACAGCCCGTCGTGAAGCCCGATCGTCGTGCGTTCGCACCAGCGCTGTCCAGTACCGTTCAGCCATTGGTTCATCTCCTGCGTTTGGGGATCGTCGCTCCTCTTTTTCTCGGCGACCACGTAATGCTCGGATTCGCTCATCCAAGGATAGGCGGAATCGGGCGCGCCCTCGTGCAAAGCGGTTTGAACGCGATTGCCGCTGATTCGATAGGAAAGAAAGACGCGCGTGCCTTCATAATAGGCTTGCATCAGCTCGACGGTAACGCCGTCGGGCGACGTATAGGATGCGGCGACGTTTGCCGCGACGTGATCCAGCTCGTTCAGCTTCTCCTTTTCGGCGGAGGATTTGGACAACTCGCCAAAGAGGCCCAGTCCGGCGGCCAGCGCCGCGGACATGGAAAGCACAACCAGAATAATCACCAAAATCATGGATGCGGAAAGCTTTTTCGCCATAGGTGTTTCTCCTTTCGCGTTTTGAAGAACCCGTTGCGTCAGCCAAGGATCCTCCTGCAGCCCGGAAAGCGTGCGCTTCATCGCCTCCTGAACCTTTCGCTGTTCTTCAGGCAGGGTCATCAATCTTCACTTCCTTCCAATGCGAGGCGTAGCCTTCGCCTTGCGCGGTTCAAACGGCTGCTGACAGCCTGATGTGAAATGCCCAGCGCCTCGCCGGCCTCGGCATAGGTTAATCCCTGCAGCCAGCACAGCAGCGCGGCCTGACGCAGCTTGACGGGCAGCGCCATGACCGCAATGGTCAGGCGTCGGTCCGCCTTGCCGGCCGGTACGGCGGCTTCCGGGAGCATATCCGGCGTAACGGCGCGGTCTACGTGCCGAAACCAACCGTTTCTTTGCAGATCCTTGCACACGTTGATTGCAATCCGGCTCAGCCACGTTTTTTCCGAAGCCTCGTTTCGGAAATCGGCTAAGCCGCGATAGGCTTTGATGAAGGTCTCCTGTACAGCGTCCTTGGCCAGCTCCTCGTCATGCAAATATGCGTAGCACAGGCGCAGCAGCGGAAGCTGATATAGGCTGACCATGCGCTCCAGCGCTTCTTCGCGGCTGTCCGGGCCCTTGACAGCGTTCATGGCAACCTCACCACCTTTCACTCATTAGACGAAGACGGAATGGGTATTGCAACCATTGACGCGACTTTCGCGAAAAAAATTGATGTGCCGGGAGGAACGGCGGCGAACGGCCTCCAATGATTGCTTGCACTGGCTGCAAATCTTCGCTTTTCCTGCTTTGCCTTCCTTCTTGTCCGATAGCCTTTTTGAAAAATAGAAGAATATTCGGTTTTGCCTATTGACAAAGCGACGCACCGGTATTATAATAATCACTGTTGTTAAGCAATTTTGATGCTGTAAGCAACATGGTCGCATGGCTCAGTTGGTAGTACCTACTGGTACCTTTGTTAGAAAGCTTATGGTCGCATGGCTCAGTTGGTAGTACCTACTGGTACCTTCTCTCGAATGAGAGATGTCGATGTGAACAGGTTGCTGGCAAGCCGTTCACTCGAATCCACGGAAGGCTCCCCTAAAAACACGAACATATTAGGAGAGATTGTCAGAATCGTTCGGATAAGGTCGCATGGCTCAGTTGGTAGAGCACATCGTTCACATCGATGGGGTCACAGGTTCGAGTCCTGTTGCGACCACCACAAAACCTCGAAGGCATAAGG
>CAKTXZ010000021.1 GCA_934632155.1 uncultured Clostridia bacterium | reverse complement strand
GTGTAGCAACTTTCATTCTACCAGAGTTTGTAAACTATGTCTTTTTCTTTTTGCGCAATTTATTGTACCTTATCTGCAAAAGCACGGTAACGTTGGTGGTCTGCGCCGATTTCAATCCACGCACCCCGCGAGGGGTGCGACTCTTCCCTGCTGCGCCGGAAATTCATCCGCCCAAAATTTCAATCCACGCACCCCGCGAGGGGTGCGACGGAGCGGATCGCAGCGGAAAACGCGAAAAACGAATTTCAATCCACGCACCCCGCGAGGGGTGCGACGAACGGCAAAAGAGCGTTCGCGGACGCGGCAACGATTTCAATCCACGCACCCCGCGAGGGGTGCGACTTCGACGGGCGAATACGGTGGTGATGCGGATGATATTTCAATCCACGCACCCCGCGAGGGGTGCGACATCATCGCCGGGCATACGCGGTATAAGGCCGCGAAATTTCAATCCACGCACCCCGCGAGGGGTGCGACGCGTTGTGATCGACAACCCCCCATTTTCAAAAATATTTCAACCCACGCACCCCGCGAGGGGTGCGACTGCGCGTTCGCCGTGTTATAATATGCACCGTCTGATTTCAACCCACGCACCCCGCGAGGGGTGCGACGCGCCGTTTCCATCATGCCGCGCACCGTTTCGACATTTCAACCCACGCACCCCGCGAGGGGTGCGACCGGAGGCATACCCGGAGCCTGTGATTCTGCCACGCATTTCAACCCACGCACCCCGCGAGGGGTGCGACCGGAGGCATACCCGGAGCCTGTGATTCTGCCACGCATTTCAACCCACGCACCCCGCGAGGGGTGCGACGAGCTGTTTAACCGCCTTTACACCGTAACGCCGCATTTCAACCCACGCACCCCGCGAGGGGTGCGACGTTTTAGCATCGATACCGCGGGCGCAAACAAGAAATTTCAACCCACGCACCCCGCGAGGGGTGCGACAGGGCGCTGAAAAACGGGATCGCCGGCATGATCATTTCAACCCACGCACCCCGCGAGGGGTGCGACACGGGCTATCGCGAGTAGATCGCGTGCAGCGGCAAATTTCAACCCACGCACCCCGCGAGGGGTGCGACATCCTCCGGCGTGTGCTCGTCGTAGCACAGCAGCGATTTCAACCCACGCACCCCGCGAGGGGTGCGACACCTGCAAAGCGATTTTGCGATCAAAAAGTACATTTCAACCCACGCACCCCGCGAGGGGTGCGACAGCAAAAACGTACAAATTTCTTTGCACATTTTCGCAACAATAGACAGCTTCGCGGAATGATCTGGCAAAACGCCGTCTATCTAAGCGTCTTACGTCCATGAAGCACACTGCATTTCATGGGAAATGCGGTGCGAACCTCCCAGACTTTCTTTGTGCGCTTGCGCTTCGCACTACAAGATCATCGGCTCCTCCGGAAGGTATGTCTGTTTGCAGCCGAAATGCTCGATTTTATTCTCATATTTCTTCCCCAGATAATAAAACCGAAGGCTGTCCTTTTCCGCATCCATGATTTGACAAAGCGTATGCTGCAGGCTGCGACACTGCGCAGTATCCAACAGGCATTCAAACACCGAGTTCTGTACCCGCTGGCCGTAATTGACGCACTGCTTGGCGATTTGACGCAAGCGCTTCCGGCCAGCCGCGTCTTCCGTATTGACGTCATAGGTGATGAGCACCAGCATATGAAGCCCTCACTTCCATAAAAACGGCGGGTATTCGTCCAGATCACCCCGAAGATACCGCGCCAGAAGAAGGCTTTGCACATAGGGCACAAGCCCCCATGGCAGCTTTTCTTCGAGAAACGGATGGGTGATGGTCTCCTTTTTTCGCTCCTGCCACTTGGAAAGAAACGCTCTGCGTCCTGCATCCGTCAGCAGTACTGCGCCGCTCTCACGGAAATCAAAATCGCTTGCTTTCAGCGTACGGTTGTTGATAAGCGTCAGCACAAAGCGGTCGGCAAAGCAGGGCCGCAGCTCTTCCATCAAATCAAGCGCCAACGATTCCCTTCCCGGCCGGTCACGGTGGAGATAGCCCACATAGGCGTCCAGCCCGACGCTTTCAAGCGCCGATGCGTAATCGTGCGCAAGCAGAGCGTAAGCAAATGAAAGCAATGCGTTAAACGCATCGAGCGGCGGGCGGCGGCTGCGTTCTCGGAAGAAAAACGTCTCCTTTCCCTGCAGAATCATCTCGTCCAGTACGCTGAAATACGCTGCCGCGCCCGTGCCCTCATGGCCGCGCAGGCGGTCAAGGGAGGTCTCCCGCATGATCTGCGGCAAAAGTCGCTGCAATTGTTCGGAAACAGTGGAAAACCGCGCTTCATCGATACGCAGGGCATGGTCGCGCCGCGTGCGCTCCACGCTCCAGCGGGCGTTATACACCTTGCCGAAAATCACGCTCCTTGCCACACGGCAGCTTTGCAGCGGGTCGTCCGCCGCGCGGTACTGCATTCTGCGAAGCAAAACATTGCCCTGCGCCTGCCCCGCAACGCGCGCAAGAAACTTCCCGCGCGGCGAGCAAAACGCCAGCCCAACCTCCCGCTGCGCGCATGCGCCCATCAGGGCGGGCGACGCGCCGGCATAGGAAAACGAAACGATGCTTTGCAGCGTGTGAAGCGGATAGCGCGCGACCGTTTGTCCTTCGCGATTGGCAACGACGTTCTCACCCTCCAGAGAAAGGTAAATATCCTCGGACGTGACGAAAAGCGTGTTCAAAAGCTGTCTCATCCGTCCACCTCCATCGCGCTGCGCAGATATGCGGAAACAGATTTTCCCCGCATCAGCTTTGGCAGGCATAACGCCTTTAACGAACAGGCGTTGCAGGCTTTCGTGGGCCTGATCCTCGGCGTTCTGCCACGATCATACAGATCGTGCATCTCGGTCAGGAGCGTGCGCACCTCCAATCGAAGCTCCGTGGTGAACGCCACCTCCGTGCGGCGGCGCGGTTCGCCATAATACAGCGCGCCGCACGGAATCTCACAGCAGAGCATTTCCTCAAGGCACATCGCCTGACAGCAGAGCTGGAGCGCATCCTCCGTGCCCTCCCTCGGCCTTCCGCGCTTATACTCCACCGGATAGGGCTGCCACAGCCCCTCGCGGCCTTGAAGCGGAACGCCTGCTGCGGCGCGGTGAAACTCCAGCACATCGCATGCGCCAGACACGCCAAGCGTGCGGGAGAAGATGCGCATATCGCGCGTGACGATGCGCTCTCCCCTGCTTTCGGTGATTGTGCCGTCGTGCGCGTTTTCGTGCAGAATCGCGCCGTCCGTCGTGCGGTAATTCTCCGCCCACTGCTTTTCCACATGGATAAGCGCCCACTGTCGGCGGCAGAATTTGAAGTGCTGCAGGCCGGAAAGCTGAAGGAAGTCCTCCTCCTGATAAATCACCCCATCCGCGTGCAGGTCACGCCGCCGGGAAGCTTGTCTTCGTCCACGGTGACGGCATAGTCGTCATAGCTCCTTGGCGTTGTTACGCCCTCCTTGCGCTCGACCTTGATAAGCTCAAAAAGCCGATGCGCCGGAGCGCAGCCCAGCTCGCTGTCATGCTTAAAAACAATCAGCTCGCGCACGGCCATTTTGCCGCGGGCGGCGGAATGATCGTTTTCAAACATATTGAGAATGGCCGTCCACAAAAGCGCAAGATCCGCTTCCGAAAAGCCGGTCGTCTTGCGCGCAAGGTTTGCCGACACATAGCCCTCCACGCGATAGAGACCGTAGGGCACAATGTACTTGCGGCCCATTTCCGTGCCCTTCTTTTCCGCGTCCGCCTCCGTCGTGATAGCGACGCGGGTGATGGTTACCTCCTGCGGCAAAATAGGGTCGACGCTGCGGGCAAATCCAAGCTGCACGGGCCCGCGCACCTGACCGCAGTTAAGCGCGCCCTTGACGAAGGTCGTCATCACGGCGCCGAAGGTACGGATATCATAAAAATTGGAGCACATGAAATCGCGAATTTTCTCGTCCAGCTTCTCATCCTTTTTCTTGGCTTCCTTGAGCTTATCGGGCTCTGCGCCGACATAGGCGCACGCCTCCTTATCGCTCGCGTTCAGCGGCACGCCGTCCTTGATATAGATACGGTAGCCCGGCTCTCCCTCCTTGGCGGTCTCCACAAAGTTCCGGATTTTCCGCTTGAGGCACACGTCCGTCACAAGGCCGTAGCCGGTCTCGGGGTCGACGCGCGGCATATTGCCCGCGTCCGGGTCGCCGTTCGGATTGCCGTTTTCCACGTCAAACAGCACCGCAAATTCATACCGGTTCTTGATGGGATCAGACATTGTTCTCTTCCTCCTTTTTCGTATAGCGCCTTTGGGTTTGATGATAATAGCCAAGATCGAACGAGCCTTGCTGCGCCAGCGTCATGCGCGCGGGGTAATTCTCGCCGAGAATGCCCTTGAGCAAGCTGACCTGCTTATCATAGTAAACGCGTTGTTGGGGTTCAAGCTTCCGCAGATGCTTTTGATACAGGTTGTTCAGCACCGGAAAGATGCTTGCCGGCATCGCCGCGGCAGCGTTGAAATACTTATCCTTGATGGTCGCGTTGACGCCGGGATTCGCAGCCTGCTGCGCCGCCTCATAGACGGAAAACAACCGTCCGAGCGTATAGGCGGGGTTGGTGCTCGCTTCGTTGAGACTCACGGTCAAGACCTCCTTCGGACAATCCTCGTGTGGGTTCCTGAGATAATATGCCTTAATAATAGCCGCTTTTCCCCAAGTGATATCCCGCTCCGCCTGAATACGAAGCAGCACCGCCCCAAGCAGCGACGCAGGATAGCGTCCGCCGGAAAATATGGCGCGAGCCGTTGCGCCCGCCATCGCGGACGAGGGGGCTTTATCGCGGGAATTCAGGTTCACCGTTTCCCGCAGCAACGCCCATAGCGGCAGGGAATAACGCTTCTCGTAGGCGGGGCGCACGATTTCCATGCGCTCATAATGCGCGTTCACATTTTTCATCAACGCTCCGAAGCTATCGCGCAGGAAGAAGCGGACGGACAAGCGCGCCGCGTTTGGCGCAAGGCCCAGAATGTAAAACGGTCGATCCGGGTCGACGCCAAGGTCGTCGCACGGCATTCCCTCCGCCAGCCGTTTGAGCGCCGCGCGCAAATCGTTATCCGACAGGCCCGGCACCTCGCCGCCAAAAAGCGCCGCCACGCCGAAGGTTTGGTAAATGCTCTCCGCGCCCTCCGCCCAGCAAACGATCGTCGTATCGCCGACATGCTGAACGGTATCTCGATCCGCCAGCAGATGATTCAGCGCGGCAGTGTAGGCAAAGGCGGCGTGCTTGCCGACGGGAGCGTTATAATTCTGCTCATGGCCGTAGGAGCAAAACGCCGGCGCGTTGAACGACACCAACGCCGCGCCGCTGGATTGCGCATCCTTCACGCCCTTGACCGACGGGTGTACGGCAGCAATCACATCCTCCCTTCCGGTCACAAGGCATTGCATCTTTACCCTGCCCTCGCCGTTATCCTGATACCGCTGCCACGCCTCGCGAATGGCGGCGTCCTCCTGCGGATAGCGGCCGTCCACGCGAAACAGCAGATTAACGCCGGCGGTCGTTTCGTCCATCTGCCCGGACAGCGCAGGATGCTCCGCCGCCCGCTGCGGCTGCCATGTGTCGAAGAATGCTAAAATCGCTCTGGCCGCGGGCGAATCCACGCCGTTCAGGATCGCGCGGTGCAGCTCCGCCGCGGAACGAAAGCACGCCATGCTCCGCTCGGGCTTTCCCTTCTGATCAACGCCCAGAAGATACGAAGCGTTGTCCCAGAGAAAATTGGAATCAATATTGGAAGCCCGTTTTACCGGTGCAGGCAGCGTCATGCGCTGCGGCTGCAGGAACGTCCTGTTTCCCTTCGTCGCTTCCTCCATCGTCGGAACGATCTGCGTCAACCGTCCGCCCGCATCCAGACACAGCGCATAGCTGATTTTCGCAGGCGCCCAGCCGGGCGCGGCAATCTCGCCGCGCGAGAGAAGGTCTTCATAATGCCGCGTCAGCGCTTGCAGAATCATCCTCTCACCTCCCCGCTGCCGGGCGGCGGCACGGTCATCACACCGTCGACAAGGCTTGCGCGAAAAAACCTCGGCACAATATTCTCCGGATCGCCGTAGTCCATGTCCCACAGCATCCAGCCAAGGTCGCGCACGCCCTTGAGCTCGTCGGGACAGGGCGGCAATTCCATGCAGCGCCGAAACTGCGCGGGGAATTCCCGCGTGCCAAGGTAAGGCGCGCTGTAGCACTGCCCCTTTTCCAGCCTGCGCTTGACGATATCCTGAAATTTGCCGGGGCTGTCGCCGGGCGCGGCGGCGGCCGTCATGTCAAAGTGCGCGTCAATGACATAGCGCACATCCCGCAGCACCATGGCCGCACGCTGCTGAATGCTCTCCGGCGCGGCCAGATACAATTCCCCCTGCCCCTTCTCCATCACGGCCTTCGCCCTGCGGGCGCTGACAACGTCCTTCACCTCGTTGCGGCGAATATTGGTGAAGCGAATGGGGCTGCATACATGAATGCGATCGATCACCCATCTGAGTCCGGGATGCCAGTAGACGCTCTCCAACAATCCCCGCGCCGCCGAGGGCGTGATGGCGTCGTAGCTGACGCGTTCAGTTTTCATTTCCGCCCTGGTAAAGCATGCATACTCGCCCCAGACCTCCACTTGAACAGCCATTGAATCACTCCTTTCGTTGCTTTCTATCCATCTACATAATACGCTCTGTTCGGCATTTTATCTATTCATAATTTGAGATAAGTAAGCATCATTTTTGGAGGCGCTTCGTGCGAAAAAAGCCATTTTTGCTAAACGCACATTCTTGTTTGACAGACGTGTTTTTTTCATGTATAGTCTCCCTGTCGCTGAAAACAGCGTGGATTGAAATATAATGTGGGATAAGTTCTTTCAGGGGGAAAGGGGCGGGAAAACTGCCCTTTTCCCATTTTCAGACAAACTCGGCCCTCCCCGTCTCCGGCTCCAGCGTCAGGCCGGTCCTCTCGCTGTACAGGCTCCTGTCGCGCAGGATCGCGCTGTCGTCATCCAGCGCGGGAACCTCCCTTGCCGTCAGCAGCGCGCCTGCGGCATACAGCTTTTGAAAATGCGGCTCATAGACCGCAACCGCATAACGCCCCAGCTTGCGATAGAGCGCCTTGGAGCATTCGCCCGCCTTCAGCCGCTCGATGAGCGCCGCGCCGTCGCCGAACGGAATATAAACCGTGCGCGTGTTCTCATCAATCAAATGAAAGCGCTCCGCCACGGTGCGAAACGGCATCTCGCAGCCGTTTATCCCCTTTTCAAACGCCTTCACGACGCCCGATTTGTCCAGCGTTTCGCCGCTCAGGCTGCGCAGCGCGGCAAAATAGCGCCGCATGGTATCCTGCGCGTCCATCGCACATTCCTGCATCAGCGCTTCCCGCGTCGCCCCGGCCGCGACGCGGAACAGCGTCGGCGGCGGCTCCGTTCGCTCGAAAACGGTAACGACGCTGTCCTCCGGCGCGCGCTTTCCCTCCCGGTTGCAGCGCCCCGCCGCCTGCAAAATAGCGTCCAATCCCGCCAGCTCGCGGTACACCGCCGGAAAATCCACATCTACGCCCGCCTCAATAAGCGACGTCGACACCACGCGGCACGGCTCGCCCGCCTGCAAGCGCCGCCTGATCTCCTCCAAAAGCGCCTGCCGCTGCGCCGGCGCCATCAGCGTCGAAAGGTGAAAGCTTCCCTCCGGCGGCAGAAGCGCAAAGATGCTCTGCGCAGCCTTGCGGCTGTTTACAATGCAAAGCGCCTGCTTGTGCCCGCCGAGCTTTTCCGCAAGCGCATCGTCCCCCCAAACGCCGGCCCGGCGGAACGTCACGCGCCGAAAGCGATCGTATTCCTCCGCCGTCTGCGGACACAGCTCCGTAACCGGACAATTCGGCGCGTAGACGTGCAGCAGGTCGTCCAGCGCCGGCTGCGTGGCCGTGCACAACACAATGGTTGAGCAAAACTGCGCCGCCAGCGACGACATCGCCGCCACGCAGGGGCGCAGGTGATGAAGCGGCAGCATCTGCGCCTCGTCGAAAATCATGACGCTGTTCGCGAGATGGTGGAGCTTACGGCATTTCGATGAGCGATTGGCGTAGATCGCTTCAAAAAACTGCACCGCCGTGGTGACCACCACCGGCATATCCCAGTTTTCCGCCGCCAGCGCACGGCGCGCTTCCGCGGGCCGCGCAGTATCGGAAAAATCAAACTGCACGCCGGAATGGTGCTCGAGCACGTTGCCGTCGCCCAGAATGCGCCGAAACACCTGCGCGTTCTGCTCAATGATCGACGTATACGGAATGACATACACCACCCGCTTCATGCCGTGCGCCGCCGCATGGCGCAGGGCGAAGGCGAGCGACGCGACCGTCTTTCCCCCGCCGGTCGGAACGGTCAAGGTGTAAACGCCCTTTGGCTTCCCGCCAGCCGCCATACAGGCGTTCAATATTTGACAGCGCAGCCGGTTCAGCTCCGTCTTGGGCGTTTGCCACGGCGCGATATACGCCTCCAGCCGCTTGAGCAGCGTCGGAAGATCGTCATAGCCGCCGCGCCCGCGATCCCCGTTCATAAAGCGCTCTGTGTCCAGAAAATCCGCGTCCACCAGACAGGAATAAAGCATCCGCATGCGGAAGGACGCCGTCAGCCTGCTTAACTCCGGCATCTGAGCCGGCGTTTGCGGCAGCGTCACGCCGCTCTCGCCGCACTGCTCCAGATACCGCCCTTCAATTCCCTTTTTGAGCCGCCCAAAGAGCGTCGTTTCCCCCGCCCGGTCGCTTTTCAAATTTCCGAAATCCGGCAGCCCGCTGTGATGACCCGCCACGCAGGCGGCTGCGCAGGCGTTTCCCTGCCTCGCGCAGGCAACCGCGCCCGCCGTGGCGTGGTCGACGATCGGCCCGCCGTCCAGTAAGCGCCGTTGAAACGCGTCGGTACACTTGCCAAGGTCGTGCGCAAGGGCCATCAGCTCGCCGTCCGCTTCCGCGCCAAAAGCGCTTGCAAACGCGCGGCACAGCGCAGCCGTCCCCGTCAAGTGCTCCGCGACGGTCTGACGGCGCAGCCCATCCTCCGAAGCATGGGCGTAATACGTCATGCTGTATTCCCCCCTGAAAGGCAAAAGTCAGCCCTTGTATGCAGGGCTGACTGCGCTGGCGAACATCAACCCCCAAATCTTTTTAATGATCATTCAGAAAATCGTAGAGCAGTTTCTGCGGGACACTGTATACGCGATATTGACGGTTACAGGATAACATAGGATGGAAATATCGTCAATAAAAATTGGTTGAATATGAAATTCCATCCAGCCCTCGCTCCGCCGTGCGGGAGCATACCGCGGCGCTCTATTTCCGTCGCTTTTGCCGCGACGACGCTTTCGTCGCAGCGCCGCCCTTGTTCGCCGCGTGCATCCGATATCATATGCCACTTTTTAAGCCAAATGATAAACATTTTTTGCATAAAAAAGCTTGTAGTCTCATGATTATCTGATATAATCATAGTGAGTAATTTTGCGCGTCCATGAAAAGGAGGGATTTTTTTGAAACGTCGTCCTTTGCGCCTGCTTTCATTTGTGCTGCTTCTCGCAATGCTGGCGGAGCTGCTGCCCGCCTCCGCGCTGGCAGCCAGCAAGATCACGCTCAAAAGCGGCGCGGCCGCCCCGTCCTCCGTTTACGCAGGGCATTCCTATACGCTGAAGGTTGCCGGAGAGCATGTCAAATTCTACACCTCCAACAAGAAAATCGCGACCATCGGCGCGACCACCGGCAAAATGAAGCCGACCGCGCCCGGCTCGGTCAAGATTACGGCCAAGAGCGCCAAATCCGGCAAGGCCGTCGCGACCAAAACGTTCAATGTGCTCATGCGCTCCACCAAGGTTACACCCGACGTTGAAACCGTGACGCTCGGCGCCATCGGGGCCACCTATACGCTGCATGCTTCCCTTACGCCCGAAAACTCCACCGACGTTATCCGCTTCTATAGCGAGGACAAAAACATCGCCA
The DNA here is from genome assembly GCA_934632155.1 of uncultured Clostridia bacterium. GTDB lineage: Bacteria > Bacillota > Clostridia > Christensenellales > Aristaeellaceae > RUG563. The sequence continues at coordinate 35,740 of CAKTXZ010000021.1, read as the reverse complement.
CGATCGGCATGACCAGCGGCAAAATCACCGCCAAGGGGTTTGGCGAAACGACGATTAACATCTACGCCAAGGCCACCAAGGCGACCGCCAACGCCAACAAAGCCAACAAGCTCGCGCAGGTCAAGGTGATCGTCAAGGAGATGCCTCCGACCCCCGCGCCCACGCTTGACCCCAACGCCACCCCCAGGCCTATGCCCACGCGCAGCCCCAGCAAATTCGTCACCCTTGTGTCTTCCCAAACCATAACGAAGATTTACGCGGGCGAAACCTCGGGAACGAACATCGCCTTCCTCGATCAATACGGCGAGAAAATGTCCGCAGACGGCATCAGCGTTGAGCTGACCACGGTGAACCTGCCGGATGGAAACGTAACCCTCAAGCCGGGAGATTCCTACATGCTCGGCGACAGCATCCTTTCGTTTATAAGGGTCGGCGACAGCTATGACATTATGGTTACCGGCGGCTACACGAAATACACCTATGCGGTAAAGTTTTCCGCTAATCCCAACGGCTACGGTTGTTCCAGATATTTTACGTTCGTAGTGTGCGGGTATTCCGAGGCGCACGACCCCCAGAAGCGAAGCCTTTATATTATGGGCGAACTCGGACGCTATCAGGATATTCAGTATTACATGCCGGGCGAAGCCATTTCGCTGCCCACGCCTGAAAAGGAGGGCTATACCTTCAAGGGCTGGCGCTTTACCCGAAGCGACACCAACCGCAGCCTCGGCGACCTGAAGACGATGCCCGACTGCAACGTGCTGGCCACGCCCCAATGGGTCAAGGACGGCGCGCAAACGCCGGTGTACACGCTTTCGCTGGATTCCGGCTTTGAAGATTACAAAATCCCCTCGCGCTATCTTACCGGCGACCAGCGCATTGCCAACCTGCCCAATCTGGAATATGAGGGCTATACATTCCTCGGCTGGTACTACGGCGAGATGGAAGTCCCCGTCACCATGCCCCACCGCAACCTTACCCTGACTGCGCGCTGGGCGAAAAATTATCAGCTGACCTTCGATATGGGCTACGAGGGCGCAGCATCCATCACGCAAGGCGTCGCCGAGGGCAGCGCGCTTCCGGGCATCAACCCGCCCAAGCGTGAAAATTACCAGTTCCTCGGCTGGAAGCTGGACGGCACGAGCGAGCCGCCCGCCGTCATGCCCAGCCATGACATCCGCCTCGTCGCGCAGTGGAAACGCCTCGGCTATACGATTACCATCGACGCGGGGGACGGCAATACCTATGCGCCCGTCATGCTCGACGAGGGCGCGGAAATCGCGCCCGATATCTTCCCCACGGTGACGCGCGAGGGCTACCGCTTCAACGGCTGGCGCTGGGGCGACAGCGACGTGCCCGGCGTTATGCCCGCCGAGGATATCACCGTGACCGCGCATTGGCTGAAGCTCTACACCCTGACCCTCGACCTAAACGACGGCAGCGAGCCCGTCAAAGTGTCCTTGACAGAGGGCGAACCGCTCGATCTGCCTGAGCCGGACGCTCGCGAGGGCTACACCTTCCTTCGCTGGGCTTATATTGCGGATAACGTTCCCGAATATATGCCCGCCGAGGATGTTGCGCTGACCGCGATGTGGCAAGTCAACACGCATACCATCTCCTTCGACGCGTGCAGCGATACCGTCAGCCGCAGCTTCAACGATAAGATTGCGGGCGACGATCTGCCCGTGCCCGTCAAGGAGGGGCATACCTTCCTCGAATGGCTCTATAACGGCAATTCGCTGACCGAAGCCGACCTGATGCCCGATAGGGATATCCATCTGAACGCCAAGTGGCGGATCAACAAGTACGTCATTTCCTTTGACGCATACGACAACTTCGCCATTCTGAAGCTGTACGGCGACGCGATTCTGGCAAGCGAGCTGCCCACGCCCGCCAAGAGCGGCTTCCTCTTCATCGGCTGGAAGTGGGAAGGAAACGATGTGCCCGCCGCCATGCCTGCCAGAGACGTTCGCCTGACCGCCGAATGGCAGCCTGCGCCGACCGCCGTGCCGACGCCTGTTCCGACGCCCGAGCCCGCCGATACGCCGGCTCCGCCCATCACGCCCGACGTATAAGCAAAACCGGAAGCACGCTTCGTCATGTGCAACGCAGGAGGTTTATATATGAAGAAAATTGCTATTGCTTTGCTGGCGCTTCTGCTCGCCCTGCCCGCTTTCGCAAGCGCGCAGGATACCCTGACCCTGAGCGGCGCCGACCTGAACGAGGCGCAGCGCAGACTCTTTGCGGCGGATGCGCCCGGCGTTCTCATTTCCGAATACAGCCTTGAAAACGGCGAAGAATCAAACACGATTTACTGGCACGGACTTGAAAGCAACGACGAACGCTTTGCCGTCATTCGCGACGTTTTCACCGCCGAGCTGCTGACGACCAATTGGTGCTTCCGTCAGCGTATGGATACCAGCGAAACCTTCGCGGTCGTATTCCCGCACGATCTGCTCACGCAGATTCGCGCCGATATGCACGATCTGCTGTGCATTTTTGACGATGAAACGGATTACCTTTTCCTTCGTCAGGAGGACGGCACGCTAATCGGCGGCGTCAGGAGCACCATCGACGACGACGCATTTAACGAAATCTATACGATCGACGGCAGCACGCTGGCGCTCATCAGCTACACCGAGCGGGCAACCACGGGCGGCAAGAACGAATCGCAGTACGATCTGAACGTTTTCACCAATATCGCCAACCCGATCAGCGGCCTGTTCCCCGAAATCTTGGCCGCCTTCCCGCTGACCTTCGTCCATCAGGACGGCACCTCCGCCACCGTCCTTGCACCGCTGGATATGAGCATTCTCTTCTCCGACGGTGCGGAGGATATTCTGATGTTCACGGACAGCGCGCTGGAAAACCCCATCGCCGTCCTGAACCCCGCCGAGCACGACGTATCCAACGGCCTTACCCTCTATGAGGGCTCGGAGGAATAATTCCCGCCGCCGATCATAGGCGCGAACCGCCGTCCCTTTGCGAAGGAAGCTGGGCGCAGCTCCTCCGCCGCTCAATCAAATCGTTTTGAAGGACGAAAAATAGAACGCGCCAACGCTCCGGCTCCCAAATATCTGTGGGCCGGAGCTTCTTTTTGCTTTGCCGCTTCGTTCAACTCCTTCCCCCGCCGCGGCACTGCCTTCCCAAGAAAGCCGAGACGATTCTAAAACGCGCACCGTGTCCGGATTTTCCCTGAGCCTCCCGCGCAACGCAAAACGCGCGTCCCGGCCAAAGCATCCTTGAAAGCCGCGCAATACCCAAACGCGCGCCGCATCAAGGTTTTCCTTCAAAACTGAACGGCAGCAAAACGCCCCGCCGCTTGGCGCTGTCAGATTGCCTTGCCGACACAAAAAGCCGGCCGAGCAAAAGCCCGGCCGGCCAGACTGTCATAAAGGAAGTCCTTCATTTTCCTTCGCATCGCCCGGCTCTGTCGGGCAGACGAAAATATTTTCCAATCCGTTCGCGCAGGAAAATCAAGCCTTGTTCCGCAGAATGAACCCCTTCGTTCTGCGGGGGCACATGCCCCAAACAGAGCCTTGACACGCAGACCGGCCGGGCAAAAGCCCGGCCGGCAGATTAGGTCCTTGCAGCTATGCGCTTACTCGCCGTAGTACTTGGCGTACTTTTCGGCGCGCTCGTTGATGATGTCCTGACCGCCGGAAGCAAGATAGTCTTCCATGCCGGCGTCGTAGATCTTGTCAAAGTCCGCTTCGGGAGCGACGACAGCCTGACACAGGAAGGTGTCGCGCTTATCGGTCAGCGCCGTGCCGATGCCTTCTTCGGAATTGATCGCGCCCACGTGGAACGCAGCCACAACGCGGCCGCCGTTCTTGGCGCACTGGAGAGCAACCTCGATGTAGTGCGGCTCGATACCAGCGTAGTTCAGCGCCTGAGAAACGGTGGTATACTCGCCGATGTGCAGGCCGTTGACGGTGATGGTATGGTCAATGTTCATACCGGAGTTCATGATGTATTCGCCCGTCGCGGCGATGGTCTTGTACGCGCCGTTCTCCATACGCACATGGTTCACATTTTCAACGCCGGTCTGCAGGAAGAGCAGGTTGTCCGGGTCAGAGATGAAATCCAGATACAGCAGGGAAGCCAGCGGTTCGTCGTTGGTGGCGGGGAAGAAGACCTTGCGGTCGACGCTGTTGGCAAGATACTTGCGATATTCGCCGGCGTCGTTCTTGAAGCAATCAACGGCGATGAAGGCCGCGTCTTCGCCCACATTGCGCTTGAGGTTCGCCTGAATGGAATCGTCGCCATTGCGGTAGGGGTAATCCCAGTTATGCTGGAACGCGCCCACGAAGCCCGCCTTGAGCATATCGTCCTCGGTGGTATCGCCGGAGCCGTAAAGCGCGAAGTCCTTCCAGACGAGGCCCTCGTTGTACCACTTGTTCAGAACGCGGATGCCTTCCTTATAGTTCGGATAGAGCAGATGACGATCGTCGAAGCCGTGGATGAACAGCTCCTTGTCCGTCACATCGTTGGGAACCTTGGAGATGTTGAGCAGGTCGTTCCGCCAGCCGATGTCGTAGGAGGTGGTATAGGGGATCATCTTGGCGGCGTCTTCGCCCAGCAGCAGCTCGGCATTTTTCTTGAACTTCACCAGGCAATCGTGGAATTCTTCCTCCGTGGTGGGCATGGGCAGATCCAGCTTCTTGAGCCAATCCTCACGGATGAAGGTGTTGATGCGGGCATTTTCCGCCAGAATGGCCTCGATCGCCCACAGCTCCTTGGTGTCGGGATCCTGATCGTAGTAGATGTTGTTGTCGCCCAGCAGATCCCACAGGTTGGTCAGCAGGGGCTTGTACTCCTCCAGATAGGGGGTCAGGTTGGTGATGCCGCCCATGTTGGCGTAGGTCTGGATGGTGGGGAAGGAATAGGTAACGCAGATGTCGGGCGCGTCGTTGCCGGCCAGCAGGTTGTTCAGATCGTCAACCTCGGTCCAACGGCCGACGGAAACGAATTCCACCTCGACGTTGTACTTTTCCAGCATGCCGTTCTTGATGAACTGGGCAAAGGGGCTGGAGGTCGGGTCGGAGCCGCCGTCGTTATGACGGTTGTACACTTCGACGGTGATGTGACGGGTGTTGGTGAACTTGCCGTCCACAAAGCCTTCATCCGCAGCAAAGGCGGAGGCGACGCCGCAGGTGAGCAGCATGACGACAAGCAGCAGGGAAGCCAGAATGCGTTTCATGGGGAATCCTCCTTTTATTATGATTGGGCGTCCGCCCAATTTGGAACAGAAGATGCGAAGCGGTTTCCGTGGTTTTGCGCGGGAGGCCGCGCAGGCGGTCAGCCCTTCTCCGCGCCGATGGTCGTGCCGGTAACGAAATAGCGCTGCAGCCACGGATACACGATGAGAATCGGCACGGTAGCGAACATGACCGTCGCCATCTTGAGCGTTTCGCCGACGCCCGGCGTGGAGAAGCCCTCCTGCGTGGCAACCTCCGTGCTGGTGGCGTTCTGCAGGATGTTGTAAAGGTAGAGTTGAATAGGGTAAATATCGCTGCGCTTATCGTTGAGGTAAATCAGCGCGTCGGAGAAGCCGTTCCAGCGGCCCACGGCGTAGAACAGCGCCAGCGTCGCCAGCACCGGCAACGACAGCGGCAGATAAATCTGCGCCAGCATACGGATGGGCCCCGCGCCGTCGATCTCCGCCGCCTCGCGCAGGCTGTCGGGCACGCCGAAGAAGAACGAACGCATGATGATGGTGTTGTAAATGCTCAGGCAGCTGGGAATGGCAAGCACCCAGACAGTGTTGAGCAGGTTCAGGTTTTTCATCAGCAGGTAGTTGGGAATCGTGCCCGCGCTGAAATACATGGTGAAAACGATCAGGCCGTTGATGAGCTTGCGCCCGCGCAGCTGGTCAAAGATCAGCGGGAAGGCGCACATGACCGTCATGGTCAGCGAAAGCAACGTGCAGCCCAGCGTCAACACGGCGGTGAAGCCCATGGAGCGCGTGTATTTCTGATTCTGCAGCACCGTCTTGTACGCGTCCAGATTCCACCCCTTCGGCCAGAGGGTCACTTCGTTGCGAATGAGAAAATAAGAGGAAGAAAGCGAGCGCGCCAGCACGTTCAGCATGGGCAGCAGGCAAATGAACATCAGGATGAAGCAAATGACCGCGATGATGATATCGCCTGTTTTGGTCTTTTTGTTCTTGATCATTTCCTCGCCCCCTTACCAGATTCCACGCTCGCCGAACTGCTTGGCCAGCGCGTTCGCACCCAGCAGGAACAGCACGCCCACCACAGACTGGAACAGCCCCACCGCGATGGAAAGGGCGAATTGGTTGCCCTTGATACCGCGCTGGTACACGAAGATGGAGATAACGCTCGACACGCTGGTGACCAGTTTATTGCTCAGCGCCAGCGGGCGGTCGAATTCGCTTCCCAGAATATGCCCCAGCCGCATAATCAGCAGCACGATGATCGTCGAGCGGATGCCGGGCAGCGTAATGTGCCAAATACGGTGCCAGCGGTTCGCGCCGTCCACGGCGGCGGCCTCGTAAAGCTCCGGGCTGATGGCCGTCAGCGCGGCGAGGTAGATGATCGTGCCCCACCCCGCTTCCTTCCAGATGCCCAGCACGATATACGTGCCCACCCACCAGTTGGGCGCGCTCAGGAAGGGCAAAACGGCGTCCGGTTTGCCGGTCATGGATTTGTAGACGATGTTAATCAGGCCGTCGTTATCCGCCAGCAGGCGCAGCGCCAAGCCGGAAATGATGATCCACGACAGGAAGTGCGGCAGGTACAGCACCGTCTGCGTAACCTTCTTGAAGCGCTTGAAGGCCAATTCGTTGAGCAGCAGCGCCAGAATGATGGGCGCCGGGAAGCCGATGACCAGATCCAGCAGGTTCAGCGTCAGGGTGTTGCGCAGCGCGTCCCTGAAGCCGCGGTCATTAAAGGCCTTGATGAACCATTCAAAGCCGCTATTCTTCGCCCACTTGAGCTGCCACGGCGGCTTAAAGATGTTGTTCTGCTTAAATGCGCCCAGAATGTAGATCATCGGCGTGTATTTGAACAGCGCCACATAGACCAACGGCAGCAACAGCAGCAGATACAGCGTGCCGTAGCGGCGCAGATAGGTGCCCCACGGCATTTTTCTGTTTGCCGGTGCAAGAGAGCGCGGGTTGACGACGGCGGATTTCATGGGCGCCCCTCCTCATGGGTTTCGCGCAAACGCGTTGTCAGGCAAAGGGATTTTCAGTGGGATACGGCAGACATGGGGGCCGGTTATAGGCGATATCCTGCACGCCCAGATACTTGAACACCTCAAAGAGCAGCTTGCCGTAATGGCCGAAGGCCACCGCGCCGTGGTGCGGATAATGCTTCTGCACCAGCACATGGCGGTAGAAGCGGCCCATTTCGGGAATGGCAAACACGCCGATGCCGCCGAAGGAACGCGTGGCGACGGGCAGCACCTCGCCCTGCGCGACATAGGCGCGCAGCGTGCCCTCGCTGTCGCACTGCAGGCGGTAGAAGGTGATGGGACCGGCGGCGATATCGCCCTCCAGCGTGCCGCGGGTGAAATCCGGGTCGCTTCCGGCGGGCTCGAGCAGGCGATGCTGAATCAGCTGATACTTTACCGCGCGGTTGTCGCACAGCTTGCATTCGGGCGTGTTGCCGCAGTGGAAGCCCATGAAGGTGTCCGTCAGGCGGTAATTGTACTTGCCCTGAATGTCCTCGTCATAAATGTACTGCGGCACGGTGTTGTTGATGTCCAGCAGCGTCACGGCGTCCTGCGAAACGCACGCGCCGATATATTCGCTCAGCGCGCCGTAGATATCCACCTCGCACGCCACGGGAACGCCCCGCGCGGCCAGACGGCTGTTGACATAGCAGGGCTCAAAGCCAAACTGGCTGGGGAAGGCCGGCCAGCACTTGTTCGCAAAGGCCACGTACTTCCGCGCGCCCTTGTGCTCCTCCGCCCAATCCAGCAGCGTCAATTCAAACTGCGCCATGCGGGCGTTCAGCTCGGGATAGTAGCTTCCCTCCCCCATTTCGCGCGCCATATCGGCGCAGACCGCCGCAATGCGCGGATCGTTTTCATGCGCCTTATAGCTGACCAGCAGATCCAGCTCGCTGTTTTCCTCAATTTCCACGCCCAGCTCATACAGGCCGCGAATAGGCGCGTTGCAGGCGAAGAAATCCTGCGGGCGCGGGCCGAAGGTGATGATTTTCAGGTTCTTTACGCCGATGACCGCGCAGGCGATTGCGGAGAACTCGCGCATTCTGAGCGCCAGCTCCTGCGCCGTGCCGACCGGCGACTCGGGAATATAGCCGGCAAGGCGGCGCATGCCCAAGTTATAGGAGCAGTTGAGCATGCCGCAGTACGCGTCGCCGCGACCGTTCACCATGTCGCCGTCGCCCTCGGCCGCCGCCACAAACATGCACGGCCCGTCGAAATATTTCGCTATCAGCGTTTCGGGCGTTTCCGGGCCGAAATTGCCCAAAAATACGGTCAGCGCGTTGCAGCCCGCCTGCTTCACATCCGCCACGGCGCGCAGCATATCCTTTTCGTTTTCCACCGTAACCGGGCATTCATACAGCCCTTCGCCGTATGCGTGCGCCACCGCCGCACGGCGGGATTCGCTCAGCGCGATGGGAAAGCAATCGCGGCTGACGGCAATCAAGCCAAGCTTTACCTCGGGGATGTTCCGGTTCTTCATGGGGGGCACGCTCCTTCCTTCCGCCGCGTATAAGATACGGTATGCGCGCGGAAGTTCTGTAATGTCATTTCGTAACCTGATTTTATAATAAAACTTTTCGGTCGGATTGTCAATATATTTTTGCATGTTTTTTTAAGAATTCCGAAGCAGGCCGCATTTTAAGAATTTTTCTTGCCAATATGCGGGGGCGAATGCTACAATGCAGGCGCATAAACGGCTCATACGATGCGCAGGGAAAAACGCGCGGGCGCGGGCAAACGCCGCGTCCTAAAGCGCGAATCGTATCCTGCGGGGAGGAAAGCGACGATGGAAACGCTTTTGAACGACGGCTGGGAATTTGTCAAAACGCCGCTGGACGCCACGCCCGAAGCTGCCCGCGCCGCGGCGTGGCGGAAGATCGGCCTGCCCCACGACTGGCTGATCGGGCAGCACGAAAACCTTTACGAGGATTCCGCGGGCTGGTATCGCCGCACGCTGCGCGCCCCGGAGCCCGGACGCTCGCTGACGCTTTCCTTCGACGGGGTGTATATGGACTGCCGCGTGCTGGTCAACGGCCGCGTCGCCGCCGCCCACGCCTACGGCTATACGGCCTTCCGCGTGCCGCTGACGCCCTTTCTTATGCCGGGGGAAAACGAAATCATGGTGCACGCGCGCCATCAGGCGCCCAATTCGCGCTGGTATTCGGGCGCGGGCATTTTCCGGGACGTAACGCTGCTGGATTTGCCCGCGCGCCATCTTACGCCGGACGGCGATTATATTACGGCGCGTTATGATCCCGTATCCGGCGCGGGCAGGCTGACGCTTCGCTGCCGGGCGGAAAACACGCCCGACGGCGAGACGCTTCTCGTCCGGCTGCTGGATCAGCAATTCAACGTGCTGGCGCAATCCGCCGTTCCCGTTGCGAACGGCGAGGCGGGCTGGGAATATACGGCGGCGCATGTATCGCCCTGGAGCCCGGACGCGCCGAGCCTGTACGCGCTGGAAATGTCGCTGGCCGGTGAAATCACCCGCCGCCGCATCGGCTTCCGCACTGTCGAAACGACGGCGGAGGGCGGCCTGCTCCTCAACGGGCGGCATATCAAGCTGCACGGCGTATGCCTGCATCATGATCTGGGCGCGCTGGGCGCGGCGTTCCACGCGGACGCGGCGCGGCGGCAGCTGCGCCTGATGCGGGAAATGGGCGTCAACGCGCTGCGCACGGCGCATAATCCGCCCGCGCGGCAGGTGATGGATTTATGCGACGAAATGGGGCTGCTGGTGGTCAGCGAAGCGTTCGATATGTGGCGAAAGGCGAAAACGCCCTATGACTACGCGCGCTTTTTTGCCGCCTGCGAGGCGGAGGACGTGGAAAGCTGGGTTCTGCGCGACCGCAATCACCCTTCCCTGCTGATGTGGTCGATCGGCAACGAAATTCTCGACACGCACGCGGACGCGGAGGCGGGCTACGAAACCGCGCGTCTGCTGCGCGATCAGGTGCGCGCACTGGACCCCGCAGGCAACGGGCTGATAACCTTCGGCAGCAATTACATGCCGTGGGAAAACACGCAAAGATGCGCCGGGCTGCTGCAGGCGGTCGGCTATAATTACGGCGAAAAGTATTACGCCGCGCATCACGCCGCGCATCCTGAATGGCGAATCTACGGCAGCGAAACGGCGTCGCTGGCCTCCAGCCGGGGCGTATACCATTTCCCGATAGACGCGGCCATCCTGTCCGACGAGGATTTGCAGTGCTCGGCGCTGGGCAACAGCGCCACCTCGTGGGGCGCGCGCAATCTGCCCGCGCTGACGGACGACGAGCGCACGCCCTTTTCGCTGGGGCAGTTTCTCTGGTCGGGCATTGATTATATCGGCGAGCCCACCCCCTATCATACCCGCAGCAGCTATTTGGGGCAGGCGGATACGGCCTGCTTCCCCAAGGACGCGTATTATTTCTTTCAGGCGCTGTGGACGCGCGCGCCCATGGTTCACATCGGCGTATACTGGGACTGGAACGCAGGGCAGCTCATCGACGTGCCCGTCATGACCAACGGCGACGAGGCCGAATTATTCCTCAACGGCGTCTCGCTCGGGCGCAAGGCCGTTTCCTTCGGCGCGCGGGAAAGCTGCCTGCCGGTGTGGCGCGTGCCCTATGCGCCGGGCGAGCTGACCGCCGTCGCCTACCGGCAGGGGCGTCCGGTCGCGCGCGACGCGCAGCGCTCCTTCGGCGAAAGCGCGCGCATCGTCCTGACCGCGTCCGGCGACGCGCTTCCGGCAGACGGGCGCAGCCTCGCCTTTATCACCGTCGGCATGGCGGATGAAAGCGGCGCGCCCGTGCGCAACGCATGCGACCGCGTCGCGGTGTCCGTGACGGGCGCGGGACGGCTGCTGGGGCTGGATAACGGCGATTCCACCGACGAGGAGGGCTATCAGACCCACACGCGGCGGCTGTTCAACGGCAGCCTGCTGGCCATTATCGGCGCGGCCGATACGCCGGGCAATATCGCCGTTTCGGTCTCATCGCCCGGAAAAGCGGCGCAAAAAATCATGCTGCGCGCCCTGCCCGTGCCGCGGCTTCCCGGCGTCGGCTGCCGCGAAGGCGTCGCGCCGGGCGATTGCCCGCCGGACAGACCGATTCGCCGCATTCGCCTGACCGCGCTGGGCGAACGCCGCCTGTCGCCCGCGTGCCCGAGCGTCGCGTTTCGGGCGCTGTGCCTGCCGGAAAATGCCGACGGGCAGAAAATCGAATACCGGCTGGTCACGGCGGGCGGGCTGGACTCCCCGTGCGGACGGCTGGAGGAAACGGCGGACGGCGTGATCGTGCACGCCGTAGGCGACGGCGCGGCGTATCTGCGCGCGACATGCAAAAACGGCGCGGCGCACGCGCGAATCATTTCGCAGCTGGAGATCGACGTTACGGGCTTCGGCGCGCCGTATCTTGACCCCTACGGCTTCGTTCCCGGCGGCCTGCACAGCCTTTCCTCCGGCGATCTGGGGCCGGGCAACGAGGGCGGCGTCGCCTTCGCGCGCGACGGCGAAAGCATGGCCGGCTTCGAACGCGTCGATTTCGGCGTCGCGGGCTCGGACGAAATTACGCTGCCCATTTTCGCCCTGACGGGCGAGGAATACTGCATTGCGCTCTGGCTGGGCGTGCCGGGCGCGGGCGGACGGCTGCTGACGCGCCTGCGCTACCGGAAGCCCACGATCTGGAACACCTATCAGCCCGAAACCTATCGTCTGCCCGAGCGCCTGACGGGCGTACAGACCCTCTGCTTTGTGCTGGACCGAAAGCTGCACCTCAGGGGCTTTTCCTTCACGCGGCAGAGCCGGGCTTGGCGCTCCGTAGCCGCCGGCGAGGCGGACGCGCTCTACGGTGACAGCTTCACCCGCGCTGGCGACGCGGTAACGGACGTCGGAAACAACGTCACGCTGCTTTTCCGCGATATGGATTTTGAACGCGCTACGTGCGCGCGGCTGCATATCGACGGCGAAACGCCGCTTTCCTCGCAGCCGATCACCCTCTGCCAGCAGGCCGCCGACGGTGCGGAAAGCCGCCGCATGCTGCGCTTTGACGGCGGCGCGCGGCATGAGCAAACCTTCTGCGTGAATATCCTGCCCAACGCGCGGCAAGTCAGCTTCCTTTTCCTGCCCGGCAGCCGGTTTAATTTCTACGCCTTCCGCTTCGAACGCGTGGAAAACGAATCGTAAGCGCGCCGCGGTACGCCCCCCAAACGCATAACGCAAGCGCTCCGGTCCGCGCGCTGTCAGGCGCGGATCGGAGCGCATTTCGTCTGTTCAATTTTCCAAACCGGCGTTGAAACAGGCACGGCGGGCGGCGAAGCGTAAAGCGCCCCGCCCGGCCGGCCCACGATTCGCAAGCGAAGACGCGGCGTTGCCCGCGAACCGCATTAATCGTAAATTTTCCGTCCGTGCGCGTCCGGAGCGCCGCTGAGCCGATGGAAGAAGGTGTTGAGCACATCGCGCCATTCGCGGGCGTTGCGCAGCTGGCGCGCCATTCTGTCCAGCACAACGGCGCGATCCGGCTCCGGAAGGGGCAGCGCGCGCAGCACGCGCGCCATTTCCTCCGCGCGGTCAACGCCCTCGAAATGGTCGTCGTAGATGCGCTGAATCAGCGTCCGCCCGTCGCGCATGCGCTCCTGATAGCCGACGCGATGGAAAAACAGCAGCAGCTTGTCCGGGCAGCTCTCGCGGCGCTCGTAGAGGCTGCGCCACGGCTCGGGGTATTGCAGAGCGTAGCCCGTGCCGGCAGAGGTGCGGTCGACGCCCACGGCGTCGCGGTCGGCCTTATGATACGTGCCCCACGGCGAAAATTCATAGCCGTCCGGGCTGGGGCCGTAATGCACGCCGGGGTTGACCATCCAGCACAGCCCGAGCGGGGCGGTATACTGCTCGTATAGGTCGCGGCTGGAGAGCATCAGGCGCACAAGCTTATCCTCCTCCGCCCGCGGCAGGGCGTAGGTCAGGCGGCACCAGCGCCGGACGCTCGCCTCGGGCGAAAGCTCGGGCCGCCACGAAAGCTCGCCATAGCCCAGCAGGTTCGCCGCGGCAAAGGGATGCCCGGTGAAAAACGCGTCGTCGCCCAGATTGCCCACGGCCGCAATGGCCTCGCAGCGCTCGGGCGGGCACGCGTCAAAAAATTCGCGCCACATGCCATGCATGCCGTAAAGATCGATCTGGTGGCCGGTATACTCCTGCGCCAGCTGGAACTCCACCGCCAGATGCGTGCGCGGCATGGCGTAAAAGAGCGGCGAAACCGGCTCGCGCACCTGAAAATCAAACGGCCCGTTCTTCACCTGCAAAATCACATTGTCGTCAAACTGCCCGTCCAGCGGCGCGTAATGCTGGTATGCCGCCATCGGCCGGTCGGTCGCGCGGTCGCGCCAGTCCTGCTGGCAATTGTACACAAAGCAGCGCCACACCAGCTTCCCGCCCAAGGGACGCAGCGCGCGCGCCAGCATGTTCGCGCCCTCCGCGTGCGTGCGGCCGTAGGTAAACGGGCCGGGGCGATGCTCGCTGTCCGCCTTGACCAGAAAGCCCGCCAAATCAGGAATATAGCGATAGACGATTTTCGCCTGTTTTTCCCACCACGCCGCAACGCGCGCGTCCAACGGGTCGGCGGTGGGGACGCCATGGCGCATGGGCTGCGTAAAATCGATCGACAGCATCAGCCGCACGCCAAAGGCGCGGAAGATTGCGGCGATACGCGCGACCTCGGGCAGCCAGTCCTCCTCGATGAGCATATGCGCCGGGTCGCGCACGTTGACGTTGTTCAGGCAAATCACGTTCAGCCCCGCCGAGGCGAGCAGCCGCGCAAGCTGACGCAGCCGCTCGGGCGAATAGCGGATTTTTCCGCCGCTGAAAAACAGCGAATTCCCCGAATAGCCGCGCTCAATGTCGCCGTCCAGATTATCCCAGCAATTGAGCATGCGCAGCGGATAGCGCGGCGAATCGGCCAGCCCGTCGGGATTCTCACCGCAGCGCAGCGCCATCATCAGCCGATACGCGCCGTAGAGCAGGCCGGTTTCTCCGCCCGCGATGCGCCAGCCCTTTTCCTGACGGGAAATTGAAAAGCCATCGCCCATTTCGGGGCGCGGCGACAGGTCGACCGCCTCTCCGGGCAGCGCGCCGGCAAGCTCGAAGCGCGCCGTTTCGGCGGGCGTAAGGCAGTCCTCGGGCACGGGGCTGGGCAAAAACGGCAGCCACGCGCGGCTTTCAACAGGCACCTCCATGATGCATTCCTCCTTGTTCTCCGGTTTTGGCGGGATTATAGCACAGCCGCATAAAAAAATGCAAGTGGCTTGACAAACGCACGAAAATTGTTATATTAATTGGACGATAGCCCAAAATGCAAGCATTGAGACGCGAAAAGAGGGAAAAAGGCGAATGAAAGCCAAGGAAATGCTGCCGGGCGTGTTGCATTTTCGCGACGAGGTCGGGGTTTACTGCACGCTGCTGATCGGGGAAAGGGCGGCGCTGCTGGTGGACACCGGCTACGGGCTGGAAAATCCCTGGCCGACGCTTCGCTCCGCCACCAGCCTGCCTGTGCAGGTTATCCTGACGCACGGCCACCACGACCATGCGCTGGGCGCGCGCTGGTATCAGGAGGTGCGCATGCTGCCGCAGGACGCGCCGGTTTTCGCCCGCTACACGGCGGTTGCCTATCGCGAACGCGTTCTGCGCATGGAGGACGGAAAATGCCGCCCGGACGACAAGGAGGAATATCTGACAGCGCAATACGCCATGCCCAAGCCGCTGCGGGCGGAAACCATCGAGCTGGGCGGCCTGCAGGCGCAGGTTATTCCCTGCCCCGGGCATACGCCGGGCTCGGCCGTGATATATGTTCCGCAGCGCAAATTGCTTCTTACAGGCGATAACTGGAACCCCTGCGCATGGCTGTTTTTCCCCGAGGCGCTGCCGATTCGCGCCTATCGCGACAACCTGAAAAAGCTGCTGGCGCTGCCCTTTGAGCGAATGCTGTGCCCGCACTTTGGCGAAATGGTTCCGCGCGCCGCGCTGGAAGGGTATCTTTCCGGCCTGACGGAGGAGGCCATCGCCGCGGCGCGTCCGGTAACAATATCCCCCTACGAGGCCATCGACACCCACGAATTGCTGCTGCCGGGCGGGCAGACGCTGATTTTTGACGCCGCCAAGGCGGCAACGGAAGGAGCTTTGCGGTCATGAAAAGCATACGCCACGAAATTGCGTCCTCCTCGCGCGCCGCGTTCGTCAATCATACAGGCGAATGCATCGGCACCGGGCGTATGGGGCTGGCGCTGCGGCAGGAGTATCTGGAGCAGCTGGCTCTCGCGCAGCGCGAGATCGGCTTTTCCCACATCCGCGGCCACGGCCTGTTCAGCGACGATATGGGCGTCTATCAGCCCTATACCGACGAAGCGGGCGTACGGCGCGAACGCTATTGCTTCACCTATCTGGATCAGGTGATGGACAGCTACCGTCGACTGGGGCTGAAACCCTTTCTGGAGCTGGGCTTCATGCCCGCCGAAATGGCCAGCGGAAGCCAGACGATTTTCTATTGGCGCGGTAACGTAACGCCGCCCGCCGACATGGAAAAATGGACGGCGATGGTCAAGGCCACGCTGCGGCACCTGGCCGAGCGCTACGGCGAGGCGGAGGTTTCCGGCTGGCCGTGCGAGGTCTGGAACGAGCCGAACCTCGTCAACTTCTGGGAAAACAGGGACAAGGAGAAGTATTTCGCCCTCTATAAAGCCACCGCCGCCGCCGTAAAGGAGGCGCTGCCGGGCATGCGCGTGGGCGGCCCCGCCATCTGCGGCGGCAGCGATTCGCTGGATTGGGTGCGCGATTTTCTGACCTTCTGCCGCGACGAGCGCCTGCCGCTGGATTTTGTCACGCGCCATGCCTATATGGGGCAAACGCCCGAGCATCGCGGCCGCTATCTGTATCACACCATGTGCGGCGTATCGGATCTGATCGACGAAATGACGCGCACGCGCGCAGTCATCGACAGCTTTCCGGAATACCGCGGCATGCCGATGCACATCACCGAATTCAATACCTCCTACAATCCGCTTTGCCCCATTCACGATACCAACCTCAACGCCGCCTATCTGGCCGGGCTGCTCAGCCGGCTGGGCGACGTCGCCGACAGCTACTCCTATTGGACCTTCGGCGATGTGTTCGAGGAAAGCGGGGTGCCCCCGCTCCCCTTCCACGGCGGCTTCGGGCTGGTGACCAACGGGCTGATTCCCAAGCCCACGTTCTGGACGTTCGCCTTCTTCCGCGCGCTGCAGGGCGAGGCCGTGCTGAAAACCGAGCATGCGCTGCTGCTCCGGCGGCCTGACGGCGGCTATGAGGGCGTGGCGTGGAACCTGTGTCGCGACGCGCGGGAGCCATTGGCGCTGACGCTGCGCCTGCCCCTCGAGAAGGAAGCGGCAACCCTTCTGACACGCACGGTGGACGAAGCCTGCTGCAATCCGCTCAAATGCTGGCATGAGATGGGCGAGCCCGCCTCCCTGTCCGAAAGGCAGCTTCGCTTCCTGCGCACATCGGCGCAGCCGCGATGTGAAACGGCGGTGCTCCATGCGCAGGAGGGCGCGCTGACGCTCGCGCTTGGGCTGGGCGAAAACGCCGTGGTGCGCTTTGAGGTTTCGCCGCGCGTGCAGCAGGGCGACAACGGCTACGATTACGAATGGTATCGCACCCACGCCTGACGCCGCCACCCGGCAGAAGGCCGCGCGTCTCGCCTTTCCTGCGTCGCGCGCAGCCTCCAAAAGAATGTTTATACGCTTTATAGCATATTTTATCATTACATTATTCTGCCTTCACGCCTACTTTTCGGGGTAGGCAGCGCCGCGCGGCGCGGCGAATCTGAGAGGAGCACTGCCGATGAGCCTACCCATTTCCCCCGAAGCCATCGCGATGCCTGCGGACATCAAGCGGGCGAACCGCCAAAAAATCATTCGCGAGCTGCGTACCGGTACGCCCGTCACGGCGGCGGACATCCACGAAAAAACCGGCATCAGCCGCCCGACTGTTATGCGGGCCCTGCAGGAATACTGCGACCGCGGCGTCGTCAAATCGCTGGGACTGGGCAACACAACAAGCGTGGGCGGAAAAAAGCCGGAATTGTTTCAGTTCGCGGACGCCCGCAAGCTTTTATGCGTCAATCTGTGGCCGCAGAAAATGACGCTGGCGCTCTGCGGCCTCATTGGCGACGTTTACGCCGTGGAAAGCGTCGATCAGGCGCTGGACGGCGACCTTTCCGCCGCGCTGGAAAGGCTGCGTTCGGCGTCGTATCGATACTTGCAGAAGCATAACACCGCTTTATCTGATCTGTACGGCGTATTGCTGACCGTCCCCGGAACGGTGGATTATGACGACAAAATGCTGCGTTACAATTCGCAATCCCCCGGTTGGGGCAAAAATGTGGCGCTGCAGGACGCGCTGCGCCCCATTTTCGGCGATACAACGGTTTATTTTGTCGATAACGCCGGCAAGGCCGCAGGCCGCGCCGTGCTGCTGGAGCACCCCGAATACGCTTCCCGCCGCCTGCTCACGCTCTTTACCACATGGGGCGTTTCGGCCTGTATGATCGAGCGTTCGCACGTGCTCAACGGCCGCGATTCGCTCATCGGCGAAATCGGCCATATGCTCATCTCCGACGACGGGCCGGTGCTGTGCGGCTGCGGTAAACGCGGCTGTCTGGAAAGCCTTATCAGCATCGACCATGTGCGCCAAATGCTGGCCAAGGCCGGGCATGCCGATCTGGGGCTGCCAAAGCCCATCACCTTCCCGCAGCTGTTTGATTTTTCGCGGCAGGGCAACGTCATTGCGCGGAGCACGGTGGAATATCTGGCGCACTGCTTCGCCGTCGTGCTGCATAATCTTTCATTGGCATACAATCAGGAGGTCGTCGTTTTTCAGGGCGATTTCGCATGGGCGGATCAGGCCTTTGACGAACGCCTCAAAGCGGAGCTGCGCGAATTCCGCTATTACCCGGCGGAATGCTTCTCCATCGTGTACGATCAGCGCGACCTGTCCATGCTGGCGCTTCAGGGCGGCGTAGAGCAGCTAAAGCGCCGGTATTTCACATCGCTGGATTGACGATAAGGCCGCAGGGCAGGCTTCGCGCCTCGCCTTCCAAACCGCCCCATACGGAAGACGTCCAAAAGCATCAGCGCCCCGTCCCACACGCCATAAGATTCTCTGTGGGACGGAGCGCTTGCTTTATTGTCCGATCTTCTTTTCGAACCGTTTCCGTCTGAATCCATCAGCCAAAGCAACCGGCGGCGGCTCATCCAGCGAAGGGCGCGTTTGGCAATACGTCAAAGCGCCTCGCCTTTCCTCATACCTTTACACGCACGATTGCTTCTTTTGGTACTCAAATGTCGCCGGAAATATCGAGGTTTTCCCCCGTCAGGCCGACATATGCGCCCTGCTTGGCTTCGTCGCTGTCCGGATGCGCCAGCAGCCATTTGTTCCGCGCCCAAAGCACCCGGTCCGCCGCGTTGGGCACATTTCCCGGGCGATACGCCGTGTTGGTTCCCGCCGGCAGCGCGACCATCACGCGAAAGCCCTTAGCCGGGTCTGCATGGCATGGCGCGTAATGCAGCGTCGTGGCATAGACCTCGATCAGCACGCCCTTGGGCACACGGAAAGCCTTGACCTTGGCCGTGTCCAGCGCTCCGTGCTCCATTTCCTCCTGACGCGCCAGCAGCAGAATAAAATCCTCCGTTCCCAGATTGATTTCGCTGTCACGGTGATATTCCAAGCAGTTAAGGCGCGTATTATGCCCGTTGCAATAGCCCAGCTGCGCCGGCATGCCGCCGAACAAGAACGCGCCGATATTCTCCGCGCCCACCGCCGCGTGCAGCGCTTCCTCACGCGGCTGATAGGTCACATGCTCCGGCAGCGGCGTGTTCGCCAATGCTTCCATCAGGCCGTCTACCGGATATCCGTCCGCCACCCGGCCATAGGGCTTAAAGGCGTCGTCATAAACGGAATAAATCTTCATTGCTCCGCTCCTTTCAATTCAGCGCCGCCAAGGCATGGTACGCGTCCTGAAGCCTTGGATACAACGACACATACAAATCATAATACTTTTCATAGGCGCAATGCCGCTCCCCATCGGGCGTCACAGGCGCATGCCCGCGAATCAGCGCGGCACACGCCGCAGGGATATCCGCATACAGGCCCGCCGCAACGCCCGCCAAAATAGCCGCGCCCAGCGCGGGCCCCTCGCTGTTTTGCAGCGTCTTGACGGGCAAATCAAACACATCCGCCATCATCTGCCGCCAGAAGGGGCTCTTCGCGCCGCCGCCGCAGGCCAGCATTTCCGTCGGCTGAATGTGCATGCCGCGCAGCACGTCTAGATTCTGCCGCTGCGAATAGACCACGCCCTCCATCACCGCGCGCAAAAGATCGCGCCGCGTATGCATGCCGGACAGGCCGATGAACGCGCCGCGTGCGTCGGCGTCCAGCAGCGGGCTGCGCTCACCCATCAGATAGGGCAGGTAAATCAGCCGGTTCGCGCCGACAGGCGATTGTTCGGCCTCTGTGTTCATGAGCACATAGGGGTCTGTTTCCATCTGCCGCGCGGCCTGTATTTCCGCCTGACAGAACTGATCGCGGAACCATTTGAGCGACAGTCCCGCCGCCAGCGAGCAGCTCATCACCGTATACGCCCCCGGCACGGCGGCGCAGAAGGTATGCACGCGCCCGGCAGGATCGATCTGTACCCGATCGGCATGGGCAAACACCACGCCCGACGTACCGATGGTGACAAACGCCTTCCCCGCCGTAACTACGCCCGTGCCGACCGCCGCAGCCATATTATCTCCCGCGCCCGCCGCCACGATCATGCCCTCGCAAAGCCCTGTTTCCTGCGCAGCCCATCTTGTAATGCGTCCGGCGATATCGCTGCTCTCCAGCAGCGGCGGCAGCAGCGCCCCGTCAATCTCCAGCGCGTCCAGAATTTCGCGCGACCAGCAGCGCCCCGGAACATCCAGCAGGTTCGTGCCGCTGGCGTCGCTCATTTCGGCTGCGTATTCGCCCGTCAGCTTCAGGCGTACATAATCCTTGGGCAGCAGGATATGCCGCGCTTTGCGGTAGATTTCCGGCTCGTGGCGACGTACCCAAAGAAGCTTTCCGGCCGTAAAGCCCGGCAGCGCGGGATTGGCGCTGAGCTGAATCAGCCGCTCACGCCCCACCCTTTGCGTGATTTCGTCGCATTCCCTCTGCGTGCGGCCGTCGCACCAAAGAATGGCGTTGCGCAGCACGCCGCCGTTTTCATCCGTCAGCACCAGCCCATGCATCTGTCCGCTGATGCCCAAGCCCTTCACGTCCGCCGGGTTCACGCCGCTGTCCCTGAGCACCTGCCGAATCGTATCCCGTGCGGCGCGCCACCAATCCGCCGGGTCCTGCTCCGCCCAGCCGTTTTGCGGCTGATACAGCGGATATTCGACCGTCGCGCTGGCCACGGCCACGCCCTGCTCGTCAAACAGCACGGTTTTGGTGCCGGACGTCCCCAAATCAACCCCCAATACGTATCGCATGTCAAGCCCTCACTTTCCAAGCGCCACGCGCACGGCGGCATGGCCCGTCAGCGCCTGCGTCCGCGCGTCGGGCTGCCCCATGCCGGCATACAGCGCAATCGCGCCGTCGGCAACCTTCTCGCCCTCGTCGTTGACAACCAGTAGCGCGTCGGCGCGCACATGCACCCGCACCGTCGTCTTTTTGCCCGCCGGGCAATTCACGCGCGCGAAGCCGCACAGCCGCGGATTGCGCGGCGCGAAAGCGCTGCCCTCGTTCTGAACATAGACCTGCGCCACATCCTGCGTATCCATCCGGCCGTCGTTGACAATTTCCATCGTCACGTCCACGCCGTCCGCCTGCTTTTCCGCCGTTGCGGACAGCACATGCGCATCGCCATAGGTCAGCCCGTAGCCGAAGGGATACTGCGGCACGCCGTCGAAATAGCGGTAGGTGCGCCCCTGCATGGCGTAATCCGTAAATTCCGGCATCTGCCGCAGCTGCTCGTTATGGTAGAAGGTAACGGGCAGCTTCCCCGAGGGCGAAGCCTTGCCAAACAGAATATCCGCCACGGCCCTTCCGCCGCACGCGCCGGGATACCACGGCAGCAGCACGGCGTCCGCGCGCTCCGCGCCCTCCTGCAGATCAATGGCGCTGCCCGCCATCAGGCAAATGATCGTGGGCTTGCCCGCATCCAGCACGGCCTTCATCAGCAGGCGCTGGCTCTCCGGCAGCAGCAAATTCCACTTATCGCCCGAGGCGGAGGCGTTGCCCGTATCGCCCTGCTCGCCCTCCAGCGTTTCGTCCAACCCCAGTACAAGCACCACCGCGTCGGCGTTCTCCGCGACAATCACGGCCTCGGACAGCCGATCCCCCGCCTGCGCCAGATTCTCCACGCGATCCTGGAATAAATGGCAGCCCTGACTGTACAAAACGCGCGCCTTGCCCGCCAGCGCATCCTGAATCCCCTCCAGCACGGTGATATAGCGCGAGGACGTGCCGTGATAATTGCCGATCAGCGCGGCGCGGCTGTCGGCGTTGGGGCCGATGACGGCCAACGTGCCGATTTTGTCCGGATTGAGCGGCAGAACGCCGTTGTTTTTCAGCAGCACACAGCCCTCGCGCGCGGCCTGCAGCGCCTTTTCAATGTGCGCGGGGCTTTCCACCGTCGTATACGGGATATCGTCGTATTCGCTGCCCTCGCCCATAATGCCCAGCAGATAGCGCGTGGTGAACAGGCGCACAGCCGCGGCGCGAATTTCAGCCTCCGTCACCATGCCCTTGGCGTATGCCTTCATCAGGTAGGTATACGTTACGCCGCAGTTCACGTCGCAGCCGTTTTGAATCGCCAGCGCGGCCGATTCCTCCGGCGTGTCCGTTACCTGATGGAACTGGTGGAAATCCTGAATTGCCCAGCAATCGGAAACGACATGCCCGGCAAAGCCCCATTTTTCGCGCAAAATATCCTGCAAAAGCGTCTTACTGCCGCAGCACGGCTCACCGTTGGTGCGGTTATAGGCGCCCATGACCGCCTCGACCTGTCCCTCCCGAACCAGCCGTTCGAACGCCGGCAGGTAGGTTTCGGCCATGTCCTTGGGCGTCGCCTGCGCATTGAACTGGTGCCGAAGCGCCTCCGGCCCGGAATGCACGGCGAAGTGCTTTGCGCACGCCGCGGCCTTGAGGTGATCTCCGTCGCCCTGCAGCCCGCGCACATAGGCCAGCCCCGTTTCCGCCGTCAGGCACGGGTCCTCGCCGAAGGTTTCATGCCCGCGCCCCCAGCGCGGATCGCGGAAAATGTTGATATTGGGCGACCAGAAGGTCAACCCCTTATAAATGTCCCGATCGCCATGGCGGGAGGCGGCGTTGTATTTCGCGCGTCCCTCCGTCGCGGCGACGTCGCCCAGCGCCTCCACCAGCGCCGGGTCAAAGGCCGCGCCCATGGCGATAGCCTGCGGAAAGCTGGTGGCCACGCCGGCGCGCGCCACGCCGTGCAGCGCCTCGTTCCACCAGTTATAGGCGGGAACGCCCAGCCGCTCGATCGCCGGCGCATCATAGCGCAGCTGACCGGCCGCCTCCTCCACCGTCATTTTGTTCACCAATGCCTGCGCCTTTTCGCGCGCCTGTTCACGTTGCATCGCGATCACTCCTGTTCCGCGCATCATGCGCCGATATGTTTTGCAATAAGGTTTCGTAACGAACCTTCCTAATGATTAGGATAGGCGAATTTCCCGCGAATGTCAAGCATTTTTTCATGCCGCCGACGCGTCTTGAGAGCGGCGTTTACATATCGCATGCGGCGTGCTATACTGAAGCAGTCGCCGGCAAAAATTGCAGGCCGACAGCCACGCTGCAAAAGGAGGCTTGTATGCCGACCGTTTATCTGGATCACGCCGCCACCACGCCGCCCGCTCCCGCCGTGCTGGACAAAATGACAGCCTGCGCGCGGGAGGCATGGAGCAATCCATCCGCCGTTTACGAGGCCGCAGGCGCGGCGCGACGCGAAATGCGCATCGCGCGGCGGCAAATTGCGCAAATGCTGGGCTGCGACATGCAGGAGCTGCTGTTCACCTCCGGCGGTACGGAGGCCAACAACGGCGCGCTGCGGCTGGCGCAGGGAAAGCACGCGGTGCTCTCGGCAATCGAGCACCCCTCCGTACTGCGCGCCGCGCAGGAAATGCGCTGCGACGTTACGCTGGTTGAGCCAGACGCACGCGGCGTGATCGACCCGCAGGCCGTCGCGGCGGCCATTCGCCCTGAAACGGCGCTCATCAGCGTTCAGGCCGCCAACAACGAAACCGGCGTGCTACAGCCTGTAGTGCAAATCGGGCGCATCGCCCGGGCGCGACGCGTGCCCTATCATTGCGACGCGGTGCAGGCGTTCGGCCATGTGCCGCTTTCGGCCTCGGATTGCAGCCTGATGAGCATTTCGGCGCACAAGCTCTGCGGCCCGCGCGGAATCGGCGCGCTTTACGTTCGAAGCGGCGTTATGCTGCCGCCGCTGCTTGTCGGCGGCGAGCAGGAGTTTTCGCTGCGCGCAGGCACGGAAAACGTGCCCGCCATCGCCGGCTTTGGGCTGGCCGCGCGCCTCGCTCAGGAGGATATGGCGGCGCGGGCGCAGCGCGAACGGGCGCTGATGGCCGACTTCCTGACGCAACTGGGCGAAGGAGTCCCCGTATGCCGCGTGCTGGGCGCGGACGCTCCGCGCCTGCCCGGCGTGGCCGCCGTGTTTTTTCCGCACGTTCCTGCGCATCGCTTCCTTGCAGCGCTGGATCTGCTGGGCGTTCAGGCCTCCGGCGGGGCGGCGTGCCGCATGCGGGAAAATGCAGTCAGTCCGGCCTATCGCTTCATGGGCCTGAGCAAAACGGAAGCAGCGTGCGTGCTGCGCTTTAGCCTTGGGCGCGACACCGCCGCCGATACATTGCATTATGCCGCGCAGTGCGTCGTTCGCGTCTATGCGGAATTGAGCGGCTGCCAGCCATAACCAACCCGGCATATGCGCACAAAAAGGCGGCCGCGCGTTTGCGCGGCCGCCGCATGCTTCATGCAATTAGCGCTGCAGAATGGTTTCCTCGGTATCCACATCGAAGAAGTGCAGACGAGCGGTATCCAGCGCGACCTCGATGTCGTCGCCGGTACGGGTCTTGGTGCGCGGATCGACGCGGGCGATGACGCTTTCTTCCTTGCCGGAGGTGGTGAAGTACAGGTAGGTTTCGGAGCCCATGAGCTCGGTCACTTCCACGTGCACCTTCATCTTGGCTTCGGGATGCGCGGCCACGAAATCGGGCGCGTCGTCGATGTTTTCGGGACGGATGCCCATGGTGACTTCCTTGCCGATATAGCTTTCGTCCGTCAGCTTGGCGACCTTCTCCTGCGGAACGACGATCTTGTTCTCGCCGAAGATCGCGACGACCTTGCCGTTTTCCTTCTCCAGCTTGACGTTGAAGAAGTTCATCTGCGGGCTGCCGATGAAGCCGGCAACAAATTTATTGTTCGGATAGTCGTAGTTGTTCTGCGGCGTATCCACCTGCTGGATGAAGCCGTCCTTCATGATAACGATACGGGAGCCCATGGTCATGGCCTCGGTCTGGTCATGGGTAACGTAGATGAAGGTCGTCTGCAGGCGCTGATGCAGCTTGGTAATTTCGGTACGCATCGCGACGCGCAGCTTAGCGTCCAGGTTGGACAGCGGTTCGTCCATCAGGAAGACCTTGGGCTCACGGACGATCGCGCGGCCCAGCGCGACGCGCTGACGCTGACCGCCGGACAAAGCCTTGGGCTTACGATTGAGCAGATAGCCGATGTCCAGAATACGGGCGGCTTCTTCCACGCGGCGCTTGATTTCGTCCTTGGGCGTCTTGCGCAGCTTCAGGCCGAAGGCCATGTTATCGTAAACCGTCATGTGCGGATACAGCGCGTAGTTCTGGAACACCATGGCGATGTCGCGATCCTTGGGCGCGACGTCGTTGACCAGCTTATCGCCGATATAGAGCTCGCCGTCGGAGATTTCTTCCAGACCGGCGACCATGCGCAGGGTGGTGGACTTACCGCAGCCGGAGGGGCCGACCAGAACGATAAATTCCTTATCCTCGATGTCAAGGGTGAAATCGCTGACAGCCGTGACGCCGCCGGCATAGACCTTATAGATGTGCTGCAAAGATACGCTGGACATGAGCAAATCCTCCTTTGAAATAGCAATAAAAGCCGAGAAAAACGGAGAGCCGGAAAGGCAGTTTCCGCCCGTTTTTGTAAGGCTATTATACTGTTTTTCTCTGAAAAAGACCATCCCCGAAACCAACAAATATTTCAACTCATGTTTGTGCATTAGTTGTATTCAATGGCTCTTTTGAAACCAGTTGCATAAAAAACTGCGCAGCGGTACGCAAAGGCGGCCGATAATCTGCACAAAGCATGACGCACGCGCGGGCGCTTGCCGGTAAGGGGCGGGTATGGTATAATAAAGATTAGGAAAATCGCGCAGCGATTTCTCCGGGGCAGCGGGACGCTGGAAGCGTTACGCTGACAATCATGGTATAATGAAGCGCAGGAAAACCGCGCGGCGGTTTCTCCGGGTCGGCGGGAGCCCGAAAGGGCTTACGCCGACAAGCCCAATATTCAGGATTAGGAAAATCGCGCAGCGATTTCTCCGGGTCAGCGGGACGCTGGAAGCGTTACGCTGACAATCCAAAGGAAAGGCGTGAATCGCGGCATGCCGGACAAGCGCGGCAAAAGCACCAAGAAAAAAATTGTTTCCGCCGCATGGCGGCTGTTTTATGAGCAGGGCTACGACGACACCACCATCGAGGAGATCATCGAGGCCTCCGGCACGTCGCGCGGCTCGTTTTACCACTATTTCGCGGGCAAGGACGCGCTTTTGGGCTCGCTTTCCTTTATGTTCGATGAAAAATATGAGGAGCTGATTCCACAGCTTCAGCCGGACATGAACGCCTTTGATAAGCTGATGCTGCTCAACCGCGAGCTGTTTGCCATGATCGAGGACACGATCTCGCTTGATTTGCTGGCGCGGATGTACTCCACCCAGCTGACCACCAGCGGCGAAAAGCACCTGATGGATCACAACCGCATTTATTACCGGCTGATTCGCAAAATTGCCGTGGAGGGGCAGGAAAGGGGCGAGCTTCGCGCCGACGTCTCCGCCAACG
This sequence comes from uncultured Clostridia bacterium, assembly GCA_934632155.1. Classification (GTDB taxonomy): domain Bacteria; phylum Bacillota; class Clostridia; order Christensenellales; family Aristaeellaceae; genus RUG563. The sequence continues at coordinate 9,394 of CAKTXZ010000021.1, read as the reverse complement.
AAATCGCCAAGCTCTACGCCCTGTGCGAACGCGCGCTGCTCTACGACTGGTGTCTCTGCGGCGGCAGCTATTCGCTCAAGCACTACACCGAAACCACCCTGCCCATGCTGCTGAGCGCCATTCGCCCCTGACGGCGCGCAAACGATACGCAAGCGCCGCCGACGCTGAAAATCGCGTCAGCGCCCCGCAGGCCGGATCGCCCATGGAGCGGAGCGCTTTCTTTTATTCTTTTCAGGCCGCCTTCCGGCGCGGACGGCGGCGATTAATCGTCCAGCGTTTTCAGGAAATCGATGCAGGCCTTCGCCTCCGTCAGGCCGTCGGGCTGCAGCGTTTCGCTTTCGACCACCATCCTCACGCCCATTTCAATCGCCTTGCGCCGCACGGCGACAACGGGCGCCGTGCCCTGCCCCAGCGGGAAGCCGTTGCCCTGCGCGTCGCCATCCTTGAGATGCACGGCCACCAGCCGCCCGCGCAGCTTTTCCATCAGGGAAATCACGTCCTGCCTGGCGTTATAGGCCCAGTAGGTATCCAGCTCCAGCTTCAGCCCCGTGCGGCTGAGCAGCTCGTCGTAGATGATCTGGCCGTCCTCGTTGGGGTAAAACTCGTGCGAATGGTTATGATAGGCCAGCGTGATGCCTTCCTTTTCCAGCATGGGCCGCGCCCTTTCCACAAGCGCAATAAAATCATCCAGCTTTTCGCGCGTAGTCAGATCGTGGCCGGGAATAATCAGCAGGGAGCAACCCAGTGTGTGATGGTTGCGAATGGTCTGCTCGATTACATCCGGCGCCAGCGCTTCCGCGCCGGTATGCGTGCCGCTGACGGTCAGGCCGTTCGCGTCGCACCAGCCTTTGACCTGCGCCGCCGTCGGGCTCTTAAAATCGTCGCAGGTTTCCACCATGTCGTAGCCCATCTGCGCCACCTGACGCAGCGCGCTCTGATAATCTGCGGGAACGACGTCCCGCACGCTGTAGAGCTGAAGACCGTATTGCATGTTTTCTTTCCTCCCGTTTGCTCGCATTTCAACGCTCATATTGCGCCCAATGAATACCGCAATTGCCGGCGTAACGCTTCCGCCGAGCCGGAGAAGCCGCGCCGCGGTTTTCCGCGTCTGCATTCATTATAGCATTCCTTCGGGATTTCCACAAGCTGTATTGCGCGCCTCCAAACAGGCAAAGGCACGGCGCGGCCGCTTCTGCGCCCGCCGTTCCATCCCGGCCGGAAATACAAATTGCCGGAGGCGTACGCCTTGCCCCCGCTTCGGCATTGGTGTATAATCCTTACGATCCATTTCCCGTTAAGGAGGGAACGCGATGCGCTATCGCATTGTATTTTGCGACGTGGACGGCACGCTTCTCAGCAGCGACCACCGGGTATTGCCCCAAACGCTTGCCGCCATTCAATCGCTGCGGCGGCAGGGCGTTCCGTTTGTCATCATTTCCGCGAGAAGCCCATCCGGCATCTATCCCATTCAGGACACGTACGGCTTTCAATCCCCGATTATCGCCTACAACGGCGCCCTGATGCTGGACGAGCATCGAAACACACTGTATTCCAACGGCTTGTCCCTGCAAGCCGCCCGGCAGGTAATCGACTTTCTGGAAGACAGCAAAATGGATTGCTCGTGGAACGTTTATGCCGGCGATAGCTGGATTGTAAAAAACAAACGCGATCCACGCATTATCCGGGAGGAGCGCATCGTGCGCGCAAGCGCCGTGGAGGGCACGCTTGACCTGCTGCCCGGCGACGCCGCCATCGGGAAGGTGCTGTGCATGTGCAATCCAAGCCGTCTTCCCGCCATCGAGGAAAGGCTGAGGGGCGCGTTCCCTTCGCTGTCTATCGTAAGATCCTCGGATATTCTGCTGGAAATCATGCAAAACGGCGTCAGCAAAAGCAGCGCCGTCAGGTTCGCATGCGGGCTATGGAGCATTCCGCTTGAAGCCGCCATTGCGTTCGGCGATCATTACAACGACGTCGAAATGCTGCAATCGGTCGGAACGCCTTTTTTAATGGGAAACGCGCCGGATGAACTCAAAAAACGGTTTCATGCCGTAACGGACAGCAACGACGAGGACGGAATTTATCATGCGCTGGCCAGCATCGGGATGGTTCCTCCCTGCTGAACCGTTTGCGATTCATGAAGGAAAAAGCAGCCGCCTCCACACCGGGGACGGCTGTTGAATGCTTTCATCAGGGCTGCATCGCCGCGCAAAAAATCGCTTTGCCTTCGCCCCTGCCTTGTTATAAATCCATTCCGGGAAGCAGCGTCGCAGTATGGACGAACGTTGCGTTCAGGTGATTCATCAGGTTCATCTGGGGCAGATTACGGCGGAAGACATGGGTATAAACGGCGGTCACGCCGCGCTCGCGCAGCAGCGCGCAGGCCGCGCCCAACAGCTGCTTCGCCATGCCCTGACGGCGAAAATCCGCACGGGTATACAGCATGAGCAGCGTGGCGTTCGCACCCGTCCCCGTCAGAATCGTTTCGCAAATCGGCTCGCCGCCGCGATAAAAGCCCAGCGCCATAAAGTGCTGCTGTTGCTGCCAAAGCTGCAAATAATCACGCGTAAAGGGCTGAATGCGGTAGGCGTTCATGCGCGCCAGAAACGCGTTCTGGTTCATTTCATCCTGCAGCGGCGCGGAGGCGAACTGCATGCCCATCGGCGGGCGCGCCACGCCGTCAGGCGGCAGAAAGCGGTAAAGATCCTCGCCGTCGTCATTCTTAAAGCCGCATTGCTGATAAAAGCTCAGCATATCCTGCCGGTCGGGCGCAAGCTGCGCATAAAGCCGCGCAGGAACGCCGGGATTCTGCGTGCGAAGCTGCTCAGCCCGCGCCAGAAGCGCGCCGTACATCAGCGCCCGCGCCGACGGCTGCGCATCAATCTGCATGAAGATATGGTTGGGACGCTCCGGATACATTTCCTGCTGAAAAAACTGTACGACATAGCCCGTGCCCAGCTGGATATGCTGGTCATTGGCCACAAAAAAGACATTCTCCGGGGCCACGCCCTGAAAGGCCGTCTGCGGATGCGTAATGCGCATAGTTTTCCCCTTGCTTTCGTTTCATTGCCATTCAATGCCCGTATAATTGGTGCTGGGCGTCAGGTCGTATACCACGCGGCAAACCTCCGGCCGCTCCTTCATGGCGCGATCCACCACCGCCTCCATCACGTCGTAGGGAAGCCGCGCCGCGTACGCCAGACTGCGTTCGCTGGCATGCACCGCGCGCAGGCAGACGACTGATTTTTCGCCATCGCCCGGCATGGGGCACAGCACGGCAAAATACTGCCACAGCCGCTTGGCCGCGCCCGACTGGCCGACCTCCTGCCGGAAGATTAAATCCACCGCGCGCAGCGTCTGCAGCCGCTCCACCGTCACCTCGCCCAGAATGCGCAGCGCCAGCCCGCTGCCCGGAAAGGGCTGCCGGGAAACAAGCTCGCCCGGAAGCCCAAGAAAATCGCCCACGCGGCGAATTTCATCCTTAAACAGCTCGCGCACCGGCTCGATCACCGCCGCGCCCTCGGGCGCAAGGCCCGCCTCGTCATGGTTGCCGAACATCACGTCGTTGCAGTTCGTGCCGCGAATCACCGCGTCGATGGGGCCCAGCTTTTGCGTTTCCTCCAGCAAAATTGCATGCATGGTGCGGCTGACGGCGGCGCGCTTTTCCGCCGCGTCGCTCAGGCCGGCCAGCGCGTTGAGAAAGCGCGTCTGTGCGTAAACGCGCGTGATGCGCATCCCGATCGCGTCGCGGTAGAAGGCCATGAATTTGTCGCCCTCATGATCGCGCAAAAGCCCGGTGTCCACAAAAATGCAATGCAGCCGCTGCCCCAGCGCCTTGAACGCAAGCAGCGCGCTCACGCCGCTGTCCAGCCCGCCCGTCATGGCGCACACCGCCGTGCCCTCGCCCACCACGCGGCCGATTTCCTCCACCGCGCGGGCGACGAACGCGTCGTCGTCCCACCATGTGGTGCAGCCGCAAATGCTCAGCGCGAAATTCTTGAGAATCTGCGCGCCGTCCATATCATTCTGCTCCACCTCAAATTGCAGCCCATAGAGCGGAAGCTCCTGATGGGCAAAGCCGATTACGGCCTCGGGCGCGCGGCAGATGGGCTTCAACTGATCCGTCATCTGATAGGCGCGCGCGCACTGCATCAGCCTTTCGCCGTTCTCCACGCCCTGCATCAGCGGACAGGGCGTATATTCCAGATTGGCCATCGCGTTCTTCAGCGCAACCTCGCCCGGCATGCCGCCCAGCGCAGAAAGCAGCGCCGTCGCCGCATCGCCCAGCGCCAGCAGCGGAATCCCCGCCTGATAGATACGCGCGTCCGCGTTTTCCACGCGTTCGCCCGTCACCCGCCCGGCCAACAGCAGCCCCAAGGGAGATTGCGCCTGAATTTCCTCCAGCGAAATCGTACCCGGCACAATTTTGCATAGCACGCGCTCCGCCCGCAGCTTTCTTGTTACCGCGCGGCTGGCCGCGTCATCAAAATTCAGCACCAGCACCATGTCCCGCATGGTTTCCCCCTCCTTGCATGGCATGCCCCAAATAAGACCTTCTGTATATTCGCCGCCAAGGCCGTTTCTCCTGCCGGCGGCCTCAGTTATCCGCGGCTTCGCCGCTTGGGGAGGCGGACAACGCCTGCGCCGCGACATATTCGCCCAGCGCCAGCTGCGTTTCGTGCGTGGCAAGGCCCGTCTGCTCCAGCCCCATCCGCTTTTGAAAATCCTTCACCGCCTGCGTCGTCAGCGCGCCGTATTTGCCCGTGGCGTACTGGCTTCCCAGCGTCCCGGCGGCAATCAGCTTTTTCTGCAGCGCCGTAACCTTTTCCCCCGCGTTGCCAAAGCGCATCGCGATATCCGCCAGATCATAGACCGTGCCGTAGCCCAGAATCGCCCAGTAATCCAGCGCGTAAACGTTGCGCGCAACGGAATCAGGGTTGTTGCCCTCGATCACATGCACGAAGATTTTCCCCTGCTCGTCGCAGGAACAGTATTCCACCATGGCCACGTGCGATGTATCGCCAAAGGAATTGGTAGAGAAAAACACCCAGTCGCCCGGCTGGGGCACATAGCCGTTTTGCCCGACGGGCGTTTTTTCGCCCTTGAACCACTGGCTTCCCCAGCCCGGCACCGTCCCCCGGCGGGCAATATAACGGCCCTGCCGGATGAACCAGTCGCGGCCCGTATTCGTGCCCGTATAGTAGGGATAGGTGTTGTTCAGCAGCTTTGTTCCCTGCTTTTGATCCACCTGATGCACGCACCAGCACAAAAACTCGGCGCACCATTCCGCGGTCGGGTCGCCCGTCCAAACGCCGTATTTGGTCGCGCCGCCCTTTTCCTCCGTGTAGCCGATCTCCTGCCGCGCCGTGTCCAGCAGCCACGCGACATACTGCGGCACTTCGTAGGCGGGGTCGATTCGCGTCTCGCCCGTTTTCTCACCCTGCGCGGCGAAGGGCACGCCCTCGCTTCCGGTTTCCTCCGCGCAGGCAGGCGAAAGCAGCAGCGCCGCGATCAGCAGCGCAATCGCCAAACGAAGCCAAGCTTTTTGCATGATGCATCCCTCCGGGTTAAGGTTTCATACTATTTTTCTGTCAAAAACGCGGTGCTATGCAAAGCGCTTTTGCTTCGGCCAAGTCGCCCGAAGGAGGCGCAGCTGCGCTGCGTCGGCCGAAAACGGAGCCGGTCCGAAGCAAAAAGACGCGAGCAAATCAAGCCTTTTGACCGGAAGCAATCCAAGCACGGCGCGCCCGGCGCTGTGTGATACGACGCCGGGCGGCTGCGCGGTTGGATCATTCGTTGTTCTGGTTCTTATAGCGGTCGGAGCGGCGCTGACGCGGCTGCGGCGTTTCCGCCGTGGACGGCTGCGGCGCTTCCGCCGTGGGACGATACGCCGGCGTTTCCGGCGCGGACTGCCTGCCCGCCTCATATTCGTTGATCTGGCGGCGGCTCACGATTCGATAGGGATTGGTGGTAGGCGCAACGCCCTGCCGCGCGGGCTTTTCCGCGGCTTCCGTCGGCCGGTACGCCTGCGTTGCCTGCGGCTCCTGCGCCGTCGGCCGGTACGCCTGCGTTGCCTGCGGCTCCTGCGCCGCCGGCCGGTACGCCTGCGTTGCCTGCGTTGCCTGCGGCTCCTGCGCCGTCGGCCGGTACGCCTGCGTTGCCTGCGGCTCTCGGCTCATCTGTGCATATGCCGCCGCGTCCTCCTCGCGGACAGGCTGCATCCGACCGGTATTCTGCGCCGCGCGGGGCGGAGCGTAGGGCTGGCCGTTATAGGCGCGGGTCGCCTGCGACACGCCGGGGTTATTCTGCGCCGCGCGCATCTGCGGCTGCTGCGCCCGGCGCGCCTGACGCGCCTGCTGCTCGCGCACAGCCTGACGGCGGCGTTCGTTCCGGCGATATACCGTATAGGCGTAATACGCGCCGCCGCCGCCGATACCGGCGATCACCAGCAGCACCCAAGCCCAGCTGAAGGAGGAGGTTTTGGTTGTGGGCGCGGGGGTCTGCAGATTGCCGATAACGTCCAAGGGCACGGGCGTATACGTCGGAAGCGGCGTATACGTGGGCACGGGCGTGGGCGTGGGTAATTGCTCGGGATTGGGCGTCGCGGTCACATACGGGTTAAAGGGCTCGTAGGAAGCGGACAGCGCCGGATTCTTCCAGACGGACTGGTTGTAATCCTCCACAGGCTGAATGTTGCCGCTGGTATTGCCGCCGGAGGAGGAGCTGCCGCTGTTGGCGTTCAGGTATTCCTGACTTTGCAAAAAGTCGGTCAGCTCGCCCAAGGTGAGCACCTTGAAGTAATCGCCGCTGATATAGCCCTCCGTGCCGGCCTGACTGACGTGATACCACGTACCCTCGTCGTTTTGCACCGTGCCCAGCACCAGCGCGAAGGCATAGTTGTCCAGCAGGCGAATGCGCTTGGCCGCACGGCTGGGCTCGCTGCGCATATTGACGCGGCCGCTGCTGCTGCGCACATGGCCGTAGCTGGACGCGCTGTCCTTGGTCACGGGCTCGGGCGTGGCGGGCGCGACGGTCGGAAGCGGCGTGGCGTTGAGCAGCGACGCTTCGTAGGCGCGGCTTTCATCCTCGTTGAGCATGCGCAGCTGATCCTGCCGGATATAGCCCCACATGCCGTTATACTGCACCATATGCCACGTCGTATCGCCGTCATAAACCTGGCCGCGTACGCTGACCACCGTGCTGAAGGACAGAAGCTGCAGAATTTCGCCGTTCGTATCCGGGAAGGAGCGCATGGGCACGCCGTTGCCGATGGTAATCGCGTAACCGTACTGCTGCTCGGGCACGGGCGTGGCGGTTGTCCGCTGGGCCGCCTGAATCCTATCCAGATACGGGCGCGCCGCCTCGTTGGAAATGCGCATGAGCGCCTCGTCCATCATAAAGCCCAGATTGTTGTTTTCCACCACCTGCACGGACGACCATGCCGCGCCGTTCACATAGGTCTGCCCCGTGACATACACCAGAGAATCCGAGGCGACCATCGACAGAATGGTTTCATCCGTCTGGCTGGCGCCGGTGCGCAGGGCGGACTGCCACCTGGTCAGGGCATAGCCCTGATAGGGCGCGGGCGTAGCCGTGGCAACCGGCGTGGGCTCCTGCGTGGGCGCTCCGGTGGGCACGGCGGTGGGCGTCTGGGTGGGCGCCGCCGTCGGCTGCGGCGTCTGGGTGGGCATGGGCGAAGCAAGACTGCGCTGCTGCTCCTCGCTCTCCTGTGCGCTCATCAAATCCACATACTGCGCGGAGAGGTAGCCGTCCGTGCCGTTATGACGCACGGCATACCAGCGCTCGCCGTTGACCGTCTGCACGGAATAAACCCACACGCGGCTGTTCCTGGTCAGCTGCCGAATCTTGTTTGTATTGGTGATTTCAGGCGTTTTGCGGAAATTTACGCCGCCCTTGTTGGTATACGCCCAGCGGTCGATCACAGCGCCGTCGGGAATCTGCGTAGGTTCAGGCGTGGGCACGGCGGTAGGCGTGGGCGTGTAGTGGAACAGCGCCGCCACCTCGGCGTCGCTCAAAATGCGCACGACGGTCTCCTTCAGGAAGCCCTGCGTGCCGTCGGTCAGCGCCACGTAATACCAGATCTCGTTCTTTTCATTGCGCGCTCTGCCCAGAATATGCGCCAGGTCCCTCCTGTTCACGCGGCCGATGACGTTGTTCTCCGTCGTTGAGGGCGCGGAACGGAAATTGATGCCGTCGTTCTGCGGGTAGCAGTAGGCGTCCATCGGCTCCAGCTGATAGGGCAGCGGCGTGGGCGTTCCCGGCACGGGTGAGGGCGTAGCCGTATAGGCAAAGCGGAAGACCACCTCCGCAGGGTTCAGCTGACCGTCCTGCGAGAGCGTAACGGTCTTCTGGGGCTCGTCCGCCATCGTATAGCCCGGCAGCAGCCCTTGCGGATCGGCGTAAACAATGTTCTGGCCGACGTAGCACAATTGCTGCTGCGCCTGTGCAACCTCCAGCCCCTCCGAATCCAGATAACGGACGGTGACGTAGGCGTTCACTTCGTCCTTGAACTGGAAAATGACCTCGGCGGGCGTCGCCACGCCGTTTTCATCCACCGTGACGCGCACAACGCTGTCGCCCGAAAGCTCATAGCCCGCGGGAATTTTGCTCGCGTCCACGCGCACGGCATTTTCCATGCCCTGCACGCAGGTTTCCGTCGCGGTCAGGAAAATATTCCCGTTGGGGTCGATATATTTTACGCTCACCAGCGCAATCTTCGGCGCGGGAACATTGGGCGTATAGCGGCAGACAAAGACGACCGTCTCGGGCGAAGCGCCGTTTTCATCCACCGTCACAACCACCGTTTCGGCGCTGCTGAGCGTATAATCGTCCGGAATCATCGAAAAATCGGCGTGGATCACGGTGTCACCCGCTTCGCAGCGCAGCGTTCGCTCCGCGGCGATCAGGTTTCCCGCCTCGTCGACATAATGGATGTATACCTGCGCCGGCGCGATGGTGGGCGCGGGCGTGGCGGGCGCTTCATACTGATACCAGAAATTCACCGTCGGCGAGGAGGGCGTTCCAAACGCATCCACGAAGACTTCCACCTCGGCCGCGCTGACCAGCGTATACCCGGGCAGCAGCCCCTCCGGATTGGCAAACACCACGATGCGCTGACCGGCCTCGCAGGTGACGACGCCGTCGCGCGCAACCGGAAGCCCCTCCGGCATGGACAAATAGGAAACCGTAATGGTCGCCGCAGGAACAGGCGCTTCCGTCGGAATGGCCGTCGGCGCTTCGGTCGGCGCTTCCGTGGGTGCTTCCGTCGGAATGGCCGTCGGCGCTTCGGTCGGCGCGACGTACTGGTAATTGAACACAACCTCGTACTGGCTTGCGCCCTCCGCGGTCAGCAGCACATACTGCACGTTTTCGCCCA
>CAKTXZ010000020.1 GCA_934632155.1 uncultured Clostridia bacterium | reverse complement strand
TTTTTCGTTTTGCCCGGATTTTCATTGAAAATCCGGTTGGCGGCGTTCGCCGCCCCGCACACGGGCTTGTGTATATTATTTCACGAATTCAGGCTGTAAACCCAATTCATAGCGGTATACGGGGTTACTGCGGCACATTGTTTGCCATAAGCCACCATTTTGTCCGCTACTGGGTGCAGGGTGACGGAGCCGAAGCGCCGCCTGTGGCGGATAAAGCGAGGCGGAGGAATCATCCGAAAAGGAGCATTGCGAACGGCAGAGAGCAAGGCGACTATTGAGGATGCGGAGCAAAATCCCTGCCCGCCGGAGGCCTCCGGGCGTTCCTTCGCGGGCAGAGAAGCTATCCCAAAGGAGCATTGCGAACAGCAGGGAGTTAGCCGACGATTGAGGATGCGGAGCAATCTCCCTGCCTGCCGGGGTCTTTGGCATTTTTTACATGGTCACAGGGTTTCCTTTTCTGCGGGGCGTCAGTGGCAGGCGGCGAGTACAAGGCAAATGCAGCCCGGCACGGCGTAGGCGGGCAGCGGGGCCAGCTGATAGAGACTCAGCAGGAGCGCGCCGTAGAAGGCGTAGCGCGCCGAAACCTCGCGGCGAAGGAAGCTGCGCAGCCAGCGCCGGGCGGTTAACCGAAGCGCTTTTCCAGCTCGTCGTATTTTTCATGCGTAATAAGCGCGTCATGCTCCGTGCCGTCGAGCTGGACGACATAAGTCCAGCGGCCATAGGGGGTAATATTGCGAATATGGCGCAGATTGATAATATAGCTTTTGTGGCAGCGGAAGAAAATCTGCGGATCCAAGCGCGCCTCGGTTTCGGAGAGCGATTCGCTGAGCACATAGCGCCCGTCGCGCAGGGTATAGATCACGGTTGCACGGTCCTCGCGCTGAACGAGCAGAATTTCCTGCATGTCGATAAAGCTGACGCCGTCCTTGTGGCGCAGCATCAGCCGTCCCGCAGCGTTTTGGGGCTTGGCGGGGCGCAGGGTGGGCGGCGGCGTTTCGGGCGGCCTGCACAGGCGGGAGCGAATGCGCGCCAAGGTTTGGTTCAGGCGATCAAGCTTGAAGGGCTTCACCAGATAATCAAAGGCGTACACTTCAAAGGCCTCGCTCATGTACTCCTCATGCGCCGTAGCGAAAATCAGAATGCAGGCGGGATTCTGATCCTGAATCTGGCGCGCGCATTCCACGCCGGTCTTGCCCGGCATATCCACATCCAGAAAAACGACCTGCGGGCGATATTTTTCGTAAAGCGTCATGGCCTCGTCGCCGCAGGCAGCCTCGCCGACCATGACGAAGCCGTCGGTCTGCTGAATGACCTTGCGCAAAATCAGGCGCATGCCTGCGTCGTCGTCCGCCGCCAGAACGGAAATCAGCTTTTCGTTGCTCATGCGCGCCTCCCGCGACAGGGCGGCCTGCGCCGCAAAACCTCGCTCAAAATAACGCCGCGCAGCAGCTCCTGCGCGCCCTCGGACGGTTCTGCCGGCTCGGGCATATCCGCCTGCTGCGGTCCGGTCAGCATGTCTGCGTGGCAGGGATCCTCGCCCTCGGTAAAGGGCGCAAAATCGTTTTCCGTCCCCGAGAAGGTATGCTGGGGCGGGTTGGGCAGGCGTTGTAGGATGGCGGCGTGGCAGGGATCCTCGCCCTCCGCCGGGACAGGCTTCCGGGGCGATGCATTGCTGCCGGGGACGTCAGGCTGCGGCATGGGCTGCGGGGGGACGCCGCGCTGCGCCTGCGCTGCCTGCTGCTTCTTTTTCATGGCGCCGAGGCCGATTGACAGCACACTGAGCAGCATAATGAAAAGCAGCGGCAGAATGTTGAGGTCGGGCAAGGACAGCAGGAGGTCGAAGTTGGGCAAGGGTAAAATCTCCTTTCAGACGGCAGGAAACGACACAGACGCGCCCGCGCATGCGGCAAAGCGGCCGATGCGCGAGCACGCGGCGATCCCGTATCGCGTAAAAAATCAGGCGTTGGGCGTAAGGCCGAGAAGCTCCGTGCCCTTGTAGCACGGCGTGCCTGCCGTGCCGCTGTCCGGCATGGAAAAACAGGCTTGATCCGATACGACAAAGGCCTTGCGTCGGCCTGTTTCCAGCCTGAAATGCAGGCGATAGGGCACGCGCCTGTGCTTGCCGTACCGCCGTTCCTTTTCATACAGCACGGCTTTGCAGAAAACATCGGGCGAAAGCCGTTTGTATAGCTTTTCAGCGCCCATCCATATGCCGGCGATGGCCGGCGGCGCCGGCGAGGCGATGCATTCGTTCATGTTATTTGGTCGCCTTGGCGCGCGGCGTGTCGTTGAGCGGCTTGGCGGCGTCGGCGGCGGGGGCTGCGGCGCGGGCGATGCCGCTGCGCATTTCGGTATCGGCGATGGTGTTTTGCATCTGGTAATAATCCATTACGCCCAGCTTGCCCTCGTGCAGCGCTTCGGCCATGGCCAGCGGCACCTGCGCCTCGGCCTCGACCACCTTGGCGCGCATTTCCTGCACGGCGGCCTTCATTTCCTGCTCATGCGCGACGGCCATGGCGCGGCGCTCCTCCGCCTTGGCCTGCGCGATGCGGCGGTCGGCCTCGGCCTGATCCATTTGCAGCTGCGCGCCGATGTTGCGCCCAACGTCCACGTCGGCGATGTCGATGGAAAGAATCTCATACGCTGTGCCTGCGTCCAGCCCCTTGTTCAGCACGGTCTGGCTAATAAGGTCGGGATTCTCCAGCACAGCCTTGTGCGTTTCGGAGGAGCCGATGGTGGTCACAATGCCTTCGCCTACACGGGCGATGATGGTTTCCTCGCCCGCGCCGCCGACCAGGCGGTCAATGTTCGTGCGCACGGTGACGCGCGCCTTGGCGCGCAGCTCGATACCGTCCTTGGCGATGGCGGCGACGGGCGGCGTTTCAATGACCTTGGGCAGAACGCTCATCTGCACGGCCTGCAGCACGTCGCGACCGGCCAGATCGATGGCGCAGGCCGTGGTAAAGGAAAGCGTGATGCTGGCCTGCTTGGCGGAAATGAGCGCGTTAATGACGCGCTCCACATTGCCGCCCGCCAGATAATGCGTTTCCAGCATATCGGTCGATACGCTCAGACCGGCCTTGCGCGCCTTGATATAAGCGTTGACGATCTTCTGGGGCGAAATGCGGCGGAAGCGCATGCCGACCAGGGAAACGATTTTGACCGGCGCGCCGGACGCGCGGGCGTTGATCCACAGCCCTACGGGCACGTAACGGAAGAAGACAGCCGCCACAATCACGGCGACCGCAATGATGATGAACCACAGAATCATGAAATCCATGAAAACCCCTCCCTTTTTCGTTTCGATCATGCGGCGCGTTTCCGCGCCTGCTTTGCTTCAGGCCTGCCTGACCGCGCGCACGATGATGCGTCCGCCCTCCACGCGGATGACCCGAACCGTCGCGCCGCGGTCGATGAATTCACCCTCCGTGACCACGTTGAGCCGCACGCCATCAAATTCCGCCACGCCGATAGGCCGCAGCGCGGTGGCGGTTACGCCCTCGCGCCCTTCGAAGGCTTTGTTCTCCTCATCGTCCGCAGGCGGCGTAACGCTTTTGAGAAACAGCGCCGAACGCGCGATTTTACCGTTGGCGGCCGATTTGATGGAGATTGAAATCGATATCCCCGCCAGCGCCAGCGAAATCAACGTAACGGACAGCCCGGCGGCCACGCCGTAATGAATCCACGTGAGCACGATGCCCAGCGTCAGCAGCGCCAGCCCCGATATGCCCGGCAAGCCGAAGCCGGGCAGAAAAACCTCCGCCACCAGCAGCGAAACGCCGATGAGCATGCATAGCACCAACGGCAGGTTGGCCACAATCAATTCCAGAATGCTTTCCATGCGGGTTTCCTCCATCCCATATCGCTCGAGAATATCATACCATGACCGCGGCGCGGCGAAAAGCCCCCCTGATCGAAAACCGCCTTTTTTTGTTCCAATTGTCAGGCACGGCAGAGGGAAAGACGGAAATTTCCTGTTCACAAATGCGAACATGTGTGCTACAATGAAGAACCGGCCGGGCGTACCGGCCGCATAGCAGCCGCGCGGCAGCGCGAAGGTAAGGCAGGCGATCGCCATGGAAGATAAAATCATCGTGCGGGGCGCACGGGAGCATAACCTGAAAAACGTATCGATCGAAATTCCGCGCAACAAGCTGATCGTGTTTACGGGGCTGAGCGGCTCGGGCAAATCCTCGCTGGCGTTTGATACGATTTATGCCGAGGGGCAGCGGCGTTATGTGGAAAGCCTGTCCTCCTACGCGCGGCAGTTTCTGGGGCAGATGGACAAGCCGGACGTGGACGCGATCGAGGGGCTTTCGCCCGCCATTTCCATCGACCAGAAAACCACCGCGCGCAACCCGCGCTCAACGGTGGGCACGGTAACGGAAATATACGATTACCTGCGCCTGCTTTACGCGCGCGTGGGCGTGCCGCATTGCCCGCAGTGCGGCAAGGAAATTCGCCAGCAGACGGTCGATCAGATGACCGACGCCATTCTTGCGCTGCCCGAGGGCACGAAGGTGCAATTGCTTGCCCCTGTGGTGCGCGCGCGAAAGGGCGAACATACCAAGCTGCTGGAGGACGCGCGCAGGAACGGCTTCGTGCGCGCGCGCATTGACGGTGAAATGTACGAATTGGACGACGTGCCGCAGCTGGACAAGCAGAAAAAGCACCAGATCGATCTGGTGGTGGACAGGCTGATCGTCCGCGACGGCGTCCGCCAGCGGCTGACGGATAGCTTGGAAACCGCCATGCGGCAATCCGGCGGGCTGGCGGCGGCACAAATCGTGCCGGACGGCGAGGAAATGCTCTTTTCTCAGAATTACGCCTGCCCGGATTGCGGCGTGAACATTGAGGAACTGACCCCGCGCATGTTCTCCTTCAATAACCCTTACGGCGCGTGTCCCGCCTGCAGCGGGCTGGGCGTGCTGGTCAAGGTATCGGAGGAGCTGGTCGTGCCGGATAAGACGAAATCCCTCAACCAAGGCGCAATCAGCTGCATGGGCTGGAACAGCGGCGGCGAGAGCGGCTCAACCGCGCACATGATGTTTTCCGCGCTCGCGGAGCATTACGGCTTTTCCATGGACACGCCCTATCAGGACCTTCCCGCGGCGGTGCGGAAGGTCATTCTCTATGGCGGCGGAAGCCAGAAATACAAAATCAAGCTGGAAAGCGGCGAGTACAGAACCACCTTTGAGGGCGTCATCACATCGCTGGAGCGGCGATACCGCGAAACGCAAAGCGACGGCATGAAGGCAGCGTACGAGGAATATATGGCGCAGGAGACCTGCCCCGTCTGCGGCGGCCGCCGGCTCAAGCCCGAGGCGCTGGCGGTCACGGTCGGCGGCGAGAATATCGCGCAGGCCAGCGAATGGAACATCCGCCGCGCGCGCGCGTTCTTTGGCGGGCTCTCCTTTTCCGAAAAGGACGGCATGATCGCCGCGCCCATCCTGCGCGAGGTGGACGCGCGGCTGGGCTTTCTGTGCGACGTAGGGCTGGAATACCTGACGCTTTCGCGCGGGGCGGCCACGCTTTCGGGCGGCGAGGCGCAGCGCATCCGGCTGGCCACGCAGATCGGCAGCGGCCTGATGGGCGTTTTGTACATTCTGGACGAGCCCTCCATCGGCCTGCATCAGCGCGATAACGCGCGCCTGCTGGCCACCATGCGCCATCTGCGCGATCTGGGCAACACGCTCATCGTCGTGGAGCATGACGAGGAAACGCTGCGCAGCGCCGATTATCTGGTGGATATTGGCCCGGGCGCGGGCGAGCACGGCGGCCATATCGTCGCGCAGGGCACGGTGCAGGACGTCATCAACACGCCGGGCTCCATCACCGGGCAATACCTGAGCGGGCAAAAGCGCATTCCCATTCCCGCTGCGCGGCGCGCGCCCACGGCATGGCTGACAGTACGCGGCGCGCGGGAGCATAACCTGAAGAATATCGACGTTCGCTTCCCGCTGGGCGTGTTCTGCTGCGTTACGGGCGTATCGGGCAGCGGAAAAAGCAGCCTTGTCAACGCCATTCTCTACGGCGCGCTGGCGCATGAGCTGAACCGCGCGCGCAGCCGCCGGGCGGATTTTGACGGCATTGAGGGCGTTGAGCAGCTGGACAAGATTATCAACATCGATCAATCGCCCATCGGCCGTTCGCCGCGTTCCAATCCCGCCACCTATACCGGCCTGTTCGATTTGATTCGCCGCGTCTTCGCCCAGCAGACGGAGGCCAAAATTCGCGGCTATAAGGAAAACCGCTTTTCCTTCAACGTGAAGGGCGGGCGGTGCGAGGCCTGCGCGGGCGACGGCTTGCTCAAGATTGAAATGCATTTCATGTCGGATATTTACGTGCCCTGCGAGGTATGCCACGGCAAGCGCTACAACCGCGAAACGCTGGAGGTCAAATTCAAGGGGCTGTCGATTGCCGACGTATTGGATCTGACCGTTGAAGAGGCGATGCGGGTATTCGAAAACCATGAGCCGATCATGGTCAAGCTGCGCACGCTCTACGACGTGGGGCTTGGCTATATGCGTCTGGGGCAGCCCAGCACCACGCTTTCGGGCGGCGAGGCGCAGCGCGTCAAGCTGGCGACCGAGCTGAGCCGCCGCGCCACGGGGCGAACGATCATTCTGCTGGACGAGCCGACCACCGGGCTGCATGTGGACGACGTGAGCCGGCTGGTGACCGTACTGCAGCGGCTCACGGACGCGGGCAACACGGTGCTGGTGATCGAGCATAATCTGGACATCATCAAAACTGCGGATTACCTGATCGATCTGGGGCCCGAGGGCGGCGACGGCGGCGGCACAGTGGTTGCGCAGGGCACGCCGGAGGCCGTGGCGCAGGCGGATAAGGGCTATACCGCACGCTTCCTGCGCGAGGCGCTGCGATAATCCCGGAGCATGTCGTTCCCCTGTTCATCAGGGCGCGGGCAGCGCGGGGGAAACGAACAGGATTTTCTCTGCACGCCGCGCAGGATGTTTGAATCCCCTCCGTGCGTGGTATGATGATCGTGTGCGGAGAGGGCTTCAATTCTCCGCCCGAAAGGAGCGGCGCGGCATGACAATCGCCAAGGATGTGCAATATATCGGTGTAAACGATCATCAGGTGGATTTATTTGAGGGACAATATCGCGTGCCCGGCGGCATGGCGTATAATTCCTATGTGATTCTGGATGAAAAAATCGCCGTGATGGACACGGTGGACGCGCGCTTCGGCAGCGAATGGCTGGCCAATTTGGCCACGGCGCTGGGCGGGCGGCAGCCGGATTACCTGATCGTGCAGCACATGGAGCCCGACCATTCGGCAAACATTCTGCGCTTTCTGGCCGCCTATCCGAACGCCATGCTGGCCGCCGGCGCGAAGGCGCACGCCATGATGAACCAGTTCTTCGGCGCGGACAGCCTGCCGGAGGAGCGATTGACGCTGCGCGAGGGCGATACGCTTACGCTCGGGCGGCGCACGCTGCGCTTTATCGCCGCGCCGATGGTGCATTGGCCGGAGGTCGTGATGACCTACGACGAAACGGACGGGCTGCTTTTCTCCGCCGACGCGTTTGGAAAATTCGGTGCGCTGGATGTGGACGAGCCGTGGGCGGACGAGGCGCGGCGCTATTACATCGGCATTGTGGGCAAATACGGCGCGCAGGTGCAGGCTGTGCTGAAGAAGGCCGCGGGGCTGGATATCCGGACGATCTGCCCGCTGCACGGCCCGGTGCTGCGCGAAAATCTTTCGCATTATCTGTCGCTGTATCAGACGTGGTCGTCCTACACGCCCGAGAGCGAGGGCGTGCTGATCGCCTACACCTCGGTCTACGGGCACACGGAGCAGGCGGTGAAGCGCCTTGCGCAGCAGCTGCGCGCGCAGGGCTGCCCGCAGGTGGTTTTGCACGATCTGGCGCGCGCGGACATATCGCAGGCGGTGGCCGACGCCTTCCGGCTGAGCAAGCTGGTGCTGGCGACCACAACCTATAACGCCGACGTCTTTCCGCCGATGCGCCAGTTTATCGAGCATCTGACGGCGCGGAATTATCAAAAGCGCACGGTAGCGCTGATTGAAAACGGCTCTTGGGCGCCGCTGGCGGCCAAGGTCATGCGCGAGATGCTTTCCGGCTGCCGGGACGTCGCCTTCGCCGAGCATACCGTAACCCTCCGCTCGGCGCTGAACGCGGAAAGCGAAGCGCAGGTGGACGCGCTGGCGACAGAGCTGTGCCGCGATTTTGCGGCCATGAATTCCGAATTGGCCAACAAACAGGACATGACGGCGCTCTTCAAGCTCGGCTACGGCCTGTATGTGGTGACCAGCCGCGAAAACGGCAGGGACAACGGCCTGATCGTCAACGCCGTATCGCAGCTGACGGATACGCCCAGCCGCGTGGCCGTGACCGTCAACAAAGCCAACTATTCCCATGACGTTATCCGCCGTACCGGCCAGATGAACGTCAACTGCCTGTCGGTGGACGCGCCCTTTTCGGTGTTCGAACGCTTCGGCTTCCAAAGCGGCCGCGACGCGGACAAATTCGCCGGCAGCGAGCCGCCGCGCGCGGACAACGGGCTGATTTTCCTGCCGCATCATATCAATGCGTTTCTGTCGCTTCGGGTGGAGCAGTACGTCGATCTGGGCACGCACGGCATGTTGATCTGCGGCGTGACCGAGGCGCGCGTAATCAACGACCGGGAGAGCATGACCTACGCCTATTACCACAGCCACGTCAAGCCCAAGCCGCAGGTCGAGGGGAAAAAGGGCTTCGTCTGCAAGGTGTGCGGCTATGTCTACGAGGGCGATTCGCTGCCCGAGGACATCGTGTGCCCCCTGTGCAAGCACGGCGCGGCGGATTTCGAGGCCATCACGTAAAACCAACGGCTCTTCTGTCGCCGTTCCCTCGCCTGCAAAAATAAGGAGGCACAACAAACGCCCCGACGCACAGGCCATCCGGCTTTGCCTGCGCGACGGGGCGTTTGTTTTCATTCGTCTGTTTTTCCGTTTCCTTTTCCATTGTTCTCCAAGCACAAGCACGAATAGGCTTTTCAAGCGGGCATGCGGCAATATGCGAAGCGCATTGCCCGCCCGGCATGCCGAACGGAAAGCGCGGCAGGGCCGCGTTAACGGACGCAACGCGGCGTCGCCGCCGAAAGGGCGCGAGCAGACGGCGCACGCTCGCTTGAAAACGGCATTATAAAATCCACGAATCGCGCACGGCCTGCCGCCATTGATCCAAAAACGCGCGCATAGAGGGCGGACGCGCGGCGGGCGAATCCTGCGTCGCACGGCGCGCGGCGTCGTACAGCGCCGCCGGGCCGAACCAGCCTTCCCGCGCGCGGCCTTGATTGTCGCCAAAGAATTCAAACGCCAGCGCGCCCATAGCGTAAACCGTGCTGCGCTCGTCCAGCGCCGCGCCCGGCGTATACTCCTCCGGCGACATAAAGCGCGAGGAGCCCGGCATCCGCCCGCGGTCGTTGAAGGCGGGCTTTTTGCGGTACAGGTCGATATCGCACACGATCGCCTCGTCTCGGTCAAAATCGATGAGCACGTTGCCGTCGCTAAAATCCACGGCAATGTAGCCCTCCTCCGCCAGACGCGCGTGCAGATCATACACCATATCCAGCATTTTGAGCTTGCGATACGCCTGCAGCGCGCGCACGCGGTCGGCAATCGCAGGGTCGGGCGGCGCAGGGCGCAGAACGGGCGCGTCCCGCCACTGAAACACGGCGGCGTAGCCCTCCTCCGTCGCGCCATGCGCCAGCAGCTTCACCAGCGCCGGGTGCGCGACGGCGTATATCGGCATGGCCGTCTTGAGTGAATAAACCGCGTCCTCAATACGGCCGGTATAATTGAGCGTGCGCGCGCCGGCGTATTTGACAAACAGCTTGCCGTATTTCCCCTCCACGCCAAAGCAAAGGTTGCCCGACATCTGCCCGTCGAAGACGTAAAATACGCGGCCGTAGGGCTTAAGGAAGCGCAGGCTCGGCTCCTGCCGCGCCCGATAGGCCACGCCGTCGACGGAAAACCATGGCGCCTCCATGCCCACGTCTCCTTCTTCCATGTATTCCGGCTTCATTATACGTGCTTTCTCGCAGAAAGGCAAGCCGTGACGAAAACGTAAAATTTTTGCGAATACCGCAAAAACGCGTCGAAAGCGCCGATTATGTGATATGATAGAGAATAATCGGAAATCAGCCTTGCGGCGGCCTTCCGGGCGGGCCGCGCGGGCATTCCGCCGATTTTCGCCGTAAAGCCCGGTATGGACGAGAATCGGAAAGGGGGACTGGAAAACGGCGAAGAAACGGTGTATAATAAGTCGTCCGTGCGTTGCCGGGCGGAAGCGGGCATGGCTGCTCCTGTCTGCGGCGTTCATCCTCGCCGCGGCGGCCTGCTTTTTCCTGCTGCGGCCGGCGGCCACCGTGCCTCAAGCCTCCGAGACGCTCAGGCAGGCGGCACATGGGCTGAACGAATATCATCTGGAAATGAAGCTGGACGACGACCAAAAAACGCTGGCCGTGGCGGAAACGCTGACCTTTACCAACCGTACCGGCGATACGCTGCGCACGCTTGTGCTGCGCACCTGGCTGGGCGCATACGAAACGCCGGAGGCCAGCCCCGCGGCGCTGGAGGAAATCTTCGACGCGTGCTATCCCGACGGCTTTTCGGCGGGCGGGCTGACGCTGCACGGCGTAACATGGAACGGGAAGGCGGCGGCGTGGCGCTATCTGGACGCGGAAAATACCGCGCTCGAGATTGATATTCCCGCATTGGCGGCGGGCGAAACGGGTGAAATGCAATTGCACTGCGTGGCGCGCCTGCCGCGCTGCGTGCACAGGACAGGCTATTGGGCGGGCGAATACCGGCTGAATCATGTCGTTCCGCTTTTGTCGGTCTATGAAAACGGCGCGTGGAAAACGCAGCCCTACGCGCCCGTAGGCGACCCGTTCGTCAGCGAATGCGCCAATTTTACCGTGGCGCTGCGCCTGCCGGAGGGCTTTACGCCCGCCTGCACGGCATGGCTGGCGCAAAGCGAAACAGGGCTGTGGCGGGGCGAAGCGCTGGCGGCGCGGGATCTGGGGCTGTGCGTTTATCGCGACGTAGAAACCGCGCAGGGGAAAACCGGCGACACGTTGGTGCTCGCCTACGCCGATACGGCGGCGGGCGCGAAGGGGGCGCTGCGCGCGGCGCAGCGGGCGCTCGCCTGCTTCGAGGCGCTCTACGGCGATTATCCCTACCCTGTCTACACCGTCTGCGCGGCGTATTTTCCCTTCGGCGGCATGGAATACCCGGCAATGACGCTTATCGGGCGGGATTATTTCACGCCCGGCAAGGAGGATTCGCTGGAGCTGGTGGCGGCGCACGAAACGGCGCATCAGTGGTTTTACGCGCTGGCAGGGTCGGATCAATTCAATCAGCCGTGGCAGGACGAGGCGATCTGCGAATACGCCATGCTGCGCTACGTGCAAAAGCGCTACGGCGCAAGCGCCTGTGAAACGCTGAAGGCTCAGCGCGTGGATGCGGCCATGCAGGACAAAACGCCGGGAACCCTTACCCCCGGCAGTCCGATCGATTATTTCGCATCCTACGCTGATTACGCTACGGTGGTCTACGGGCGCGGCGCGGCGTTGCTGCTGGCGCTGGATGAAATGCTCCCCGGCGGCGCGGACGCCTTCCTGCGCGCGTACGCGGCGCGCTTCGCGTTTCAGCTGGTCTCGCGTAACGAATTTGAAGCCTTCCTGAACGATTACGCGGGCATGGATTGCTCGCCGCTGCTGCTGGATTATCTGGATACGGTCATGTAGCGCGGCGTCCCTCGTGCGGTCTCCGGTTGATCTCAAAAGACAAAAAGAAAGGGTGTTTCCATGACTCCCCAAGAGGTCTGCGTATTGATTCCCTCCCTTTCGCCCGACAAGCGGCTGCCCGAATACGTGCAGGCGCTGACGGCGGCGGGCTTCGGCCTTGTGCTGGTGGTGGACGACGGCTCCGCCGCGCAATATCAGCCCATTTTTGACGAAATCGCGACGTGGCAGGGCTGTCACGTGCTGCATCACGACGTGAACCGGGGCAAGGGACAGGCGCTGCGCACGGGCTTTGCCTATATTCAGGCGCACACGACGCTGCAGGGCGTCGTCACCGCCGATTCGGACGGGCAGCACACCGTGCCCGATACGCTGAAGCTGGCCGCAGCGCTCAAGGCCGATACGCCCGAGCTGCTGTTGGGAAGCCGGGATTTTTCGCTCAAAAGCAAGCAGGTGCCCCCTAAATCGCGTCTGGGCAACCGCATCACCTCCTGCGTGTTCCGCCTGCTCTATGGCCAATGGCTGCCCGATACGCAAACAGGGCTGCGCGCCTTTCCGCGCGTCCTGATCGACTTTATGCTGCGCGTAAAGGGCGACCGCTTCGAATATGAAATGAACCAGCTCATTCACTGCGCGGGGCGGCATGTCGTCATGCGTCCCATCGGCATTGAAACGGTTTATCATGACGAGAACAAGGGCACGCACTTTCACCCCATCCGCGATTCATGGCGGATTTATAAGCTGCTGCTGGGCAATTTTTTCAAGTTTATGAGCGCCTCCGTGCTGGCGACCATTGTGGATCTGGCGCTGTTTTCCATTCTGAACCGCTGGGTGTTCCCCGACAGCGCGCTGCCCACCTTTCTGACGCCCCTTGCCAAGCCTTTCCCCCGCTTGATGAACAAGCTGCCCGCCAACGCGGTGGCGCGCGTATGCTCCGCGACGCTGAATTACAGGCTGAACAAAAGCTTTGTGTTTCAGCTGAAAAAGAGCAAGGACGCGCCGCTGCGCTATCTGGCGCTGTGCGTGGCGGTGCTGCTGACGTCCTCACTGCTGCAGGCGCTGCTGGGCTCCGCCCTGCCGTGGCTGAACGCCACCGTGCTCAAGGCGATCATCGATACCGTGCTGTATTTCATCAATTATCGCATTCAAAAGGCGTGGGTTTTCCCCAGTGCGGAATGAAAAGGAAGCAACCGAAAGGAGAAACGAACCATGAAGCTTTTTACGCGAATTCTGCTGGTACTGCTGTGCGCCGCGATGGTGCTGGCCGCGCCCTTTACCCTTTCCTCGCCCACCATGCTGGGCGACGCGCGCTGGCTGCTGACGGAGGAGGACGGTTCGGACTGGGATGCAGGCGCACGTCTGCTTGATTTCCTCATGCCCGCCGCTCGCGCGGAGGAGGCGGCGCACGAGCTGCCCTACGACT
Source organism: uncultured Clostridia bacterium (assembly GCA_934632155.1). Lineage (GTDB taxonomy): Bacteria > Bacillota > Clostridia > Christensenellales > Aristaeellaceae > RUG563. Next base: position 33,306 of record CAKTXZ010000020.1, on the reverse strand, counting down.
TCTCCGCCGCGCCCAAGCCCGCCGCGTCCGGCTATACCGACACGGGCTATCAGGACGAAACCATTCAGGTGGAATTGGAAACGCGCGAGGAAAACGGCGTGATCTGGCGCATCGCGTATGTCACGATTGCATCGCCCTCGCAGCTGCGCATCACCTTGGCGGGCGATTTTAATAAAAACGGCGTGTATACCTCCACCAAAACCGCCAAGGTTCAGGCCATGGCGGAGAAAAGCAACGCCGTAGTCGCCATCAACGGCGATTACTTTTCGGACGATCAGGATAAGCGATGCTTTGAATTCCGCATGGGCAAAACCGTCAACAAAAAAACGCCCAAGCCCAACCGCCTCAAGGACATTCTGGTCATCGACACAGAGGGCGACTTCCATACCTATGTGCAGTCCAACGGCGTAAAAACGGACAAAAAGGGCAACGCGACCATCGAGGGCTTCGACGGTGAAATTCTGCACGCCTTTACCTTCGGCCCCGCGCTGGTGCAGCAGGGCAATCAGCTGCTCATGAACAGCAAATATGGCTACAACCCCAACGGCCGCGAGCCGCGGGCCGCTATCGGCCAGCTGGGCAAGCTGCAATACGTGCTGGTCGTGGCGGAGGGCCGCGGGGAAAGCCGCGGCGTAACGCATCAGGAGATCGCGGATTTCATGTATCTGCTGGGCTGTCAGGAGGCGTATAACCTCGACGGCGGCGGCTCGGCGGCGCTGTACTTCAACGGCGATTACTATAACGATCTGGCGGGCAGCGAACGCGCTGTAAGCGATATTATCTATTTCGCCACCGCCCTGCCGGAGGCTTAAGCCATGACGCTGTGGGAAGAGGCCGAGCTTTTCGAGCTTGGCGGCATATCCTTTTACGCATGGGGGCTGTTCTGCGCGCTGGGCATGGCGGCCATGCTGCTGCTGCTGGCGCTTTTGATGCGGCGGCGCGGCATGCCAAAGGGCGCGGCGGCGCTGACGGGGCTGCTGGGCATGGCGCTGGGCGCCGTGGTATCGCGCGTCGTATACTGCGCGCTGGAGCAGGGGCTGGGCGCGCCGTTTTCCCTGCGCATGCTGCTTTTGTTCCCGGGCGGCGGGTATTCCATGCTCGGCGCGCTGGCCGGGCTGGCGCTTGGCGCGCGGCTTTCGGCAAGGCTGCTGAAAACGCCTGCGGGGAACGTGCTGGACGCGGCGCTCGCCGCCGCTCCGGCGTTTATCCTGTTTGAGCGGCTGGGCGAGCGCTATGTGCCGGATTTCGGCATCAGCCGCCCGCTGGTGGGCGCTTTTGCCCGCGCGCTGCCCATTGCCATCGTCGGGGATTACGACGCCTATCTGGCCACCTATTGGCTGGAGGCCGCCGTCGCGCTTGCCCTGCTGATTATTCTGGCGGCGGATTATTGCAAAAGCCGCCGCGCGGGCGATACGGCAATCCTGTTTTGCCTGCTCTTTGGCGCTGCGCAGGTTATCATGGAAAGCCTGCGCTACGACCGTCATCTCAGCATTTCCTTCGTCGGGCTGCAGCAGGTTATGGCCATGGCGCTGGCGTATTGGGGCGTATGGCTTGCGTATCGCCATGCGCGCAGCCGCCGCTTGGGCCTCGCGGCGCTTGTATCGCTGCCGCTGGTTGTGGGACTCGGCGTGGCGCTTGAATTCGCCATTGATCGCACCAATATCAATCGCTATTTGCTGTATGCGCTGTTCATCGGGCTGCTCAGCGCGCCGGTTTATCTGGGGCTGCGCATGCGAAAGGAGTCGTAAGCATGGAAAAAGAGCAAATCGAACGTATTAACGAGCTGGCACGGAAGAAAAAGACCGTGGGGCTGACCGCGCAGGAGGTGGAGGAGCAGGCGACGCTTCGCCGCCAATATCTGGACGAATTTAAGGCGAGCATGCGCCAGACGCTGGACAACGTCTATCTGGAGCAGGAGGACGGCAGCTACAAAAAGCTGGAGCAGAAGCCGAAGAAAAATTAACGCCGTTTTTCATTCGAACGAAGCGGTTCATTCCCTTTGTAAGCTGCCATGCAGCAGGGCGCGGGCAGGCGATGCGTTTTTGCATCGAGCCTGATGAGCGCCGGCGCAGTTCAAAAGGCCTGACAGTCCGTACCCATTTCGGGGCTGTCAGGCCTTGCTTATTTACATTCCTGCGATTCTCAAGCGCAAAAGCGGCGATAGGCGAAACGGCTTTCGCCCCGATCAAGCTGGGCAAAGGCGGCGCTGCGCCGGCCTGCATGAAGCGTCGCCGAAGCGGAAAAAGCGCACGCCGGCCCGAGAAGCGCGGAGCGGGAAACGAACGCTTTCTCGCCGCGCAACCGTCTATGGATTGCGCAGCGCGCCGCATCAGCTCACGCTTTTTCCTGCGCGCCGGCAGGCGTCGTTTGCGTGTCACGCTCGCCTAAGATCTTCATAAATTCCTCGCCGGTAATGGTTTCCTTCTCCAGCAGGTACGCGGCCAGCGCATGCAGCTTATCCATATCATGGCTGAGAATATCGCGCGCGGTCTGATGCGCCGTTTTAATCAGGCTGTTAACCTCCGCGTCGATCCCGGCGGCGGTTTCAGCGCTGCAGGCGAGGGACGCGTCGCCGCCCAGATACTGGTTGGTGACGGTTTCCAGCGCGACCATATCAAACTGTTCGCTCATGCCGTAGCGCGTAACCATTGCGCGGGCAAGCCGGGTGGCCTTCTCGATATCGTTGGACGCGCCGGAGGTCACGGAATGGAAGACCAGCTCCTCCGCCGTGCGGCCGCCGGTCAGGGTTGCCAGCTGGCACATCGCGTCCTCCTTGGAAAGCAGCACGCGTTCGTCCTCCTCCACCTGCATGGTATAGCCCAGCGCGCCGGAGGTGCGGGGGATGATGGTGATCTTGGTGACGGGCGCGGCGTGCTTTTGCCGCGCGGCAACCAGCGCATGGCCGATTTCGTGATAGGCGATGATCCGCTTTTCGCGGTCGGATATTACCGCCCCCTTGCGCTGATAGCCCGCAATCACGGTTTCAACGCTCTCCTCCAGATCGCTTTGGGTAACGGCGTCATGATGCATCCGCACGGCGCGCAGCGCGGCCTCGTTGATGATGTTGGCAAGCTCCGCGCCCGAAGCGCCGGATGTGGCGCGCGCGACGGCGGAAAGATCCACGTCGTTTTCCATCTGGACTTCCTTGGCGTGCACCTTCAAAATAGCCAGACGCCCCTGCAAATCGGGCAGCTCAACGGGAATGCGGCGGTCGAATCGGCCGGGACGCAGCAGCGCGGGATCCAGAATCTCGGGGCGGTTGGTCGCGGCCAGAATCACCACGCCCTTTTTTCCGTCAAAGCCGTCCATTTCGGCCAGCAGCTGGTTGAGCGTCTGCTCGCGCTCGTCGTTGCCGCCGCCGACACCGCCGTTATCGCGCTTTTTGCCGATGGTGTCGATCTCGTCAATGAAAACGATGCAGGGCGCCTTTTCCTGCGCCTGCTGGAACAAATCGCGCACCTTGGCCGCGCCCATGCCCACGAACATTTCAACAAACTCGGAGCCGCTGATGGAGAAGAAGGGAACCTTCGCCTCGCCCGCGACCGCCTTGGCCAGCAGCGTTTTGCCCGTACCCGGAGGGCCCACCAGCAGCGCGCCCTTGGGCAGCTTCGCACCGATCTTGGCGTACTTTTCCGGCTCGTGAAGGAAATCGACGATCTCGGTGAGCGCTTCCTTGGCCTCGTCCTGTCCGGCCACGTCGGCGAAGGTTTTGCCGGTCTGCGCTTCGATGTAGATTTTTGCGTTCGCCTTGCCCAGCGTCAGGGCGTTCGCGCCGCCCATGCGCTTTTGCATGCCGTTCATCAGCACGCGGCCGATCACGATGAAAATGAGCAGCGGCACGACATAGGAAACCAGCAGCGAAACCAGCGGCGAAGCCTGCGTCTGAATCTCGGCGGCAAAGCGGACGTTGTGCTGCAGCAGCACGTCTGTCAGGCTGTCGTCCCACGGCCAGACGCCGGTTTTGAAGTATGCCTCGCGCTGGCCGCCCGCTTTCTTGGCGATAAACACCAGCTGATTATCCTGATAGGCTACCTCCGTAACCTCGCCCGCCTTGACCATGCTCAGGAACTCGTCGTAGGTGACCTCCTTGACGGCCTGCTGCATGAGCAGGGGGAAAACGAACGCGTTGAGCAGCAGCATTGCCACCGCCACGCAGATGCAGTAGTAGACAAGCGGTCTTTTTTGATTGGGCTGTTCGCGCATTATGACGCCTCCTTTGTAATTGTGAGGGAATCCCTCCGTTTTTTGCGAATGCCGAAATATCCTATCGCCGCGACCAGCAGCGCCGCGAGCGCGTCGAGGATGATATCCTTCATGGTATCCCGCAGCGCCGCGCGGCCCACGAGCGCCACGCCCGCCTCCGTCTGGTACTTTTGCATGTTCAGACGCAGCGCCGTATCGCAGGTGTATTCATAAATTTCCCACACCGCCCCCGCCGCCAGCGCAAAGCAAAAGGCGAACAGGCTGACGAACAGCGGGCTGAGCTGAACGCGCACGCGCTCCTCGCGGTTGAGCAAATCCACCAGAATAAAGCCCAGCGAGGCAAGCATGGCGCCGGAAAAGAAATGCAGAATGGAATCCCAGTGCGGCACGAGGTAATAGAAGGAAAACACCTCGCCCAGGAATACGGCGCAATACAGGAATACATAATACAGGATGTAAATGAAATGCGGAATATCCAGCCGCCAGCGCCGCGCAATGGCCGAGGGAAGCGACATCACGACAAGCCCCAGCACGCATTGCGTAAGCATCAGCAGATAATCGGATTTGACCTTGACGTGCCCGCCCGTCTCCGGCTGCTCCGCCGGGGCCTGAATCAGGCGAACGGCTGAAAAAACCACCGACAGCGCCAAGGAAAGAAACAGCGCCGTCGCCAGAATTTGCCGCGGCCTGTACCGTTGCTTTGCCGTCATCGCACGCCCCCTTCCGCATCCAATATCGACAGCCCTATTTTCGCAAGCTTTGCCGCATTTGTCAAGATGGTGTCTTTATTTTGAACGTTTCTGCCCCCAAGGCCGCCAGCTTTTCCTCCAAGCCCTCGTAGCCGCGCATGAGGTGTCCGTTTGGATCGGCCAGCGTGGTTTCTCCCTGCGCCACAAGCCCCGCCAGCATCAGCGCCGCCGCCGCGCGCAGGTCGGTCGCGCCCACCGCCGCGCCGCCAAGCTGCCTGCTGCCCTGAATCAGCGCCAGCTGCCCCTCCACGCGAATATCCGCGCCCATGCGCCGCAGCTCCACCACGTGCATAAAGCGGTTTTCAAAAATCGTTTCCAGAAAAACAGACAGCCCGTGCAGCTGCGTGGCCACCACCATCAGCGGCGCCTGCAGGTCGGTCGGGAAGCCGGGATAGGACAGCGTTCGCACCTCCATCGGGTGTCGCGCCTTGCCGCGCAGCCGCAGCCCGCGCGCGTCCTCCTGACAGATCATCCCCGCCTCCGTCAGCTTAAACAGCAGCGCGCGCAGATGATCGCTTCTGGCGCCGCTGAGCAGCACGCTGCCCTCCGTCAGCGCCGCGGCGCAGGCCAGCGTGCCCGCCTCGATGCGGTCGGGGATAGGCGTGTATTCCGTGCCGTGCAGCCGCTCCACGCCCTCGACGATCAGGTTGGCCGTGCCCGCGCCCGCAATGCGCGCGCCCATCTGCTCCAAGCAGCGGCACAAATCGACGATCTCCGGCTCCTTGGCGGCGTTCTCGATTCGCGTAACGCCCTTGGCCAGCGTCGCGGCCATGACCAGATTTTCCGTCGCGCCCACGCTGGGAAAATCCAGATACACATTCGCGCCGCGCAGCTGCCCGCTTACGCGCGCCATGCCGCCCTCCAGCGCGATTTTCGCGCCCAGCTTCTGCAGGCCCTTGAGGTGCAGGTCAATGGGTCGCTGCCCAATGGCGCAGCCCCCCGGCAGGGAAAGGTGGGCTTCGCCCGTGCGCGCCACCAGCGGCCCTAAAATCAGTACGGACGCGCGCATCGTGCGCAGCATGGGGTTTTCGCCCGGGCTGCCGATCGCCGGGCAGCAAACGCGCGCCTCGCCGCCCGCCTCGTTCGCCTCCGCGCCGCACGCCCGCAGAATGGAAAGCATGTGCGCCGTGTCGGTAAGCCCCGGCACACGATGGATGATCACTTCTTCTCTTGTCAGCATGGCTGCCGCCATAATGGGCAGCACGGCGTTTTTGGACGTTCCGATCGCCGCCTCGCCCGACAGCCGCGGCGATTGCCTGATTTGATAGGTTGGCATGGTCGCACCTCCGCAAATTTCGATTCGCGCACATTGTGCCCGCCGTCAAGCGAAAAAAACGGCGGCGAAACGCGCGCGAAAGCCGATGGCTTCCGAAAATTTGCAGCATATCATCCCGAAACGCCCGCGTCTTCGCGCCGCTGCCAGCCAATTTTTTTGTTGTTGGCAAAGCGTGGCGAATGTGCTACAATAAAATGCGAACATGCATTCTAATTTTGACGCATTTTTTCTTCAGGAGGCGCGCATGAATCAATTTGTGCTCAAGGCGCCCTATACGGCACGGGGCGATCAGCCGCAAGCCATTGCCGCGCTGGCCGCAGGGGTAGAGGCGGGCATGCCCGCGCAGGTGCTGCTGGGCGTGACGGGCTCGGGCAAAACGTTTACGATGGCGTCGGTCATTGAAAAGGTGCAGCGTCCCACGCTTGTCATCGCGCATAACAAAACGCTGGCGGCGCAGCTATGCGCCGAGTTCAAGGCGTTCTTTCCCGACAGCGCCGTAGAATATTTCGTTTCCTATTATGATTACTATCAGCCCGAGGCGTACATCGCCTCCTCGGACACCTACATCGAAAAGGACGCCTCTGTCAATGAGGAAATCGACCGTCTGCGTCACAGCGCCACGGCGGCGCTGAGCGAGCGGCGCGACGTTATCATTGTCGCCTCGGTCAGCTGCATTTATTCGATGGGCGATCCCAGCGAATACGAGGGGCAGATGATTTCGCTGCGCCCCGGCATGACGCTGTCGCAGCAAGAGCTGCTTCGGCGGCTGGTCAACATTCAATACGAGCGCAACGACATTTCCTTTGAACGCGGCGATTTTCGCGTGCGTGGCGACACGGTGGAGATTATCCCTGCCGGAGAGCGCGAAAACGGCGTTCGGGTGGAGTTTTTTGGCGACGAAATCGACAGAATCAGCGAGTTTTCGGTGGTTGACGGACGCATGCTGCATACCGTCCAGCACGCGGCGATCTATCCCGCCACGCATTACGCCACCAGTCAGGAAAGCCGGGAGGAAAACATCGCCCGCATCGAGGCGGATATGGAAAAGCGCGTCGCGCAGTTTGAACAGGAGGGAAAGCTGCTTGAGGCGCAGCGCATTGGCCAGCGCACGCGCTACGACATTGAAATGCTGCGCGAAATCGGCTTTTGCAACGGCATTGAAAACTACAGCCGCTATTTCGACGGCCGTCAGCCGGGCGACCCGCCCTTTTGCCTATTGGATTATTTTCCCAAGGATTTTCTGGTCATGATCGACGAAAGCCATGTGACCCTGCCGCAGATTCGCGCGATGTACGCCGGCGACCGCGCGCGCAAGCAGGCGCTGGTGGAATACGGCTTCCGCCTGCCCTCGGCCTACGATAACCGGCCGCTCACCTACGACGAATTCGCCGCGCGGGTGAAGCAGGTGATCTACGTGTCGGCCACGCCCTCGCCCTATGAGCGGGAGCAGGCCAGCCAGATTGTCGAGCAGATCATCCGCCCGACAGGGCTGCTGGATCCCAAGATCATCGTCCGAAAGGCGACGGGGCAGGTGGACGATCTGGTCGGGGAAATCCGGCAGGTAGCGGCGAAGGGCGAACGCGTGCTGGTCACGGTGCTGACCAAGAAAATGGCCGAGCGCCTCACCGATTATCTGGACGAGCTGGGCGTTCGCGTGCGCTACCTGCATTCGGACGTGGTTACGCTGGAGCGCACGAAGCTGATTCGCGAGCTGCGCATGGGCGAATACGACGTGCTGGTGGGCATCAACCTGCTGCGCGAGGGGCTGGATCTGCCCGAGGTGGGGCTGGTGGCCATTCTGGACGCGGATAAGGAGGGCTTCCTGCGGTCGGAAACCAGTCTGATTCAGACCATCGGCCGCGCTGCGCGCAATGTTGACGGGCGCGTCATAATGTACGCCGACGCGCCTACGGATTCGATGCTCAAAGCCATTGGCGAAACCAACCGCCGGCGCGCGCTGCAGGAGGCCTACAACCGCGAAAACGGCATTACGCCCCAGTCCGTCAAGACCGCCGTTCGCGCGCTGCTGGAAATTACCGACAAGGTAAGCGAGGAAATACCGCGCGCTATGGACGCGGGAGAAAAGGACGAATGGATCAAGCAGCTGGAGGATCAGATGCTCACCGCCGCCTCCGCGCTGGATTTCGAAAAGGCCGCCAAGCTGCGCGACCAGCTCTTCGCCATTCGCGGCGACGCGCCCGTGGATAAGCATCAGCCCTCCCGCCGCCGCCGTGAGCGTGTGCGCAAGCCGGAGCATTAACAGAAAAAGCGGGCTTGATCGCACGCGGCGTCTTCGCCAAGCGAAAAGCGTTCAAAACAAAAGGAAGTTGTCAGATGATTTGCAAGCTATGCCCGCGGGAATGCGGGGTGGACAGGGCGACGGCGCGCGGCTGGTGCGGCATGGGCGAAAAGCCGAAGGTCGCGCGGGCGGCGCTGCATTTCTGGGAGGAGCCCTGCATTTCGGGCACGCGCGGCAGCGGCGCGGTGTTTTTTTCCGGCTGCACGCTGGGCTGCGCCTATTGCCAGAACTACAGCCTGAGCCACGAGGGCATGGGTACGGAAATCACGCCCGCGCGATTGGCTGAAATTTTCAAAATGCTCTGCGATCAAGGCGCGCATAATATCAATCTGATCACGGGAACGCAGTTTGTTCCCGCCATTTTGGAGGCGCTTTCGCTTTATCGGCCCGCCGTTCCCATCGTATGGAACTGCGGAGGCTATGAAAAGGTGGAAACGCTGCGCATGCTGGCAGGCGCGGTGGATATTTACCTGCCCGATCTCAAGCACGTTTCCTCCCGCCTGTCGGCGCTGTGCGCGGACGCGCCGGACTATTTTGAGCGCGCCGGGGACGCGCTGCGCGAAATGTGCCGCCAGACAGGCGCGCCAGTATACGACGCGCAGGGCGTCATGCAAAGGGGCACGCTGATTCGCCATCTGATCCTGCCCGGCTGCACGACGGATTCCTGCCGCGCGCTGGATTTTATCGCCGCGGCGCTGCCGCCGGGCACGCCGGTATCGCTGATGCGCCAGTACAGCCCCGAGCCGTGGTGCGCCGTCAAGGGGCTGGACCGCCGCGTGACCGACAAGGAGTATGACCGCGTGCTCGCGCACTTTCAGGCGCTGGGCCTTGACGGCTACACGCAGGAGCGCGATTCGGCGGACACGCGCTATACGCCCCTCTTCGACGGCACGGGCGTAGAAAAAATGTGATGGAAATTCATGCCCTGTTCAAACATTGGTCAAAATTACGCGTTACAATGCATACGTACCCGAAAGGAAAGGGTACCAGAAACATTGTTGGGGATTCCCCCGTTTGAAGGAGGCATTTTTATGAGAAAGCATTCTCGTTTGCTATTCGCCCTGCTGGCCGTATTAGTCGCCGTGGCGATGCTCGCCTGCACGCTCATAAGCGCGGGCGCGGCCAACGACAGCAAGACCATCCCGCAGGAGGAGATCGACGCTATCGTCGGCGGAACGACGGACGCGTCGAAGGTCACCAGCCCGTTCATCTCCGTCGCCCAGCAGGTGCGCAACAGCGTGGTGGGCGTGAATAACTACACCACGACCAGTTCCTATTATGGCTATGGCTACGGCTATGGCTTCGGCAATCGCCGGCAGGCCGAATCGCGCGAGGCGCTGTCGGGCACGGGCTCGGGCGTGGTCATTTCCCAGTACGGCCATGTGCTGACGAATTACCACGTGGTCGAGGGCGCTACCCGAGTCACCGTCACCATTGCGGACGACGAAAGCGAGCATGAGGCGCAGGTTGTTGGCTATGACGCCGATCTGGACATTGCCGTGCTGCAGGTAAACGGGCTGAACCTGCCCGCCGTCACGCTGGGCGACAGCGATCAATTGCAGGTGGGCGAATGGGCCGTGGTCATCGGCAACCCGCTGGGCGAGAACTTCGCCCGCACGCTGACGGTGGGCGTGGTTTCCGCGCTGGATCGTCAGGTGACGGACACCACCTATGACCGCTACGGCCGCCGCACCGCCATCACCAACACCATGATTCAGGTGGACGCCGCGATCAATTCCGGCAACTCCGGCGGCGGTATGTTCAACGTGCTGGGACAGCTTCAGGGCATTCCTGCGCGGAAGTACGCCTCCTCGGGCTACACCAGCACCACCATCGACAATATCGGCATGTGCATCCCGATCAACGTGGCCAAGCCGCTGATTCGTCAGGTGCTGAGCGATTACAACGGCGATACGACGACGACTACCGCCAAGGCGGAAGCCGGAACCAGCGTCAGCAGCCCGCTGCATGGTAAGCCGCGGCTGGGCGTAACGGTCAGCAGCGTAACCTCCGCCGCTACGAGCAAGCTGCCGCTGGGCGCGCTGGTGCAGAAGGTGGATGAAAACTCCCCTGCGGCCGACGGCGGCTTGAAGGTGGGCGATGTCATTGTGGAGGTCGACGGCGAAATTGTTTCCAACAACACCGCGTTGACCAACAAGCTGGCCGGCTATAAGGAGGGCGATACCATTACCGTCAAGGTCTTCCGCGACGAGGGTCTCGCTTCTCAGATGAGCCAGAATACCATCGACCTGTCGAAGATCGGCGACGGCCAGTATATCGACCTGACCATTGTGCTGCGCATCGTGGACGACCAGAAGATGTAACTGTCTTTCGAGCATGCAGAAAAATAAAGCGCGGGCTGTCAAGGGCTTCCTTGACAGCCCGCTTACGCAGAAGCGCCCCGGCGCGCATGCCCTGAGAAAGGAAATTTCTCCAAACACCAAAAGGCGGGAAGCACAAGCGTTTCCCGCCTTTTGCGTAGCCTAAAACTACGTTTTTAGCACGCCCCGCGCGGAATAAAGGGCTTCATCCTGCACGGCAAGGCTGCAGAAATGTTTTTTCTTCGCGAACGCTGCGAAAAAGCTCCCCGCATGGCAAAGCCGGACGATACAAATGAAAAATGAGGGGGCTGCGACCCCTTCATTCATCCCGGCGCTTTAACGGGGCTTTTTTGACGAACAGCAATGAAGGGCTTCCGCCCTTCGTTGTATCCCGCGCATTTGTTCGCTGCTTTTGACAGGCTAAGACAGGAAATCACCCTCCGGCAGCCTTGGGTTCGGACGTTCCGCGGCAGTCGCCGCTGCCGCTTCCTTTTGCGCAGCCTTTCGTGAACCGCCCGCCGCCCATGGCGGTCATGGGGCCGCCGCTTTCTGAAAGCCGCCGGCCCCACGCCGTGCCGTCCGTCTGCGCGGCCTTTGCGCCGTGCGCTTTCCGCCGCGCCTGCGCCATTGGACTATTTGTCGAAATAATAGGGCTCGCCGGTGCGCGCGGAGGTATAAATCCCCTCCAGAATGCGCGTAACGCAGGCCGCCTGCTCCGGCAGCACGGTCAGCCCGCCGCGTCCCAGAATTGCCTCGCAGAAGATGCGATGCTCGATATTCTCGGGACGATCGGCGGTCTTCCCCTCAAAGAAGGCGGCGCCGCCCGCCTTCAGGTTGGGCGTAAGCGTATACTGGCGGTTGTTCTTGATGCCGTTGATGGCCAGCCCGCCGTGCTCGGCGTGCATATCCGCGCCCGCGAGCGTGCCGCTCAGGGTCGTGGTGGCCTCCTCGACGTCCAGCGTGTTGAGCGCCCATGCGGCGTTGACCTGCACGGTCGCGCCGTTTTCCATAACGACAAAGCCAAAGGCGCTGTCCTCAACCGTGAATTTTTCAGGATCCCATGCGCCCCACGCGTTGCCCTGATTGGTATCCTTATTCAGCTTATGGTACGTCGTGCCCACGCAATAGCGGGGTTGATAATTGTTCATCATCCACAGCGTCAGATCCAGCGCGTGCGTGCCGATATCAATCAGCGGCCCGCCGCCCTGCGCGTATTCATCCAGAAATACGCCCCACGTCGGCACGGCGCGGCGGCGAATCGCATTGGCGCGGCCCAGATAAATCTCGCCCAGCTCACCGTCCTCGCACAGCTGCTTCAGATACTGGCTGTTGGCGCGATAGCGGCCCTGATAGCCGATGGTCAGCAGCTTGCCGCTCTGCTTCGCGGCGTCCAGCATCTCGCACGCCGCCGCGTAGGTATGCGCCATAGGCTTTTCGCACATGACATGCTTGCCGCTTTTGAGCGCGGCGCAGGTGATTTCGCTGTGCCAGCGGTTGGGGGTCAGAACGAAGACCGCGTCCAGATCCAGCTTCAGCAGATCATGATAATCCGTATAAACCTTGCAGCCCTCCGCGCCGTATTCCTTCGCGGCCTTGACGGCGCGCTCCTCGATGATGTCGCACGTCGCCATGATTTGCGCCATGTCCACCGCCTTGATAGCGGGGAAATGCTTGCTGTTCGCAATACCGCCGCAGCCGATAACGCCAATTTTCAGTTTCTCAGCCATTTTGCTTCACTCCCGTATGATCAATTGGAATCCGTGTAACCGCTGTCATTATAGAGCAACTTTCCGCACGCCGCAAGCCAATTTCCGGAGGATTTTTTCGCGCTCGCGTTATCTGCCGCCCCAGGACAACGCCGACGTGCCGCAGCGCTGCGATGCTGTGGCGGCTTGCGTAAAGGCCGTCCCAAATGAATCGGCAGCCGCAGCTCGCGCAGGGTCACCGAAAAATGAAAAGCTGCCGGACGGTTGTCGAAATGAAGCTTTCGGAACGTAAAAAGTCAGGAAACGCAAGCGTTTTCCTGACTTCTGTCTGTCAAAAAAGTCTCGTTAAAGCTCAGGGGATGAATGAAGAGGCCGCAGCCCCTTCATTTTTTATCCGCAGAACCGGCTTTGCCGGTTCGAGGAGCGGTAGGAACGACCGCTTCCGCGATCATTTTCCGACCGTAAGCCGTAGGCTTACAGGAAAATGATGCTGCAAATGCAAGTCCGCTTTAGCGGACTTGCATTTGCAGACTGTCGAAAAGATTTTTTCGACAGTCTGAAGTCAGGAAACGTAAGCGTTTTCCTGACTTTTCTGAATTCCGCGCTACTACTTCCGGCGCAGAAAGCCGCCTCAGCCGATATCCGGCAGGCTGGCCGCGGCGACGCTCTGACCGACACGGCGGCTGTTTTCGTCCGGAATATGCAGCGTCACGCGCGCGGCAAGCTCCGGGAATTCCGCATCCAGCACAGCCTGCGCGGTGCGCAGCAGCAGCGCGCCGCCCTCGCCGGAGGTCACGCGCCCCATAATCAGCACATGATCGATGACATAGAACCGGCTGTACCAAGCGATGGAATAGCCGAAATACGCGCCGATGGATTCGTAAATTTTCGCGGCCATGGGATTACCGGCGGCCATTTCCTGCTGCACGCGCTTGAGCTTTTCGGCAGGCGACAGGCTTTCCTCCAGCGCGATGCCCGCAGCGGGCGCCAGCTTGATAACGCCGTCCTGACTAAAGTATTTCACGCCGCAGCCCCAGTCGCCGCTCCATTCGTCCACCATCGCGCCGCGGTTGAAATCAACCGGCGCAAAGGCCAGCTCGTTAAGCCAGCCGGTAATGTTCATATCCCTGTCCACATAGCCGCCGGCCTCGCTGGTGCCCATCGCGACGCCCAGCACGTTCCCCACGCCCAGCTCCATCGCCCCGGCCAGCGCCGTTACGTCGCCGTCGTTGGCAACCTCCAGCGGCGCGCCGATTTCCTTCGCGATATCGATATACATCGTCTTCACGCGGCGGGCAAAATCCTCCTTGCTCACCTTCAGGAACAGGGAGGCGACCATGATCTTGTTATCGATATACACACCGGCGCTGGAAACGCCGATCGCGTCCACCCGCGGCATGTGCGCCGCCGCGCTGCGCATGGCGGCCAAAATGCCGTCGTGGTGATAGCTCGGATCGCTCTGCGTCTTGGGGAACCAGACGACCTCCTCGGAATACACCGCCTCGCCGTCGATCACGGCGGAAACCTTCCGGTCGCTCCCGCCCGCGTCAAAGCCGATGCGGCAGCCCTTGAGATGGCGGCCCACGCTGCCCGCGGAGGATTTATGCTGCATAACCTCCGTCATGCTCGCCGCCTTTTCAACCTCAAAGGGGCGCTCGTATACCGTGGCCATGAAGTCCGCGTCAAAGGCGCGTTCGCCGCCCGCCCGGTACGCGGCGCTCAAATGCGCGTATACCGCGTCCGAGCCGAACACCACGATCTTGTAGCCGCCGCGCGCCCACAGCAGCGTCTTGACCAGCCGGTCCATCAGCGGCACGGTGCGTTCATCCGCTCCGTCGCGGAAAATGCGCGTGACGTAGTGATCGCAATAGCCCTGATTGCGCAGAATCAGCACCCCGAAATCACAGGTATTTTCGCTTTTTTGCACGTCCGCCTCATAGGCGCGCATGACCATTTCCAGCGGCAGGAAATGCGGGTCCAGCGGCGCGGGAATTTTCAGCTGCATGTTTGTCGGCCTCCTTTTATTGCCTGTGATATTTGCATACGCCGCGCACGATTGCGCCGCGCACCTCGCAATTTTCGTCCATCAGCACGATATCGGCGTCCTTGCCCGCCTCCAGCGAGCCCTTGCGATCCGCTACGCCGGCCGATTCCGCCGCGCTGAGCGAGGCGGCGCGCACCGCCTGATGCATCGGCACGCACGCATAGTCGCGCAGGTTGCGCACGGCGTGGTTCAGCCGCAGCACGCTGCCCGCAATCGTGCCGTCCTCCAGCCGGCATTCAATGCCCTTGAGGATAAACTTCTGCCCGCCCAGCGTGTATTCGCCGTCCGGCATGCCGCAGGCGCGCAGGCAGTCCGTAATCAGCACCAGCTTGTCGCCCTTGACCTTGGCCATCAGCGGGAAAATGCCCTTGTTGACATGGAAGGTATCGGCGATCAGCTCGCAGTAAACGTCCGTGGTCAGCGCCGCGCCGACCACGCCGGGATCGCGGTGCATCATGGGCGTCATGGCGTTGAAGGTATGCGTAGCGCGGGTAACGCCCTGATGAATGGCGTTCATCGCCTGATCGTAATTCGCGCCCGTATGGCCGATGGACAGGCGCACGTTCGTCCTCTCCCGCATGGCGCGGATGAAGGCCTCGCCGCCCGGCATTTCAGGCGCGAAGGTAATTACCTTCACAATGTCCGCGTAGGGGATGATTTTCTCCGCGTCAGGCGGCAGAATGCAGCTTTCCGCCTGCGCGCCCTTCTTAGAGGGATTGATGAACGGCCCCTCCGCGTGGCAGCCCAGAATCTCCGCGCCGATAAAATCGTCCGTCAGGCTCTCCCGGCGCAGCGCGCGCAGCATCTCAAACACCGCGGTGATGTTTTCCCACGCTACCGTCATCGTCGTGGGCAGGAAGGAGGTCACGCCGTTTTCCAAAATGCCGCGCGCCATTTTGCGCACGCCGTCCGGCTCCGCGTCCGACGTATCCGCGCCCAGATAGCCATGAATGTGCACGTCCACCAGCCCGGGCGACACATAGCGCCCCTGCGCGTCGATCATCTCGTCCGCCTGCGCCCGCGCGGCCTCCTCATCCACAATGCCGATGATCTTATCGCTGTACAGCAGCGCCTTGCCCCTGATTTCCGCCTCCGGCAGCAGAATGCGCCCGTTTACAATCGCTTTCATTGCCTGTTTCGCTCCTTTTTGCGAGAAATTGAGTGATACTGTCATTATAAAATACTTTATTTGAAAATTCAATATGAAAATCATCAAAAACGATCAGATTCAGAGCGCTCCACCGCCGCAAATTCCGCCCTCACGGGCATGAATGGACAACAAACGGTGCACGGAGAAAAGGGAAGCCGCCGGGCCTGTTTTTGCAGCCTCAAAAAGCATTTCCATGGCATTGCTCGCCATATCCGGCAACGAAGTACAGCTGAAGCTCAGCGGCGGCGGACGCACGCGCATCAACGAAAGCCGGTGTTTCGGCTTTCACGGCGACATGCTGTATCGGGGCAACGGGATTGCCGGCGGCAGCGCGCTCGCCCGCATGAACTGCCCGCCGCGCCCTGCCCGCCTGCGCTTTACAGGCGGGCGCTTTTTTGATATAATATATGGGTGGAAGATCGTGCGGCGCTTTCCCCCGGAAACGCAGATTGCGGCGGATACGCGTCGGACGGCGCGCATCGCATTTCTCCGAAAGGACGGACGCGCCATCGGCGCTTCGACGTCGTTTCGGCATGCGCGCCGCAAAAAACGCTTCCAAGCGGCCTTGAACAGGTCGAAGCATTCCATGGCAAAACAACCGGCGGGCGGCGCCCCCGGTGCATATCAAGGAGGAACGGAAAAATGGCGCGTAATCAATTCGGCGGTTTCGGCGGCCCCAACATGCAGCAGCTGATGCGGCAGGCACAGAAAATGCAGGAGCAAATGCAAAAGGCGCAGGAGGATCTGGACGAAAAGGTCTACGAGGCCAGCGCGGGCGGCGGAATGGTCACCTGCAAGGTTTCGGGCAAGCGAGAGCTGCTGGAGATTCAGATCAAGCCCGAGGCCGTCGACCCGGACGATGTGGACATGCTGCAAGATTTGATTCTGGCGGCGGTTAACGAGGCGCTGCGTGCGGGCGAAAAGGCGCGCGAGGAAACCATGGGCAAGCTGGCTCCCGCCGGAATGGGCGGGCTGTTCTGACATGCAGGAGGGAAACGACCCGATCGCCCGCATGGCGCTGCAGCTGGCGCGGCTGCCGGGCATCGGCGCAAAAAGCGCGCAGCGGCTGGCCTATCACATCGCCGCCATGCCGCTGGATCAGGTGAAGGACCTGGCCGCGGCGCTGTGGCAGGGACGCAAGGCGCTGCGTTTGTGCGCCCGCTGCGGCAATTACACGCAGGATGAATATTGCCCCATCTGCGCGAACGAGACGCGCCATAACGGCCAAATCTGCGTGGTGCGCGACGCGCGCGATGTGGCGGCCATGGAGCGCATGCGCGATTTTCGCGGCCTGTACCATGTGCTGGGCGGCACGCTTTCGCCTATGGACGGCGTCGGGCCGGAGGATATCCGCATCGAGGAGCTGCTGTCGCGCCTGAGCAGCGAGGACGTGACGGAGGTCATTCTGGCCACCAACCCCGACATCGAGGGCGAGGCCACGGCGGCCTATATCGCGCGCCTGATTAAGCCCATGGGCATTCGTGTCACGCGCATCGCCCATGGCGTGCCGGTCGGAAGTGATCTGGAATACGCCGACGAGGTAACGCTGGCCAAGGCCATGGAGGGGCGCAGGGAATTGTAACGCCCCGCGCCTAAAGGAGCAAAGGCAATGACGGACATTCAGGCCGCCCTGAACGCATGGGCGGGGATCATCGCGCTGGCGCTCGCGGCGCTGTCGGCGGCGCTGCTTTGCGTTATCCTTCGCCGCCAGAAGCGCGGCACGGAGCAGCGGGAGGCGCTTGACCGGCTTTTACAATCCACAAATGATGATACGGCGCTTTTGCTGCGTGAAACGCAGGCCCATGCGCAAACCACGCTGAGCCGCGGCGATTATATGCAGCAGAGCGACCTGCAGTCCGCGCGCCTGACCCAGGCAATGGAAGCGCGCGCGCGGGACGAGGCCATGCGGCTGGACGCGCTGGCGCGGCGGCTGGACGCCTTTGGCGAGGCGCAGGATCAGCGGCTGCACCGCGTAACCGCCACGCTGGACGACAAGCTGTCGCAAAACGAGCAGCGCATCGAGCGCATGCGCGATACGCTGAGCCAAAGCGTAAACCGCCTGCAGGAGGAAAACGCCAAAAAGCTGGAGGAAATGCGCCAAACGGTGGATGAAAAGCTGCACGCCACGTTGGATCAGCGGCTGGGCGAAAGCTTTTCGCTGGTCAACCAGCGGCTGGAGCAGGTGTATAAAGGGCTGGGCGAAATGCAATCGCTGGCCAGCGGCGTAGGCGACCTGAAAAAGGTGCTGACGAATGTAAAAAGCCGCGGCGTGTGGGGCGAAATGCAGCTGGGCGCGCTGCTGCAGCAGGTGCTCTCGCCCAGTCAATACGACGAAAACGTCGCCGTCGTGCCGGGCGCGCCGCAGCGGGTGGAATTTGCCGTGAAGCTGCCTGGGCAGGGCGAGGGGACAATTTACCTGCCCATCGATTCCAAATTTCCCATCGAGGATTACGAGCGGCTGCTCGCCGCGCAGGACGCGGGCGACGCGGACGCGGTAAAGGCGGCCGAGGGCGCGCTGAACGCGGCGCTGCGCACCGAAGCCAAGCGTATCCACGACAAATATATCGTCCCGCCGCACACGACGGATTTCGCCGTCATGTTCCTGCCCGTCGAGGGGCTGTACGCCGAGGCGCTGCGCGCCCGCGGACTGTGCGAGGAAATGCAGGAAAAATTCCGCGTGATCGTCGCCGGGCCCACCACGCTCAACGCGCTGCTGACCAGCCTGCAGGTCGGCTTCCGCACGCTGGCCATCGAAAAACGCTCCAGCGAGGTGTGGAACCTGCTGCGCGCCGTGAAGACAGAATTTGGCAATTTCGCACGTATTTTGGAAGCGACGCAGAAGCAGATGAACACCGTTTCCAAATCCATCGAAACGGCGTCGCGCAAAACGCGCACGATCGAACGCAGGCTGCGGCAGGTGGAAACGCTGGAGGACGGCGAGCAGGCCGCGCAGCTGCTGGGCACGGCGGAGGACGAGCCCGCGCAGGCCGGGGACGAGGAATAAGCAGGCGCGGCTTTGAAGCGCTCAAACGTGGTTTTGGAACAATTTAACGATACAATTTCGCCGTTTTATGACATACTAGCTTTGAAAGGAGCGATCAACATGGATCAGATCGGCAATGAATTGAAGAAGGTGCTCAAGGCCGGCATCGGCGCCGTGGCCGCGGGCGTGGAAAAAACGCAGGACGCGATCGAGACGCTGGCGCAGAAGGGCGAGCCGCTCTACGAGCAGGCGAAATCCGCCGTGATCGACGCGGCGGGCAAGGTGAAAAAGGCCGTGGACGACAGCGGCATTACCGGCATGTTTGCCTGCCGTTCCCGGGTGGAGAAGGTCGTTGAGGAAATGCAGACCATGACGCGGGAGGAGCTGGACGCAGTGCGCGAGGCGCTGGAGGATATCTATCCCGGCGCGTCCGAGCAGCCCGAAGCGCCCCAAGCGTCGGGCGACGCGCCCGCGCAGGCCGAGGAGAACGCGCCGCAAAGCGAAAACGACGACAGCGCAAAGCCGCAATAAAAGCTCTCGCGAGGGGAAAAACCAATTCGCCGTTCCGAAGGCAATAGCGCGCTTGCGGCGGGTTGAAGACAGCGCGCGAGCTTTTCGCCCGCGCGTTGTTTGTCAGCGCCCTGTAAGCGGGAAATGCGGACGGTAAAAAACGCTCTGTCCCATACGGCATGGCCGGTAGGGCAGAGCGTTTCTTTCGCTTCACGAACGCCGCGCGCCTTTTCTGCCGATGCATCCCATGCCGCTGGTGAAAATGCGGCGACATGCGAAGCGCGTTTCTCTCCGAATCGGGGAAACGAAGCAGAACGGAACGCAAAAGACCTGGGCGGACGGAGCGTTTGCAGATCGAATTTCAAAACCGTCTTCGAAGAAACGACGGCACTTTCGCAGCGTGGCGATGCTTTTTTCCTTACGCCGCGTTCTGCGCGGGCAGCAAGCCCCGTGCAATTTCCAGCGCCTTGGCCAATTGCGGGTCGGAAAGATCGCCGAGCGGGAAGAGCGTCTTGGCCAGTTCCTCGGGCATAATGATTTCCACATCCGGCGTAAGCCCCACCTTATGCACCGCCGCGCCGGAGGGCAGGAAATACTGCGCATAGGTCAGCTGGAAGCCGTCCTCATCCCCCTCGAGCGGAATGACGACCTGCATCACGCCCTTGCCAAAGGTCTTTTCGCCCACCAGCGCAGCGCGGTTCAGATCCTGCAGCCCGCCGGCGAGAATCTCAGAGGCCGAGGCCGACGAGCCGTTGACCAGAAACACCAGCGGAATATCGTCGCAGGCGTCCAGCCTGGTTTTCAAGCTTTCCTTTTCGCCCTGCCGGTTCTGCGCGTAGACAAGCACCTGATTCTTGGGCAGGAACAGATCGGCGATGTCCACCGCCGCGTCCACCCAGCCGCCGCCGTTATCACGCAGATCGACGATCAGCGCCTGTGCGCCCTGCCCGCGAAGGGCGGAAAGCGCCTGCGCAAACTCCGCCTGACTTTCTCCGGCAAACTGATAAAGCATGATATAGCCGATTTGCTCGTCCAGCATGGCGTATTCGATGCGGTTGACGTGAATCACCGCGCGCGGAACGGAGAAGGTCAGGTATTCGCCGTCGCGGTAGACCTCGATCTCCACCGCCTCGCCCACCGCGCCGCGCATGATATTCACGGCCTCCTGCATGGTATACACGTCGACCTCCACGTCCGCCACGCGCACAAGCAGATCGCCCTTGAGAATGCCGGCCGCCTCGGCAGGCGTGTCGCGGAAAACGCGGGTGATGCGCACGTTCGCGTCGGTATAGCTGCTCTGCAACTCCAGCCCGACGCCGCCGTATTCGCCCTCGTCGTCCTCCTGGCTTTCCTTCCATGCGTCAGGCGTATAATAGAAGGAATAAATATCGCCCAGCCCGGCCACCAGCCCCGTCGCCGCGGCCTGAAGCAGGCGCTCCTCGTCCGGCTCCTCGTAATACCAGGCGTCGATATACTGCATGATCTCATCCAGCTTGGCAAAGCGGGAAAGCCGGTCGTATTCCTCCTGCGAGATGGTCACGGCTTTATTCTTGCCGAAAAAGTTAAACAGCCCGGCCGAATGGGCGGACGCCGCCGCGCCGCAGCACAGCGCCGCCGCCAGCAGCACCATCAGCGCGCGCCTGATTTTCTTCATTGCTTCTTCCCTCCCGCACGATTAGCGCGTTTTCTTTGCCTTGGCTTTATTATTGCCGCACTTGCGCATTTCAAGCAGCATTTTGAAGGTCACCGCGTCTTCGAATTTGCGCAGATCCAGCCCCACCTGCCGCTGCACCTTGTCCAGCCTGTAAACCAGCGTGTTGCGATGGATATACAGCTGCCGCGCGGTGTCGGAAAGGTTAAGATCCTTCTTGAAGAACATTTCAATGGTGTAGAGCATCTCCTCGCCAAAGAGGCGCGCGGTTGAGCGGTTAAAGAGCAAATTGTGGTAATGCTCCGCCGTTTCCGGGGGCAGATCGGACAAAAAACGCTCCAGCAGCATACAGCGGTAGATGTGAATGGTCTCATCCGGCGAATACACGCGGCCAATCTCGATGGCGCGGCGCGCCTGACGGTAGGAAGCGTGCAGCTCGCCCACGTCGCGCGCCGTTTCGCCGATGCCCACCGTGGCCGTCAGCGCCATTTCGCCCAGCAGCGTTTCCTGCACTGCGCAGGCGAACTGGCGCAGCTCGTCCTCATCCTCCATGCCGGTCATATCCTTCACCAGCGCGGCGGTGTGCTTATCCATCGCAACCAGCGCATCCTGCGGCGTGCGCGGCAAAAGCTCGCTGAGAATTTCATAGGCGCTGCGCTGCTGCACCTGCACCATGTGGAACAAAAGCACGCAGCGGGGCGCGGCGGCGACGATATGGTGCTCGTCCGCCATCGCGTCCAGCTCCGCCAGAGAAAGCTCGTTTTGCAAAATGCGCTGGTAGGCGTTGTTCAGGTCGTTTCCCGCCTCGCTGGCGGCCACGACGGCGGAAATCATCGCATCGCAGAGCACAAACGCGTCCCGCGCGGCGTCCGCGTCCGTTATGGTGGTCATCAGCACCCATTCGGGCACGGTGGAGCAGATCATATACATGCGCCCGTCGTGCGTCACGGCCTCGCCCTGCGCCGGCAGCGGCGGCAGGGTAAAGCGAATATCGTTGTTGGGAATGAGGCAATTGCCGTCCTCGTCCAACAGCGAAATCGGCGCGTGCAGCTTCGCCAGAATGGGCTGCAGCTGATAAATCAATCGATTGTCCATAAAAATGCCTCCGTTCCAAAATAGCAAACGCATCCTTTATAATTATACCACAAGACCATTCAAATACGCAACGGCTTTCTTGCCGCCCCAACCCCGTGTAAAGAATTCCATCGCCGCTCACGCCACATTTCCGTCCTTTTCAAACAGGCGTTCATATGCTATAATGATGACGAAAATCGCGCGGCGATTTCTCCGGGTCGGCGGGGCGCTGACAATCGTCATGAATGCATACGCCCATGAAACAGATTACCGTAAATCAGGTGAAACGAATGATTGAGGCCATTTGCAACCCCACCGCCGGCAACGGCAGAGGCGGAAAAATCGGCCGGCAGGTGGAAGCGGCGCTCCGGCAAAGGGGCGTTCCCTGCCGCCTGACCATGACCAAGGGGCCGGGGGACGCTACGACGCTGGCGCGGGGCTTCGCCGCCGAGGGCGCGGAAACGGTGCTTGCCATCGGAGGGGATGGCACGGCCTTTGAGGCGGCGCAGGGGCTGCTGGGAACGGAAACGGCGCTGGGCGTTATCCCGGCCGGAACGGGCAATGATTTTGTCAAGACCATCGGCGTGCCGCTGGAGCCCATGGCCGCGCTGGAACGCGCGCTGCAGAGCGCGCCGCAGAAAACCGACGTGGGACAATTAAACGGCCGGCTGTTCCTGAACGAAATCGGCACGGGCTTTGACGTGATGGTGCTTACCTACGCCGAGCGCGCCAAGCGCTTTTGCCGCGGGCTGCTGCCCTACCTCTACGGCGTGCTGCAAACGCTTTTTCGCTTTCGCGCCATTGAATTGACCTACCAAATCGACGGCGGCGAGACGCGCACCGCGCCGGTGTTTGTGCTGGCGGCGGCCAACGGCGGCGTGATCGGCGGCGGCATTCGAATCGCGCCCAAGGCCAAGGCGGACGACGGGCTGCTGGATATTGTGGTGGTCGACCGCATTCCCAAGCGGCATTTAATTCGCCGCCTGATTCAGCTGATGCAGGGCAAAATTCTTTCCTTTCCCGAAACGCATTACTGCCGCGCGAAAAGCATCGTCTTTTCCGCGCCCGGCATGCGCGTTAACGTTGACGGCGAAATCAAGGCCATATCGCGCGCGGAGGCGGCCGTACTGCCCCAAGCGCTTTGGATTCGGAGGTGAACCCCTGTTATGACGCGTCTTCACCGGTGCTTGGCGGCGCTGGCCGCCCTGCTGCTTTTTCCGCTGCTGCCTGTTCTCGCACAGGACGACGAGGAGGAAATTTCCTACCGCGAAGCGCCTCCGCGCATGATAATCACGGTCAGCGCGCCGCGGCGCGGGCAAACCTTTGAGGCCGGCAGCGTGTTGCCCGTCAAGGCGACCTGCCCCAGCGCGGCCGCCATGACCGCCGTGCTGCGCTTTGACGACGGCGCAGAAAAAACGCTGCAGGCGAACGGCGGCGTAATCGACGACGCCTTCAGCCCCGAGGAGGGCGAATACTTCACCGCCGGCGCGACGCTTACGCTGACTGCCGCGGCCGAAAGCGGCGAAACCGCCGCCGAGACGATTCGCATCATTTCGCCGCGCGATCAACTCATCGCCGATATGTTCGACGAGGCGCTGCGAAACAGCAAAAGCAAGGAATACCGCTTCGCCCCCGCGCAGGAGGATTGGCACGTGGGCGTATGCAAAAATTTTGTCATGCGCCTGTTTGACACCTTCTCTCCCGCCTATCGCATGGCGGCGTACCCCACGCTCACGCTTTACATGCCCAAGAACAAATCCAAGGCGGACAGCGCGCCCTACGACTACGGCATCGAATGGCGCGCGGAGGGCCCGTCGGACGGCGCGCCCTTTGAAATCGCCGCGCAGTTCAAGTATGATCCCGCCCTTTCCAAGGCAGAGAACATGGAAAAGTGCCGCGAAGTGCTGCACAGCGTTCGCCGCGGCGACTTTTTCCAGATGGTCGGCTATTATTATTACGGCAACGGCCCGCACAGCCTGCTGTTCATGACCGATTACGACCCCGCGACCGACGAGGTGCACTGGACGGACAGCAACATGAAGGGCGAACGCGTCAACGGCGTGCGCTGGGGCTATATCCAGTATGACGCCGCGAAGAAGGCGGAATGGTTTGTGGAGGCGATTTGCACCAAAAATCGCGGCTGCACCATTTACCGGCTTCGCGACGATCTGTATGTGAAATAAAAACGCCGGGCTTTCGCAGCCCTCGACCGCGCCCGCGTTCACGCAAGCGGCGCGGCAAAGCCGGCCGCGCGCCGCTCCGGCGCGAAGGGGCCTTAGAGAAAGCGCCCCGGAAGGGCGCGGCAGAGCCAGCCGCGCATATTTCGTCAACCGGAAGCGCTCCGGCCCACATTGCATTTCTGTGAGCCGGAGCGCTTTTGTTTTCCCTTTCGGGCGGCGGCCTTCACGGCAGCGGGGCGCCGCCCGTGATTCCCTGCTTCGCGTTTTCTGACCGGAGGCGCGGCTTATTGCAGCATCAGCCCGCTCGCAGGCAGGAAGCCGCGAGCGAGGTACACGGAGGCGCCCTCGCGCAGGTGATATTCGCAATAGACCCATTCGCGCTTGTTGTTCAGGAACGCCAGCGCCGTCACCTCCACATGCTCGGATACGGTGGTGCCGCCGTACTGGATGCTGCGATCCGGGTCGTCTGTGGCGTCGACATAATGGGTGGTAATGGCGGGCAGATAGGCAAAGTCCACATTGGGCGTTTTGTTCTGGTTTGCCACGGAGATCGCCTCGGGAATCACCCAGCCGTAGCGATAGCCGCCGTTGGCGTCGCTCGGATAGCGGATCATGATCCAGCCGTTCTCCCGGCCGTAAATGCGCAGGTTTTTATCGTTCTTGCCCGTGTAGGAATATCCCGAGCCGTTCGTGTTCCAGCGCCGCCAGTAGTATTCCGCCGGGCCGCTGTACACCGCCGTATGGCTGCGGATGCAGGGCACGCCGTCAAAGTATTCCATCACGGGCAGCATGCCCACCATATAGGCGAATTCCTCGTCGTGTCCGGCGTAGCTGTATTCATTGCCGTAGTAATCGACGCAGATTTTCTTGTCCTTATCCAGAATGTTGAAGATCACCTTGGGCTCGGGCGTGGCCGTCGGCTCGGGCGTAGCGGTCGGCACGGGGGTGGGCGTCACGGGCACCGAAACCGTCTTTTTCAGGTCGAACACGCTGATGTAGCCGCGCGCCCAGCGCCCGTCCTCACGATAATCGCACATTGCCCAATCACCTTCCACGCCGTACACGCGCACGGTCGTGCCGCGGTCTACCGTCTTGCGGCGCTGGGCGTATTGGTCGCCCGGGCCGTAGTAGGGCTTAACGGAGGCGGTGGTGACATCCTCGGAATATTCGTTTGATTCCCACGGAATGCTGCCGTAGGCGTTCACGCGTTTCTTGCCAGTATACGCGCGGTACAGCCGGCCGCTTTCCCGGAATTCCACCTGATACCAGATCGTTCCGGCGGTCTCAACCTGCGCCGTTACGGTAATATCGGTGCTGCTGGGCAGCGTGCCCAGCTCCTCGGTGTACTTGGTGCCCGGGCCCGAACGGGTGGCCATCTGCTGGTTCAGCGTGCCGGGCACGGCGGCCAGCGCCATTTCGGGAAGCAATACGAGCAGTGCCAGAAGAAGCGCAATCACTCTTTTTTTCATGTTTTTTCTGTATGATCCGCGCGGAGGCGGGAATCATACGCTCCCTTCGTTTGGTTTATTTTCGTCGCGCTGCGTTCGCCCGCCGCGCGCCGTTATTTGATTTCCACAAAGCCGTATCCCCGCTGATCGGCGTAAGACTCCGCCCTGCTTCCGCCGTAGCCGTAGATGATCAGCCGCTCATGACATTCAAAGAACGCATACCACGGAATGGTCTTCAGGCTGCGCGGCAGCGTAACCCGGCGCAGGGACAGGCAGCCGCGGAAGGCGCGGTCGCCCAGCGCCGTCACGCCCTCGGGAATCGCGATTTCCTCCAGCCCCTCGCAGCGGTAAAACGCGTTGTCGCCGATGGAGCGCAGGCTGGAGGGCAGCTGCACCTCCGTCAGCCCCGTGCAGTAGCGAAACGCCACGCGCTCCAGCGCCGTCACGCCCTCGGGCACTACGACCGTTTCCACGCTGTAGCAGGACGAGAAGGCGTTTTCGCCGATCGTCCGCACCGGATAACCGCCCAGCTCGGAGGGGATGATAACCTCGCTGTCCCCGCCGATATAGCTGGTAATCACTGCGCCGCCGCTGCGGATTTCGTATTGGTAATCCTTTTCATCGTTGCGCGGCGCGGGCGTTTCCGCCGCCTTGCCCGCGTAGGCGAGCCCGACGGCCTGCGCGTAGGCGGCCACGATGCTGTCGGAGCCGCCGATGAGCTTCGTCCGGCTGTCAAAGCATGCCTCGCCCAGCTCCGCCACTGATTCGGGAAGCGCCACCTCCGTCAGCGCCGCACAGCCCAGAAACGCACCGTCCTCGATCGTGGCAAGCCGCGAGGGCATCTGTACGCTTCGCAGGCTTGCACAGTCCCGGAACGCATCCTCCCGAATCACCGTCACGCCCGCGGGCAGCTTCACGCTCTCAATCGTCGTATTCCCTGCGAACGCCGCCCGGCCGATCTCGCCCACCATATGTCCCTTGATGTTCCACGGCAGGCTCACGTCCGTCTGCCGGCCGTTATAGCGGGTGACAACCGCCTGACCGTCGGCATTGAGCGTATACGCCCAATCGCCGAAGCTTTCGTCCGCCAGCGCGGCGCAGGGCAGCAGCAGCGCAGCCGCCACGGCCAGCCACACCCAAACGCCCCGATATCCCTGTTTCATTCGCACGCTCCTCTTTTCTCTGGTTTGATGTGCATGCCGCCGGATGCGGCGCGGATTCGCCCGCGCGCCGTTCCGCGTTGGCCTTGTTATGTTCATCAAAATTTTACCATTGATTCCAGCGCTTGTCAACCGATATTTTGCAGCGCAGCCTCCCGCTTTCTCTAAAACCGCCGCCGGAGCATGCCGACGGCGAAGAACGCGTTTCCCCCGGCCCAAAGCCCTGAGCCTATGGAGCACGGGGCCGAGGCCGTCAAAAAAGTCGCATTCATGGCAGCCCGCTCCTTTCTCCGCTGCTTTTTTGACAGTCTGGCGGAGCTTTTTTCGAAGCTCCGCCTTTTCCATGCCCGTAGCAAGGAACAAGCCCGCAATTGTCGAGCTTAACGGCATTGCCTATACTCGCCTTTATTATATTGTTACACCCCGGTTCGTTTGTTTTTCCTTGGAAACGCTGGCTTTTCCATTGCGCGTATGGTATAGTATTAGTGCTTTAGGGGACGGCAGGAGGTGGACGCATGGTGGCTGCAAAGCGAAAATCTGTCGCTGCGCTTTGCCTTGCGCTGGGGCTGTTCATTCTTGCCGGTATCTTTCGCCAGCTGGATCGCATGGCCGGTCCGCCGCTCGCCGCCGTCTGCTTTTTGCTGACCAATGTCATTTATCTGGGTCTGGCCATGGCGTGGGGCTTTTCGATCGCGCATCGGACGCTGCACCGCAGCGACCGGCGGTGGCTGCTGCTGGGCTGCGCGATGGCCGTGCTCTGGCTGTTTCTGCGTGCGGTCAAGTACCGTTTTTTCGCCGACGATACCGTCACGCGCTATCTGTGGTATCTGTACTATGTGCCGCAGATTTTAGCGCCGCTGATGAGCCTGTTCGCCGCGCTGCAGCTGGGGCGGCGGGAGGGCGATGCGTTTTCTCCCGGGTGGCGCCTGCTGTTCATTCCGGCCGCGCTGCTGATCGGAGGGATTTTGACCAACGACCTGCATCAGACGGCCTTCCGCGCCGTGCCGGGCGCCGCGACGCTGGAAGCGGATTACACCCACGGCTGGGTTTATTACGCCGCCATGACGTGGAGCGTCGGGCTGCTGCTGGCAACCGGGAGCATCGTTTACGGCAAGTGCCGCGTTTCCGAAAGCAGGCGACACGCATGGGCGCCGCTGTGCGTGCTTCTTGGCGGGTTCGCGCTGTGCGCGTTGAGCTTCGCGAATATCTACGTCCTCCACAAGCTGCCGGAGTGCTTCTGCCTGACGTTCGCGGCGTTCTGGGAAAGCTGCCTGCAGGTGGGGCTCCTGCCGACCAATGGGCATTACCGCTATTTCTTTTCCGAATCCACCATTGCCGCGCAGCTTGTGGATGGGCATGGAACGCCTGTGTATCGCGCGAAAAATGCGCCCGATCTTACGCCAGATCAGAAGGAAGCGGCGGCGCACGAATCGCTTCTTCTGAATGCGGATACACGGCTGCAAAGCGCGCCGGTGCAGGAAGGCCGCGTATACTGGGTGGAGGACATTTCGAAAATCAATCGGATTCAGGCACGGCTTGCCGAAATCAACGCGCAGCTTTCGGAGGAAAATGAACTGATTCAGGCGGAAAACGCGCTGAAGCGCCAACGCGCACAGATCGAAGAAAAGAACCGGCTCATGGACGAGATGATCGCGCTCGTGCGGCCCCAGCTGCTTCAAATCAACCGGCTTCTGAAAGAAGAAACCGCGCAAGCCCTGAACGTTCAGAATCTGAAACAGGTCTGTCTGCTGGGCGCGTATGTCAAGCGGCGGGTCAATCTCGCGCTGATCTGCGATCAGAAAGCAGTCGTTCCCGTAGACGAACTGACCCACTGCATCCGGGAGCCGTTGACGTATCTGACGCAGTATGGCGCTGTCTGCGCGCTGCATCAGGAGGGAAAAGGCAGCGTGAGCAGCCGCGACGCGCAGACTGCCTACGACTTCTTCGAGGATTGTCTGGAGGCCGCGCTGCCCTCGCTCAGCGCACTGATGGTGCGCGTGGAATGCGGCGAGCGCTTTTCCGTTCGCCTGATGCTGGAGGACGCGGCGGGGCAGCCGGATGCGGACAAATATGCTCGGATGGGACGGCTGACCATCGATGACGCGGACAGCGCGCTGTGCGCGTCGCTCTCCTTCGATCGGGGAGGTGAACGCGCATGAACACGTTTCAAGCCGGTTTGATGTGTACATTGCTGCTGGTCGGAATGATTGCCGGTCTGTTCGGCTGCATGAGCGCGGTGCGCTGCCATCGTCGCCCGGCGTTTGCAATTTGTCTGGCGATCACTTCGCTGGATTTTGTGCCGCTGGCCGTGCTGCTCGCTCGTCTGCCAGCAGTCGAGAGACTCTCTCCCATTCTCTGGATGGCGGCGTTGTTCCTGACGGCTCTCAGCTTTTTTGCGTCGTTTATGCTGTGGCATAAAGGCAAACAGCAGCTTTCGCCGGTCTCCATCAAGGAAAGCTGCGATCATCTGCCCAGCGCGCTCTGCTTTGCGTGGGAAAACGGGCAGCCCTGCCTGAAAAACCTCAAAATGGATGAGCTGAGCCATCAAATCACAGGCGAGGCGCTGCTCAATGCGAACGTTTTCTGGGAAACGATTGAATCGCAGCCCATCGTTACGTTGGAGAATGGCCAGACATGGAGCTTTGAGCGCGTACAGATGGAGACGTCCGGAAAAATCGTTTACCAGATTACCGGCACGAATATTACCGAGGAAGCGCGGCTCCAAAGGAATCTGGAAAAGGACAACCTACGTCTGAACGCCATGAACCGCCGAATCCGGCAATACGGGCAGGACGTGCAGGCGGTCGTGCGGGAAAAGGAGCTTTTGCGCGCCAAGGCCCGCGTTCACGACGAGATCGGCCATGTGCTTTTGCAAACCAGCAGGCTACTCTCCGGCGGACAGGGGGACGCGGCGTCCGTCTGCGCCGCGTGGCGACGAAGCACGCGGCTTCTGCTTCAAAAATACGCGGATGCGCAGCGCGCGGACGGCTTTGAGCAGCTTTCCCGCGCCGCGCAGGCCATCGGCGTGATCATCGCGCGCAGCGGCGCGTTCCCCGAGGAGGGCACGGAAAGCGCGCAGCTGATAGAAGCCGCCGCGCACGAGTGCCTGACGAATCTGGTGCGCCACGCGGGCGGCACGCGGCTGGAAATCATCGGCGAGAAAACCGCGTCCGGCTGGCGCGTCCGTTACCAAAACGACGGCGACGCGCCGTCCGGCCCCATCGTCGAGGGCAGCGGGCTCACCGCGCTGCGCGCCCGTGTTGAGGCCGCGGGCGGCGCGATGGAAATCGCCCACGCCCCGCGCTTCCAGCTGACGTTGATTTTAGCGCCGGAAAGGCAGGGATGGCAGTGAAGTATAAAGTAATGATCGTCGAGGATCAGGCCATGCTGCGGGAGCTGCTCGAATTGCGCATTCAGGCCTCCGCGCGTTTTGAGACGATTCTTTCCATCGACAACGCCGCCCTTGCGGACGTGTATTGCCTGCGCTTCCCGGTGGATCTGATCCTGATGGACGTGATTACGCGAAACGGAGAAAGCGGGCTGGACGCGGCGGCGCGAATCAAGCGCGTCTTTCCGCAGATTAAAATCATCATCGTCACCTCCATGCCCGAATGCTCCTATCTGAAAAGAGCGCAGGAGGCCGGCGTGGAGAGCTTCTGGTACAAGGAGGAGCAGCGCGAGAGCCTGCTGGACGTCATGGAGCGCACGGCGGCGGGCGAATCCGTCTATCCGGACGCGACGCCGGAGCTGCAGCTGGGGCTGGCCAGCAGCTATGATTTTACCGAGCGCGAATTGGAGGTGCTGCGCGAGATGACCGGCGGCGACACCAATTCGGAAATCGCCCGGCGGCTGCATCTGTCCGTGGCCACGGTCAAAACGCATATTCTGAACATGCTGGCGAAAACCGGCTTCCGCAACCGTACCGAGCTGGCCGTCCGCGCGAGGGAGAGCGGGCTGGTGATCCTGAATCGGAAGAGCGAAAACCATTGGAAGGAATGAGGAGGGCCATGGGGATCCTGATCTGCGGAATGAATGGAACGGGCAAAAGCACGCTGGGGCGGGTGCTGGCCCGGCGCCTGAATTTCGAATTCATCAACGACGAGGATCTGTTCTTTGCCAAGGAGGACGCGGCCTATCCGTTCGCCAATCCGCGCAGCCGGGAAGAGGCGGTTCGGATTCTGGAGGAAAGAATTGCGCGGAACAATCGCTTTGTTTTTGCCGCGGTGAGGGGGGATTACGGCGACAAGCTGATCGCGGCCCTCGATTGCGCGGCGCTGCTTGAGGCGCCGAAGGCCATTCGCATGCAGCGCGTCCGACAGCGCTCCTATCAGAAATTCGGCGATAGAATCCTTGCCGGCGGTGATTTGTTTGAAAGGGAGAACGCGTGGCTTTCCCTCGCGGACAGCCGGCCGGAGGATTACGCCGCGAAGGGGCTCGAAAGCATGCGCTGCCCCGTTCTGCGCGTGGACGGGACGCTGCCCATTGAGAAAAACGTGGAAATACTCGTGCGCTTCTTGGAATCGCGCGACCGCTGAAGCATGGAATATTGCCGAAGTGAGTTCCGGCCCGTATCACTGAATTGTATACGACAGGCGTTCCGCCCGATGATTGGCGGGGCGCTTTTTGCGCGCGAATGAAAAAACAGCCAAACGGTGGATGCGCGGCGGGGCGGTTTCTGATAAACTTAAATGTAAGGGGGAGAAAGGCATGAGAAATATCGTGGTCAGCATGCAAAACACGCTTTTATCGGAATCCATCGCCCGGTCGCTCGCAGAAACGGGCGATTTCCGCGTGGAGCAGGTTCCGCCCGGAAAGACGGGCGACGCCTTTTCGCTCTGTCAGGCCGTGCAGGCGGATATTCTGCTGATGGAGGTCAGCCGTCTTCCGGCCTACACATTGGAAAACCGACTGAAGCTGATCGAACGCGTGCGCGGAGCGGCGCCGGGCTGCAAGCTCGTGCTGCTGTGCGACGAGAACAGCGACGCGGAGCTGGCGCGCCGGGTGGTGCTCGCCCGGCAGGATCGATTGATCGACGCTTTTCTCTACGCTTCCGTTACCCCCGCCTACCTGACCGCCGCGCTGGATGCGCTGTGAGAAAGGAGCGACCGCCATGCAAAGACGATGGAAGCGCATTTTCGCTGGACTGCTCGCCGCGCTGACGCTGCGCCTGTGTCCATGCTTCGCTGGAGCCGCGCCACCTGAAGATCTGCCGGCGGTGAAAACCTTCCGGTACGCCACCTCCGGCATGGGCATTGAGGAGTTCAACCGCTATCAGATCAAGGAAACGGCGCGCGGCCACTTCGTCTGGATCGAACTGCACCACGACGATCACTACGTGCTGCCTCTGACCGACGAGGACATGGCCTCCTTCTCCGCGCTGGTGCAAGAGCTGGGGTTGGCCGAATGGAACGGCTACCATAAAACTGACCGCGACGTGCTGGACGGCGCGAGCTTCTCGTTGAGCGTCGAATTTAAGGACGGCGGAGTTATCGACGCCAGCGGCTCCAACTGTTTTCCCAGAGGTTATAGCGAAAAGGCCTCCGCGATCAGAGACTTCTTTGAGAAGCTGATGGAGGAATACGGCTTCGACCTGAACGACCTCTGGCTATAACGCAATATAGCCGCCACCCTTCCGGCTTCTGCAGACGAAAGCAATTCCTTGCGGGCGCAAAAGCAGATCCGCGCGATGCGGCAGACGGAGCAGGAGGGGCTTTACGGCGAATGGCCGCAGGGCGCTCCGGCGCAGGAGCAGGGCGCGATCATCGCCGCGCAGGCAACCTTCATGAACGATCTGTCGGTTCAGGAGACGGTACTTTAGCAGCAGTGCGACGAAGAGACTGCCGCCCTGCAGATCAACGCTGAGCTTGCGCGTCAATGCGCATTGCTCTGCAGTATGCTCCATAACGAACAATAGAACAGACATGGACGGAGGTATCGAATGATGAAAAGATCGCTAATCCTGGTTCTCTCCCTGCTGATGCTGGTTCTCTGCATACCCGCATTGGCCGAATCCACCGACTGGAATTATGACGCGAACTACGCCATACTCCGCGGCTATGACGGCGCGGGCGGCGACGTGGTCGTGCCCGCGGAAATCGACGGCTTCACGGTGGACGTGATCGGCGTCAGTGTGTTCAAGGGCGATACGATCACGTCTCTGACGCTGCCCGAGACGGTGCTTGAGCTCAGGAGCAACGCCGTCTCCTCATGCGAAAATCTGGCCAGCGTTACGCTGCCCCAGAGCCTTGTGGTCATCAACCGCATGAATTTCTTTAGCTGCAATGCGCTGAGCGAGATTACCATTCCCGCAGGCGTGCGCTACATCGGCGACACCTCGTTCAGATTTTGCGACGCGCTGCGCAAGATCACCTTCGAGGGCGTGTGCCCGGCGATCGACATGGATTGCTTCAGCATCCTTCCCGAGGATGCGGTGGCCTATGTCCCGGACGATCAGCTGGAGGCGTACACGGCGGCTTTTGAGAACGCCGGCAGCACGGTGAGCGTCCAGCCCAGCGGCAAAAACGCCGTGGTCGTGGAAAACAACGGCTATGT
>CAKTXZ010000019.1 GCA_934632155.1 uncultured Clostridia bacterium | reverse complement strand
CATTCCCTGTTATTATCGCTGTTCTCGTTTGTCCCGGCCGGCGATATGACAGGGCGGGGGATTATAGGATCGACAGCGGCTGTTCTGTTGATTGCGAATATCCCCACATTGATTCTTTTGGCAATTTACTT
The DNA here is from genome assembly GCA_934632155.1 of uncultured Clostridia bacterium. GTDB lineage: Bacteria > Bacillota > Clostridia > Christensenellales > Aristaeellaceae > RUG563. Next base: position 48,708 of record CAKTXZ010000019.1, on the reverse strand, counting down.
CGGCTGTCGAGAACAAATCAGGCGGAAAAAAGCGCTTGAAAAAATGAGCATACAGGACTTGGAATAGAAGGATTGAATATGAAGCAATTGATCCAAGCGCCGTATTCCTGTGACAACAGGGCCTGTTTCCTTTTGTCAGGCTGGCGTGTGACAGCTCGGCTTTAGCGCATGAGGCCCTGTCACTCCTGTCTTTTTCTTCATTGGCCCGATGTGTATTGCAGCCCTGCGCGCAATTCCCGGACATACGGTGTCTTGACAACATTTCGCTTGCTCACTATACTGTATATGCCATATGGCAGGAGAGCCGTTTGTATAGCTGTGCACTGCCGGGGAAGAACACGTTATGGTTACTGCCAAATGCAACGGGAAACGAGATGAGTTGTATGTCGTCCATTCAGCTGAACTTTTTTTCAAGATGTCTGAACTTCCGCACGGAGGTAAAGGTGGTTTTGCCGGAGTATCCGGGACAAAGGGATTTCAGCATAGCGCGGAAGGAGGCTTTCGATGCAAGCCTGACATTTCCGGCGGTATACCTGCTTCACGGATATACAGGGGATTATTCGGATTGGATGAGCATGATTCCCATGGAGCGTTATGCGGAAAAGTATGGCTTAGCCATCGTTATGCCGCATGGATACAATAGCTGGTATTGCAACCTGCCGAACGGCCCGCAGGTGGAAAGCTATATTGCTGAGGAATTGCCGGCGGCAATGGAAGCTGTGTTGCCCATATCCGAAAGAGCGGAGCAGCGGTTTATTGCCGGCTTGTCCATGGGCGGAAGCGGCGCTGTACAAATAGGGCTTGCATATCCTGCGCGTTATCGGGCAATGGCTTCCGCGTCGGCGGTTTTCAGCTGTGATTTGCTTGCGCAGCAATATGACGAGGATTTGCCTGAACAGAAAGAAATGCTTGCGCGTATGCGGTTTGCGTATCGGGAGCGCCCGGATGCGCTGGCTATGTACCATGCGTCGCTGGCATCTGGCAAGAGCATGCCGGAGCATCTTTGCCTGTACGGTACGGAGGATGAAATGTATCCGTATCAGTACCGCGCCTTTCAAGCCTTCGTGCAGGAAAGCAAGGCGCCTGTGCGAATGGAATGCCGGGCGGGCAAGCATGATTTTGAATTCTGGGATTCTGCCGTGCAAAGAATGCTGCAATGGTTTTCATCGTTCAAAGAAAAATGCTAAACGACTGGAGAAGAAGCCATGTGGGATTGGGAGCTGCTGAAAAACGGCGAAGGCAAGCATCGATATGAAATACTGTCCACGTTCAGCGATGAAAGCTTTCAATATACCCACGCCGTTTCCTACGGCACGGCGCAGGATGATTACTGCCTGCACAGCCATGCAATGTATGAAATTGTTCTGTGCGTCGATGGAGACGTCGTCTATTTGGCAGATGGAAAACGCTATCCCATCGAACCGGGCAGCCTGCTGATTCTAAGCCCGGCTGTGCCGCACAAGCTCTTTGTATGCTCTGACAAACCCTTCGAACGGCATGTTTTATATGTCAGCTTCGCTTGGAACGCATCGCCGTTATCCGCCATGATTGCCCAATGCCAGCACCCGATATTTCAAAAGGGAATCGGCAGCTCGTATTACGAGCCGGACGTCGTCGCGCAGCTTCACGAAGACTTTCGAAAGATCGGTTGTGCAGCCGGAAGCAAAAAAAACGCCATACGGGCGCTAACCCCGGCTTTCGTGCAGGCCATGGTAGCGGATATGATGATGACGATGGACGGCATCATGCCGACAAGGTTTACACACGACGTTTCCAAGCCAACCGATCATTTGACGCTTTTTCTTGCCCAAAACTGTACGAAAGCGCTGACGTTGCAAATGGTTGCCGATGCGTTTTCCATTTCAAAGGACTATTGTAACCGCATTTTTCACAAGTCGACGGGGATGTCGGTCATGCAGTATGTGAACTACTGCAGAATTCTTTACGCGAAGCAGCTTCTGGCCAACGGCACGCCCGCGCTGGAGGCTGCGCACGCCTCCGGCTTTTCAGATTACAGCAATTTTTTCAGAGCCTATCGAAAAATTACCGGTCGCGCCCCTAGCGACGATTATAAGATTGCAGGCGGGGTCTTAAAAATTCCCGGCGTAATGGAGCCGAATGAAGAGCGCTAGCAATCGCATCGGGAAAGTCTGGCGAGATTCGTGTTTTTGCAATGTAGCCGTTCATTGGGATGCGATGGTATGCGCTGTATACCATCGCATTTTCTTGAGAAAAAGGTTGTTTTTTGCATGAAATTGCATGGTAACTGTTCGAAAAATAACGTGATTTGCAATGATTGTTGTGCCTTTTGCAATTGACAGAGGACAACGTGCAGGTTATAATGGCTACGAAAATGAACGCTAATCTTTGAAGAAGGAATATGCGAATGCTTGCCTTTACGAAATTGGTTTCTGCGCTGGAGAATCTGCCGTTTCATATATTTGATATCGCCATGTATGAAAATGGTCAGTGCCATTACCACCGCTTTGAAGCATGCAATGCCTGCAACAACAGCTACTCCGTTGCAAAAGTGTTTATCATGACCGCCATCGGAATGCTGGTCGACGAGCATCGGTTGTCCATTGGCGATCGAGTATGCACCCTGCTGGAGGACGAGCTTGTGCAAGATATGGATCCGGCGTGGCGGTTGGTAACAGTCGAGCATGCGCTGACGCATCGTATCGGGTTTGACAGCGGATTTCTGGATATTGATTCTGAAGACGCTTCCGAATTTCCTTCGGACTATCTGTCCATCGTATTTCACCATAAGCTCGCCTATATCCCCGGCGAAAAATACGTTTACAGCGATGCGGCGTTCTATCTTCTTTCACGCATTATCAGCAAAACAGCGGGAATGAACGCCGATCGTTTTTTGATGGAGCGGCTGTTTCAGCCCATGAAATTCCGAGAGGTGGCTTGGAGCTGCTGCCCAAACGGGTATCCGATCGGCGCTACCGGCCTCTATATAACAACCGCTGATATGCTCAAGGTTGCGCTGATGTTCATGAACGAGGGAAAGTACGAAGGCAAAAGATACTTATCCGCGCAATGGGTCAGGCTGGCGCTGGCCAAGGAGTATGAGCTGCAAGCAATGACAGCCAGCGGGCTGAGCGGAAAAGGCGGAATGTATGGCCAAACGCTCCTTTTTTCTCAAAATCAGCAGATTGCGGTTGCCGTTCATGCGCATGAGGAAAAAGAGCAGCATGCTGTTGTGGATTTGCTGGATCAATTGCTCAGGGAACCCCAAAGGTGAATCAACGCCGATTTTTCAGCGTTGATATGTTGTGCTCGATTACAACAGGGCGTTTTGAAATCGGCATTGAAATAGTTTATCAAATATAAAGGAGGCTACCCAACATGAAACGAATTGTTACTCTGCTCCTCGCGCTGGCTATGCTGCTGAGCATTACGCCCGCCTTTGCCCAAGCGCCTACGGAAATCGTGCTGTGGACGCTGTTCAGCGGAGACGACGGCTCTACCATGAACCAAATCGTGGACAGCTTCAATGCTTCTCAATCCGATGTGCACCTGAAGCATATCGTTATCGATTACAACAATCTGATGGCAAAGCTTGCGCTGGCCGTTGGCGATGATGGCGCGTGTCCGCACCTGATTGTCAGTTATGCGACCGATCTGGCTTTTCTGGTTGACACGGATCGCATTCTGCCCATGGAGGAGACCTTCGCTCAGTATCCCGAATTCGACTTTTCGCTTGAACGCTACAATCCCGCCTGCAAAGACTTGAACATGTATAACGGCAAGCGCTATGCGGTGACGCTGGACTTCCCGTCCGAGGGCATGTATGCCAACATGGAGCTGGTAAACAATTATTGCCCCGAGGTTCTTGCCGACAATGTGCTTACATGGGATGAAATCAAGGCGGTCGGCGCAAAATTGGCTGCTGAAAACGTTGAGGATGTGCGCGTCCTGACCTCTGAATGGGCCATGAATTCCATGCTGACCGCTTATCTGCAGTATGCTAAAACCTGGGCCAGCGAGGATGCCTCCGAGCTTGCATTCGACAAGAACGCCATGATAAAGGGCGTTCAGCTTTGGAAGGAATGCTATGAAGCCGGATATCTTTGGGATGAAGGCGATGACTGCGCGGGCATGTTTGCCGATGGCCAAGCGATTTTCTACTGCGGCGGCAACTGGTGCATGAACGCCATTAAGGAATATGATTTTGAATTCCGTTTTCTGGCTTCTCCTCAGGTTGACGCCAACAACGTTGTGCTATATGGCGATGCGCACTCCTTCATGCAGCCCAATCGCAGCTATACGGATGCTGAACGCCGCGGAATTGCACAATGGATGGCTTATTTCTACGAGCATTCTATCGACTGGGCGCAGGCTGGCTCGCTGATTGCCGCCGCTGCACCGCGTGAGACGGAAGAATTCGCCGCCCTGCCGCAGGCGTTTGTTGCCAACAACTATGAGCCTTATAGCCCCATGTACAAGTACAATTCCATCATTACCACGACGGTTATCAACGGTTTTGACTGGCAGCCCGTTTATGGACATATTTCTGCCGAGGATTATGCAGATGCGATTGTGAAGCAGACGCTTGATGCGATTGCTGTGCAGTAAATCGTAACCAGCCGGGCGGCAACACCGTGTGCCGCCCCTTTTATCATGCAGGCCGGGAGGGACTTTTCATGGCAGGACGAATCATTGGAGCGAAAAAGAGAAAACGCGGGCTGATACCGCTGCTGTTTTTGCTGCCGCACCTGTTTTTCTTCATCTGCTTCACGTTATTTCCAACATTAGCCGGCGTCTTTGCTGCGTTTACAAAATGGCCCATGGGAAGGGCGCCGACCTTCATCGGCCTGGAAAATTTTCGCACGGTTTTCGTGGACAGCGCTTCGCAGTATTACTGGCAAATGCGCTGGGGATTGGCGAACACGCTGAAGTTCGTAGTTTTTTGCGTCCCCTTCCGCATCCTTGTGCCGCTGCTCCTTGCATGGGCACTGAGCATCAGCTTTCGCGGCAACAAAATTCTTCAGGCCATGTACTATATCCCTGCACTGCTTTCCTTGTCGGTTGTCATGGTATCCTGGAACTATATGTTCAATGCAAGCTATGGTATCATCAATAACATGCTGAATTTGGGCAAGCTGAACTGGACTTCCGTTAACCCCTATAACTGGATTGCGCTTATCATCATTACAGTTTGGTGGGGATGTGGCGCCAATCTGGTAATTTATCAGTCTGCCCTGGCGTCCGTTCCGCAGTCCCTCATTGAAGCGGCGCATGTAGACGGAGCAAACGGCCTTCAGACCTTCTTCCATGTTACAATTCCCTCTATTCGCTTTCCGCTGCAATACACCATCGTAACCAGCATCATTGCCGAGTTTGGCATCTGGGGTCAGCCGGCGATGTTCAACAAGGGCGGTATTACAATCGAGGTAGTAAACGGTGTTGCACACCCGGCAAACAAAATGCTTTTGCAATATATTATGGAAACCGGATTTGGCAGCCTGGGCGTTAATGCCGGCATTGCGTCCGTCCTGTCACTGGTGCTGGGGGCTATGATGTTTGCGATTTCTCTTGTGCAGTTTAAGCTCATGCGCCGGAAGGGAGAATAAGGGATGAAGCATTACCTGAAGAAAAACTGGCAAAAGCTGTTTCTTGGCCTTTCCTTGCTTCTGTTGGTCATCATTTGGATATCCCCGCTGGTTTTTTCTGCTTTTTCCAGCTTCAAAACGAACAAAGAACTGAAAAAATTCGGCAGCTTACGCAATGTTCTGCCCATCGACTGGACATGGGAAAACTACGTATGGGTTTGGAATAACGCTTCCAACCCGCTTCCCAATATGATCTTGAATTCAATGATCGTATCCCTGTCACAGGTGATACTATGCCTGTTCGTTGCCTCTGCCTCCGCATATGCCTATGAACGGCTCGAATTTAAGGGAAAAGAAGCCCTGTTTCTGACGCTGCTCGGTTTGGGGATGATACCGGGCGTGATCGCATTGGTTCCTCAGTATTTGCTGTACGACGCCATCGGCATGACAGATTCACTCTGGGTTCTGATTACGCCTTATATAGGAAACGTCTTCAATATTTTTCTTCTTCGAAATTTCCTTCATGGCATTCCGTTCGAACTGGATGAAGCGGCTCGAATTGACGGCGCAAATGATTTTATCATCTATACAAGGATTCTGCTTCCATGCCTTTACCCTGCCATGACGGTTGTAGCTTTATTTACCTTTACCGAGGCATGGAATGACTTGATGTGGCCGTCTCTGGCGGTTACTACACCAACCAAATTAACAATCGCAGCCGGCATCAGCCTGCTCAATGACGCGCATGGAGGACGCCCGGAGCGTGTTCTGGCTGCCTGTATGCTCTCTGCCATTCCGACCTTTGCAATCTATATGTTTACAAGAAAGTATTTCCTTACGGGCTTGAGCATCGGCGCAGGCATCAAAGGATGATATATAGAAGCTGAAAAATGCTTTAAGGCAACGCCGCATAATGCCAAGCAGCCACAGCAAGAATACGGATATGAACAAAAAAGGAGTATGCCGGCTCGGTTTGCTGTTGCATTGCGAACAAATTCAGGAGGGTTTCCGACTGCTTGCCGGTTGGAGAGCCTCCATTTTGCCGTCTTATGAAATTGCGCGGCGACGCCAAAGCGCTTTCTAAGGCCGTGCCCTGAAAAACGGCGCCGGGCTGTTTTGGAATTGCTATAAGACCTTGCAAAGCGATCACCTTCGGCACCGCGCCCTCGCAGGGCTGAGCCTTACGCAATTGCGGCTGATATAAACCAGATAAAAGCCTGGACAAGGCGCTTTTGCCGCAGCCGTTTGGCCAGAACAAAAGGATGATATCACATTTTGACAGGAATATCGAAGCATCCTCTGCCGCTTTCTTGGCGGAAGAAGCATAGGAAAAGCTCGGGCTCTCCGCAGCAAGCGCATGCAGCGGTGAGCGCTTAGCTTGAGCCCCCATGCGATTACACTGCTCTTTCTTTCGATGATACGATGACCTCGTGATTGCACAGACCCCCTATGCGATTACACTGCGCGTTCAAATAAAAGTATACTCAAATCGTTGGCTTGCCCAACCGCACAGCGTGTGCAAGGGATCCCCGGCTTCGTTCCGGTTTTTTTTCTTTAGTCTAACATAGCAATTGGAAAAAGCAAACATTTTGTTCGCAACGGGCATAGCTCGAATAGGCGCCGGGACAGATATCGAAAGGCCATGTTTTTCCTGTTAAGCGGGCTTTTATGCTCGGCCGATCCTGTTTTGGGGCGTCCAATAAGCGCTTGTCCATTCGCCGTTGCAGTGCCCGGCTGTTGAAGAGCCTGCGACGGTTGATGGGGGAAAACGAGCGGTCGCACAGGCGCGCTGATAAAAACAGTATAGAAAAACCGTGCCCCCTTCGTCTGAAACGGGCACGGCTTTGGCTGGCGCCGCATACTTCGTGTGTCGCTTCCTGCGCAACGCTTTCACACGGGAGGTATGCCGTTCTTGGCGGCCGCCGGGCAAGCGTCTTCAGTCCGCGAACAGCGGGGTGGAAAGGTAACGATCGCCCGTATCGGGCAGCAGGGCGACAATGGTTTTGCCCTTGTTTTCCGGCCGCTTGGCCAGCTGAATGGCGGCCCACACCGCCGCGCCGGAGGAAATGCCCACCAGCACGCCTTCCTTCTTGCCGATCATCCTGCCGGTGGCAAACGCATCCTCGTTCTCTACGGGAATGATTTCATCATAAACGTTGGTGTCCAGCACATCGGGAACAAACCCGGCGCCGATGCCCTGAATTTTGTGGCTTCCGGCCACGCCCTTGCTCAGCACTGGGGAGGACGCGGGCTCTACGGCCACCACCTTCACCTGAGGATTTTGCTTTTTCAGATATTCGCCTACGCCGGTGATCGTGCCGCCCGTGCCGATGCCCGCTACAAAAATATCCACTTGGCCGTCGGCGTCCTCCCAGATTTCGGGGCCGGTCGTCGCCCTGTGAATGGCCGGGTTGGCCGGATTCACAAACTGACCGGGGATAAAGCTGTTTGGAATTTCCTTTGCCAGCGCTTCGGCCCTGGCAATCGCGCCCTTCATGCCCTTGGCGCCCTCGGTGAGCACCAGCTCCGCGCCATAGGCCTTCATCAGCTGGCGGCGCTCCACGCTCATGGTTTCGGGCATGACGATAATGATACGGTAGCCGCGCGCGGCGGCCACGGAAGCCAGACCGATGCCGGTATTGCCGGAGGTGGGCTCAATTATCACAGATCCGGGCTTTAGCAGACCCTTTTGCTCCGCGTCGTCGATCATGGCCTTGGCGATACGATCCTTCACGCTCCCGGCGGGGTTGAAATATTCCAGCTTGCCCAGAATCCTCGCTGTCAGCCCTTCGGCTTGCTCGATATGGGTCAGCTCCAGCAGCGGGGTTTTGCCGATCAGCTGGTCGGCGGATGTATAGATTTTACGCATGATTCATTCCTCCTACGCGATATATGGGATGATTTACGGACGTCGGCGTTTGCGTGCATCGCGGCCGGCGGCGACATCGAAGGCTCCAATGCGAATCCATTGCATTACAGACCTTTCTTGTGGGTTTGTATGAATTATAGGGCCGCGCTCCGCGTTTGTCAAGAACTGTCGTCATGTTTTTCGGTTGATTTACCCACTTTCCTGCTGTATAATAGGATTGATTTTCGAGGAGGGAGCAGGCAATGCTGGTTTCAACCAAGGGGCGCTATGCGCTTCGGGTAATGATCGATCTGGCCGAGCATCAGGCGGACGGCTTTATTCCGCTGAAGGTGATTGCGCAGCGGCAGGATATTTCTGAAAAGTATTTGGAGAACATTATCAAGCTGCTGGTAAAGGCAAAGCTGCTGACCGGCGTGCGGGGGAAGGGCGGCGGATACCGGCTGACCAAGGCGCCGGCGGAATATACGGTCGAAAGCATTCTTCGAATAACGGAGGACTCCATGGCGCCCGTTTCCTGCCTTGAACCCGGTGCGGAGGCTTGCCCCCGGGCGGCCGAATGCCGCACGCTTTCTATGTGGCGGGGGCTGGACAGGCTGATTACGCAATACTTTGAGCATATCGTTTTGGCGGATCTGATGCACGGCGGCGCTGACGGCGACGACTATGTGATCTAAACGACTTTTGCGGTATATCGGCCGCATTTTTCGATTGGCCGATATACCTTTTCCGACCAATCCCAGATGTTCCTGCAATCGTTCTCAATATACAGAATACGATTCTTCAAAGGCTCCGGCACGTGCTCTTCAAGCGCACCCCGAAGCTTTACGGGAATCACGATTTTGTAAACCCAATCGGAAAGAATGATTTCGTTTTTGATCTTCATCGGCAAAACGCCGTCGCATACGGCGTTCGGATGCCGGATAAGCGTATCGTACTGAAAGTAGAAGCGTATTCCCGGCTCGAAGCGCTCGCTGAGATCGGCCTCGGCAGGAAAGCGCTTCAGCTTTCGCTCCATTACAAGCCTGTCGCCCGCCTGACAATTGCCCCAGGAAAGCATAATATAATCGAAATAGTCGGCAGGGTCCTTGGCGGCGTTTCTGCTTTCCTTCATCAGCTTTTCGGCCGGAATGCTTCGCGCCTTCGCGGCTGACAGCAGCCTGCCGCATTCCAAAATTTTGACGGCGTTTTCCAAAGCGGTGGTGTGGCAGACATATTCCGTTTCGCAGCCCCTCCGATAGGGGCGCGCCCGGCATTCGGTCAAAAGGGCGGGGCGCGGAATGTTCGCATATTTTGCTTTATCCGCAGGCTTTGCCCGGATCTCCGCCGGCAGCTTTTCATCTTCGCATTCGAGCGCGCAGCTGCGGCTGTTGCTGCTTTCGTATTCGATGAATTCCATCAGCGTCCTGATTTCTCAATCAGTAACGGCGGGGTAGTGGGACAGCTTCTTGTACAAAACGTTGTCCCATACCTCTGTAAACTCAAAATTTCCGATTTTGATCTGCATGCCGCTTCCTCGAAAAGCGCCGGTTGGCGCGGCGGCGCTCCCGCGTCAATCCCGAATGCCGGCCAGCGCTAAAAACTTTTTGTCGGATTGAATGCCCTGCGTCAGGAATTTTCCGTCCCGAAACAGGGCGTAGGTCGTGACCGGTGCGGGCGCGCTTTGCGCCGTTTCCCGATCGGTGATGTGGATGCTTTTCAGTGGAACGCCATGCGCCCTCGCGGCCTCCTGCACCCGCGGCACCCAGTAGTAGGTAAAGGGGCACTGGTCCGTATAGTACAGGACAAAGCCGTCCTCCGCCGCCTGAGGATGTCTGGCGCATTCCTTGAACCTTGGCGGCTCGGCGTTCGGGGAAAGCGGCAGATACATCAGGCTTATGCCGCAGTCTGATATGTCCGCAGCCGTAAAGCCCTTGTACGCCAAATATTTCAGGTCGGAAAGAAATTCCCGTTTTTTGCCCTCGGCGGAAAGAATGCAAACGCCCTTCCTGCCCTGCGCCTTCGCGTCGCGGATGCATTCGTTCAACAGATCGTTGGAATATCCGTGCCCCTTCATAGCGCCTGCAATCCACAGGCAGTCGATATAGAGGTATCCGTTCGCCTCAATCGGTACCCATGCGTTTTCAGCCGGAATATACTCGATAAAGCATTTGCCGCGCTCCCGACTGCGATAGAAAACAAGGCCCTCGTCAAAACGCTGCTTGAGCCATTCCTTCTTGGCAAGGCTTTGCTTGCCGGACATGGCGCAGCAGATGTGCTCCTGATCGATATTTTCCTTGGTAATGTGGATGTAATCCATATGCCCCCCCTCTGATTGCGTGCGCGATAAGGCGCTTCGGAGCGACGCACCGCGTCTTTTCTCGAAATATGCCGTTCACCACACATCGCATGATGCGTGCTGTCATTATACGCATGCGTCGGCAGGCTGTCAATAGCCGCAAGGCGCGTTTCCCGATACCGGGGCAATGGAGGGGATACGATTGACAAGAGCTTTTTTGATTATTATAATCAAAAACACACATTGCACAACATACGTTTTGCATGATGAAGCAAAAAGCACATACGCGGGGGAACAGGGGGATTGCAGGATGAGCAAATACGACGCGCTTTGGGCATACATACGGGAAAACGGCCATCCCCGCGCCTGCTTGCCGACCAAATACCGGAGCCATGGCTTTGCGGAGGTTTATTTCATCCCCTTCAGACGTTCCGACGCAACGGCAAGGCGGCGCATCTTGAAAAATACCCCAAGGCTAGCGCCCGCTATTGTTTCATTATACCCGCCAAACGGCAGGAAGCAAGGGGCGCTGACAGGGCGAGGGCAGAAAGCCGACGTAAGGGCGGCGGTTGACAAACGTCGGATCCTATGCGATGATAGCGCTATCAAGGCGGAAGCCGGGGGAATGCTGCGCCGCGTGAGGGAGGTGAGGCGATGCGGCGGCTGAATTTGGCAGATTCGAAGGCATATTGGCTTTGCGCTGCCGCCCTCGTTGCGCTGTCGGTTCTGATGTTCGTTTTGATTTTTTGGATGAACAGCCTGACCGGCGAAAGGGAGCTGTGGGCGTTTGAGCGGGCGGACTGGTATTATTTCGGCGGCTTTCTGCTGGCGGAAGCGCTGATTGTGTTCGCTTTATTCCGCGTCGCCGTATGCGCCAACGCCATCGAAAGGGCGCAGCGCCTGAAGCGGGAAGGGCGCGTTCGCGCGCACGCGCGGGCGGGGCTCGCGCCGGACGATGCGGCGATGGTCTGGCTGGATGCCGAATGCGCGCGGCGCGCGGTCATCCGGGCGCAGGACGAAGGGTTTTGGCTTGCCGTAGAGGCGTTTGATTTTCAGACCGATCAATGGCGCTCCTTGTGCGGGGAAACGCCTTACCCGACGCTGGAGGCGGTCAGGACGGCGCTGGACGAGAAGTATGATTTTTATTGCGACGAGGATACCGTGTAGCGCATGCGTGGCCGAAGCAGCCGGCCGGCTTACGCCCGATTCGGCGTTGCCTTTTCCGCCGTCGCAGCGCCGCAGTGCGTTCCGCCGCCCGGCCGCTGTGAAAAAAGCGCCCCGTTCATTGGCGCGCTCCGGCTTAGACATTCGATTCGACGTCCATGACGCCGCTGGGAAACCGGAGACGCTGCGCCGGCTCAAACAGAAGCGCCGCAGCGATTGGCAACCGCCGCGGCGCTTGTATAGGATAGGGCTCAGGGCTTCAGTTGGCCGTGCCGCCAATGCCTGCGGCATAGGGCGACATAGCTTTCGTTGCCGCCCAGCAGAATCTGCTCGCCGTCCCTGACGACGCAGCCGTTTTGCACGCGCGCGTTGCAGGTGGCCTTTTTGCCGCACCAGCAGACGGTCTTGACCTCCTCGATCGTGTCCGCCCAAGCCAACAGCCATTGGCTGCCCTCGAACAGATTACCCTGAAAGTCGCTGCGCAGGCCGTAGCAAATGACCGGGATGCCCATTTCGTCCACAACGCGCACCAGCGCCTCGACCTGCGCCTTGGTCAGAAACTGCGCTTCGTCCACAATCAGGCAGTCGTATTCCGCAAGCGGCAGCGCGTCCATTTCCTCCACAAAGCTGCAGGGTGCATGCAGCCCTGCGCGTGAGCCGACCACCCGCTCGCCGTCGCGGTTGTCCAATTGCGGCTTTAGCATCAGCGCCTTCTGCCCGCGCTCCTGATAATTATATTGCACCATCACGGCGTTCGCCGTCTTGGACGAGCCCATTGCTCCATAGCGAAAATACAGTTTGGCCATAAAAAATCCTCCTTGCCTGCTCGGGCGCGCGCTATTCGCGCAAAGGCCGGTCAGAGAATAATATCCTGCACCACGTCGTCCAGCACGGCCATGACGGCGGGCTTGCCCTTATCGGCAAGCGCCTGACAGGGAAGCTCCTCCGGGGTCATGGGCGTCATCAGCCCGCCGGATTGCAGGACGGTAAAGGCGCGGGCGGCCGTGATGCGCGCGGCGGCGGCCACGTAAGCGCCTGTTGAGCCGGATTTGTTGAAGTAAACGCACCTAACGCCCTTCCCGGCGCGGCCCTGCACGTCAAAGAGCGCGCCCATAAGCCGCTTGGCGTATCCGCGCTCCGTAAACAGCAGCACCTGATCAGAATTGATAATCGGTGTGGCGAGGATGACGACGTCCTTTTCGTCCAGCTTCACGCCGCGCACGCCCGCGCTGGCGCGCCCCATTTCGGGCACGCTGTCCGCCGTGAAGCGGATGGACATGCCGCCGCGCGTGATGAGCAGCAGATCCGCCCCGTCCTCCAGCGGCGAAACGGAGAGCAGGACGTCGCCGCCCTTGAGGTTGATGGCAGCGAACTTGCTGCGCCGCACATCGTATTCGGCTGCGGCGGTGCGCTTAACCTGACCGGACGCAGTGAAGAAGACAAGATCGTTCATGGCGCTCAGGCTGCCGGGCGTAATCAAGAGCAGCGATACGCAGCGCTCATCGTTTTCCAGCCCGGCCAGCACGCCTGAAAGCGCCGTGCCGCGGTCGCGCGGCTTGCTCATTTCGTTCAGCGCGCCCACCGAAAGCGGGTAGCAGTTGCCGCGATTGGTAAAAAAGAGCAGCGTATGATCTGTTTGCGTATGGAAAAGCCAGCGAGGCATGTCCGCTTCAGCGGTGGGCAGCTCCTGCTTTTCGAAAAATCTTGGCGCCATGCGCTTGAGCTGACCGCCGCGTGTGAAGACGACCACGGCCTCCTCAGGCGCGGGCGCTTCCTCGGCGGGGGGCAGCATTTCGTCCGGATGCTCCTGCAAAAGGGTGGTGCGGCGGTCGTCGCCGAACTGATCGGAAATTTCGAGCAGCTCCTTTTTAATCAGTGCCATGAGCTTTTTTTCGTTGTTCAAAATGGCTTCCAGCGAGGAAATCAGCTTCAATACGTCGGCGTATTCCTTTCGAAGCGCTTCAATTTCCAGCCCTGTCAGCCGCTGCAGGCGCAGATCTAAAATGGCCTGTGCCTGAATGTCGGTGAAGCCGAAGCGCTCCATCAGGCGAGCCTTGGCTTCCTTGCCGTTTTTGGATGCGCGGATGAGCGCGATGACCTCGTCCAGATTGTCTACCGCGACGATCAGCCCCTCCAGGATGTGCGCACGGGCGCGCGCCTGCTCCAATTCGAACTGTGTGCGGCGGGTGACGACGTTCTTCTGATGGCGGATGAAATGACCGATTACTTCCTTTAGCCCCATCAGCACCGGCTTGCCCGCCGCGACGGCGACCATGTTCACGCCGAAGGTGACCTGCATATCGCTGTATTTGTAGAGGTAAGAAAGCGCCTTTTGCGCGTTGGCGTCCTTGCGCAGCTCAATCACCGCCCGCATGCCCGTGCGGTCGGATTCATCGCGAATATCGTAAATGCAGCCAAGCGCGGCCTTTTTTTCCTCGGAAAGGCGCTGGATTTTTTCCAGCATTTGCGCCTTGGAAACGCCGTAGGGAATTTCATGGATGACCAGCAGCGTGCGCCCGGCGTTGCCCGGCTCGATGGTGACGCGCGCGCGCAGCGTCAGCTTGCCGCGCCCCGTTTCATAGGCCGCGCGAATTTCCGGCGTGTCCAGCAGCACGCCGCCGGTGGGAAAATCGGGTGCGGGCAATACGTGCATCAGCTTGTCCAGCGGCACGTTTTCATCGTCAATTTGCAGGCAGACAGCCTGCGTTACCTCGCGCAGGTTATGCGGCGGAATATTCGTCGCCAGTCCGACTGCGATACCGGACGCGCCGTTGACCAGCAGGTTGGGAAAGCGCGCGGGCAAAAGGTCGGGCTCCTTGAGGGTGTCGTCAAAATTCAGGCGAAAGGGCACGGTGTCCTTTTCGATATCGCGCAGCATTTGCAGCGCCAGCGGCGCCATGCGCGCCTCGGTATATCGCATGGCGGCGGCGCTGTCGCCGTCGATGGAGCCGAAATTGCCGTGGCCGTCCACCATCACGCCGCGCATGCTGTAGGGCTGCGCCATGCGCGTGAGCGCGTCGTAGACGCTGGTGTCGCCATGCGGGTGATATTTACCCAGACAGTCGCCCACAATGCGCGCGCACTTGCGGTGCGGCTTGTCGGGGGAAAGGCCCAGCTCGCTCATGGTATAGAGAATGCGGCGCTGAACGGGCTTAAGCCCGTCCTCCACGCGGGGAATGGCCCGCTCGAGGATGACATACTCGGCGTAGGGCATCATGCTCTGGTGCAGTACGTCCTCCAGCGGTGTTTGAATAATATCCGGGGTCAGCGGGGGCTGCTGCGGGTTTTTGGGCATAGCTTACTCCTTCCGGCCGATGCATTAGGCCAGCGGCTTTTCCTCCGGGCGGATGTGTTGGTCGAAATGATCCGCCTTGTTGAATTCGGCGTGCTCGATGATATATTCCCTTCGCGGCTCCACCTTGTCGCCCATCAATACGGTGATGAGCGAATCGGCCAGCGCCGCGTCCTCAATGGTAACCTGCATGAGCTTGCGGTTCTGCGGGTTCATGGTGGTTTCCCAGAGCTGCTCCGGGTTCATTTCGCCAAGCCCCTTGTAGCGCTGCAGCGTGTAGCCGCGCAGGCCGGCCGTCGCCTTTTTCAGCTCCTTATCGTCATAGGCATAGTGGATTTCGCCGCCCTTTTTGACGGCGTAAAGCGGCGGCATGCCGATGTAGACGTGTCCCTGCGCTACCAGATCGCGCATATAGCGGAAGAAGAACGTCAGCAGGATGGAGCGGATGTGCGCGCCGTCCTGATCGGCGTCCGCCAGAATGATGACCTTATGATACTTGAGCGAGGAGATGTCGAAATCCTCGTCGATGCCTGTGCCCAGCGCCGTGATGATGGAACGGAATTCCTCGTTGGCCAGCACCTGATCCAGCCGCTTTTTTTCGGCGTTGAGCGGCTTGCCGCGCAGCGGCAATATGGCCTGAAAGCGCCGGTCGCGCCCCTGCTTGGCGCTGCCGCCTGCCGAGTCGCCCTCGACGATAAACAATTCGTTTTCAACCGCCTTGCGTCCCGTGCAGGCGGAGAGCTTGCCCACCAGCGGCGTGGCCTCCAGCTGGTTTTTGGCGCGGGCGACGTCGCGCGCTTTCCGCGTAGCCTCGCGTACGCGTGCGCTTTTGACCGCTTTTTCCACGATCTTCTGCGCCAGCTCCTGGTTTTTCAGGTTTTCCAGAAATTCATACAGCTTTTCGTTTACGATGGCCTCGACGGCGGGGCGAACGTCTGTATTGCCCAGCTTGCCCTTGGTTTGCCCCTCGAACTGGGGGTTTTTGACCATGGTGGTCAGCACGGCGGTCAGGCCCTCGCGAAAATCCTCCCCGGCGAGGTTGTTGTCCTTTTCCTTGAGCGCGCCGATTTTGCGCGCGTATTCGTTCATGACCTTTGTCAGCGCGGCGCGGAAGCCCGCCTCGTGCGTGCCGCCCTCGCCGGTGGGGATGTTGTTGACGAAGGAAAAAACCGATTCGGTGAAGCTGTCGGTATACTGCATCGCCACGCCGCAAATTACGCCGTCCTTTTTCCCCTCGAAGGCGATGGGCTCGTCGTGCAGCGGGGTTTTGTCCTTATTCAGGAATTTGACGTAATCGATAATGCCGCCCGCGAAGCAAAATTCACAGTTGGCCTTTTCAGGCTCTCGGGCGCGTTCGTCGGTGAAGGAGATTTTCAGGCCGCGGTTCAGGTAGGCCAGCTCGCGCAGGCGGCGGCGCACGGTATCGCCGTTGAATACCGTTTCCTCAAATACCGTGTCGTCCGGCAGGAAGCGAACCAGCGTGCCGCGCTTGCGCGTGTTGCCCTGCTTTTCCAGCGGCGTGACGGGATGCCCGGCGCGCCATTTTTTTTCGGCAGGGTCGTAATAGTTTTCAAAGCGCATGAAATAATGCGTCCAATCGCGATAAATGTCCACCGTCAGCCATTTGGACAGCGCGTTGACTACGCTTGCGCCCACGCCGTGCAGGCCGCCGGAATAGGCGTAATTCTCGTTATCAAATTTTCCGCCTGCGTGAAGGCGCGTGAAAATCAGCTCCGCGCCCGGCACGTGCGCCGTGGGATGCATGTCCACCGGCATGCCGCGGCCGTTATCCCAAACGGAGGCCGAGCCGTCCCGGTGCAGCGTAACCGCTACCTCCGTGGCGTAGCCGCCCATCGCCTCGTCGATGGCGTTGTCGACAATTTCCCATAGCAAGTGATGCAGTCCGCGCACGCCGGTCGAGCCGATGTACATGCCCGGGCGCATGCGCACAGCGTCCAGCCCCTCCAGCACCTTGATATTTCCGGAAGTGTAGGTTTCTCCCATGACGTCACCTCAAGCTTCCCGCAGCGCGGGAAATATTGAAAACGGGCGTTTCGCCCGGCCTAGCAGCGCTTTATTTGGATTGTCGGGCCCTCCGTCGCCCCGGAAAAGCCGCCGCGCGGTTTGCCCAACCCTTATCATACCACAAAACGCAAAAAATGCAAAGCGGCAAAACAAAACGTTTGCATCGGGCTGAAAAAGCAAAGCGGCAAAACAAAACGTTTGCATCGGGCTGAAAAAGCAAAGCGGGGCGGGGCTTCTCCGGCGTGCAGAGAGGCTCCGTCCCGCAAATGCTGCAATGATTTTATGCGCTGCCGATGAATCGAACGGCGTGGCCGAGGACTTATTCGGCGGTCAGCTTAGCCAGCGCGTCCTGATGATAGGCGATCTGGTAGTCGGCCTTCCAGCCCTCCAGCGCGGCAAGGAAAATATCGTTTTTCTTGCTGGAGGTCAGGTAATCCCTGATGTCGTCGTGGTATTCGGTCGTCATTTCGGCGATCCCCGCGGGAATATCGCTCAGGTAATACAGAATATGAATGCCCTTTTCACCGATGACAGGATCGCTGACGTCGCCGGGCTTTTGCATTTTTTCACTGAACGCGCCCGCGAGGAAGGCGGCGTCCCAGATGATGCTGTCCGGATGCACGGCGTAGCCGGCCTTGCGGGTTTCTTCGTTCTTCATGCCGGGATCCTCACCGTATTCGGCAATCAGCGCGTCAAAGCTTTCGCCGTTCGCCAGCCGTTCGATGATTGCGTTGATTTTTTCTTCCTGACTTTTCAGAATCGCTTCGCGCGCGGCCTTGACGGCGGAATCGTCCGCGCCTTCGCCCGCCTCTTCATAGGCGGCCTGCGCGTCGGTATAGGCGCTGAGCAGATCAGCGTCTACCATCAGCAGAATGTGCGTTACGGCGCGATAACCGGCGGGCGTGTAGAGCGATTCCTCGCCCTGATAGATGTGATTGTAGTCGTAGGCGGGCAGATTATTCTCATAGGCCGCCTGATACTGCGCGGCAATCTGGGCGTACATGTCCGCGATTTCCTCTTCGGTCACGGTCAAATCCTTATCGGCGAGCAGGGAATCCAGCAGCTTCTGGTTCGCACTGTTGGTTTCCAGATTTTCAATGACAACGTCCACCGTCAGGCCGTAGGCGGCCAGCAGCGCTTCGGCGCTTTCCTTGGCCGCGGCGCGCGCTTCGTCGGTATCCTCGGTCAAATAATAGGCGGCGTACTGGTTGACATAGCTGTCATAATAGGCCTGCGCTTCGGTGCGGAAGGCTTCCTTTTCTTCTTCCGTAAATTGATCGTAGCCCAGCTGCCGAACCTTATCGGCGAGGATTTCCAGCTGCACCATGTATTCAATGGCGGCGGCGTAATCACCCTCGTTCGCGTAGCCGTTGCTGACCAGCATATCCAGCTTTTCCTGTACGGCGTCCTTGCGGAATTCCTTTTCGCCAAAGGTGAAGAGCACCGGGTTTTCGTCAACGGGCTCTTCGGGCGCGGCGCCGGCGTCCAGCGCATCCTCGCTGCCGGTTACGCCTTCGGTTACGGCTTCGGTTTCGGCAGGGGCGATGGTCGTATCCTCGCCGACGGCGAAGGACGTCATGGTCATGGTCAGCATCAGCGCCATGAGCAGCGCAAGCAGCTTTGTTTTCATGCGGTTTCCTCTCCTTAAGCTCCCGGAATTGGCGGGAGATGATCCTGATGCGCTTATTATGGCACAGTTTTGACCGCTTCGCAAGTGTTTTGGCAGGGAAAACCTGAAAGTTACACCTTGTTCACGATTCGTCCATTCTTTTGCAAAAATTGCGCGGCGCATTTACACGCGCGTCCTGCGCGCCGCATAGCATGCAGTAGCTTATGAAGCGAGGTGAGAAGTATGGCGGAATTTCAGGATAGTCAACGCCCGGCGCTGAGCGTGGAGGAGGCGGCGCTGCTGCCCGCGCTGCCCAGACGCGCGGCGGGCGACGCGGCGCTTCGATATGCGCTGCGCGCGGCCAATCGGATGGATGATAAAAGACTGAGCAATGCTGTAAACGGCAGGATCGACGTGCAGCGTTCGGTCGACGCGTCGCCGCCGGCATATCGGGACGTCAAATCCCGCGCGGCGCTACATCACGCACTGCGCAGACGAACCTGAGCGCAGGATGCTTTTGGGGATAAGGATGCCGCGTGGGACGCTGCTTCGCGTCATTCGCCGTGGACGGCGCGGCAGGTTCTTCCTGAGGAAGCCGCTTGGGGCGCGCATAAGCGCATGCGCTCCGGCTCACGGGCAGGCGGCCTATGAGTCGGAGCGCTCCTCTCGGACGGCTATTTGCATTCAATTATAATGTAAATGGAAGAAACTATGCAGATTCCGCGTTAGCGAACCAACAATTGCGTGACGTAAACGAAACCGTTGTTGTCGATGCAAATGCCGATGCCGACCTTTGTCCATTGACTGCCCAGAATATTGGCGCGGTGTCCGGTGCTGCTCATGAAGGCGGCCTCGGCCTTTTCCACGCTGGCGTGATGCGCGATATTTTCGCCAACGCCTGCAAAGGAATAGCCGAAGCGGGTGAGCATGGAGGCCGCGTTGCCATAGGTGGGCGATTCATGGGCAAAGTATCCGTTCTGCTTCATGTCGCAGGATTTCATGCGCGCGATGCGCGAAAGCTCGCTATCGAGCGTCAACGCAGGCAGGCCGTTTGCCGCGCGATCATGATTGAGCAAATTCAACAGCTTTTGCTCTTGCATTGTCGTGGATTCTGTTGTATAATCACCACTGCTTATCGGCGTGGACGTCGGCTTGGCCGTGGGTTTAGCCGTGGGCGCGGCCGTCGGACGCGGCGTGGAAGCGGGCGCTTTGGTGGCCGTTGGCGCTTTGGTGGCTGCGGGCGCGCTGATAGCTGCGCCGCAGGGCGCGGCCGTCTGCCGATAGGGCCAGCCGCGGAAGCCGAATTGGGACGACGGCGCTTCGGCCAACGCACTTACGGCGCTCAGAAGAAGGATGGAAGTTATGACGAACAGGCAAGTACGTTTCATGATGTCCTCCTTTGTTTTGAAAATATTACGATCGCAGTTGAAATTGTAATACAATTGCAACAAATAATCAAACGATTTGCCAGCCTGCCGCCAAGGAAAGATCTGGCACGGCGATGGAGGAGGTTTTACCGGCATGGCTCTGATCAAATGCCCGCGCTGCGAATTGAACTATATTGAGGAAGGCGAAGGATACTGCAAGATCTGTAAGCGTGAAATGAAGGGCGAAAGCCGTCATGATGAAATCGAGATGTGCACGGTGTGCAATGAAGCGCCCGCCCTTCCGGGCAAGGATGTGTGCCTGTTCTGCCTGAAGGAAATGAACGCGCATAACGCCCGCAATGAGGATGAAAACGTGGAGCATGTGGACAGCGCGAATCTGGATATCGACCCCGTAAGCACGATGGACGAGATCATTCCCGAAATTGAGGAGGATATCCCGCCGCGCGAATACGACGAAATCGAGAATGACCTTTCCCTCGACGAAATGGGGGATGAGGAAGCCGAGGACGACGAGGAGGACGACGAGGAGTAACGTGGAAATCTACGCAATTGGCGATTTGCATCTGCCCGGCGGCGACGACAAGCCCATGAATGTTTTCGGCGCGCATTGGGAGGGGCATTTTTCGCGTATTGCGCTGGATTGGCGGCAGCGCGTCCGGGAGGACGATCTGGTGCTGATTCCCGGCGACATCAGCTGGGCGATGCAGGTGCAATCCGCGATGCCTGATCTGAACGCCATTGGGGAATTGCCCGGGCGCAAGGTGCTGCTGCGCGGAAACCATGATTACTGGTGGTGCGGTATTACGCGCTTGCGTGAACTGCTGCCGCAGGGCATGTACGCCGTGCAGAACGACGCGCTGCTCATGGACGGCGTCGCCGTGTGCGGCACCCGCGGCTGGACGCTTCCGACGGCGGCGGATTCGGACGACGCACGGATCTATGCGCGCGAGCTGATGCGGATGGAAATGTCGTTGGAACGCGCGGCGCGGCTTCACGCGCGGCGCACGGTGGTGATGACGCATTATCCGCCGCTGGGGGAGGGCGGCGCGCCCACGCCGGTATCCGAGCTGATCGCCCGCTATCCCGTGAGCGACGTGGTGTACGGGCATCTGCACGGAGCGTCGCTGCGCGGCGCGGTCAACGGCGTGTATGACGGTATCCGCTATCATTGCGTTTCCTGCGACGGGCTTCAATTCCGGCTGTGGCATATGCCGGCGGTGGAAGTGGCGGCGCGGCCCATTTCTGAGGGCTGAAGCGTACAAATGGAACCCATTCAAACGGTCGAAAGGCCGTTTTTTTGTTTTTGGGTGGCGTTTCAGGGGCAAAAAGTGGCGTGCGAGAGGTGGGAAAAGCGTTTCAGCGGCTAAACATGAAATTTGTGTTACGATTTTCCCAAAAGAAAGAACTCTGATTGATCGAATAATTTGAGCAAAACAAACAGATTATAGAAAAATAATATGTTCAAATGGTCTATATCGTGCAAAACATCCAAATACATTTCGCGCATTGCGGCTGACAGAACGCGAACAGGCGTTTTTATTTTTGCGGAAAAAAGGCGATTTTATAACAGAATTGTTTCCCAAAGACTGCGCATTGTCCTATTTGTGCGCTTGACAAAGCCCTAAAAAGTGCCTTAAAATGGAGCACGAACCCTGAAAGTGGTTTATAAATGGCGGATAGTGTGGTGAGAGCATGGCGGAGGACAACAAGGAGCGCACGACCGAAGGGGCCGGCGACGCTTTGCAGCATGTTGCCCAGAACGAAACGCCCGCTCCCACCCCCCAAGAACCCGCGCCGTTTTTGGGCTTTGTCGGCAGCTATACGCACGGCATTGACGCCAAGGGCCGCCTGATTATTCCGGCGTCCTTCCGCGAGCCGCTGGGCGCGCGCTTTGCCGTTGCCCCCACGCCGGATTTTAAGGCCGTCGCGCTGTATCCGCTTTCCGGCTGGCAGGCGCGCCGGGACGAGCTGGTCGCGCTGGTGCGCCTGAATGCCCGGGCGCAGCGCCTGCTCGACCAATTCAGCAAATACAGCTATGTCGACTGCGAAGCCGACGCGCAGGGGCGGCTGCTGCTGCCCGCCAAGATTCGCGCATGGCGGCTGGGCGATACGCGCGAGGTGGATATGAACGGCGCGACGACGCACATCCGCGTGATGCCGGCGGCCGACAGCAGGGCGCAGGACGCTTCCTTTGACGAGGAATTTTCCGACCCGCTGGCGTTCATTGCCGAAATGCAAAAGCAGCAGGCGTTCTAATCACCGGGGAAGGAGGAATACACTGATATGCAAAAGGGAAGGAACATGCAGTATGCCATGGCCGGCGTACAGGAAACGCCCGGCGTGCGCATGAACGTGCGCAGCCATGTGTACGTACCGGATGCGGAAGCGGGGACGGACGCGGAACGCACGCCCTATTACGCTCCGTCTGTCCGGCAGGTTAACGTCTATCGCGCGCCAACCGTCCCGCGGCGTATCGGGTATCTTCTGATCTGCGCGGTGTTTGTTACGTTTGGCTTCATGATCGGCTCGCGGCTGGCGCGGCGCGTGGCGCTGAGCAGCCAAATCGGCGATATGAGCCGCGCGATTGTCCAGACGCAGCAGGATAACCGGCAATTGACCACGCAGGTGCTCGCCGCGCGCGATTCAGCGCGCATCAGCTACGCCGCAGTGCAGAACCTTGGAATGGTATCGGCCAACGCGGTGGAGGAAGTACAGGTCACGGCTCCCGATACGCGGCCCAACGATCAGGCCTACAACAGAAGTCAGGCGGCGAATTCCCCCTTCGCGGCCGGGCCGAGCATGATTACCGGCAGGCGATAAGCATGCCCTTTTCGTCTGCCCGCAGGGGGATGAAGCCATGCGCGCGGAAGCGATTATCCGCAAACGAATGACAACCATGCTGTCAGTGCTCACGCTTTTGTTTTTTCTCATCGGCGCGCGCATTGGCGGCTTAGCCATTTTGGAGGGAAAAACGCTGACGGCGCGCGGCGTGAAGCAGTGGACGCGCGAGGGCGTGGTCACGGCGCAGCGCGGCGCGATTGAGGACCGAAACGGCGAAACGCTGGCGCTGTCGACCACGGCGTACATCGCCTCGGTCAATCCGCAGCGCGTGCGGGACGGCGCGGCCTTTGCCCGGCTGATCGCGCCGCTGCTGGGCGTGGACGAGGCGGGCGTGCTTGCGAAGCTGCAGAAAAAGGGGCAGGCCTCCGTGACGCTCAAGCGGCAGGTGCCGCGTGAGACGGTGGATGCAATTCGCGCGCTGCGCAGCGGCGACGCGGCGGCCGGCGCGGCGCTGGACGGGCTGACCTTTGACGAGGACAGCCGGCGGTTTTATCCCAAGGGCGCTTTTCTTACGCAGGCGCTGGGGCTGACAAACGTGGATTCGCAGGGGCAGTCCGGGCTGGAAAGCTATTACGAGGCGCTGCTGCGCGGCACGCCGGGTTCGCTGAAAACGGAGGTGGACAGCAGGGCGCGCATGCTGCCCGACGGCAAAACCGCCTATGTCGCGCCGCAGGCGGGGCAAACGCTGCGGCTGACGATTGACGCGACGGTGCAGGGCGTGGTGGAGCGCGCAATGCGCGAATGCCTTGAAGTAAACAACGCTTCCTCGGTGCAGTGCATTGTGATGGATGTGAACACCGGGGAAATTCTTGCGCTTTGCATGAAGCCGGACTACGACCCCAACGACCCGCCGCGCGACGACGTGGAAACGCTCAAGCGCCTGATGCGCCTGACCGTGCTGACGGATGTGTACGAGCCGGGCTCGACCTTCAAAATGCTCACCTGCTCCGCCGCGCTGGACAGCGGCACGGCGCGCCTGACGGACGCCTTCAACTGTGCGGGCAGCATTACCGTGGACGGCGACAGGATTCGCTGCTGGAAGTCCAGCCACGGGCATCAGGATCTGCCCACGGCGCTGGCCAACAGCTGCAACCCCGCGTTCGTCACGCTGGCGCTGCGCATGGGCACGGATACGTATTACCGGTATCTGCGCGCGTTCGGGCTGGGCGTGGCGACGGGCGTCGATCTGCCGGGGGAGAGCGGCGGCATCCTGATTAACAGCCGCTATGTCAAGCAGGTGGATCTGGCGCGCATCGGCTTTGGACAGAGCGTGGCGGTAACGCCGCTGCAATTGATTACGGCGGCCTGCGCGGTGGTCAACGGCGGGCGGCTGATGCGCCCCTACATTGTGCGAGAGGTGTTGGACGAGACGGGCGAGGTCATCGACCGCAAAAGCCCGACGGTGGTGGCCAACCCCATCAGCGCGGAGACCAGCGCGACCATGCGAACGCTGCTGGAAAACGTGGTGGAAAACGGCGGCGGCAAGAACGCCGCCATTCCCGGATACCGTATCGGCGGCAAGACGGGCACGGCGCAGGTGTACAAAAACGGCCGCGTGGTGTCGGATGTGCACATCGGCTCCTTTATCGGTTTTGCGCCGATGGAGCAGCCGCGCGTGGCGGTGCTGGTGACGGTTAACGAGGCGCATGTACCCGTCGATTACGGCAGTACGACGGCCGCGCCCTTCGCCCGGCAGATTCTGGAGGACATTTTGCCCTATCTGGGCGTTCGTAAAAGCGAGCCCGGAGCGACGCAGCCGCCGGAGGTCGTTGTGCCGGATGTAACGGGTATGACCGTCGCGCAGGCGCGGCGGGCGCTTTCAGATGCGCGCTTGCTTTGCGACGCCGACGGGCTGAGCGATACGGTTTCCGCCCAGACGCCCGCGGCGGGCGAAAAAATGCGATCGGGCGGCCGGGTGCTGCTATACACCTACGAGGGCGCGCTGCCGCAGGCGGCGGACATGGTTCGCGTGCCGGATGTGGCGGGTCTGCCCATCGTGGCGGCGGGGCGGCAGCTTCGGCTGCGCGGGCTGGAGATGGAGATCGAGGGCAGCGGCTTGGCGGTGCGTCAGCGCCCGGCAGCCGGAACCTACGCCGGCAGCGGCGAAACGGTAAAGGTGACCTTTGAATTACCGACAAACGGAACGGAGTGAGGAAAGATGCTGTTATCCACATTGGCTCGGGAGGCGGGCGAGGAGCTTCTGGAAATCAGGGGCGATTGCGAGATCGCGGAGCTGTCCATGGACAGCCGCCGGAAGCAGGAGGGCGGCCTGTTTTTCTGCGTGTCCGGCGCGCGCTTTGACGCGCACGACTTTGCCCCGCAGGCGGTGGAGCAGGGCGCGGCCGCGCTGGTTGTGTCGCATTTTCTGGCGCTTGACGTGCCGCAGGTGCGCGTGCGCAATGTGCGCGCGGCGATGTCGCCCATGGCGGCGGCGTTCTTCGGGCATCCCGATCGCGAGATGCGGCTGCTCGGCATCACCGGCACCAAGGGGAAAACCACGACCAGCTATCTTGTCAAGGCCATTATGGAGCAGGCGGGGCATAAGGTGGGACTGATCGGCACGACGGGCAACATGATCGGCTCCGAATACATGAAAAGCGAGTTTACAACCCCCGAGCCCATCGACTTTTTCCGTACCCTGCGCCGGATGCGCGACGCGGGCGTGGACGTGGTGAGCATGGAGGTGTCCGCGCACGCGCTGGGAATGGGCAGGCTGGAGGGCGTGCGCTTTGAGGCGGGATGCTATACCAACCTGTCGCAGGATCATCTGGATCTGTTCGGCACGATGGAGAAATATTTCGAATGCAAAAAATCCTTCTTCACGCCCAAATGGATTCAGAACGCGGCGGTGAATGTGGACGATGAAACCAGCGCGGGCATTCTTTCCGGTATCGCCGTGCCCTGCATGACCTTTGGCATCTGCAACAACGCCGATCTGTTCGCACGGGATATTGAGATTACCGAGAACGGCGTCAGCTTTATTCTCAAGCTCTTCGGCCTGAAGGAATACCCGGTGCATTTGCGCCTGACGGGCATGTTTAACGTATACAACGCCCTGGCTGCGGCGGCGGTAGGGCTGATTGCGGGCGTTGCGCCCGAAACCATTACGCGGGCGCTGGAAAGCGTGCGCAGCGTGCCCGGACGGGCGGAGGTGCTGGACACGCATACGCCCTATAAGGTGATTCTGGATTATTCGCATTCGCCCGACGCGCTGGAGAATATCCTGATCGCCGTGCGCGAATTTGCCCGCGGGCGGGTCATTTCGCTCTTTGGCTGCGGCGGCGACCGCGACCATGGCAAGCGCCCCATGATGGGCGAAATCAGCGGCCGACTGGCGGACTATTCAATTTTGACCAGCGATAACCCGCGCACCGAGAATCCTTATGAGATTCTTGCTGCGGTCGAGGAGGGAATCAAACGAACGAAGGGCGAATACGTGGTGATCGAAAATCGCCGCGAAGCGATTCGCCATGCCTTGCAGATTGGCCGGGAAGGTGATATTATTGTCCTCGCGGGCAAGGGCCATGAAACCTATCAGGAAATCATGGGGGTCAAGCGCCCGTTTGACGAAAAAGTGGTGGTACACGAGCTGCTGGAGGAAATGAGCAGGGAAGCCTGACGCACTCCGGCGTCGCCTTCGCGCCCCAAAGAGGAGAGATACCATGGCTGTACTGTATTCCTGCGTGTTCCCGATGTTGCTGGCGATGGCGCTGATGCTGCTGGCGATGCCCCAATTCCTGCCGTATCTCAAAAAGCTCAAGTTCGGCCAAACGATTTATGATCTGGGCCCGAAGGCGCATCTGGCCAAGCAGGGCACGCCCAACATGGGCGGCATTCTCATCGCCGCGTTTACGGTGCTGGTGGGGCTGGCGTTTTCCATTACGCAGTGCGTCCGTTCCGGGCTGCCGATGGGGCTGGAAAACCGCCTGTGGGCGCTGCTGCTGGCGGCGCTGGGCTCGATGGCCATCGGCTTCACGGACGATTATATTAAGGACGTGAAAAAGAATCACGAGGGCCTGACCCCCAGGCAGAAGCTGATGGGGCAGGTGATGGTGGGACTGGCCTTTTCCCTGTATTGCTATTTTTATGTCGGCAGCGACGTGGTTCTGCCCTTTACGCAGCAAACATGGGATCTGGGCGTTTTCTACATTCCCATCATGACGGTGCTTGTGATGTTCATGACCAACAGCGCCAATCTGCAGGACGGTGTGGACGGCCTGCTTTCCACCGTTACGGTGGTGGGGATGACGGCGTTCGGCGCGATTGCGCTGTTTATGCGGGAAGCGTTTTTGCCGCATCAGGACGCTATTGCGATCGTGTATATGTGCTTTTCACTGGTGGGCAGCTGCATTGGGTTTTTGCATTTTAACCGCCACCCCGCGAAGATTTTCATGGGCGATACGGGCAGCATGTTCATCGGCGGCGTGATGGTGGGCGTCGGTATGCTGACCAAGTGCGAATTTTTGCTGCTGCCGATCTGCTTTACCTGCATCATGAGCTCCGTGTCCGTGATGCTGCAGACAACCTATTTCAAGCTGACCAAGAAAAAGTATGGTCAGGGCAGGCGGATTTTCAAAATGGCGCCGCTTCACCACCATTTCGAGCTGTGCGGCATGAAGGAAAACCAGATCGTGCTGATGTACGCGCTGGTAACGGTGGCACTGAGCCTTGTGGCCATTTTGTCCGTCGCCAAGCTGTTTTGACGCTTCGTAAAATAACATGATTCGGGAGGGTTGAGCATGCGTGGGTCGATCAATTCCGTCAATTACAGGCCGCACGGCGCCGCCGAGGAACGCAGGGAGGAGTGGGCCGGCAGGCGCGTGCTGATTGTCGGCATGGCGCGCAGCGGAATCGCCGCGGCGCAGCTGCTCTGCGCACACGGCGCGAGGGTTACGGTCAGCGACGCCAAGCCGGAGGAAAGCTTTGGCGATAAGCTGGACGCGCTTCGCGCGCTGCCGGTTTCCATGCGCCTTGGCGAGGACGGCGTAGACGCGCTCCAAAATCAGGAGCTGCTGGTCATCAGCCCCGGCGTGCCCATTGACGCGCCGATTGTGCAGGCCGCGCGGCGGCTGGGCGTTCCGGTAACGGGCGAATTGGAGCTGGCCTCCCGTTTTTTGCGGGGCAGTCTGGTCGCCGTGACAGGCACGAACGGCAAAACCACCACGGTGACGCTGCTGGGCGCTATTTTTCAGGCGGCGGGAAAGATTTGCCATCTGGCGGGCAATATCGGCTATCCGCTGTCCGCAGCGGCGCTGGAGAGCCGCTATGACGATGTGACGGTGGCGGAGGTTTCCTCCTTCCAGCTGGAAACGACCGATACCTTCCATCCCCTGACGGCCGCCGTGCTCAACGTAACGGAGGATCACCTGAACCGCCACGGCACGATGGAAGCGTATACCGCGCTCAAACGCCATATCTTCGCCGCGCAGGATGAAAGCAATTACGCCGTGCTCAATTATGAGGATCCCTTGTGCCGCGCGATGGCGGAGGGACTGAAAAGCCGGGTGCTGTATTTCTCCCGGCTGCACGAGGTGCCGCAGGGCGCGTTCGTTCGGGACGGGCAGATTGTGCTGCGCCTCAACGGCATGGAGAAGACGGTTTGCGCGGCGGAGGAGATTGATATCCCCGGCCCGCACAATCTGGAAAACGCGCTGGCAGCCGCGGCCATTGCCGCGACGCGCGGCGTGCCCGCGCCGGTTATCCGCCATGCGCTGCGTACCTTTCAGGGCGTGGAGCACCGCATCGAGTTTGTGCGCGAATTGGACGGCGTGCGCTATATCAACGACAGTAAGGGCACCAACGTCGATTCGACCATCAAGGCGGTGCAGAGCATGAAACTGCCCACAGCGATTATTCTGGGCGGCTATGACAAGCATGTCTCCTTCGACGCGTTGGCGCAGGAGATTAAGGCGACGCCGCTCATTCGCCATTGCGTGCTCATCGGCGCGACGGCGGCGCAGATTAAGGATGCGCTGCGCCGCGCGGGCGTGGAAAGCATCGCCCATGCGCAGACGCTTGCGCAGGCGGTGGCGGCGTGCCGCAAATTGATGCAGCAGGGCGAGGAAGCCAACGTGCTCTTTTCGCCCGCCTGCGCCTCCTTTGATATGTTTGACGATTACGAGCAGCGCGGGCGCGTGTTCAAGCAGATCGTTCGCGAATTGACATAACGGAAGCGCGCGACAGGCACGAAAGCAAAACCAGAATCGAATGCGGGGAGGGGTTGCTTCGTGCTTGCTTTATTTCAGCGCGCGCGTACGCGCCGGCCGGTGGACAAAACGCTGCTGACCATCATGGCGATGCTGCTGATGCTGGGGCTGCTCACGCTCTTCAGCGCGACGTATTATAAGGCGCAGGGCGCGGGCGACGCGCTGTCCGAGGTGAAAAAGCAGCTTTTCGGCGTGGCGGTCGGCGCGGCGGCGATGGCGTTCACGACGCGAATTCCCTATGCCTTCTGGGGCAGACGCAAGGTGGTCATGACAGGCATCGGCCTGAGCGCCCTGCTGCTGCTTCTGGTGGTGATCCCGGGCGTGGGCACGTCGATCAACGGCTCGCGCCGGTGGCTCAAGCTGGGCGGCATATCCTTTCAGCCCGGCGAATTCGCCAAATACGCCGTCGTGCTGTTCATGGCGATGGCGCTGACGGCGCGCGGCAGGAAAATCCAGCGCTTTTTCAGGGGCATTTTACCCGTGCTGATTGTGCCGGGCGTGATGTTCCTGCTGATTCTGGAGCAGCCGAACCTTTCCACCGCGGGCACGATCATTATCGTCAGCGTGCTGATGGTGATGCTGGCCGGGGCAAAGTGGCGGCATATGCTGTGTCTGGGCGCGGGCGGGCTGGCGCTTGGCGCGTATTACGCGTGGAGCGAGCCCTACCGCCGCGAGCGGCTTTTGTCCTTTACCAATCCCTTTGCCAAGATGAGCGACGAGGGCTATCAGCTTTCCCAGTCCCTGATCGCCTTCGGCTCCGGCGGCCTGTTTGGAATGGGGCTGGGACAGGGCAGGCAAAAGTATGCCTATTTGCCCTATCCCGAGAGCGATTTTATCTTCGCCATCGTGGGCGAGGATTTCGGGCTGGCGGGCTGCTTGGTGGTGATTGCGCTGTTTGTGGCGTTTATGCTCTCCGGGATGCGTATTGCGCTTCGGTGCGAGGATAAGTTCGGCTGCCTGCTGGCGGCGGGCATCACGGGCATGATTAGCGTGCAGGCGTTCATCAATATGGGCGTGGTGGTGGGCGTGCTGCCCACAACCGGCCTGCCGCTGCCGTTTTTCAGCGCGGGCGGAACGTCGCTTTCCATCACGATGGCCGCCGTGGGGATTGTGCTCAATATCAGCCGCGACACGACGATCAGCCTGCGCTGACGCGCTGCCGGCTGAGCCGCGGGCGCTTCTTGGCTTCTTCGAAAAGCGCCGCGTCGGATTCGACGTTTGCTGCGGCCGGTTCATCACCTTTTTTCTTCCGCCTCATAGTGTGAAGGAGAAGGAGGGTGATATCCAAATGGCAGGATTTCGTGTCCTTGGCGGCGAAACCATCAACGGCGCTGTGGCGCTGGATGCGGCGAAGAACGCCGTTTTGCCCATTCTGGCGGCGTCGATTTTGCCCGAGGGCGATGTGACGCTGCGCCGATGCCCGGATATCCGGGACGTGCACGCCATGGCGCAGATTTTGCGCATGCTGGGCTGCGACGCGGTGTGGACGCGGGGCGAGATGCGCATACATAATGACCGGATGCGGAAATGGGAAATGCCGGACGACCTGTCCAAGCAGATTCGCTCCTCCATCTTCCTGCTCGGCCCCATTCTGGCACGGCTGCGCCGCGCGACGGTCACGTATCCCGGCGGCTGCGAGATCGGCATCCGGCCGATTGATTTGCACATCAAGGGCCTCAAGGCGCTGGGCGTGCGCATTGTGGACGCGGGCGGCGTTTTGTACTGCGACGGCCGCGAAATGCACGCCGGGAACGTTTATCTGGATTATCCGAGCGTGGGCGCGACGGAAAACGTGATGATGGCGGCGACGCTGCTGCACGGCGTGACCACCATTCATAACGCCGCCCGCGAGCCGGAAATTGAGGATCTGCAGCGCTTTGTAAACAGCATGGGCGGCAAGGTGCGCGGCGCGGGCACCCAGCTGATCGAGATTGAGGGCGTGGAAAAGCTGCACGGCGTGAGCTATACGCCCATTCCGGACAGAATCGTGGGCGGCACGCTGCTGTGCGCCGCGGCGATCACCGGCGGCAGCATTCAGCTCACCGGCGCGCGGCCGTGCGACCTGATTCCCGTAACGTCCAAGCTGCAGGAAATGGGCTGCCGCGTGCGAATCAAAAAAAGCGCGGTCTGGCTGGAGGCGCCCGAGCGGCTCAGCGCCTTTTCCCAGCTGCAAACGCAGCCGCACCCCGGCTTTCCCACGGATATGCAGGCGCAGATGCTGGCGGTCAGCTGCGTGGCGCGGGGAACGAGCGTCATCGTTGAAAACGTGTTCGAAAATCGTTTCGCGCATGTGGCGGATCTTTGCCGTATGGGCGCGAACATCCGCGTCAGCGGCCGGACGGCGGTGGTGCAGGGCGTGGAGACGCTCGGCGGCATGCGCGTGACGGCGCGGGATCTGCGCGGCGGCGCGGCGCTGGTGCTGGCAGGCCTTCGGGCGCAGGGAGAAACGATCGTCGAACGCGCGGAGCTGATCGACCGTGGCTATGCTCACCTTGAAAACACGTTAACCGCGCTGGGCGCGAAAATTGAAAGAATCAACGACGAAAAATAACGGAGGCACACCATGCAGCAGCCCTTACCCCCTGATTTTTCCCCCTTTGAGCCGCAGGAGAGCGCGCCGGAAGCGCCGGCCAGCAGGCGCAAATCCGGCCTGTGGGCGCTGCTGCTGCTTGTGGCGCTTATCGGCGCGATCGCCGTTATGCTCAATGAAAGCGTGCTGCAGATTCATAACGTATCGGTGGTGGGCAATCAGAACGTTTCGTGGGAAGCGGTTGTCCGTGCGGCGGGGCTGCAGGGAAACGTCGGCTATTTCTCAGTGGATGAGAAAAAAATCGCCGCGGGCATCAATCAGAACCGCTATCTGAAGTTTGAGAGCCTGACGAAGGAATTCCCCGACAGCCTTGTCATCTATGTGCGCGAACGCGCCATATGCGCCAATGTGATGGTCATGGGCGTGCCCTATTCGCTGGATCGGGACGGCATGGTGCTCGAGCGCGGCGCCGCGTCCAATCAGGACGTGATGCTGGTGACCGGCTTTCAGGCCAAGGAGGTCAGCGTCGGGCGGCGCATTGTGCCGGGCACGGCGGCGCAGCTGAGCGCCTATCAGGCGCTGATTGACGAGCTTTACCAGCAGAATTTTCAGAATCAGGTTGCTGAATTGAATCTTTCCGATCCGGACAGCCTATATCTGGTCACGATGGATGGCTATACCGTTCATCTGGGCGACACGCAGGAGCTGCGCGCCAAGATCGGCACGGTGCGCGGCGTGGTTGCCAAGCTGCGCGATATGCAGCGCTACGGCGGCGTGATCGAGGCCAGCGTGCCCGCTGTGGCTACCTATACGCCTGCTGAGATGTAAATTATTGTGAGGGAAGGGGCAAAAATAGAAAAATATTTGCGAAATTCTCCGCTTTTGCTTGATTTTCACTTGCCAAATTTTCGTAAAACAGTTACAATAAAGTGACCGAATAGATGTATTTGCGCTTTCGGCTTTTCTGCCTATGCGCCCCAGTGCGCATCGGACAGCGGAACAGGGGATGATGGACGGATGAAAACGACGGTTGCCGCAATGGACTTTGGCACCAGTAAGATCGTGGCGCTGGTCGCCGAAACCAGCGGACGGCAGCGCTGTGATATTACTGGCGCGGGGATTGCCACGTATGACGGCTATTTGGACGGCCAGTGGAACGCGCCGGACGCGCTGAATGAGGCGATTGCCAACGCCGTGCATGAGGCGGAGGAGCAGTCCCATACCCGGATTCGGGAGATTAACGTGGGTGTGCCGGGCGATTTTTCAACCGTCCGCACGGTTGAGGTAAAGGTGGAGCTTCAGGGCGCCGATCCCCGGGTGACCGAGCGCGATATCAACGAATTATTCAGCCGTGCCGCCAACGATCTGGGCGAGGTACGCGGAAGCGTTATTCACCGCAGCCCCGCATGGTTCATTGTCGACGACGGAAAAAAGACGCTCGAGCCCATGGGTATGCACGGCTATGAGCTGCGCGCGATGGTATCCTTTGTGATTGCCGATCAGTTCTTTCTGGAGGATGTGACCGAGCGCTTCCGCAGCATGGGCATTACGGTGGCGGGCTGCTTTTCTACCCCGACGGGGCAGGCGATGCTCTTTGTTCCCGACGAGGAGCGCGACCGTACCGCCGTGCTGGTGGATATGGGCTATCTGACCACCGAGGTCATGGCTGTCGAGGGCGATGCGCTGACGTATCTCCAAACGATTCCGTTGGGCGGCGGTCATATCGCGGCCGATCTGGCCTACGGGCTGGAAATTACCCTGCCCGCGGCGGAGCAGATCAAGCGGGCGTATGTCTACGGGCTGTCCACCGGGCAATCCACCTTTGAGGGAACGGATAAGGGCGGCAACACGAAAAACTTTACGCGCGAGCAGGTGGAGGCGGTGCTGGAGCCGCGGGCGGATGAAATCTGCGAAGCGGTGCGCGACGCAATCAAGGATTCGGGCGTGAAGCTGGGCAGCTGGTCGCCCATTTACCTGACGGGCGGCGCGATGGCCATCAACCGCGGCGGACGCGATTTTCTGGCGGCTAAGCTGGAAAAGCCCGTGCGCGAATTGCCGCGCAAGGCGGTGAAGCTTTCCAGCCCCGCGTATTCCAGCGCGCTTGGACTGCTGGATTTGATTATCGACACGGCCTCCTCGGCGCACAACGCTGGCTGGCTGGGCGCGTTTTTTCGTAGCCTTTTCGGCGGCTGAGCCGCTTTCCATAACAACATAGGGGGATTCGAGCATGCCTTTTGAAGTACAGGTTGATCAACCGTCTTTTGCCTCGATTAAGGTCATCGGCTGCGGCGGCGGCGGCACGAACGCCGTCAACCGCATGGTAGACGCCGGGCTGCAGGGCGTTGAGTTCATTGCCGTCAATACGGATCGTCAGGCGCTGACGCTCAGCCGCGCGAATATCAAAATTCAAATTGGCGAAAAGCTGACCAAGGGCCTTGGCGCGGGCGCTGTGCCGGATGTGGGCCGCCGCGCCGCCGAGGAAAGCCGCGAGGAAATCGCGCAGGCGATCAAGGGCGCCGATTTGGTCTTTGTTACCGCCGGTATGGGCGGCGGTACCGGTACGGGCGCGGCGCCGATCGTGGCCGAGGTCGCGCGTGAAAACAATTGCCTGACCATCGCTGTGGTGACCAAGCCCTTCGCTTTTGAGGGCAAGCAGCGCATGAAGAACGCCGAGCTTGGGATTAACGAGCTGAAGCAGAGCGTGGATACGCTGGTCGTGATTCCCAACGACAGGCTGCTGCAGGTCGTCAGCAAGGGCACGACAATGCTCGAGGCCTTCCGCATCGCCGACGACGTGCTGCGTCAGGGCATTCAGGGCATTTCGGATTTGATCGCCGTGCCTGCGATGATTAACCTGGACTTTGCCGACGTGAAAACCATCATGGAATCGGGCGGCATGGCGCATATGGGCATCGGCGTGGGCAAGGGCGAAACCCGTCTGGTGGACGCGGCGAAGAACGCCATTCAGAGCCCCCTGCTGGAAACCAAGATCGACGGCGCGCGTTCCGTGCTGATTAATGTTACCGGCGGCACGGATATGAGCATTATGGAAATTAATGAGGCTGCCAATCTGGTGATGGAATCCGCCGACAGCGACGCGAATATCATTTTCGGCGCAGGCATCGACGAATCGCTCAAGGATGAGGTGCGCATCACCGTCATCGCCACCGGCTTTGAGAAAACGCCCTTCCCGACGAAGGATCGCAAAAAGGGTCGCGCAGCCGCGCCCTATGGCACGGCCATTCCGTCCTATAATCCGTATGAAAATCGTCCGCGCGTCGATGTGGCGGATGGACAAGCCTTTGACGCGCCCGCGCCTGCGACCTATGACGGCGACGCGGCCTTCTTCCCGGGCGGCGCGCGCCCTGTGCCCGCACAGAGTCCTGCGCCCTACGCCCCGCAGCAGGCTTATGCCCCGCAGCAGTATGCTGCGCCGCAGCAGCCCTATCAGGTGCAGCCCTACCCGCAGCAGCCCTACCCGCAGCAGCCCTCGATGCAGCCCTATCAGGCGCCTTACCAAGCGCCCGCGCAGCCGGCGGCGAACGCAAAGGATGATTTGGGCGTGCCTGCGTTCCTGCGCCGCGCAGAAAAGAAATGATTTTTTAAGCCTGCTTCTTGCAGGCGAAAAACATGCCGACGTGCGGTTTTTGCGTCGGCGTGTTTTGTTTATACGGAAGGGGAAGGGAAGATGGCATGGACGTCGCCGCAGGATCATACCGCCGCGGTCATTACGGCGGAGCAAAACGTGCGCAGCATTCACCGCGGCAAGCCTGCGCCGCGATTGCCGGAAACGGCGCTCCTGTTTTATATGTCGTCTGGGGTCGAGTACCTTTGCGAGCGGTTTGCCTGTCCGCTGCTGACGCCTAAGCTGCCGCGCTTTCTGCAGGGCGCGCCGGTGTATGCGCTGGGGGGAATATCTGCTTTATGGACGGCGGACGCGGCGCGCCGCAGGCAGTGGACACGCTGGAAACGATCGCTGCGCTGGGCGTTCGCCGGGTACTGACCTGCGGGATGTTCGGCGCGTTTGACGAACGGGTGCAAATCGGCGATTTGGTTGTTCCCGAACGCGTCTATGTTGAAGAGGGCACGTCGTTGCATTATTACGAAAGTCTGGACTATGCCGTTCCGGACGCCGAAATGGCCGATGCGCTGCGAACACGGCTGAACG
Source organism: uncultured Clostridia bacterium (assembly GCA_934632155.1). Taxonomy (GTDB): domain Bacteria; phylum Bacillota; class Clostridia; order Christensenellales; family Aristaeellaceae; genus RUG563. The sequence goes on along the minus strand of CAKTXZ010000019.1, from coordinate 12,777 downwards.
CGCAGCCGTGGCCGATTGTAACGACGGACGCGGTATACCGGCAGACGTTCTTTAAGGAGGCGTGCTGGCGCGCGGCGGGCGCAGTCGGCGTGGACATGGAAACCTCCGCGCTGCTCAGCGTCGGGCGATATCTGGGCGTGCGTACGGCTTCCGTTTTGATTGCGTCGGATATGCACCCAACGCATCCGGGCGCGCCGCAGTGGGCGTGGAAAATGACCAAAGCGCTGCGCTGCGATTTGTTTGCGAAGGTAACGGAAGCCGTGCTGGCTTTGGAGAAGAAGGGATGGCAGTGATAAGCCCGAAACGCGGGCGGCAATGAATTTTGTTCGCCCAGCGACGCGCCCATTTTCCTCCGGCGGTCTGAAAGAAACGCTGGAATGCGGCGCGGCAGCCTTGCGTTTTGGGAAAAATTTCCATCAATTACGCCCGCTTCAGAAGAGCAGCCGTGCTTCCAGCTCCTCCAATGCTGCAGTCAGGCATGCGGAACGGAAGGGCGCTCGGCTTTTCCGCTTCATTCGCGGCGCTCGGCTCTGTCAGGCAGGGATACTTTTTGAGACTTTTGCAGAAAAATTATTGTTCCGGCATTATCATGCGGGAGAGCCCCTTTCATCGTGTATGGAATGCGCTTCAAACAGCCTTTGATATTATGAAGAAACCGCGTCCGTTTCAGAAAAACAGACGCGGCTTTGTTATGAATATTTGAGCAAATAAGCCCTCTGCGGTCGACGGCTTGTTTGCCGCTTTCGGGTGAAGCCTTGGAAGGTTTGTCCGAAAAGGCATGAGCGTCGTCTCTACGTCTCGTCCGCCAGCGGCGCTTCGGGCCACGGATAATGCGCCTCCTCCAGCCGCACAATTTCGGCGCGTCCGTCGGTGACGGCGGTCAGCTTGGCGACAACGTCGGCTTCATCCCGCGCGCGCACCAGCAGCGTGGCGGTGATGGACGCGGCGAAAGCAGTGTCCTCCACGAGGACGGGCAAGCCCTTGAGCGTATGGTGTACCCTGTCCCATAGCGGATAGGAAACATCCAGCAGCAGGCGGGCGGAAGCCTCCATCCGCACCACCTGCGCCGCGTTGAGCGCAATGACACAGCCGCGGCTGTATGCGCGCACGAGTCCGCCCGCGCCCAGCAGCACGCCCCCGAAATAGCGCGTGACCACCACGCAGCAGTTGACCACGCCGCGCTGCTGCAGAACCGACATCATGGGCAGGCCGGCCGTTCCGCCCGGCTCGCCGTCGTCGCTGTAGCGCATGACGCCCGCGTTTTCGCCGATCACATAGGCGTAGCAGTTGTGCGTGGCGTCCTTATGCTTTTCGCGGATGGCGCGAAGGAAGGAAAGCGCCGCTTCCTCGGTTTCGCAGGGCGCGGCATAGCCGATGAACCGGCTTTTGTTGACGATGAATTCATCGCTGGCCGTTCGCCCGATGGTTTTATAATCGGCGGCCATTTAATGAAGCACCACGCGGCAGAAATTCTTCTTGCCCTTGCGCAGCAGCAGTCCGTCGGCAGGAATCATGTCCGCTGTGACGACGGCGTCGATGTCGGTCACCTTTTGGTCGTTCATCACGACGGCGCCCTGCTGCACCTGCTTGCGCGCGTCGCCGCGGCTGACGCAAAGGCCGCACAGGTTCAGCAGCGTGGTCAGGCGGTTATCCTCTTCAAGCTGCGCCCGCGTCCATGCGAAGGTGGGCACATCCGCCGCCGCGCCGCCTGCGAACAGCGCCGCCGCGGCCAGCTGCGCTTTCTGCGCTTCCTCCTCGCCGTGCACCAGCCTGGTGCATTCGAAGGCCAGCGCCTTTTTCGCTTCGTTGATTTCGCTGCCCTCGAGCCTTGACAGGCGGTTTACCTCGTCCATGGGCAGGAAGGTGAGCAGCTTCAAGCACTTTTCCACGTCCTGATCGGCGATATTGCGCCAGTATTGGTAGAATTCGTAGGGGGAGCAGAGGGCGGGATCCAGCCAAAGCGCGCCCTTTTCCGTCTTGCCCATCTTCTTGCCCTCGTGGTTCATCAGCAGCTTGAAGGTGCAGGCGAAAGCGGCTTCATGCTCCTTCCGGCGAATCAGATCCGCGCCCGAGAGCATGTTGCTCCATTGATCGTCGCCGCCCATTTGCAGCCGGCAGCCGTAATGCTTGAACAACTGCAGGAAGTCATAGCTCTGCATCAGCATATAATTGAATTCAAGGAAGGTCAGGCCGCGCTCCAGACGCTGCTTGTAGCATTCGGCGGCAAGCATGCGATTGACCGAGAAAAGCGAACCGATGTCGCGAATGAAATCCATATAGCCAAGATTGCGCAGCCAGTCGGCGTTGTTGACGATATGCGCCTTGCCCTCGCCGAATTCAATGAAGCGCTCCATTTGCTTTTTGATGCAGGCGACGTTATGGTCGATGGTTTCAACGGTCATCATCCGGCGCATATCCGTTTTGCCGCTCGGGTCGCCGATCATGGCCGTTCCGCCGCCTACCAGCGCGATGGGGATGTGCCCGGCGCGCTGCATGTGCGCCATCGCGATGATTGGGATGAAATGGCCGAAGTGCAGCGATGTGGCAGTGGGGTCGAAGCCGACATAGAAGGTGGTCGGCTCCTTTTCGAGCTGCTTGTAGAGCTCGTCCTCGTAGGTGATTTGCGCCAGAAAGCCGCGCTCGCGCAGGGTATCCAGTACGTTAGGCATAAGACAACCTCCTTTAATGATACGGTTTTCTTGCGTTGCCGGGTGGATGGCCCGCTTTTTATCAAAAAAGCCCTCCCCTTTCGGGGAAGGCGGATGATCGCGGTACCACTTCCGTTCGACGCGCGGCATGTCGCTGCGCGCCCTTTTTGCGCGCTGTAACCGGCGCACCGGCGGCGGCCTACGCGGAAGCATTTCTTTCGGCGCCGGGCTCGGGGATGTATTCACCGTCGCTTCCCGCCGCCCCCTCGCACCGGCCGGAGGCTCTCTTCAGACGCGGAAACGGGCTACTTCTTCCCGTCGTTGCCATATGATTGCATTATACGGGAAGCGCCGGGGAATGTCAAGCGCTTCTTTGCCCTTTGAGCGGGCGTAGACGCGCGAAAAATGCAATGCGACCATCCTTGCATTTTTCACGAACGCTGCGTCAAGCGGCCGCGGATCGCCTTTTTTTGAAAAAAAAGCTTGCCAAAGCAGCGGAAAGTGTGGTATAATCCCCTTTGTGTGAACCGGACGGTCCGCTGGGAGGGGACGCCCCTCGCATGAACGTCTATGAGGGAAGGAGGACTATTCCAATGAGCGAAATCATCCGTTCGATCGAACAGGCGCAGCTCCGTACCGATCTGCCGCAGTTCAACGTGGGCGACACCATTCGCGTGTTCGTCAAGGTTGTGGAAGGCAGCCGCGAACGCCTTCAGGCGTTTGAGGGTACTGTAATCGCCAAGCGCAACGGCTCCAGCCGTGAAACCTTCACGGTGCGCCGCGTGTCCTATGGCGTGGGCGTGGAGCGTACGTTCCCGCTGCATTCTCCCCGTGTGGATCATATCGAGATCATCCGCCGCGGCAAGGTGCGTCGCGCCAAGCTGTACTACCTGCGCAATCTGCAGGGCAAGGCCGCCAAGATCAAGGAAATCCGCCGGTAAGGCAGAGCATGAGAAGCCATCCGCAAGGGTGGCTTTTTTATATGCTTCTGCGGAAAAATGAACTTTTTCTTTTCCCGACGCGTCTTATAGGCGTATCGGCCGATACGAAGGAAAGGAAGGGAACGCCATGACGGAAGCGGAATTTGAAGAACAGGTGACGGCCATGACGAGCCTGATGTATTATGTGGCGTCCGGGCTGCTGGCAAGCCTTCCCGATCAGCAGGACGCGATTCAGGAAAGCATCTGGCGGGCATGGCGAAGCCTGAGCGGCTTGCGCGACGAACGGGCGTTCCGGCCGTGGCTGATGCGCATTCTGGTGCGCCAGTGCCGCAGCCTTGGGCGGCGAAAGGGACGGGAGCTTCCTGTGGAGCAGGTCGCGGACACGCCGCAGCCGGACGTGAGCGAGCATTTAGCGCGAAACGAAGCGCTTGCACAGGCGATGCGGCGGCTGCCCGAAAAGCAGCGGCTTACCATGATCCTGGTGCTTGTCAACGGTTTTTCCTATGATGAAGCGGCAAGGGCGCTTGCGGTTCCCATTGGCACGGTGAAAAGCCGCGTGAATCACGGCAAGGCGCGGCTAAGGCAAATGCTTGGAGAAGAGGTGTGAGCAATGACGAAGAAGGAATGGCAGGAGGCCTTCGGCGAAACGCCGGACGCAATTAAGCGCTGCGTTGCCCATGCCTTGGCGACGAAGGAGGAAAAGAACGTGAAAAGGAAGTTTTGCGGCGCTGTGGCGCTTGCGGTGGTATTGGTGATGCTGATGACGGGCGCGGCTCTTGCCGCGACGCGGCTTGGGCTGACGGATTTTCTCAAGCTTCAGGATTCGCAGGGCGTGGAGGTGAGCGTCGCGCCGCTGAAGTGGATAAAGCAGAGCGACTGGGTGGACGCGCAGGTGCGTCAAGCCGCGTGCGACGGCGTTAGCGCGCATATCGTGGTGGCCTATACGGCGCGCAATGCGCAGGATGCCCTGATGATGGATTACGATGCGTTGGAGGAGAGCGTTCCCTTCTCTGCCGAGCGCGCAGGTAAGCGCGTGCTGACGCTCAACAGCAACGAGTTCGAAAGCCAGCCGGAGGGCGAATACCATGAAACAGGCATTCAGTGGGGCTATGAGGACGCGTCGACGTTGGTGGTGGATTATTCGCTGTATCTGCAACCCGATCCGCTCTTGGGCGCGCAGCCGGCGGCGCGCGACGCATGGACGCTGCGCATTTGCCCGATCGTCTATGCGCCCGACGGCACCGCGACGGACATGACGTACGAGCTTACGCTGCCGGTGCGCTCTGCGACATGTGAAAGCTATCGTGCGACTGAGCTGCCGGTTCGGGCGGGCGATTATATGGTGAACGCCGCTGCCCTGACCGTGACGGATATGGCCTGCTACCTCTCGGTCGAGGTCATGGACGATGCGGCCGCACTGGATGCGGAAGCGCAATCGCTTCTGAGCGGCAGCTATTGGCTTCGCGTGCTGGATGAGCGGGGCGAGACGATAACCCTCCTGAACGGCGGCACGAAGGTTATGCTGGGCGAGAATGACGAGAGCAACCACGAGAGCAACCATTACATTGTGCGCGAAAGCCTCTCGCGCTTTACGCCGGGCGACACGCTGACGATCGTGCCGTATGATTCGAAAACCGGCGAGACGCAGGCCCCCATTTCGCTGAAGCTGAAAAAGCAAGGCTGAGGGAACGAAACGCGAAGACGCGCGTGGCCGAAGCGCGCCCGTCCGGCCCGCCCTTCGGGGCGGGCTCAGACTGTCGAAAGAGATTTTTTGACAGTCTGCAAATGCAAGTCCGCTAAAGCGGACTTGCATTTGAAACATCATTTTCCTGTAAGCCTACGGCTTACGGTCGGAAAATGATAGCGGAAGCGGTCGTTCCTACCGCTCCTCGAACCGGCAAAGCCGGTTCTGCGGATAAAAAATGAAGGGGCTGCGGCCCCTTCATTCATCCCAGGAGCTTTAATGGGACTTTTTGGACAGACACGGCCCGCCCTTCGGGGCGGGCTGTTTGCGTGCGGAGAGACGCTTGACCCGTGCAGGATTGCGCGAAACGGGAAGGTGTGTTATAATAAAAAGCAAGACGATAAGCGCGCGGCGCAAAACGGAGGTGAGCGTATGTTGCGAATCGGTGAGTTTTCCGACACTTTTTTGCCGGTTGTGGACGGCGTGGGACGCGTGGTGGTAGCGTACGCGGAGAATTTGTGCGGGCTGGGACATCATGTAACGGTGGTTACGCCCATGTACGATACGGGCTATCGCGGCGGCCTGCCCTACGAAATTGTTGATTTTCAGGCGATGAGCGTACCCGGTATGAAGCAGTATAAAACGGGCGAAGCGCCCATGGACGCGCATTATCGCCGCAGGATGCGCATGGTGCCGCTGGATATCGTGCACGCGCATAGCCCCTTTACCGCCGGGTCGGAGGCGCTGCGGCTGGCGGTTACGCGCAAGCTGCCGCTGGTGGGCACGTTTCATTCCAAGTACTACGACGACTTTCTCAAGGCCACCAAGTCCGAACGGCTGGCCAAAATGGGCGTAAGATTCGTGGTGAATTATTATGAGCGCTGCGACGAGGTGTGGGCGGTCGGCGAGGCGACGGCGGATGTGCTGCGCGGATATGGCTACGAGGGCGATATTTTCGTGATGCCCAACGGCGTGACCCTGCGCGAGGCGGAGCCGGACGCCGTGCGCGAGGCGGAGCGGCGCTGGGGTCTGGGGCAGGACGCAGTGTTTCTGTTCGTCGGGCAGATGAACTGGAAAAAGAATATTCTGCCCGTACTGGAGGCCTGCGCAATGCTGCGCCGCGAGGGGCAAAGGTTCCAGATGGTGCTGGCAGGGCAGGGGCCGGATATGAAGGCGATTGAACGCAAGATTGCCGAGCTGGGCCTGCGCGACTGTACGCATCTGGCGGGCCACATTACGGATATGCGCATGCTGGACGGCCTGTACAGCCGCGCGAGCCTTTTCACCTTCCCTTCGCTTTACGACAACGCGCCGATGGTTGTGCGCGAGGCGGCCGTCATGGGCACGCCCGCCCTGATGGCGCGCGGAAGCAGCGCGGCGGAGATTATCCGCGACGGCGAAAACGGCTATCTGTGCCAGAACACGCCCGCGGATATGGCGCGCGTGATGCGCGGCGTCATTGCGAACCCCGAGGATGCGCGGCGTATTGGACAAAACGCCCACGACACCATTCCCATCGCGTGGATGACGATTATGGAAAACGTGGTGGAGCGTTACGAGCGGCTTATTGCGTTGGGGCGCGAGGGAAAGCTGAGTAAGAAGTACCTGCGGGTGATCTGAGAGCCGGACAAAAGGGGAACGAGAGTGTTTTTCTTTTGTTTTGAATAGATGATTTGGCATATTAACGACCGTGTATTCCATGCACGGCCGTTTTTTGATGAATTTCGGCATGACGCGCCGTTGACATACGGTGTGGAACGCGTTATAATGCAGCCATCATTTCGAAGGGAGGGGAAGACGGCGATGCTGCGCAGGACTGTTTACGCGTTTGCCTACCGCTTTTACTTTTACTTCTATTTTAGAGTAAGAGCGATTTGTGATGTTCGTGAACGGGAAGCGCTGCAGGGCGTCTGAGCCACCTGAAGAAGGGCGCAGCAAGCGACAGCCGCATGGAATCACAAATCCATGCGGCTGTTTTGTCGCATGGCGCGGTCATTCCGGCGCACGGCTTGCGCGAGAAGAAAAAGGAGGAAACAAACATGAAGAAGCATGGTTCCATCCTGACGGTTATTGTAACCGTGGCGTTGATTTTGACGCTGGCGCTGCCCGCTGCCGCGCTGGGCGAGACGGGGAAGCAGTACGTTGTCGGCATTTGCCAGCTGATACAGCATGACGCGCTGGACGCGGCGACCAAGGGCTTTGAGGACGCGCTGGCGGAGGCGCTGGGCGCAGAGAACGTGACGTTTGATTATCAGGTGGCGGCGGGCGACAGCGCTACGTGCAACACCATTGTGAACGCCTTTGTTTCCAAGAAGGTGGACCTGATTCTGGCGAACGCTACGCCCGCGCTTCAGGCGGCCTATAACGCCACGACGACCATTCCCATTCTGGGCACAGCGGTTACCGAATACGGCGTGGCGCTGCAGCTGCAGGATTTTGACGGCACGGTGGGTGAAAACGTTTCCGGCACGTCCGATCTGGCGCCGCTGACCGAGCAGGCGGATATGATTCTGGAGCTGTTCCCCGAAGCGAAAAAGGTCGGCCTGCTCTACTGCTCCGCCGAGCCCAATTCCGAATATCAGGTCAAGGTCGTGAGCGAATACCTGACGGACAAGGGCCTGCAGTGCACGCGCTACTCCTTCTCCGATTCCAATGATATCGCGTCGGTTACCACGAAGGCCGCTGCGGACAGCGATGTAATGTACATCCCTACGGACAACACCGCCGCCGCCTGCACGGAGACCATCGGCAATATCGTCTTGGCTGCCAGGACGCCGGTCATCGCCGGCGAAGCGGGCATTTGCTCCGGCTGCGGCGTGGCGACGCTTTCCATCAGCTACTACGAGTTGGGGCGCAAGACGGGCGAGATGGCCGCGAGGATTCTCAAGGGCGAGGCGGATATTACCACGATGCCCATCGAATATGCGGAGGCGACCAAGCAGTTTAACGCTGTAATCTGCAAGGAGCTTGGCGTTTCCGTTCCCGAGGATTATGTAGCGCTGCAATAAGGAAAGGGGCACAAACACATGTTGGACTGGCTTGGCGCTTTGCCCGGTGCAGCCGCGCAGGGGCTGATCTGGGGGATCATGGCAATTGGGGTATACATCACCTATCGTATTTTGGATATCGCCGACCTGACGGTCGACGGCACGATCTGCACCGGCGCAGTCGTATGCACGATGATGATGCTTTCCGGGCAAAATCCATGGCTGTCCATGCTTTGCGCCGTTGCGGCGGGCGCGTTGGCCGGCACGCTGACGGGAATTCTTCACATTCAGCTGGGGATTCCCGCCATCCTGTCGGGCATTCTGACGCAGATGGCGCTTTGGTCTGTCAACCTGAAGCTGCTGGGCAAGGCGAACATGGCCATTTCCGCCCGCAAGACGACGGTTCTTTTGTCCCAGATGAATATTCCCGCCGCGCTGCTCCTGCTTGGCGCTGCGGCCGTTGTGGTGATCGGCGTGCTGTACCTGTTCTTTGGTACGGAGCTGGGCTGCAGCATTCGCGCGGCGGGCTGCAATCCCGTCATGAGCCGGGCGCAGGGCATCAATACCAACCTGATGAAGCTTCTTGGCTTAGCCATTTCTAACGCGCTGGTGGCGCTTTCGGGCGCGCTGCTGTGCCAGTATCAGGGCTTTACGGACATCAATATGGGGCGCGGCGCGGTGGTAATCGGGCTGGCCGCGGTGGTGATTGGCGAAGCAATTGTAAAGCGCATCTCCCCGAACTTTGCCGTGCGCCTCACGGGCGTGCTGGTGGGCGCGATTGTGTATTATCTGGTGTATCAGACGATTGTCTTCGTCGGCTTTGATACGGATCTGCTCAAGGCGTTTTCCGCGCTGGTCGTGGCGGCGTTCCTCGGCGTTCCGTATCTGAAAAAGCAGCTTGGCGCGTCGCGCCGTACCGCGCGAAAGGGGGCAGGCGATTATGCTTGAAATGCGTCAGGTGGTCAAAATCTTTAACCGCGGAACGATCGATGAAAAGGTCGCGCTCAACGGCCTGAGCCTGACGCTGGCGGACGGCGATTTTGCGACCGTCATCGGCGGCAATGGCGCCGGGAAAAGCACGATGCTCAATGCCATTAGCGGCGCATGGCTGCCGGATGAGGGAAAGATTCTGCTCGACGGCATGGATATCTCCGGCCTGCCGGAGCATAAGCGCGCACCGTATCTGGGCCGCGTTTATCAGGACCCGATGATGGGAACGGCGGCCGGGATGCAGATTGAGGAAAACCTGGCGCTGGCTGCCCGGCGCGGCAAAAGACGAACGCTGCGCCTCGGTATTCGTAAAAGCGAACGTGAGGAATATCGCCGCCTGCTGAGTCAACTGAATCTGGGGCTGGAAAGCCGTCTCGCCGCCAAGGTCGGCACGCTTTCGGGCGGCCAGCGGCAGGCCTTGACGCTGCTGATGGCGACGCTGCAAAAGCCGCGGCTGCTGCTGCTGGACGAGCATACGGCGGCGCTTGACCCTAAAACGGCGGCGACGGTGATGAGCCTGACGGAAAAAATCGTAACGGAGAACCGCCTGACGACGCTGATGATTACCCATAATATGCGCGATGCCATTCAGTTCGGCAATCGCCTGATGATGCTGCACGAGGGAAGGGTTATTTTGGATATCTCCGGCGAAGAAAAGCGCCGCTTGACTGTTTCCGACCTGCTGGAACTTTTTACCAAGGCCAGCGGCAGTGAATTTGTCAGCGACCGCGCCATGCTTTCGCAGGGCGCCGCCGCAATCTGATACGCGCCGCAATTCCGAACGCCCATCGGCCTGTTTTTCCCTCTGTCGTTACTTGGCTTTCGCGTAAGCTTTTTCAATTCGCGGCGCGCGTTTGCGGCGTTTTTTGTCCGCCTGTTTGCCTTACAGGCAAGGCGGCTTGATGGCGCATGGGAGCGTTTCGCTTTTGAACCGCATGACGGCGCAGGCAAAGCCAATGGCTGGGGGGGCGAGAGGATTCCCATCTGTGTTGGACAAAAACATACGCTCCGCCCTGCAGGCGGTTTGTCCTGCGAGGCGGAGCGTGTTTTATTTTACGCCGCTTCGGCGAAGCATGGCCGAGGGCGCGAACGAATACCTTCGTCGTTTAAGGGGGCGCTGTTTATGGGGCGGGGCGTTGCCAAGCGTCCGTTGAAGCTGCGGGCGTTACTGGTTAGAATCGCCCGTCTGCAGCACGTCCGACGCAGGGAAAAGCGCCTTGAGCATATCGGCATTGGAATCCGTCGCGGCGATCTGCGCCAGCAATTGATCGTATACGGCGGCATAGCCCTCCGTGCTCATACGTTCGCGAAGCGTCTCCGCAGCGGAAAGCTCCTGTGCGGAGAGCAAAAGCTCAGCATGGCGCGTGGCGCTCTTTTGCAGCTGAAGGGCGGGGAAAAGCTTCTTTTCAGCCATCTGGCGATCCAGCGTCAGCTCCATGGTGGCGGCGCTTCGCATTTCGTTCAGCACGGCCTCGTCGAGCTTACTATCGTTTTCGGCGGCGACGAAGGCCAGCACCGTCAGCGATCCGCCCTGCCGCACGTTGCGCGCCGCGCCGAAGAGCCTTTTGGCCTTGTTGAGCGCGCCCGCGGCCAAGCCGCTTGCGCCGGTGCGCGCAGTCTGCGGCGCGACGGCGTTACAGGCGCGCGCAAGCTTGGTCAGGCTGTCGACCAGCAAAACGACGTCCTGCTTTTCTTCGACAAGGCGCATGGCGCGCTCGAGCACCACGTCGCTGACGTGAATCTGGTTTTCGGTCGGCTCGTCGAAGCTGGCGAAATGCACCTCGCCCTCGACGGTTTCCTGCATTTCGGTGATTTCCTCGGGACGTTCGTCCAGCAGAAGCGTTATCAGCGTCGCCTTCGGCGCGCTTTGAGCGATGGCGGCGGCAAGCTTGCGCAGTATTGTCGTTTTACCGCTCTGCGGCGCGGCGCAGATGAGCGCGCGCTGGCCGAGGCCGATGGGCGCGAAAAGGTCGATCAGGCGCAGCGCGGGGTCGTTGCTTTTTTTGCCGGAAAGGCGCAGCTGCTTTTTGGGATAAATCGCTGTCAGCGTGTCAAACGCGGGGCGCTGCAAATTTTCCTCCGCGGCGCGGCCGTTGATTTCGGTGACATACAGCAGCGCGCCTGAACGATCGCTTTCGCGCTGCGGCTTGGCCTTCCCGGTGATAAAATCGCCCGTGCGCAGGCCAAAGCGGCGCACCTGCGCCAGCGAGACATACACATCGTCCTTGGCGGGCTGATAATTGCGCGTGCGCAGGAAGCCGTAGCCGTCGGGGTGCGTTTCCAGCACGCCGGAGACGTCGGCGCATTCGCCTACGGCCAGCATTTCCGGCATGCTTGCCTGCTGCTGCGGCATGCCCTTGGGGGAATAGCCGCTTTGCTGCGCGCCGTATGCGGGCGTGCTGCGGGGCTGCAGATAATCGCCGCGCTGCGGATAATTTCCGCCGCGCTGCTGGTAGTCGCCGCGCGGAGCGGCATAATCCTGCTGCGGATAGGGCGCGCGGTAATCCTCACTTCCCTGCTCGGGACCGAAGCGCTGAGGATAAGTGGGAGCGGGACGCGGCGCCATGGGCGCGCGGCCCAGCTGATCCTGACGGCCGCCATAGACGCGCGGTTCGCCCATGCCCACCGGCTGCTGGCGCGCGGCGCCCCAGCCGCTTTGCTGCGGCTGCATGCGCTGCTGATAGGCGGCGTTAGGCTGGTAGGCCTTGGGGTTGTGCCATGCGCGCGAGCCCTCCATGGTAAAGGCGGGCGCTTTGGAGGAAATGCTGCTCAGAGATGAGACGGGCGCAGGCGGCGCAGCGGGCCGCGGCGCGGGCGCACGCGTGCTTTTGAGCGCGGGATTGGGCGTGAGAACGGGCACATCGTCCTCGTCGTCCTCAACCGTCTCGTCGGTGATGATGGCGGCGCTGCGAATGGTGCACGCCTTATCCTCGGGCAGGGCGTCCTGCGAATCCGCAGCAGGCGTGTTGGCCTTGCCAGCCTCGGTCAGCTTGTCAATGATACCCTGCTTGCTGATGCCGGCGCCAAGCTTAACGCCCTTTTCCTTGGCAACCTTGCGCAGCTCCAGCACCGTCAGCTTTTCATACGCTTCGCTCATTGGGAATAATCCTCCTTAGGAACTTTTTCGGGACACGGAAAAAGAACGGCTCTTTATATGCCGCCCGGCTTACATTCTTCCGGTTTTCGAAATTGCATGCACAGAGAAAGACACGTAATGCCCCTTTTCGTTTTGGTAAGAAATTGGCAGATCGCTCGGTTAGCGCTGTCTATTTTATATTATAGCAGCTGCGCCGCGCTTTTTCAATGGCTTTTGGCGACAAATTAAGAAAAATCAAAAATAGATTTGCGTGCAATGCCGTCGGCGCGCCTGCGCCGTGACGGAACGCGCCGCGCTGCGTGCATCAGCGCGAACGGCGGCGGGGCGATCAACGACGGTTGAACAGATTCGTATACTAGAGCGTGTTCACGCTATTGACAATAAAGAAATATCTGATATAATGGAACCATGCAGATAACGCAGGAGCAGT
>CAKTXZ010000018.1 GCA_934632155.1 uncultured Clostridia bacterium | reverse complement strand
TCTATCTGGGATAAGAAGCAAAGGGATAATCCTGTTGAAAAGCGGGCGATTTTCCCCAATACCCACGCGCGCATTATTGACGATGATGTGTTTGAAAAGGTGCAGGAGATTCGCCAGCAGCGTCACCGAATGATCCGCACGGGAAGAAGCAGCATTTTCTCCGGACTTGTTTACTGTGCGGACTGCGGTTCCAAAATGCTGTACGGTTCATCCAACAACGGTGATCTCGATCAGGACTTTTTTGACTGTTCTCTGCATCGCAAAAGCAAAGAAAAGTGCAATGGGCATTTCATCCGTGTCAAGGTATTGGAACGGCTGGTTCTCAAGCACATTCAGGCAGTTATGGGGTATATCCTGCGGCACGAGGATTATTTCCGCACGATCATGGAGGAACAGCTCCGCGTGGAAAGCTGTGAACAAATCCGCATCCGAAGAAAGCGTCTGGAGAGCAACGAACGGCGCATTGTCGAGCTGAAAAGGCTTTTCATCAAGATTTATGAGGACAACGCCAGCGGGCGGCTGACGGATGAACGCTATGATATGCTGAGCCAGACCTATGAAGCGGAGCAGAAGCAGTTGGAAGCGGAAGCGATCACCTTGCAGCAGGAGATTGAAGTACAGGAACGACAGAACGAAAACATTGAAAAGTTCATTCAGAAAGCGCACAAATATGTCGGCATTGAAGAACTGGACGGCTATGCGCTGCGGGAGCTGGTGTCCGCAATCTATGTGGACGCTCCGGACAAGTCCAGCGGCAAGCGGGTACAGCACATCCATATCAAGTACGATGGACTGGGCTTTATCCCTCTGAATGAGCTGATGAAAAAGGAAACGGCGTGACCGAAGTCACGCCGCCCCTTGAAAACACAAGGTTTTCACCATTTTTTGATTTCACTGTTTTACGACCACCCGGTATTGCCGAGGGATTCCCTTTTTTATGCGCATCGTACACCGCCTTGCGCGCCTATACGATGGCGCAAGCGAAAGCGCCGTAACGCGCTGGCAAACGATAAGCCTTGAATTGATATTATGCACGCTCCTGCGCCTGAATCACGAAGCATTCGGGCGCGCCGGGGCCGGCGTTGAGAAATTGCTGACGCAGCACGTTATAGCGCTGCGGCGGCAGCGCGGCCAGCATGGCGGCCAGCGCCTCCTTCTCCCTTTCGCCCTCGGCATGGCCGGGATACGCGCAGATCACCAGCACGCCCAGCGGCTGCAAAAGCCCCAGCGCAGCCTCTACCGCCCGGCGCGTGGTTTCCCAGCGCGTGGTCACGCTTTTGTCGCCGCCCGGCAGCCAGCCAAGGTTGAACACAATGGCGCGCGCCTTTTCGGTCACAACCTCCGCCATATGCTCATGCCCCACGCAATACAGCGCGGCGCGCCCGGCGACGCCGGCCTCCTCCAGCCGCTTACGCGTGCTTTCCACGGCGGCAGGCTGAATATCAAAGGCGATCACGCGCCCCGCTTCGCCAACCAAACGGCACAGCGTTAAGGTATCATGGCCGTTTCCCATGGTTGCGTCAATGGCCAAATCGCCCGGCGAAAGCGTGCGGGAAAGCACGTCCGCCGCCAAAAAGCGCGCGGATCGAAGCAAATAGCACAATGCGGACAACCTCTTTCGTATCGTTTACAGGCTTTCGTGCAGGCGGCGAACCTCCGCCGCCGTCAATTCGCGCCATTGGCCGCGCGGCAAATCACCCAGCTCCAGCGGCCCAAAGCGCACCCGGCGCAGCTGCAGCACCTTATGCCCCATTGCCTCAAACATGCGGCGAACCTGACGGTTGCGCCCCTCATGAATGGTTACAAGCACGGCGGTGGCAAAGGTTTCTTCTTTAATGATGCGCACCTTGGCGGGCGCGGTTTGATGGTCGTCCAGCAGCACGCCGGCGCGAAGCGCGCGCACCGTCTCCAGCGTCACATGCCCGGTCACGCGGGCGAGGTACGTCTTTTCCACCAGATGGGACGGGTGGAGCATCCGCTCGGTCAGCGCGCCGTCGTTGGTCAGCAGCAGCAGCCCCTCGCTGTCATAATCCAACCGTCCGACGGGATACAGCCGCACGGGATAATCGCGAAAATGGTCCAGCACGGCAGCGCGCCCCTCCGGGTCGCTCACGGTGGTTACCTCGCCTGCCGGCTTGTGGTACATCACGTAGCGCTTTTCCTTTTCGGGCTGAATGGGCGCGCCGTCCAGCAGCACCGTGTCGCGCGTTTCATCCACCTGAACGCCCATTTCGGTTACGACCGCGCCATTGACCGCAACGCGCCCCGCCTGAATCATTTCCTCCGCGCGGCGGCGGCTGGCCACGCCGCACAGCGCCATGTATTTCTGTAATCGCATGCGTTCTCCTTCTGTACCGCCGCCCAAAGGCGGCTTTCCATTCCATGAAATAGCAGGCCGCGCCCAGCCCCAGCGCCCCCGCCAGCCAAGGCTGCGCGCGGAGGCTATCTGCCCGCTGTCCAGAGGGCAAAAATTCGCCCGACGCGGGCGCGAAACGTATTGAGCGGCACGGCGGCCTCGGCATACAGGGGCACGGAGGCGATCGTTTCGCCCTCGTCCGTCAGACGCGCCCAGCCGACGATCTGCCCGGCCTGCACCTCCGCCTCGAGGCTGTCGGGCAGCTCGATCAGCAGATCGGGCCATGCGTCCATACGAACCGGCGCGGCAAGCGCTTCGCCCGCGCGCACCGTTACCGCGCCGCTCGTTCCGTTCCGAACGGGCAGCGCGCGCACGGCCTCGCCCGCCGAAAGCAGCGTAACCAGCTGCCAGTTCGCAAAGCCCCTGTCCAGCAGCGCCGCCGCCTCGTCAAACCAGCTCGGGCAGCCCAGCACCACGCCGATGAGCGTCATGCCCTCGCGCTCCGCCGCGAAAACCAGACAGCGCCCCGCCGCCTTGGTATAGCCCGTTTTCACCCCGATCGCGCCGGGATAGGCGGCCAGCAGCTTGTTTTTGTTGTTCAGCACCCGGTCGTAATCGTGCCCCGCCCACGGAATGGTCATGCGCTGCGTGGACACGATCCTGCGAAAATCCGCGTTTTTCAGCGCCTCGCGGGTAATGTGCGCCAAATCCCATGCCGTGGTGTGATGCTGCTGGGCTGGCAGGCCGTGCGGCGTGGCGAACAGCGTGTTTTCGCAGCCAAGCTCCTCCGCGCGGCGCGTCATCATCGCGCAGAAATTCTCCGTCGTGCCGCCGATATGCTCGGCAATGGCAACCGCCGCGTCGTTTCCGCTTTGCAGCATCAGGCCAAAGAGCATCTGCTCGAGCGTCAGCGTTTCACCCTCGCTCAGGTAAATGCTGGTTCCCGGCACGCCAAAGGCGTTGCGCGAAACGGTGACGGCGTCGCTCAGGCTGCCGTTTTCCAGCGCCAGCAGCGCCGTCATGATCTTGGTGGTCGACGCCATGGGCAACGGCGCATGCGCGTTGCTTTCATACAGCACGCGCCCGCTCTGCGCCTCGATCAGCACAGCCGCCTTCGCTCCCTCCGCCTGCGCGCTTCCATTATACAGGAGAAGCGCGGCAAAGAAAAGCCCCGCCAGCACTCTTTTCATGGCATTTTTCCCTCTTGGCCGTCATTTTGCGCGTTGGCGTTCAGGATGCGCCGAATATCCTGCACCAGCTGCGGCGCGCAGTTAACCGCCCGCTCCCATGCGGTCACATACTGCGCGGGCAGCATGCTCACGGCGCCGTCCTGCACCACCAGAAAGCCTACCGGCTGAACCGATACGCCCGCGCCCGATCCGCCCGCAAAGGGCATGTCCTCCGTCCCGGGCAGCGTTTTCAGGTCGTATTCGCCGCCGCCCGCCACAAAGCCGAAGCTCACCTTCGACACCGGAATCACCGTCGCGCCGCCGCTTGTCTCAATCGGCTCGCCGATGACGGTGTTCACATCCACCATTTCCTTCATATTTTCCAGCGTCGTCTGCATCAAACCGCCAATGGGATGCGCCATGCCTACCCCTCCTTTTTCCCCGCGCGCGCATAGGCCAGCAGCCCGGCCGCGCAGCATACCAGTAGCATACCCAGCCGCGCGCTGACTATACAGACGCCGCGCAGCGCGCTTCCCCCGCCAAAGGAAGGCGTTACGCGCACATCCCCGCGCCGCACACGCCAAAGCGCAGCGCGCAGCGCGCCCGCCGCCAGCGCAACCGCAGCCGCGTTCCCGCCGCCAAGCTGCACGTGCAGCGTCAAAAGCTCCACCTGCACGCCGCGCAAAAGCAGCCTGCGCGCCTTATCCGCCCGCAGCAGGGCATACAGCACACGCCGCGCGTTTTTCCGTTTGCGGCGGCTTTGCGGCGTTTTCCGCACCGCCCGGCCGTTGATGAGCAGCGCCGGCGCGCCGTTTTCCCCCCGGCCGATCGTAAGCCGCCACCTGCCCGGCGCGCCCCAGACGCGCACGCCCACCGCAGCGCCCAGCGAAACGCCCTCCCAATGCAGCCATACGCCCAGCCGCAGCGGCGTAATCAACAGCAAATACAGCGCAATCAGCAGTCCTCCCGCCATGGCGCGCCCCCCCTTTCGGCGTCTCAAAGCGCGGCCTGACACGGCCGAGCGCGTTCAAGCACACACTAGCATGCGCGCACGGAAAAAAATCTATGCAAAAATATAATTAATTTCAAAATACCAGTTGACAAGCTATACTATTCATTGTATAATATGCTCGAATCAAAGGAAAGGAAGGGACGACGCATGGACGCTCAAATGAAAAAGGGCATGCTGGAGGCCGTCGTGCTTTCGCTGCTCAAGCGCGGCGATTCCTACGGCTATCAATTGATGAAGGATATGTCGCCCATCATGGACGTATCCGAATCGGCGCTCTATCCCGTGCTGCGAAGGCTGGAGGCCGCCAACTGCCTGACGGTATACACCGTAGAGCACAACAGCCGCCTGCGCAAGTATTACGCCATCACGGACGGCGGGCGGCAGAGAATCCGTGATTTCCTCAAGGAATGGGAGGATATCAACAATGCTTATGAATTTATCAAGGCCGCTGACGGCCTGTAACCAAGCCGAGACGATCAGGAGCGAAGCCGAACGCGGCGCGGAGGGCTGGCGGCAGGAAATGCTGCAGGCAACGTGCACGGGGCTGATGAACCGCGACTTGGCCGACGCATGGCGGGAAACGCTTCACATCATGGGCCTGACAGCCGTCTGCGGCTGATACGGGCGACAAAGGAGGAGAACATCATGACCAAGCAGGAATATTTGAATCAATTGCAGCAGGCGCTTGCCTTTCTGGACGACGAAGCGCGCGACGCCGCCGTCGATTTTTACACCGAAATGCTGGAAGACCGGCTGGAAAATTGCCCGAACGAGGCGCAGGCCGTCGCCGAAATGGAAACGGCGGATTCCATCGCCGCAAGGCTGCGCGCCGAAAACGCGCGCCGCGAAGCGCCCGTATCCGACAAGGACAGCGCCAAAGGCGAATATGAAAAAAAGACGCTCTCCTGCCCCGCCGCCGCGCTGACCGCCATCCGGCTGCGCGCGCAGAATAAGCCCATCATCATCAATCCCTGCGAGGGCGACGCCGTCACGCTGACCTATTATACCAACCGCTACGACCCCTACACGGCGGGCGTGGAGGACGGCGTTTTGTACCTGCGCCCCGAAAAAAGCAGCGAGGGCGGCGCGCTGCGCACGTTCGGGTTTCATTTTTCGCTCTTTGGCTTCAGCTTTTCGCAGGAAAGCATGGACGTAACGCTCTCCATGCCCAAGGATCTGCTGGTTGACCTGACCGCCGAAACCAGCAACGACGGCGTGGAGCTGGCCGGGTTTACCGCGCTGTGCGACGTAACGCTGCGAAGCAGCAATGCGCGCATCGACGTGCGGAACGTGGAATGCAAATCCCTGCTGGCCAAGACGAGCAACAGCCGCGTCATTCTGGAAAGCCTGCACGGCCGCCGCTTCGTCAGCGGTGAAACCAGCAACGCGCGCCTGTGCGCCAGCCAAGTGCGCTCGGACGGCGATTTGACCCTGACCACCAGCAACGCGCGCGTCGAGGCGCAGCAGGCGCACGCCGCCGGCAAGGTAACCATTCGCTCCAGCAACGGCTCTCTGCGCGTGGAGGACGTGAACGGCGCCGCCGTTTCGCTGCGCACCTCCAACGCCGCCATCAGCGGCACGCTGCCCGGCGCTATGCGCGATTGGGCCATTGAAAGCAAAACCAGCAACGGCCACAACAGTCTGCCCAAATCCCAGCCGGGTGAAAAGCCACTGGAGGTGCAGACGTCCAACGCCGGCATCAAGCTGGGCTTTGCGCAGCAGTAACCGCTGCGCGCAAAGCGTCCGAGGCGTTCGCGCCGTTCTTTTCAGGGCACGCCCGATAAACGCGGGCGACGGTTGACCGGCGCGCCGGGATCGCCGCCGTCTATCGTCCCGGCGCAGTGCGCGCATCCCTTATACACGCCGACCGAAACATCAAAAAGCAAAAGCGCGAGAGAGGCATTGAACAAACTTCCTCTCCCGCGCTTTTTATTTTTCGCTTTGCACCGCTCAGCCAAAGAGCAGCTCCTCCAGCGCTTCCTTGCCCTGCACGCCGACGGTACGGCGCACCTCGCGCCCATGCTCAAACACAATGAGCGTGGGAATGCTGCTCACGCAGTAACGCTGCGCCAGCGCGGCCTGCTCGTCGACATTGACCTTGCCCACATAGGCGCGTCCCTGCGTTTCCTCGGCAATTTCCTCCACAACAGGCGCGATCATTCGGCAGGGCATGCACCACGTCGCCCAGAAATCCACCAGCACGGGCTTATCGGCCTCCAGCACCAGCTTTTCAAAATTATCAACCGTCAGCGTCATTTCCATTTTGTTCTTCTCCTTCCTCATGCACGGCGACAATGCGCGGCTGCCACGCGCGCGCGCTGCGCATCCGTTTTTCTATCAGGCGCAGAACGCCCCATGATGAAAGCATCAGCGCCACGCCCAGCGCCGCGCCCAGCGCCTCCTGCGCAAACAGGCGCGCGCCCAGCAGCACGCCCAGCAGCAGCATGCCAAGCGGCAGCACATACGCCAGCAGCGACGCCTTGACAACCTGCGCGTCCGGCATTTCAACGTCCACCGTCTGCCCCACGCGCGCGCTTCCCGGAATGCTCGCTACCGTCTGGTGGCGGCGCCCGGCGCAGGCGCCGCACCGCGCGCAGGCCTCCGGCCGCTCAAAGCAGACGGATACCCTGTCCGCCTCCACAGCCACCACCCTGCCCGTTCGCAGCATGCCCGCGCCCCCCTGTCTTTTGGATTGTCGGCGTAACGCCTTTCGGCCTCCCGCCGACCCGGACAAACCGCTTCGCGGTTTTCCTAATCCGGATGCTTGGATTGTCGGCCCAACGCCTTTCGGCCTCCCGCCGACCCGGACAAACCGCTTCGCGGTTTTCCTAATCCGGATGTTTGGATTGTCGGCCCAACGCCTTTCGGCCTCCCGCCGACCCGGACAAACCGCTTCGCGGTTTTCCTAATCCGGATGTTTGGATTGTCGGCCCAACGCCTTTCGGCCTCCCGCCGGTCGGAAAGCTTTCTTGGCCTTCCTGATGTATTATACCACAGAACAGCTTCCTTTCAAACAGGAATTCGCATGGAAAATCCCCCTTCAAAAAAAGCGCGGTATGTGATAAAATAACGTCGCCGAGGATGAAAGGGAGGTCGCGCGCTATGCCGCCAAAGGTGCGATTTGACAAGGACCGGGTTCTGGACGCAGCGTTGGAGCTTGCCCGCCGCGAGGGCATAGAAGGGCTGAACGCCCGAAAAATCGCGAAAATCGCCGGCTGCTCCACACAGCCGCTTTATCGCGAGCTGGGCAGCATGACCGCCATTCGCCATGCCACGATGCAGCGCGCATCCGACTATTTTATCAATTATATGGCGCGCGAAAGCAATTATGCCGCCGACAAGCCCTATCTGAGCGCGGGCGTAGCCTATCTGCGCTTTGCCCGGGACGAAAGCGCGCTGTTTTCCATGCTGTTCATGCGCCATCGCACAGCGGATGAGGTCAAGAACGCCGCCCATGACGTCACCTTTGAGCAGAACATTCGTCAGGTCATGCGCGCGCGCGGCTGCGATTACGAAACCGCGCGGGATTTTCATTATCAAAGCTATGTTTTCACCCATGGGCTGGCCGTCATGATCGCCACGGGCTTCATGCCCTATGACGAAGAGGCGCTTATCGCGCAGCTGCACCGCCAGTTCGTTGCGCTGACGCTGTATTTTGATCCTTCGCGGGAGGTTTGAGCTTCGCATGCATCGTTTCTTTGTCGATCCGCCAAGCGGCGGCGTCGCCGCGCTGTCCCCGGACGAGGCCGCCCACGCGCTGCGTGTGCTGCGCCTGAAGCCCGGCGATTCCTGTCAGGCCATTTGGGACGGCCGGCTGTTCGCCGCCGAGATTGCGGCCGTATCACCGGCGGTTACGCTGCGTTTGGGAACGGAGCTGCCCTCGCCGGAGCCCTCGGTTTCCGTCACGCTCTATCAGGGGCTGCCCAAGGGCGACAAGATGGAATATATCGTTCAAAAATGCACCGAGGCCGGCGTATGCCGCATCGTGCCCGTTCTGTTCAGCCGCTGCGTGGCACAGTGGGATGGAAAGGACACAGGGAAAAAGCTGCCGCGCTGGCAGCGCATCGCCGCGGAGGCCGCCAAGCAGGCGGGGCGCGCCGTCGTGCCGGAGGTTTTGCCGCCCATCACGCCCGCGCAGCTGACGTGCAGGCTGCAGAACGAAGCGCTGGCGCTCGTCCCATGGGAGGAGCAGGCGGGCAACGGCGCCGCGGCGCAGTGGCACGGGCAAAAACGGGTCGCCGTCGTCATCGGCCCGGAGGGCGGCATAGCGCCCGCCGAAATCGCGCTGCTTCAGGAAACGGGCGCCGTGCCCGTTACGCTCGGCCCGCGCATTTTCCGCACGGAGACCGCCGGGCTGGCGGCCATCATTTCGCTCTTTACCGTATCGGGGGATATGACATGAACGATCAAAAGGAAAAAGCGCTGCGGCGCGATGTTTTTCTCGCCCTGCACCAGCAGCATTGCTGGGTCACGGTCGCAGGCGCGGCGGTGCTGGGCGCATATCTGATTTTGCGTTTTTGCAAAAACGAGGCCGTCGTGCCCACCATCGTGCTGGCGCTTTCGCTGGCGGCGGTCTATCAATGGGCGGGGCACGCGCCGGATCGCGCGCTGCGCGGCTGGATCGAAAAGGCAAACAGCGAGCATTGCTTTGCCGATGCGCTGCGCTTTGCAGAGGCGCTGAGCGACGCGCTGCCCGCCATGAAGAAAAAGGAAATGGCCTATTCCCTCACGGTCACGCGCGCCGTGCAGCTGGCCAATCTGGGGCGGCTGCAGGAAGCGCTGGAGCTGGCGCAGGGCTTTGGTCAAACATGGAACAGCGCGCAAAAGGAGCAGCTGTCCACCCTGATTCAAAATCTGCAGCGCGCGCTGGCGCGTCAGGCACAGCGGGAAAAGGAGCAAAAATAATATGCGCACAGTGGCCTTTCACACGCTGGGCTGCAAGGTAAACCAGTACGATTCGCAGGCCATGCTGGAAATTTTCGAACGGGCGGGCTATACCCTGCGGGATTTTAACGAGCGGGCGGACGTATATGTCGTCAACACCTGCACCGTCACGGGCACAGGCGACAAAAAGAGCCTGCAGGCTGTGCGCCGCGCGCTGCGGCTCAATCCCGCGGCGGATGTGGTGATCGCGGGCTGTCTGGCGCAGCGGGACGGCGAAAAGCTGCTTTCCACGGGCGCGCGGCTGGTCATTGGCAACGCGCGGCGCGCGGAGGTGGTGCGTCTGCTTGAGGACGCCATTGAAAAGGGCGAACGCGTGGCCGCGGTGAGCGACGTGCTGCGCGTGCCCTACGAGCCGCTCTTCATTTCCCAGCACGAGGGGCACACCCGCGCCGTTCTCAAAATTCAGGAGGGGTGCGACCGCTATTGCACCTATTGCATCATTCCCTATGTCCGCGGGGGCATTCGATCCCGCGCGCCCGAGGCCATCGCGGCGGAGGCGAAGCGGCTGGCCGCCGCCGGGTTTTCGGAGCTGGTGCTCACCGGCATTCATCTGACCAGCTACGGCCGCGATTTGCAAAACGCGACGCTGCTGGACGCGGTGCGCGCATGCGATGTGCCGGGCGTTTCGCGCATCCGGCTGGGCTCGCTCGAGCCCGTGATCGTCACGGCGGATTTTTCCGCCCGGCTGGCCGAGGAAAAAAAGCTTTGCCCGCAGTTTCATCTGGCGCTGCAATCGGGCAGCGACAGCGTGCTGCAGCGCATGCGCCGCCGCTACACAACCGATGAATTCCGCCGCGCCTGCGCGCTGCTGCGCGCGGCGTTCCCGGGCTGCGCCGTCACCACCGACGTGATCTGCGGCTTTCCCGGCGAAACCGAGGCGGAATTTCAGGAAACCCTCGCCTTCTGCCGGGAGATCGGCTTTGCGCGCATGCATGTGTTCCCCTACAGCGCGCGGCAGGGCACCAAGGCCGCCGTCATGCCCGGACAGGTACCCAAGGCCGTGCGCGAGGAGCGAACGCGCCGCCTGATCGCCGTGGGCGAGGAATTGTCCCGCGTGTTCCGGGAGCAGATGGTCGGCCGGGTCTATGACGTGCTGGCGGAGGAAAGCGCCGGGAGCGACGCGCGCGGCTATACGCCGCAATACGTCGGCTGCGTGTACCCGGACGGCGTGCCCGGGCGGACGGACAGCGTGCGTATCACCGGCCTTACGGAGGACGGCGTGCGGGGAGTGCGCGCCGGGAGCGCGTCATGACGCCCCTCGCCGCCATCTGGGAAATCGACCTGCACGGCAAAAGCGTCTATCAGGCGCGCGTGGCGATCGACAGCGCGCTGCGCAGGGCGGACGGCGGCGTGTATCGCCTGCGCCTGATTCACGGCTATTTTCATGGCAGCGCGCTCAAGGAGTTGTCGGAAGCCTACGCCGCCCACCCCAAGGTGCGCGCGCTGCGCAGCATAAACCCGGGCTGTACCGATCTGATCCTGCGCGAATAACCCCCGCCCGGCAAAGAGCCGCGCGACGCTGCCGCTCTGGCGCGGGGCGGCGCGAAAGAGCGCGGGCCGGCGGACACATTTCAAGGAATCTAAACGTCCTTCAGGGAGGAAACATCATGCGAATCATCGGCGTTACGCCCTCTATCGACGACAAAACCGGCCGAATCACCATCAATCAGGATTATCTGGACGCCGTTTTCCGCGCGGGCGGCTTTCCCGTGCTGCTGCCTCTGTGCGACGATGCGCAGCGGCTTTCGGCGCTGCTCGACCGCATAGACGGTCTGCTGCTTTCGGGCGGCGCGGACGTGGATCCCGCGCGCTACGGCGAGGAAAGGCTGCCCCTGTGCGGCAGCATCGCGCCCGAGCGCGACGCGGCGGAGTTTATGCTCTGCCGTCTGGCAGTGGAAAGAAACATGCCCGTGCTGGCCATTTGCCGCGGGCTTCAGGTGCTCGCCTGCGCGTTTTCCGGCGCGCTGTATCAGGACGTCGCGGCGCAGTTTGGCGGCACGGTCAAACACCCCCGCGACGACGCGCCGCGCGATCAGGTGCACGGCGTAACGCTGACGGCAGGGTCGCGCCTGCGCGCCATCGCCGGCCGCGCGGAAATTCGCGTCAACAGCCGCCATCATCAGGCGGTCAAGCGGCTGGGCGAGGGCATGGTCTGCGCCGCGCTGGCGGAGGACGGCCTGATCGAGGGCGTGGAAATGCCGGATAAAAAATTCGTCGTGGGCGTGCAGTGGCATCCCGAATCGCTGAGCAATTACGCGCCCGAGGCGCAGGCGCTGTTTAACGCTTTTGTGCGCGCCTGCGGGGAGGAAGCATGACGGAGATTGCGCTGGTCGCCGACCTGCACGGCAACCTGCCCGCCGTGGAGGCGCTGGAGCGCGACCTGACCGCGCGGCAGATTCGCCGCGTCTGGTGTCTGGGCGATATGGTCGGCAAGGGGCCCTCCTCCGCCGAAACGCTGGATTGGGCGGCGGCGCGCTGCGAGGTCATGCTGCAGGGCAACTGGGACGAGGGCATCAGCCGCAAGCTGTTCGCCAACGACGCATTTTATTACGCCCAGCTGGGCGAACGGCGCATGGCGATGCTGCGCGAGCTGCCGCTGGAGCATATCTGCCTTTGCTCCGGGCGAAGGCTTCGTCTCCTGCACGGGCGGCCGATTATGCCCGCCGCTCTGGGCGTGCAAAGCGACGCGGCGGTCTTCGCGCCCTTCTTCGCCCCTGATTTTGACGTGGTGGGCTACGCCGACGCGCACCGGCAGGGGCTTCGCGTGCTCAACGAGGGCATTTTGTTCAATACCGGAAGCGTCGGCAACGGGCTGGGCGTGCCAATGGTGCAATACGCGATCCTGCGCGGCGAAATGGACAGCGACCGGCCAGCGCCTCTTGATATTGCCATGGTCACGCTGCCCTACGACCGGGTTCGCACCATTGCCGATACGGACGACGCCGAGCGCCGCGGACTGCGCAACGCCGAGCCGTTTCGCAACGAGATCCGCACCGGTCGCTATTCCCGATAACAGGAGGTTTTTCCCATGATTCGCTTTGGACCCGCCGGTAATTCGGAATCCTTCTACGCGCAGGGCTACAAAAGCACCTTTCAAGCGCCCGAATGGCTGCATGGCATGGGGCTGAACGCTTATGAGTATTCCTTTGGCCGGGGCGTAACGCTGGGCGAAGCGGGGGCGGAGAAAATCGCCGCCGCCGCGCGGATGTACGACGTCGCCATGAGCGCGCACGCGCCCTATTTCATCAATCTGGCCAACCCCGACCCGGAAAAGCGCGAGGCCTCCTTCCGCTATATCCTCGACAGCGCCAGAATGGTCGACGCGCTGGGCGGCGACCGGGTGGTGGTGCACGTGGGCGCGGTAATGAAGCTGGATCGCGCGGCGGCGCTTCAGAACTGCCGCGACGGCCTGCGCGAAGCGTACGCCCGGCTGGACGACGCGAACCTTTCGCACATTCACCTCTGCCCCGAAACCATGGGCAAGAAAAGCCAGATCGGCGATTTGGAAGAAACGCTGGATTTCTGCCTGCTGGACGAGCGGCTGATTCCCTGCGTGGATTTTGCGCATCTGCACGCGCTGGGCAACGGCGCGCTGAACGCGCCGGAGGATTTCACCCGCGTGCTGGACACGATGGAGCGCATCCTCGGCATTGCGCGCGCCCGCGCCATGCACATTCACTTTTCCACCATCGAATATACCGCCGCCGGCGAAAAGCGTCATCGCACCTTTGCCGACGCGGGGTTCGGCCCGCGCTTCGAAAACCTCGCGCCGCTCCTGTACGCGCGCGGCTATGCCCCGCGCGTGATCTGCGAATGCAAGGGCACCATGGCCGAGGACGCAAGGGCCATGCGCGCGATTTATGAAGCCTGCGCGGCGGAGGGAAAGCAAAATGCCGATGTTTGAAAAAATGCACCATCTGGCCATCATCGCCTCCGACTACGCCCGCGCGAAGGCGTTCTATGTCGACACGCTGGGGTTTGAGGTGCTGCGTGAAAATTTTCGCGCCGAACGCGGGGATTGGAAGCTTGACCTGCGTTTTGGCGAAAGCGAATTGGAGCTGTTCGTCATCCCCGGCGCGCCCGCGCGGCCATCCTATCCCGAGGCGCTGGGGCTGCGGCATCTGGCCTTTTTCGTTGAGGATGTGGACGCCGCCGTCGCGCGGCTGGCGGAAAAGGGCGTCGCCTGCGAGCCGGTTCGCCTCGACCCGTATACCAACCGGCGCATGACCTTCTTCCGCGACCCCGACGGTCTGCCGCTGGAATTGCACGAATAGGCGCCGTGAGCGCTTTATTCGGCGCGCTTCCTCAGCCTCCCCGGCGATCCGCCGCTCCGTGCATTTGAAAATCCGGTTGTTTTTTGTCCGTGACGGCCATGCGCCGTCCTTTTTTATGCATACTATTCACTTAAAATGCATAACGAAAGGTCGATTGATGAATTATTGTAAAATTTTCTGAATAATTATTCAAAAAATGCTTGACATAGGCGCGCAGCGGTGCTATACTGACCTCGTTCTCAAGAACAACGCAAACCGACAAAGCTGAAGGAGGCTGTAACAATGAAAAAGGTTTTTGCTATTTTGCTGGCGCTGTGCATGATGCTTTCCCTGACCGCCGTCGCCGAGGACACGCAGGAAACGCTGATTATGGCCACGAACGCGACCTTCCCGCCCTATGAATCCTATGAAAACGGCGAAATCGTGGGCGTCGACGTGGACATCGCCGCCGCGATTGCCGAAAAGCTGGGCATGAAGCTGGTTGTAGAGGATATGGATTTTGACGCCATCATCATCGCCGTCTCCACCGGCAAGGCCGACATCGCGCTGGCGGGCATGACCGTGACCGAGGAACGGCTGCAGAGCGTGAATTTCTCCACCTCCTACGCCACGGGCATTCAGTCCGTCATCGTCAGGGAAGGCTCTCCCATCGCCTCAGTTGACGATCTGACCGCTGAAGGCGCTGCCTACACCGTCGGCGTTCAGGAAGCCACCACGGGCGATATCTACGCCTGCGACGATCTGGGCGAGGATCGGGTTTACAAGTACAAGTCCGGCAACGACGCCGTGCAGGCGCTGCTGACGGGCAAGGTGGATTGCGTCATCATCGATAACGAGCCCGCCAAGGCCTATGTCGCCCAGAATGAAGGGCTGGTAATTCTCGATACCGAATACGCGGTTGAGGATTACGCCATCGCCATCGCGCTGGACAACACGGAGCTGCTCGAAAAGATCAACGCCGCGCTGGAGGAGCTGATCGCCGACGGTACGGTCGCGCAGATCATCGCCAATTATATCAGCGCCGACTGACGCGCCTTATCGATCGACGCCGGCACGCAAAAGGAGCGGGCTCGCCGTTTATGGCGGGCTCGCCCCTCTTGACGCTATCCGGCCGCTGTGCGCGGCATACCGGCAAGGCGCGCGTCGCCTTCCCATCAATATGGTTCTTCGCTGCGTCAGGCCGTCCGCGTCCCCTTGCACTCCGGCGTTCCTTCAGCCTCCTTGACCCGTGCGTAAGGCCGCCCCGCAGCAGCCGCCACGCTGCGCGAGAATTGTATAAAGTCAGGATGGAAACAAATCATGAAGCAAAGGCAAAAGTTTTTTGTCAGGCTCGCCCTAGGGCTTTCGCTGCTTGCCGTCGTGCTCGTCGGCGGCTATTTTGTGCTGTTCCACAACGCCGACGTGCTCAAGGTTCAGGACGGCAAGGTTTCCGGCGCCAAAAGCACATGGCTGATCAGCCGCTTTTCAGTGGGCGACGGCGCGCCGCAATATTATAAGCTGGCGGACGTTACCGCCCCGAAGGGCTACGCCGCCGTAAGAAACGCGCCGGACACGGACAACGATGATGTGACCACCTTCTTTGCCTACGCCGGCAAGAAGCAGGCAGAGCATCCCGAAACCATCGTGGTGGACGTCGCCCCCGCCGCCTTAAGCGCCCTGCGCGAGGGCGCGGCAAACGCCGTGGACGCCCCGGAGGGTGATGCATTTTATACCTGTGAAGGCGCTGAAGCGGGCGCTGTGCTGACGTATTACCTTTCCTCACCCTACAGCGAGGCGTGCGTGCGCATCACGGTTTCCACCGCCGAAGCGGCGGACGCGGAAGCGCTGCTGTCCGTGGCTGAGGAAATGCGCGCCAAGGTGAGCCCCGGCAAGCAGCTTTCGCCGCTGGTGGCAGATTTTAAGCTGAATTTTCTGGACGACGCACGCTGGACATACCTGACCAACGGCCTTGTCACCACGCTGGAAATCACCTTCTTCGCCGTGCTGATCGGCATTGCGATCGGCGTGGTGATCGCCTCTATCCGCTCTACATGGGATAAGAACCAGGAAACCATGCGCCGCGGCTTGGGCCGCACAGTGCTTCTGGCGCTCAACAAAATCGCCAAGTTTTATCTGACGGTCATTCGTGGCACGCCGGTCATGATTCAGCTGCTGATTGCCTATTATGTCATTTTCGTCTCCTCGCGCAACGGCGTGCTCATCGCCATCCTTTCCTTCGGCATCAATTCCGGCGCGTATGTCGCCGAGATCATCCGCAGCGGCATTCAGTCCATCGACAACGGCCAATTCGAGGCCGGACGCAGTCTGGGCTTCAACTATCTGCAGACAATGGGGTACATCGTCATTCCGCAGGCGCTCAAGAACGTGCTGCCGGCGCTGGCGAACGAGTTTATCGTCCTGCTCAAGGAAACCTCCGTCGCCGGCTACGTCGCCGTGCGCGACCTGACCAAGGGCGGCGATATCA
Source organism: uncultured Clostridia bacterium (assembly GCA_934632155.1). Taxonomy (GTDB): domain Bacteria; phylum Bacillota; class Clostridia; order Christensenellales; family Aristaeellaceae; genus RUG563. The sequence goes on along the minus strand of CAKTXZ010000018.1, from coordinate 32,627 downwards.
TTCGCGGCGCGACATATTCGGCTTTCATGCCCCTCATCGCCGTCGCGCTCATTTATCTTATCATGGTCATGTTCTTTACCCGGCTGGTGGGCAAGCTGGAAAGGAGGCTGCGCAGCAGTGAGCACTGAAACAATCATTTCGGTTCGGGATCTGGAAAAGCATTTTGACGGCGGCAAATTCAAGGCGCTCCGCGGCGTGTCGACCGACATTCACCGCGGCGAGGTTGTGGTGGTCATCGGGCCGTCCGGCTCGGGCAAATCCACCTTCCTGCGCTGCCTGAACCTGCTGGAGCTTCCCACCCACGGCGTCGTCACCTTTGAAGGGGTGGACATCACCGACCCAAAGGTCAACATCAACATTCATCGCCAGAAGATGGGCATGGTGTTCCAGCATTTCAATCTTTTCCCCCATATGACGGTGCTGCGGAACATGACCATCGCGCCCATCAAGCTGCTCAAAAAGAGCAAGGAGGCTGCCGAGGCCAAGGCCATGGCGCTGCTCCGGCGCGTCAATCTGGAAACGCGCGCCAACGCCTACCCCAGCCAGCTGTCCGGCGGGCAGAAGCAGCGCATCGCCATCGTGCGCGCGCTGTGCATGGAGCCGCAGGTCATGCTTTTTGACGAGCCGACCAGCGCGCTCGACCCGGAGATGGTGGGCGAGGTGCTGGACGTCATGAAGCGGCTGGCCGAGGAGGGCATGACGATGGTGGTCGTCACGCATGAAATGGGCTTTGCCCGCGAGGTGGCCGACCGCGTTCTGTTTATGGACGAGGGTCGGATCATCGAGGAGGGAACGCCCGAGGATATTTTCACCCACCCGGCGCAGCAGCGCACACGCGATTTCCTCAATAAGGTGCTCTGACGGAATGCTTTGCGCCATTGCTCGATTGAAGCACACGATGGCTCGCCTCAGCTTGATCTGCACAAAGACGGTTTTCTCTCCCCCCCTCCGACGACGGCTCAACCGCCGTGCCGAGGGGGTTTTGTTGCTCCGAATAGGGAATGCTTTCCAGATGCAATGAAGGGCGGTTGCCCTTCATTTTTGTTTTGTCACTCTCTTCCATGGGCGGGCAGAGAAATTTTTCTGAGCGTTTATGCAGCAAAATCATTTTCGCCGCCCTGCCGTGCAGGGTGAACGCGTTCATCCCGCAGGGAAGGCCTCAAAACCGTAGATTGTTGACGCGCGTCGTTTTGGGGGCACGAAAAAGACCGGGCAATGCGTTTGCATTGTCAGGTCTTTCTGTCTGTCAAAAATGCCTCGCTAAAGTGCCGGGGATGAATGAAGTGGTCGCAGCCCCTTCATTTTTTATCCGCAGAACCGGCTTTGCCGGTTCGAGGCGCGGTAGGCACGACCGCTTCCGCTATCATTTTCCGACCGTAAGCCATAGGCTTACAGGAAAATGATGGCTCAAATGCAAGACCGCTTTAGCGGACTTGCATTTTCAGACTGTCGAAAAAACTTTTCGACAGTCTGAAAGACCGGGCAATGCGTTTGCATTGTCCGGTCTTTTCGCATGGCTTACACCAATTCGATGATAACCATTTCCGCAGCGTCGCCGCGACGGGGCCCAAGCTTATACATCTTGGTATAACCACCGGCGCAGTTCTTCTCCTGATTGCGGGCGCGATACTTGGGGCCGTACTCACGGAACAGCTTTTCGACAACGGGATGCTTGTTGTCCTTGGTGCGCTCCTTATAATCGGCCTTGTTCTCGTCGTCCTTCTTGGCTTCCTTCACATCGTAAAGGTAAGCCATCATCAGGCGGCGTGCGTGCAGCTTGGAGGGCAGGTCGTTCACGAAGGTTTCCTTCACGATCTGCTTTTTGTTATTGTAGAATTCCTTTTCGACCTCAACGGTCTGATCATACTCGCGAATGGCGAGGGTGATCATTTTATCCACGATGCTGCGCACTTCCTTGGCCTTGGCCTCGGTGGTTTCGATGCGGCCGTACCACAGCAGGTTGGTGGTCAGGTTCCGCAGCATCGCCTTGCGCTGGCTCGCAGTACGGCCCAGCTTGCGCTCATATGCCATGGGGCTTTCCTCCTATCACTCTTCGGTCGGACGCAGACCCAGGCCCAGCGCCTGCAGCTTCTGCTCGACTTCTTCCAGACTCTTCTTGCCCAGATTGCGCACCTTCATCATGTCCTCCTGATTCCGCTGAACCAGCTCGGCCACGGTGTTAATCCCGGCGCGCTTGAGGCAATTGTACGCACGGACGGAGAGATCCAGATCCTCGATGGTCATCTCCATCACCTTTTCCAGCTTATCATCCTCCGGCTCAACGGTGCTGATGGGCATCGTCTGATCCGTCAGGCCAATAAACAGGCTAAGTTGCTCGGTGAGAATCCGGGCGGACATGGCAATGGCCTCATCCGGGGCCACGGAGCCATCCGTCCACACTTCCAGCGTGAGCTTATCATAGTCGGTGATCTGGCCTACGCGGGTATCCTCGACCACGTAATTCACCTTACGAATGGGCGTATAGATGGAATCGATCGGGATCACGCCGATGGGCATCTGGGCGGTCTTGTTCTTATCGGAAGAAACATAACCGCGGCCACGGTCGAGGCTCAGCCACATATGCAGCTTTGCGCCCTCGCCCAAGGTGGCGATGTGCAATTCGGGGTTCACGATCTCCACTTCGTCATCCGTATGAATATCCGCAGCCGTGATTTCGCAGGGGCCGACGGCGTTGACCTCAAGCATTTTCACCTGATCGGTATACAGCTTCAGGGAAAGCTCCTTGAGGTTCAGGATGATCTCAGACACATCCTCTTTCACGCCGGGAACCGTGGAAAACTCATGCTGCACGCCGTCAATGCTGACGCTGGTCACCGCCGCGCCGGGCAGAGAATTGATCAGCACACGGCGCAGGGCATTGCCCAGCGTATGGCCGAAGCCGCGCTCAAGCGGCTCGATCACGAACTTGCCATATTTGTTGTTCGCGGCCATTTCGACGCATTCGATATGCGCTTTTTCGATTTCGACGATCACGTTGCATTACCCTCCTATTGAGTACCGTCGGTTGAGGGGATTTCCGGCGCAGAAAACCATTAACGGGAATAATATTCGACGATCATGTTTTCCTGCAGCGCGAAATCGATATCTTCGCGGGCGGGGAGGGCGGAAACCGTCACGGTCAGCTGATCCGCATTCACGGTGAGCCACTTGGGCACAATGCGGGAGGAGCCTTCACGAGCAGCCTTGAACATCTCGACTTCCTTGCTCTTTTCCTTGACGGTGATCACATCGTTCAGGTCAATCTCGTAGGAAGGCACGTCCACCTTCTTGCCGTTGACCATGAAATGGCCGTGCAGCACCAGCTGACGAGCCTGAGGACGGGAAGCGGCGAAGCCAGCGCGGTAAACCACGTTGTCAAGGCGGCGCTCCAGCAGGGACAGAAGATTTTCACCCGTAACGCCCTTCATGTTGGAGGCGCGCTCATAGGTGCGGTAGAACTGGCCTTCCAGCAGGCCGTAGGCGCGGCGTGCCTTCTGCTTTTCACGCAGCTGCGCGCCATATTCGCTCATCTTGCGCTGGCGGGCCTGACCATGCTGACCGGGAGGGGTGGGGCGCTTGCTGACCGCGCACTTGGCGGAGAAGCACTTTTCACCCTTAAGGAAGAGCTTGGTGCCCTCGCGGCGGCACAGACGGCACACGGAGTCTGTATATCTTGCCATTTTCGAGAAACCTCCTTACACTCTTCTACGCTTGGGCGGACGGCAGCCATTGTGCGGAATGGGCGTCACGTCCTTAATCATGGTCACATCCAGACCGGCGGTCTGCAGCGCGCGAATAGCGGACTCACGGCCGGAGCCGGGGCCTTTCACGAACACGTCGACAGACTTCAGCCCGAATTCCTGACTGGCCTTGGCGGCAGTCTCGGCGGCCATCTGCGCGGCGAAGGGCGTGGACTTCTTGTTGCCGCGGAAACCCATGCCGCCGGCGGAAGCCCAGGACAGGGCGTTGCCCTGTACATCGGTGATGGTAACGATGGTGTTATTGAAGGAAGAACGGATGTGCGCAACGCCACGCTCGACGAGCTTCTTCTCGCGGCGCTTACGGGCAACCTTCTTCAGCGCTGTTTTCTTAGGAGCCATTCTTTATCCCTCCGAACCCCTTTCGGGGCGTCCTTTTGGATGAATTTGCCTGCCTGACAGGCAAAGGATGCGTGGGCAAGATTACTTCTTCTTGCCGGCCTGCGTACGCTTGGGACCCTTGCGCGTACGGGCGTTCTGCTTGGTGTTCTGGCCGCGCACGGGCAGGTTGCGACGATGGCGAACGCCGCGATAGCAGCCGATTTCCACCAGACGCTTAATGTTCAGGGAAACTTCGCGGCGCAAATCGCCCTCCACCTTCAGGTGATGTTCGATATATTCGCGCAGCTTGCTGATTTCGTTTTCGGAGAGATCCTTGACGCGCGTGTCAGGATTCACTTCGGTGACTTCGAGAATCTGCTTGCTCACCGTCGGGCCGATGCCGAAGATGTAGGTCAAGCCAACCTCGACGCGCTTCTCTCGGGGCAGGTCAACACCCGCAATACGTGCCATGTGTTGGTTACACCTCCAAAGTGTTTGTTGGTTGAGGAAATGGCTGCGCCGCATCCCATCCCAAGGCGTAGATTTCTTGGGCCGAAGCGTGCGCTCGCCCGTTTCGCGCGGGGGAATTCCCCGCCTCCCGCCCGCAACCCAGGCGGAATGAATATGTGACAGCATGCGTGGTCCCGGACAATCGGGGATTGCCCGGGCAGCCGCCCACGACAGGCTTGTCGGCGGAATTGGAAAGCACGGGGCGGAATGGCCGCCCGGGAACGCCGTTGAGGACGCCCGAATGCCGGACGCCCTGAACGGCGCTCCCCCAGCGACGGCGCTTAGCCCTGACGCTGCTTATGCTTGGGGTTTTCGCAAATCACCATCACGCGACCCTTGCGCTTGATGATCTTGCACTTTTCGCAAATGGGCTTCACAGAAGGACGGACTTTCATGGGTATACCTCCTTAGGGATATCAATTCTTGCTGCGCCACGTGATGCGGCCGCGCGTTAAGTCGTAGGGGGACAGCTCAATCGTGACCTTATCGCCCGGATAGATGCGGATGAAGTTCATGCGCATTTTGCCGGAGATATGGGCCATGATACGATGCCCATTGGGCAATTCAACCTGAAACATGGCGTTGGGCAGCGCCTCAATGACCTTGCCCTCCATTTCGATTACATCGTCCTTGGACAAGCGGTTTACCCCTCCCTGTTGATGTTCGGCGCACCGGCGCCATTTCCGTCATGCATGATGGGCCAAAGCGCCCCGCGGACATCACTGTCCTTGAGCCGCCCCTCTTTCCAAAGGGAGATGATTTCCATCGCCTCATGGGGAACGGCGGCAAGGTGCTTCCGACGTTTTTTCTTGAGATGATCCACTTTTCGGGTGTCCCCGTCCGTCATCATCACAAAATCGGCATCCACCGCATATAATACCACAAAGTACCTGCCTTTGTCACGTCCTTTTTTTGAAAAAACAACGCGACCGGGTTCAACAGCGGGCTTCAAGCCTCTTCCCCCTTCCATGAGAAGCCGGGAAGCGTCAGCAGCTCGGGGTAGCCCGTGCCCGTGATCGCCACGGTATGCTCATAGTGGGCGCTGGGGCGGTGATCGTTGGTCACGATCGTCCAGCCGTCGCTGAGCTGATGCACCTGCCAGTGCCCGGCGGCAATCATCGGCTCAATGCAAATCGTCATGCCGGGACGCATTCGAACGCCGTGCCCGGGCAGGCCGTAATTGGGAACAGCGGGATCCTCATGCATGCTGCGCCCAATGCCGTGGCCCGTCAGAGCGCGCACGGCGGAGAAGCCGCACTGATGCGCGTAGCCCTGAACGGCCGCGCCAATATCGCCGATGCGATTGCCGTTGACCGCCTGCCGTGCGCCGCGCCAGAAGCATTCCTCCGTCGCGGCAATCAGCCTTTGCTTTTCCTCATTGATTCGGCCGACCGGCGCAGTGAACGCGCTGTCCGCCTGCCATCCGTCCAGCGCCAGCGTCACATCGATGGAGATGATGGCGCCTTCTTCCAGCACAACGGCGTCGGACGGAATCCCGTGAACCACTTCATCGTCGATGGAGGCGCAAATCGAGGCGGGATAGCCTTCGTAATTCAGCTCCGTCGGGATGCCGCCGCCCTTGCGAATCAATTCGTCCGTATAGGCGTTGAGCGCCATGGTCGTCACGCCGGGGCAAATGGCCTCGCGAACCTGACAGAGCACATCATGCAGCAGGTGACCCGCGCTGCGCATCTTGGCCAGCTGATCGGGGTTTTTCAGAATGATCATGCGATGCCCAGAGCCTTTCGTACAGCCTGATGGTTTTCTTCCCGTGTGCCCAGACAGTCTACCGTGCGCAGCAGCCCCCGCTTCTGGTAATAATCAATCAGCGGCGCGGTCTGCTTTGCGTAAACGGCCAGACGATTCTGAATCGTCTCGGGGGTATCATCCTTGCGCTGCACCAGCTTTTCACCGCACGCCTCGCAAGCCTCACGCCCATTGAGCGAGGAGATGTGATACGTGCCGCCGCACTTGAGGCACACCCGGCGGCCGGAAAGCCGCTTGACGATCATCTCGTCCGGGAGGGCAAGGTTCAACGCCACGTCAATCTTGGCGAAGGTAGCCAGCGCCTCGGCTTGCGCCACAGTGCGCGGAAAGCCGTCCAGAATATAGCCATGCAGGCAATCCTCCTGCGCCAGTCGATCCCGGACGATTGCAATCACCACATCGTCGGGCACCAGCGCGCCCTGATCGATGTAGCGCTTCGCATTCAGCCCCATCGGCGTTTCCGCCTTAATGGCCTGACGCAGCATGTCGCCGGTAGAAATCTGAGGGATGCCCAGCTCGCTCATGAGCATCTGCGCGTGCGTGCCCTTGCCCGCACCGGGAGGGCCCAAGAAGACGATGTTCATGGTCTGCTCCTTTCAGAGAGAAGGCGGGAAGCCCCGGCCTTCTGCAGCGTAGGGTTTACATCAAATGTGGAATGTTCCCTTGCGGGGGGAACGCGCCGCGCCCGCAAGGAAGCATTCCTGCATCTTTCCGCAGCCTCAGCCGAGGAAGCCTTTGTAATTGCGCATCACCAGCTGGCTCTCCACCTGACGCACCGTTTCAATCGCCACGCTCACGGCAATCAGAATGGAGGAGGCGCCGAAGGGAATCTGCACCTGCTGCCACACGGAAAGCACGGAGGGGATGGTGGCGAGGATGGCCAGGAACAACGCGGCGAAGAGCGTGAGGCGGTTGGACGTACGCGCAAGGTATTCCACCGTCTTGGTGCCGGTACGGATACCGGGAATATGGCCGCCCTGCTGCTGGATATTCTTGGCGATATCCTGCGGGTTGAAGGTGATGGAGGTGTAGAAGTAGCTGAACGCGATGATCAGCAGCGCGCACACCAGCATGTACCAGAAGGAGGTTTGACCCATGTTATTGGTCCACCACTGATACGCGCCGGAGTTGGTGCCGAACATGGCGAAGATCGTGCCCGGGAACGCCATGAAGGAATAGGCGAAAATCAGGGGCAGCACGCCGACGGACAGCAGCTTCATGGGAATGTGGGTGCTCTGGCCGCCGTACATCTTCCGTCCCACCACGCGCTTGGCGTACTGAACGGGAATGCGGCGCTCGGCCAGCTCCACCAGCGTAACCAGCGTCAGGATGACAATCGTCGTCACCAGAATCAGCAGCAGATTGCCAACCGTGCTGGCGCCGTTGAAGATGCCCTGCGTGGTCGAAAGAATGCCGTTGAACAGGTTGGAGATGATGCCGGCGAAGATCAGCAGGCTGATACCGTTGCCGATGCCCTTCTTGGTGATCCTTTCGCCGATCCACATCGCCATCGCCGTGCCGCCGGCCATCACGAAGCCGATGATCAGATAGCCGAGGAAGTTCTGATAGGAGGCCTTAATGCCGCGCAGACCAGTGATGATACCGATGGCCTGCAGGGCAGCCAAGCCGACCGTTACATAACGGGTGATGCGGTTGATTTTCTGCTTGCCCTCTTCGCCGCCTTCCTTCTGCAGCCGCTCCAGCGCGGGGATTGCGATGGTGAGCAGCTGAATGATAATGGAAGCGTTGATGTAGGGCGAAATACCCATGGCCATGATGGTCATCTGGGAGAACGCATTGCCCGTCATCATGTTGACCAGCCCCAGCATGTCGTAGTTGCCCATCTGTTGCTGGATTGCGGCCGCGTCGACGCCCGGAGCGGGAATGACGCTGACCAGACGGAAAATCAGAAGCATGAAGAACGTATAGAGCACCTTTTTGCGGAGCTCGGGAACCCGCCAGACGTTACGCAGCGTTTCCCACATCGTTACTTCACCTCGACTTTCCCGCCGATCGCCTCGATCTTTTCCTTCGCGGAATTGGTTACTTTATCGACCGAAACGGTGAGCTTCTTCTGCAGTTCGCCGCCGCCAAGAACCTTTACGCCGTCCATGGCCTTTTTAATCAGACCCTTTTCGATCAGCGCCTGAACGGTCACAGTCTCGCCGTCCTCAAAGGCGTTGAGCGCGGAGACATTGACGATCGCGTATTCCTTGGCGAAGATATTGGTAAAGCCGCGCTTGGGGATACGGCGGGTCAGAGGCATCTGGCCGCCTTCGAAGCCGGGGCGCTTGCCGCCGCCGGAGCGCGCCTTGGCGCCCTTATGGCCCTTACCGGAGGTTTTGCCCAATTGGGAGCCTACGCCTCGGCCGAGGCGCTTCGGGGCAGTCGTCGAACCGATCGCCGGTTGCAACTCATGCAGTTTCATGGGTGAGCCCTCCCTTGATTATTCGTTAATTTCCTCAACCTTGACCATGTGCTTCACGCAGAAGATCTGGCCGCGGATGCAGGGGTTGTCTTCCTTGACGACCGTCTGGCCAACCTTGCGCAGGCCCAGCGCCTTGACGGTGTCGATATGCTTCTGCAGGCTGGCAATGGGGGACCTGGTCAATGTAATCTTCAGCTTCATTTTTCCATATCCTCCTTAGCCGATGATTTCTTCGACGGTCTTGCCGCGCATCTTGGCCACCATTTCGGCGTTGCGCAGAGCCTTAAGGCCTTCCAGCGTCGCCTTCACGGTGTTGATGCGGTTGTTCGTGCCGAAGGTCTTGGTGCGGATATCCTTGATGCCCGCCAGCTCCAGCACAGCGCGCGCGCCGCCGCCGGCGATAACGCCTGCGCCCTCTTCAGCGGGCAGCAGCACGACCTTCGCCGTGCCGTACAGGCCGTCGATGGCATGGGGGATGGTGGTGCCTTCCATGGGCACGTTAATCAGATGCTTCTGGGCGGCTTCCTTCGCCTTGCGGATGGCCTCGGGCACTTCCTTGGCCTTGCCGATCGCGGCGCCTACGCGGCCGTTTTCGTCGCCGACGACAACCAGCGCGGCAAAGCGGAAATTCTTACCGCCCTTAACAACCTTGGTAACCCTGTTGAGGGCGACCAGGCGCTCTTTGAATTCGCTGACGGGCTCCTCGCGGTCCCGGCGTTCCCTGCGTTCATTCATAGGCATGCGTTCATTCCCTCCTTAGAAGTTCAGGCCGGCTTCGCGGGCTGCCGCGGCCAGGGCGGCGATGCGCCCGGTGTAGAGGTAGCCGCCGCGATCAAAGACGACGTCCTTGATGCCGGCGCTGAGCGCACGCTCGGCCACCAGCTTGCCAACCATCTGGGCAGCGCCGGTCTTGCTCTGCTCGTCCAGCTGGCCACGCAGGGCCGGATCGATGGTGGACGCGGACACCAGCGTCACGCCCTTGGTATCGTCGATCACTTGCGCATAGATGGATTTATTGCTGCGATACACGCACAGGCGCGGCATTTCGGGGGTGCCGCTGATCTTTTTGCGGACGCGGGCGTGACGGATCACGCGCACTTCATTACGGTCGCGCTTTTTGAACATATGCGTTCACTCCCTTTCTTACTTCTTACCAGCCTTGCCTTCCTTGCGGCGGATATGCTCGCCCTCGTACTTGATGCCCTTGCCCAGATAGGGCTCCGGCTTACGAATGGCGCGGATATCGGCGGCAAGGTTGCCAACCTGCTGCTTATTGATGCCCTTGACCACGATCTTGGTCTGAACGGGCGTTTCGAAGGTGATGTTTTCGGGCGCGTCCAGAATCACCGGATGGGAGAAGCCGATATTGATGTTGAGCTTCCTGCCGTTTTCCTCGGCCGCGGCACGGTAGCCCGTACCGACCATTTCCAGCGTCTTGGAAAAGCCTTCCGTCACGCCGACCACCATGTTGTGGATCAGCGCGCGATACAGGCCGTGCAGCGCGCGATGGTTCTTATCGTCGGTGGGGCGGGTGACCAACAGCTCGTTGCCCTCCTGCTTCACCGTAATGTCGGGGTTCACCTGCTGAGACAGCGTGCCCTTGGGGCCCTTTACGGTCACCAGATTGCTTTCATCAATAGTAACCGTCACGCCCGCGGGAACGGCAATCGGGAGCCTTCCGATACGAGACATATTAATTCTACCTCCAATGACGTGTTGATTACCAGATGTAGCAAAGCACTTCGCCGCCCATGTTTTCCTTCCGGGCGACCTTATCGGTCATCAGACCCTTGGAAGTGGAAACGATGGCCATGCCCAGACCGCCCAGAACCTTGGGCAGCTCCTCGCAGGTGGCGTACACCCGCAGGCCGGGCTTGGAAATACGCTTGAGGCCAACGATAACGGGCTGCTTCTTATCCTGATATTTCAGGGTGATCTTGATGCTGCCCTGCAGGCCGTCGGCCACGTTTTCAACCGATTTGATGTACCCTTCGTCCAGAAGAATCTTGGCGATTGCCTTCTTCATGTTGCTGGCGGGGATCGTCACGCTGTCGTGGCGGGCGATCTGCGCGTTGCGAATGCGGGTGAGCATATCGGCAATGGGATCATTCACAACCATGATGGAACCTCCTTTATACTTACCAGCTCGCTTTGCGCACGCCGGGGATCTGGCCCTTGTAGGCCAATTCGCGGAAACAGATGCGGCATACGCCGTAACGGCGGAGCACGGAATGCGGACGGCCGCACAGGCGGCAGCGGGTGTAGGCACGGGTAGAGAACTTGGCAGGCCGCGCCTGGCGGATCTTCATACTAGTCTTTGCCATTTTTTCTTCTCCTCCCTTAGCGCTCGAAGGGCATGCCCAGCAGCCGCAGCAGTTCCTTCGCCTCTTCGTCGGTCTTGGCGGTGGTGACAAAAATCATTTCCATACCGCGAATCTTTTCCACCTTATCGTATTCGATTTCGGGGAAAATCAGCTGCTCCTTGATGCCCAGCGCGTAGTTTCCGCGGCCGTCGAAGGCCTTGCCGGAAACGCCGCGGAAGTCGCGGACGCGGGGCAGCGCGATATTGACCAGCTTGTCGATGAACTCCTCCATGCGGCTGCCGCGCAGCGTCACCTTCGCGCCGACATTCATGCCCTGACGGAGCTTGAAGTTCGCGACGCTCTTGCGAGCCTTGGTCACCAACGGCTTCTGGCCGGCAATCTGGGTCAGCTCCGCAACGGCGGCTTCCAGCGCCTTGGCGTTGTCCTTGCAATCGCCCAAGCCCATGTTGATGATGACCTTTTCCAGACGCGGAATCTGCATGACGTTCTTATAGCCGAACTTCTGCTGCAAGGCAGGCACAGCTTCGGCCAGATACTTTTCCTTAATCCGGGTAGCCATTTGCTTGTGTCCTCCTTATCAGTCGAGCTGAGCGCCGCAGTCCTTGTGGTGGCAGACGCGGACGTTCTTCTTGCTAACCTTGCCATCCTTACCGGTCACTTCGACGATCTTGTGGCCGACGCGGGTGGGCTTGCCGCACTTGGGGCAAATCACCATCACGTTGGAAGCGTCGATGAAGGCTTCCTTTTTCATGATGCCGCCCTGCTGGCCCTGCTGACGCGCCTTCTGATGCTTGGTCATCATGGCGACGCCCTCGACCACAACCTTGCCCGTCTTGGGCGCGGCGGTAACCACCTTGCCCTTCACGCCCTTGTCCTTGCCGGAGATGACAACGACCTGATCCTTTGCTTTTACAAACATTCCATTGTCCTCCTTACAGCACTTCGGGGGCGAGGGACACGATCTTCATGTAGTCCTTCTCGCGCAGCTCGCGCGCCACGGGCCCAAAGATACGGGTGCCGCGGGGCATTTTGTCATTGCCGATGATGACGGCGGCATTGTCGTCGAAGCGGATGTAGCTGCCGTCGGGGCGGCGCTGGGGCTGGTGAACGCGGACGATAACGGCCTTCACCACATCGCCCTTCTTAACCTGCCCGCCGGGGGTTGCGGTCTTGACGGATGCAACGATCACGTCGCCGATCGAACCGGAGCGGCGGAAGGAACCACCCAGCACGCGGATGCACATGATTTCCTTGGCGCCGGAATTGTCGGCCACCTTGAGTCGCGTTTGCGGCTGAATCATAGGGGTTTCCTCCTTTATAGGTTCCGCTTCATGGCGGGTGCTGAGCCCCCATGAGCGGTCGGATACTTTTGCTTCGCTCTGGCGCGGGAGGGGGAAAACCTTCCGGCCTTCAGAGCGGCAAGGCTTTTGCCTTCGGGGGAAGGCTTACTTCGCCTTTTCGATGATTTCCACCAGCCGCCAATGCTTATCCTTGGACAGGGGACGGCATTCCATGATCTTCACGGTGTCGCCGACGCCGCAGGTATTTTCTTCATCATGCACCTTGATCTTGCTGGTGCGGGTGATGAACTTGCCATACAGCGGATGCCGCACGCGGGTGGAGAGGGAGACGACGATGGTCTTATCCATCTTATCGCTGACGACCACGCCAACGCGGGTCTTGCGGATGCCTCTTACTTCAGACATGGTATTGACTCCTTTCACGGCTTATCGGTCACGCCTTGCTCTGCTGGGTCAGCACGGTCTTCGCACGGGCGATATCGCGCTTGACGGCAGTGATTTGCATGGTGTTCTCGAGCTGACCGGTGGCAAGCCGGAAACGAAGGTTGAAGAGCTCTTCCTTGAGCTCGGCGATCTTCGCGGTCAATTCTTCAGGCTTCATGGCTGCGAATTCCTTGGCCTTCATTTGCTTTCACCACCCGCTTCAATATCGTTGGGATTCGGCGCGTCCTTGCGCGTCACAATCTTGGTCTTCAAGGGGAGCTTGCCGGAAGCCAGACGCAGCGCTTCGCGCGCAACGCTGTCTTCGATGCCGCCGATTTCGAACAGCACGCGGCCGGGCTTAACAACCGCCACCCAGTATTCGGGCGCGCCCTTGCCGGAACCCATGCGGGTTTCAGCCGGCTTCTTGGTCACGGGCTTATCGGGGAAAATCTTGATCCACACCTGACCGCCGCGCTTGGTGTAGCGGGTCAGCGCGATACGGGCGGCTTCGATTTGCTGAGAGGTGACCCAGCAGGGCTCGGTGGCCATCAGGCCGATATCGCCGTAGGCGATGAAATTGCCGCTGTGAGCGGCGCCCTTCATGCGGCCGCGGAACTGCTTGCGGCGCTTGACTCTCTTAGGCATCAGCATAGGATTACTTGCCTCCTTCGATAGCGGCAGCGGGCTGCGCGGTCTTCTTGGGCTTGGGCAGGATCTGGCCCTTGTACACCCAAACCTTTACGCCCAGACGGCCATAGGTGGTCTTGGCTTCGGCAAAGCCGTAGTCAATGTTGGCACGCAGCGTCTGCAGGGGGATGGAGCCCTCGTGATAATGCTCGGTGCGGGCGATATCCGCGCCGCCTAGACGGCCGCCGATGGCGATCTTCACGCCCTTGGCGCCGGCCTTGTTGGCGCGCATGATGCTCTGCTTCATGGCGCGGCGGAAGGCGATGCGCTTTTCAAGCTGCTGCGCGATGTTCTCGGCGATCAGCTGCGCGTCGGCGTCCGGGCTCTTCACGTCCATCACGCGGATATTCACGGCGTGACCCACGAACTTTTCCACCTCGGCGCGCAGGTCTTCAATGCCCTTGCCGCTGCGGCCGATAATCATGCCGGGCTTGCCGGCGAACAGCGTCACCGTCATGCGGGAAGCGCTGCGTTCAATATCAATGCGGGAAATGCCGCAGGAATAGAACTTTTCCTTGAGCATTTTGCGCAGGTTGAAATCCTCAACCAGGTTGTTGGCAAAATCCTTCTTGCCGGCGTACCAGCGGGTGCTCCAATCGAAGATTACGCCCACGCGCGCGCCATGCGGATTAACTTTCTGACCCATTGTGATCCTCCCTTTACTTCTTCTGGTCGAGCACCACGCTGATATGGCAGGTGCGCTTGAGCATGGGGGACGCGCTACCGCGGCTGCGGGCCACAAAGCGCTTGAGAGTCGGGCCGGGATTGGCGTAGCACTCCGCGACGTACAGCGTGCTGCGATCCATTTCCTGGTTGTTTACCGCATTGGCGATGGCGCTGGAAAGCACCTTGTAAATGACGGGCGAGGCCGCCTTGGGGGTGAACTGCAGGATCGCCAGCGCCTTATCGGCGTCCTTTCCCCGGATCAGGTCAAGCACGATCTTGGCCTTGCTGGGGGACAGGCGGATATTTTTGGCGTGGGCCTGGGGACGCTTGTCGCGATTTTCCGCGCGGGCCGCGCCCTTTTCACGGGTACGAGTTGCCATCTTTTATTCGCTCCTTCCCTTATTTACGGGCCGAGGCCTTTTCACCCGCATGCCCGCGGAAAGTGCGGGTGGGGGCAAATTCGCCCAGCTTATGGCCGACCATGTCTTCGGTGATATAAACCGGAACATGCTTGCGGCCGTCATGCACCGCGATGGTGTGGCCGACGAATTCGGGGAAGATGGTCGAGGCGCGGCTCCAGGTCTTGAGAACCTGCTTGGCGCCGGTTTTGTTCATATCCACGATGCGCTTATAGAGCGCTTCCTGTACAAACGGGCCTTTCTTAACGGAACGGCTCATGGGGTTGCCTCCTTCCTATATGCGCCGGGCTTACTTCTTGCTGGCACGCTTGACGATCAAGTTATTGGAATACTTCTTGTGCTTGCGGGTCTTCAGGCCCAGCGCCGGCTTGCCCCACGGAGTAACAGGAGCGGGCATACCAACGGGGGATTTGCCTTCGCCGCCGCCATGGGGATGGTCGCACGGGTTCATCACAACGCCGCGGACGGTGGGACGAATGCCCATATGACGCTTGCGGCCGGCCTTACCGATGCGAACGTTGCTGTGGTCGGTGTTGCCCACGGTGCCGATGGTGGCCATGGCGTTCACAGGGAACTTGCGGAATTCGCCGGAGGGCATACGCACCTGCGCGTAAGCGCCTTCCTTGCCCATCAGCTGCGCGTAAGCGCCGGCGGAACGAACAAGCTGGCCGCCGCGGCCGGGCTTGATCTCAAGGTTATGGATCAGGGTACCGACGGGGATGTTGGCCATGGGCAGCGCGTTGCCGGGCTTGATGTCGGCGTTTTCGCCGGCAACCACGGTATCGCCGACCTTCAGATCCAGCGGCGCCAGAATGTAGCGCTTTTCGCCGTCGGCATAGTTGAGCAGGGCGATGAACGCGCTGCGGTTGGGGTCGTATTCAATCGCGGCAACCTTGGCGGGAATGCCCAGCTTGTTGCGCTTGAAGTCGATCACGCGGTACTTGACCTTGTTGCCGCCGCCCTGATGGCGAACGGTGATCTTGCCCTGCTTGTTGCGGCCGGAATGCTTTTTGAGGTATTCGGTCAGGCTCTTTTCCGGCGTCTTCTTGGTGATTTCTTCATACGTCAGCACCGACATAAAGCGGCGGGCGGACGAAGTCGGCTTATAAACTCGGATGGCCATAATTCTTCTCCTCCCTTACACCATGCCCTCGAAGAACTCGATGGGCTTGGAATCTTCCGTCAGCACGACGTAGGCCTTCTTGATCTCGGGGGTACGGCCGGCGTGCGCGCCCTGACGCTTGATTTTGCCGAGGGTACGCAGGGTGTTGACCCGCGCTACTTTAATAGAAGGAAATACCTTCTCCAGCGCCTTTTTAATCTCGACCTTGTTTGCGTCGATGGCCACTTCGAAGACATAGCGCTTATCGGCGATGCCGTCGTAGCCCTTTTCCGTCAGGACGGGGCGCAGGATGATGTCATGAGGATTTTTCATGCGTACACCTCCTGAATGCTTTCCATGGCCGCCTTCAGCACGATGATCTTTTCGGCGTTGAGCAGGTCATACACATTGATGGTGTTGACGTAGGCGTCCTTGAGGGTGGGAATGTTCTTGCCGGCGCGGATAACGGTTTCGTCGCGGCCGGGAAGCACGAGCAGCGCCTTCTTTTCGACGCCCAGATTCTTGAGCACCTCGACCATGTGCTTGGTCTTGGCTTCGGCCAGCGTGATCTGGTCGACCACGATGATGTTGCCCTCGTTGAACTTTTCGGTCAGCGCGCTCTTCATGGCGATGCGGCGCACCTTCTTGGGCACCTTCACCACGTAATCGCGGGGCTGGGGCGCGAACACCACGCCGCCATGACGGAACTGGGGAGCGCGGTTGCCATGATGGCGAGCGTTACCGGTGCCCTTCTGGCGGTAGATCTTCCGGCCGCCGCCGCGAACCATGCCGCGGGTGAGGGCGCTTTGGGTACCCTGACGCTGATTGGCCAGGATGGAGCGGACGACCAGATGCATGGCGGGGGCATTCACTTTCGCGGCGAAGATTTCTTCGCTCAGCTCCATGCTGCCCACTTTCTTGCCCTGCATGTCGACAACTTCGATATTAGGCATTGTTTTTGTCCTCCTTCAATCAGGCCTTGCAGGTATTGCGGATAAGCAGCAGGCCTTCCTTGGGGCCGGGAACCGCGCCGCGAACGAGCAGCAGGCTGCGTTCGCCGTCCACCTTGACGATGGACAGGTTCTGAATCGTCACGCGCTCGACGCCGTAATGGCCGGGCATGTGCTTGTTCTTGAACACGCGGGAGGGGTCGGAGTTCGCGCTCATGGAGCCCAGACCGCGATGATACTTGGAGCCGTGCGCCATGGGGCCGGTATGCTGGTTCCAGCGGTAGATCGCGCCGGTGTAGCCGCGGCCCTTGGTGATGCCGGTGATGTCGATCTTTTCGCCCTCTTCGAAGACGTCGGCCTTGACGACCTGACCGATTTCATAGGCGGCGCAATCATCCAGACGGAATTCGCGCAGCTTGCGCATCGGGGCGACGCCGGCCTTCTTGAAGTGGCCCGCGTCCGGCTTGTTCACCAGCTTTTCCACGCGGTTTTCGGGAATCTGGTCGAAGCCGAACTGCACGGCCTCATAGCCGTCCTTTTCGATGGTCTTCTTCTGCACCACGGTGCAGGGGCCCGCCTGGATGACCGTCACGGGAACCAGACGGCCGTCGGGCAGGAAAATCTGGGTCATCCCCAGCTTTTTGCCTACGATTGCCTTTTTCATAATTGCCCTCCTGCTTACAGCTTGATTTCGATCTCGACGCCAGCGGGCAAATCGAGCTTCATCATGGCGTCCACGGTGCGGGGATTGGGATTGTGCACGTCGATGAGGCGCTTATGCGTGCGGCGTTCAAACTGCTCGCGGCTGTCCTTATACTTGTGCGGGGCGCGGAGGATCGTGACGATCTCCTTTTCGGTGGGAAGCGGAATCGGGCCGGATACCCGTGCGCCGGTGCGCTTCGCGGTTTCCACAATGCGCTCGGCGGACTGATCGATCAGGTTGTGCTCGTACGCCTTGAGCTTGATGCGGATTTTCTGGCTGGCCATGTTTTTTCCTCCTTGATTTCGTACTCACGGCTGTCACGGGGGGAGTCTCCCATGCGGCTGGCTACGCCTCGCAGGGTGCGTTTCTCATGTCCGTGGGAGCCCGTCGCCTTCCGCAGTTTTTCTGCGGCTCGAGTCCGTTCGTCGGGGTCGTGCCCCGGCTGGTCCGCGATAATTACCCGTTCTGGCCCGAACGGCAACTTACCGCCTCATCCCATAAACAGACAACAGTCATATTATAGAGCATTTTTTTCCCGATTGCAAGCATTTTCCGCCCCTGTTTTCACTTTTTTTTTCGCTTTTTTTCATGTTTTTGCTTCCGCAAATCGCCGTTTCGCGCGCCTTTCCATGTTTTGTTATGTCAACGCTTCCGGGCGTATCGCATCAGGCTCCGCCGCGCGCCTTTCGCCGCTTGGCGGCCCCGCGCCGCCGCCGCTTCCCGCGCTATTTCCCCATCTTGGGCATGGAATCACGGCGCGCCGCAAAATGTTGTGTGCGGCAGCCCGTTTTGCGCCGCTGGTAAAGTTTCCAAGGGATGGCGTTGCCGCCGCGCCGCCGCGCAAGGCCCTCCTGCAGCCCCTTCATGTATCCCGGACATACTCCAGAATATCGCTTACCGGGCAATTCAGAATAAAGCAAAGCGTATCAATCGTTTTTGTGCTGATCGCCTCCCCATGCTTCATCCGATGAATGGTGTTTGCCGATATTCCCTGCTTAAAAATCAACTGATATTCCGTCACGTTTTTTCGCAGCAGTGTTTCAAAGAAAGGCCGGTATGAAATCATTTTTCTCACCCTGCCCTATCTTATCCAATTTAATATATTGACTATACTCAATATATTGAGTATAATGAGCATGACCGAAAGAAAGCGCGCTTTGCATCGGTGTTTACAGACAAAA
The DNA here is from genome assembly GCA_934632155.1 of uncultured Clostridia bacterium. Classification (GTDB taxonomy): domain Bacteria; phylum Bacillota; class Clostridia; order Christensenellales; family Aristaeellaceae; genus RUG563. The sequence continues at coordinate 14,087 of CAKTXZ010000018.1, read as the reverse complement.
ACAAAGGAGAGGCGAAAATGCCCGAAGAATCATCCTATGGCTTCACGCTGCGAAACGACGTTCGCTTCGGCGATTCCATGGCAACCGTTCGAGCAAAGGAAACGCTTCCCTTTGACGAGGAAAGATGCACGCAGGAGCGCCTCCGGACGCAGAAGGGCACGGTCGCGGGAATTGCCAACGTACGGATTGAATATATATTTTCAGCGGACAAGCTGCAGGAGGTCGTGTGGGAGAAAGGTTGCTTTCCTATCGACTGCCGCTGCTGGCCTTTTTATGATCCCTCCGTCCGCAGCCCCTTTCGCGAAAAGCTGCCGTCCTTTTTTGATTTCATCAGCTTCATCGGCAGTAAGGAAAATACGGCCTTGACAAAGCTGCGGGCATATGTGGACAGATACGGCCCCGATCCGGGATTCAACGGCAGTCCCGACCATCTCGTCAGGACTACGGCCACAATTCTCGCGGACAAGCTGAGCAACCTCAACAACGGTTCCTCCTGCTTTCGAAGGGAGCCGACGATAGAAGAACATCGAATCGTCGATTTTGGAAAGGATGAGCACGCACAGATCGATCTGGCGTGCTGCTGCAACTACACCCTATCGCCGCAGGTCTATATCTTTGTCAGCTACAAGTATTTCACAAATGCAGACTTGAACATCTTCCACGCGCAAATATAACCGAAAATCAAGCCGTTCTCAACGACATCTAAGCCGCGGCAGGGCGAGGCGCTTGCCCGGCATGTCCATCGATCGCGTTTTTCAAAAAACATAAACAGGGCTGCTGCCTGTCAAAAAAGCCTTGTTAGCGTTCCGGGGATGAATGAAGGGGTCGCGGCCCCTTCATTTTTCATCTGCAGAACCGGCTTTGCTGGTTCGAGGAGCGGTAGAAACGACCGCTTCCGCGATCTTTTTCCGACCGTAAGCCGTAGACTTACACGAAAATGATGGTTCAAATGTAAGTCTGCTTTAGCGGACTTGCATTTGCAGACTATCGAAAAAGCTTTTTCGACAGTCTGAAACAGGGCTGCTGCACCGCCTGCAACAGCCCTGTTAAATTCTGATACCATGCTCCCATTCAGACAGGCGGCGCACTTTGAGCCGGCTTTCGCCGCCCGTTTTTCAACAAATGGACGCCCCAAATGTAAGACCGCTTTCGCAGACTTGCATTTGATGGCTGCCGAACATACCTTTTCCGCCGCCCGAAGCGCGTCAGCGCCCTTCGACGCGGGCCCGAATATGCTGATAAATCCGCTCCGCCGCATCGGCATGAATATATTCACGCTGCTTTTTCGCCATTTCAGCGCGCGCGTCAGGCAGCGCAAGCAGCGCGAGCCCCGCTGCCGCCTGTCCCTGAACGGTGGAGGCGGAAACGCTCAGCCCATGCTTGGTAAAAAACGCGCGGTTTTGCGTTTCACAGCCCGGAATGGGCGCGGTGTGGATAATCGGAATGCCGCTGACGGCGGCCTCGGTGGAGGTCAGCCCGCCGGGCTTGGTAAACAGCGCGTCGCAGGCCCGAAAATACAACGGCACCTGCTTGGTAAAGGGCAGCACGGTCAGGCGCGCGTCTTGCCCGGCCAGCGCCTGCAGCTTCTCCGCCGTTTTTCGGTTGCTGCCCGCAATGACGACAATATGCGCCCCCGGCGCGTCGGCCAGCAGGCATTTGGTCAGTTGCAGCAGCGAGCCCGCGCCCATGCTGCCGCCCATGACAAGCAGGCAATCGCCCTCGGCGGGCAGGCCGAGCGCCGCGCGCGCCGCATCACGCGTCTGCCCCTGCCGGTAGGCGTCGGAGGTCGGGATGCCGTAGGGCAGCAGCTTCTCCGGCGGCACGCCGCGATCGATAAATTCGCCCGCCAGCTCGGCGTGCGGGATAACATAATAATCGCAGTCCGTTTCCTCCCAGAAGGGAACGCAGGTATAATCCGTCGCGACGGCATAGGTCGGCGGCAGCGCCTCGCCGCGGCGCTTCATATACGTTACCGTTTCCGCGGGGTAAAGGTGCGGCATGACGATAACGTCCACGGGATTCTCCCGCAAATATTCGGCCAGATACTTGGCCATGTAATGGTTCGCCTGATAGACGGGGCTGCGGCTGAAATGCCGCGACACGGCCATACCCAGCCGGTACGCGCCGCCGAAAAGCCGCGGCGTACGGCGCGCCATGTCGATATACGCGTCCCCCACGACCCGCGAAACCGTTTCGTTCTTCAGCCCCAGAAAATCGGGAAACAGCGCCTCGTCGCCGTGGCGGATAAAGCATTCGGCCATCGCGCGGCCCGCGGCATTATGTCCGCCGCCTGTATTGCAGGATAAGATGAGCGCCCTCATTGTCTTCACCCTCCGTCAAGCTGCGCGTGCGCAAACGCCCAGAGCGCATCACGCCATACCCAAATGCCCGAATGCGGGCGCTTTCCCGCGCGCCGCATGTCTAGTGTAGCATTTTTTGCGCGGCGCGTCAATTTTTGCTTTCATACAATCCAATCTCCCGACAATGGCAAAGCCCCCGCTCGCGCGGGGGCCTGAATGGCGGAAGACGATCTCTTCCCCTTCTTTATTTTGCTTAGTACATGCCGCCCATGCCGGGGTTTGCGGCGGGCGCGGCGGGTTCGGGCGCGGGGATGTCGGTCACCAGCGATTCGGTGGTCAGCACCATCGCGGCGACGGAGGCGGCGTTCTGCAGGGCGCTGCGGGCGACCTTGGTGGGGTCGATGATGCCGCGGTCGATCATGTCGACATATTCGCCCTTGAGCGCGTCGTAGCCATAGCCGGTCTTGCGGCTGCGGCGGATGTTCTCGATGATGACGGCGCCGTCGATGCCGGCGTTGATCGCGATCTGGCGGATGGGCTCCTCCATCGCGCGCAGGATGATCTGAACGCCCGTCTTCGCGTCGCCGGTGTTCTTGCCGACGATCTGCTGCACCTTGGTAATCGCATTGAGCAGCGCCACGCCGCCGCCGGGAACGATGCCCTCTTCAACGGCTGCGCGGGTCGCGGCCAGCGCGTCCTCGATGCGCATCTTGCGTTCCTTCATTTCCACTTCCGTGGCCGCGCCGACCTGAATGACCGCCACGCCGCCAGCCAGCTTGGCCAGCCGCTCCTGCAGCTTTTCACGGTCGTAATCGCTGGTGGTTTCGGCAATCTGCGCCTTGATCTGGCCAACGCGCGCTTCAATTTCCTCCTTGCTGCCCGCGCCGTCGATGATGGTGGTGTTTTCCTTGTCCACCTTCACCTGATGCGCCTGACCCAGCATATCCAGCTTGGTCTCCTTCAGGTCAAGGCCCAGCTCCTCGCTGATAACCTGACCGCCGGTGAGGATGGCGATATCGCGCAGCATTTCCTTGCGGCGGTCGCCAAAGCCGGGCGCCTTGACGGCGACGCAGGTGAACGTGCCGCGCAGCTTGTTGACCACCAGCGTAGCCAGCGCCTCGCCCTCGACGTCCTCGGCGATGATAAGCAGCTTCCGGCCGGCCTGCACAACCTGCTCCAGAACGGGCAGGATCTCCTGAATGTTGCTGATCTTCTTATCGGTAATCAGGATCATGGGGTTATCCAGCTCGGCAACCATCTTATCGGTATCGGTGACCATATAGGCGGAGGCATAGCCGCGGTCAAACTGCATGCCCTCCACGGTGGTCATTTCGGTTTTCATGGTCTTGGATTCCTCGACGGTGATAACGCCGTCCTTGCCGACCTTCTCCATCGCGTCGGAAATCAGCTGGCCGATAGCCTCGTCGCCCGCGGAAATGGAAGCGACCTGCGCAATCGCCTGCTTGCCGGAGATGGGGCGGGAAATTTCCTTCAGGCCCTCCACGGCGGCGGCGGTCGCGTCCTCGATGCCCTTCTTGAGCACCATCGGGTTCGCGCCCGCAGCCAGATTCTTCAGACCCTCGCGCACGATGGCCTGCGCCAGCAGCGTGGCGGTGGTGGTGCCGTCGCCGGCGACGTCGTTGGTCTTGGTGGCGACTTCCTTAATCAGCTGCGCGCCCATGTTTTCAAAGGGATCCTCCAGCTCAATCTCCTTGGCGATGGTCACGCCGTCGTTGGTGATGAGGGGAGAGCCGTATTTCTTGTCCAGCACCACGTTGCGACCCTTGGGCCCCATGGTGATCTTCACGGTATTCGCCAGCGCGTTGATGCCCGCTTCCAGAGAATGGCGCGCGTCCTCGCCGTATTTAAGTTGCTTTGCCATAATGAATTGCCTCCTTCACAATATGCCGTGTTATTCCACAACGGCCAGAATGTCGCTCTGCCGTACGATAATCATTTCCTGCCCGTCCAGCTTTACTTCGGTGCCGGCGTACTTGGAATAGATCACCTTCTGGCCGACGGCCACCTGCATTTTAACTTCCTTGCCGTCCACCACGCCGCCGGGACCCACGGCCAGCACCTGCGCCATCTGGGGCTTTTCCTTGGCGGAGCCGGGCAGCACGATACCGCTCTTAGTGGTTTCTTCGGTTTCTACATTCTTGATGACCACGCGGTCACCCAACGGTTTCACGTTCATAATGATCCTCCTTAATGATATGACAGCAGATTGCTGTTAGCACTCTTTATTGATGAGTGCTAAATCATCCTTGCATAGTATATTACAAATACGAAATTTGCACAACCGGAAAATTGTTAAAAAACTGTTAATTTTCAAGATGATCCATAAAAATGGGAAGACTTTCCCGCCGCGCCGTGCGTCGCATCGGCACGCAATCGGCACGCAAACGGCGAATTCCCCCTGACCACGCGTCTTCCATGCAAGCGGCGTTCCGAAGCCGCCAGGCGCAGGCGGAATGACCGGGAACAGCGCGCGAACAGGTCGGCGCGGCGACAAGCGCTTTTTGACCGGATTCAATGGCCGCTTCCCAGCATTTACGGGCGTAAATCGAAAAACTGCAAGCGGCAAACGGCATGGGAGACGCCTTCGCGCCGCGGGCGAATTGCGCGATTGAAAGGGACGGTGCTTTCAGGTTCGGAAGCAGAGACGCCTTCCTGCCGCGGGCGAATTGCGCGGTATTTCCCGCCAAAGCGCGCCGCCCGTCGATTTCCGGGCAAGCGGAAAATCAATCCAACGCCGTGTTTTGCTTGCCCCCTCCGGCTCCGGCGTGGTATAATTCCTTCGACATATTTCGCATGCAAAAAGGGGAGGACGAAGCATGGAAAGCACGGTTGCGCAGGCGCTGCTGCCATGGTACGACGCGCACGGGCGGAAGCTGCCCTTTCGCGGCACGAAGGATCCCTACCGCGTATGGGTAAGCGAAATTATGCTGCAGCAGACGCGAACCGAAACGGCCGGCGCGTATTACACGCGCTTTCTTGCGCGCTTTCCGGACGTTTTCGCCCTTGCCGCCGCGCCGGAGCAGGACGTGCTCAAGTGCTGGGAGGGGCTGGGCTATTATTCGCGCGCGCGCAACCTGCATAAGACGGCGAAGGAAATTGCTTCGCGCTTTCAGGGCGTTTTCCCGGCGGATTACGACGCGCTGCGCGCCCTGCCGGGCGTCGGCGATTATACCGCTGCGGCGGTCGCCTCCATCGCCTTCGGGCTGCCATGCCCCGCCATGGACGGAAACCTGACGCGCGTGCTTTCCCGCGTGCACGGCGTTCGGGAGGACGTGGGCGCGCCCTCCGTGCGGCGAAGGCTGCTCGCGCTGGGCAATCAGGATATGCCGTCCACGCGCTGCGGGGATTTCAATCAGGCGCTGATGGATCTGGGCGCGTCGCTTTGCTGCCCCGGCACGCCGGATTGCGACAACGCCGCGCAGCCCTGCCCGCTGCGGGCGCTGTGCGACGCGTATCGCGCGGGCGACGCCGACGCGCTGCCCGTCAAGACGGCCTCGCGGCCGCCCGTAACGGTCGACATGGCGGTGGCGATCGTCACCAGCGAGGGGAAAACGCTCATGACGCGGCGGCGGGAAAGGCTGCTGGAGGGGCTGTGGGTTTACCCGATGCTCGAAAACGCAAGCGACCCGGCGCAAATCGCGGACGGCCTGCGCGCGATGGGCGTAACGCCGGATTATCTTGTGCCGCTGGGCGAGGCGAAGCATGTATTCACGCATCGAATCTGGCAAATGCACCTGTGGCATTGCCACGCGCAGTCGCCCACCGCGCGGCAGGGCGAATTTGTGCGCCTTGACGTCATGCGTTCGCTGCCCATTCCCACGGCCATGCGCGCCGCGCGGGCGCATGCCGAGGCGCTGCTTTCGGCGGAATATTCGCTCTGCCCGCTTTCGCCGCTGCCCGGCGCCGATGTAGAGGAAATGCAGCGCGCCGCCGCGCGGCGAGAGGCGCTGCTTCCGCTCGTCGCCGCCGCGTATTGCGAAAGCTGGCGCGCGGCGCACAGGGCGCATTGCTCCGCCGCCTTTTTTGCCCAGCATACGCCCGAGCACATGGCCATGCTGCTGCGCGGGCAGATGGAGCTTGGGCAGTGCGTGCTGGCGCTGCGGCTGCGGGACGAGATCATCGGCGTGATGACGCTGGATTTTACGCGCAACGAAATCTGCACGCTCTACGTTCGCCCAGCCTATCAGAGCCGCGGCGCGGGGCAATTCGCCGTGCGTTTCGCCCTTGCCCGGCTGGACGCCCGCCGCGATATGCGTGTAACCGTGCTGTGCGACAACGCGGCTGCGATGCATCTTTACCGCAAAATGGGCTTTTCGCAAACGGGCGAAACGCATGTTCTCAACGCAAAATACGGCGTGCGCGAGGCCGTGCTGCTTCGCCCGGCGGGCGATTAAAGCAGCGCGCGGCTTGCAGCCTCGCCCTAATAAAAAAACGCCTGCAGCGCGCTCTGTCAAAGCAATAAAAAAAGCGCCCGACGGCGCGCCCGAAGCGACGCTCAAAAAGGCGGACAGCATTGGGCGTAAGGGGATTCAGGCAACGATGAAGGAGCTGCTGCCTGCAAATTGCGGGCGGCTTCCCCTTCTTTTTCATTCGTATCGCCCGGCCTTGTCGGACGGACGGGGAGATTTTGCGACGCGGCGGCGCAGGAAAAGCATTTCCGCGCCTTGCCCTCAAGGATGAAGCGCTTTCGCAGCGCTCGTCAAAACTGCGGCTTTAGCAAAGGAGCGCCCGATTGCTCGGACGCTCCTGTGATCTTACCTGCGCTGCATCGCGGCGAAGCACTCGCTGCAATAAACGGGACGATCTTCGCGGGGCTGGAAGGGCACCTGCGTATGCGCGCCGCAATTGGCGCACACGGCGTCATGCATTTCCCGCGGGCCGTTGTTGTTCCGCGCAGCCTTGTGCGCCTGACGGCACTCCCGGCAACGGGTGGGCTCGTTCTGGAAGCCCTTTTCAGCGTAGAATTCCTGTTCACCGGCTGTGAACACGAATTCCTTGCCACAGTCACGGCACACCAACGTTTTGTCCTGATACATGTTGTTTGCGACCCCCTGATTATGTTATCGGTTAGCGTCGGCTGACCTGGTCTTTGCCCCCACACTCGCCGGCCGGGACGTTGCTCTGCGCCTTTGCGCCCTCACGCTATCCTCTCGCGCTTTCGCGCGGCCGGGCTTACATCTAGACCGCACCATGCTCACCGGAATTTTTCCGGCTTACGTGGACCGCTTTGCCTGCGACTGGCATCGGCTTGCAACCACAGACCCGATTTTGCCAACCGCCGTCATTATAGACTCTTTTTTCGTTTCGCGCAAGCACCTTTGCATGGTTTTTTTGCTTTTTCGGGCGCAAAACTGAAAAATTTTACCGTTTACACGCTTCCCAAGAAAACCGCGGCGAAATACGCGGCGCCTGCCTGTCAGAAAAGCTTCGTTAAAGCTCCGGGGAGGAATGAAGGGGTCGCAGCCCCTTCATTTTTTATCCGCAGAACCGGCTTTGCCGGTTCGAGGAGCGGTAGGCAAGACCGCTTCCGCTATCATTTTCCAACCGTAAGCCGCAGGCTTACAGGAAAATGTAAAATCGCTTTAAGGGTCTTACATTTGAAGACTGTCGAAAAACTTTTTCGACAGTCTGACGCGGCGAAATACGCGGCGCATTTTCGTTCCGGCTCAGGCGCGGGGCCTCGCCGGGCGGAAAAAGGCGCGGGTTGAGGCTGCGTCTGGGCGCGGCATAGACAGTTTTGATCCTTTCCTTCGCACAATGCAAAGCCCCGCCGCCGCTTCAGCCCTCCCGCATCAGCGCGTCGTAGGCCGCGCGGCAGCCCGCCTCGGCGCAGGCGCGCGCATCCTCGCCGCGAAGCAGCGCCATCGTCAGCCCGGCGCAGCAGGCGTCGCCCGCGCCGGTCAGCGGCGTATGCGGCAGCACTTTGGCAGGCGCAATTCCCCGCAGCGTATCGTCCAGATAATAAACGCCCTTTGCGCCCATGGAAATGAACACGCGCTTCGCCCCCTGCGCGTGCAGCGCCTGCGCCGCCGCCTCGGGCGTTTCCTCGCCCGTCATATATTTCGCCTCCAGCCAATTGGGCTTCACGGCGGCAAGCAGCGGCAGCAGCGGCGTTACCCGCGGCGCCTTGGCGCAGCTGACCGGATCGAGCAAAATGGGCAGGCGCGTCGCCCGCGCCAGATACGCCAGCGTTTCCTCGGGCAGGTTCGCGTCCAGCACGCACCCGTCCGCACCGTCAAAGCGCAGCCGCTTTTCCAGCGCCTCGGGCGTGACGCACGCCATGGCGGACATATCGTTCACACCCGCCACCATATCGCCCGTTTCGTCGTGCACGCACAGATAGCTTGGCGTCGGCAGGGCCGTTTCCACCGCCATGGACAGGTCGATTCCCCGCGCCCGGCAGTCCGCCTCCAGCAGCGCGCGCTTTTCGTCCGCGCCCAGCGCCGTAACCAGACTGACCTGCGCGCCCAGCGCGCGCAGCCGCGCGGCGATATTGCGCCCCACGCCGCCCGGACGCATGACGATTTTTCCCGGCGTCGAATCCCCGGGCAGCAGCCGCTGCGTCGGCATCCCCAGCAGATCCAGATTCATTCCGCCCACGACGATAATCCGCATGCCTTTCTTTGCGGGCGCAGCCGCGTCCGCGCCTCCCTTCCGATGATCCACGCCATTTTATCACGCTTTCCTTTCCCGCACAAGCCAAACGGGCGGAAAGCGCGGCGAAGGGCGCTCTCGTTCTCTGCGCACGGCCCGTTTTTTCCGTCTTGCAATTTCCGAAAAAGTGTGCTACACTTCAATGGTCAAAGAAAGACAAAATTCGTAAAGAAGGGATTCGCTTTGCGTTTAAGTGATACGATAGAATCGTTCATCAAGGAAATGCTGCGCGAGGATCAGCCGGAGGTTGAGCTCAAGCGCAACGAGCTGGCGGAATACTTCCACTGCGCGCCGAGCCAGATCAACTATGTGCTGGCCACGCGCTTTACGCCCGACCACGGATACGTGATCTCCAGCCAGCGCGGCGGCGGCGGCTACATCCGCATTGTGCGGGTGCGTTCCGCGCCGGGGGATCACCTGACGTATCTTCTGCGCGAACGCATCGGCGAAAGCATCGACGCGCAAACGGCGCAGGCCATCTGCCGCCAATTGGCGGAGCGAAAGGCGATCACCCCCGCGCAGGCTTGCCTGATGGCGGCGGCGGTTTCGCCGCAGGCCATGTCCGTGCCCGTGCCGGAGGCGGCCAAGGATGTGCTGCGCGCCAAAATACTGAAAAACATGCTGCTGGAAATCGCACGGCAGAAAACGCCGGAAAATGGATGAAGCGTCCCGCGTCCGCCGCGGCACAATACCGCATAGGATGGCAGAGAGCGAAAGGAGCGAAACGCATGCTTTGTGAGGAATGCGGCAGACAGGAGGCGCAGGTCGTGCTGACCACGGTGGTCAACGGCGTGTCCTCCTCCCGGCATCTGTGCCGGGACTGCGTGAAAAAATACCAAACCGGAGACATTCAGGGCGTATTGGCCGCCGTACTGGCCGCCATGGTCAAAAAGGAAAAAACGCCCGATCTGGTATGCCCCGACTGCGGCGAAACATACGCCGAATTTCAAAAGAGCGGGCGGCTGGGCTGCGCGGCGTGCTACACGGCGTTCCGCAGCGAATTAACGCCCCTGCTTTCCCGCATTCAGGGCAAAACGCGGCACACGGGCCGCCGCCCGCCCGTGAGCGAGCAGGAGCAGAGCCGCCTGAACGAAATAGCGCGGCTGCGCGCGCGGATGGAGCAGGCCGTGGCGGAGGAAAATTTCGAGGAGGCCGCGGTTTTACGCGACCAGCTGCGCGCCATGACGAACGCGCGGGAGGAAAACGCATGAGCGACGTCATTGTATCGTCCCGGGTGCGCTTGGCCCGGAATTATGAGGATTTACCCTTTCAGGAAAAGATGACCGCCGGTCAGGCCGCGGAATGCGCGGCGCGCACGCTGGCGGCGCTGCGGGAAACGCCGGAAAGCTACCGCTACGTGCCGCTGTCCGCCGCCTCCGCGCAGGACAAAACCGCCCTGCAGGAGTCGCATCTCATCAGCGCCGATCTGATGCGGCGCGAGGACATCGGCGCGGCGCTGATCCGGGCGGACGAGCGGCTGTCGGTCATGATGAACGAGGAGGATCACCTGCGCCTGCAGGCGATTTTCCCCGGCGAAAGTCTGGATCAGGCGGCGCAGGCCGTCTTCGCCGTGGAGGAGGCCGTGCAGGCCAAATTCGCCTTCGCCTTCGACGAGCAGCTGGGCTACCTGACCGCCTGCCCGACAAACACGGGCACCGGCATGCGCGCGTCGGTGCTGCTGCATCTGCCCATGCTGCGCCTGCTCAAGCAGATGGGCAAGGTCAACCAGCTGGCGGCGAAGCTAGGGCTGACGCTGCGCGGCGTATACGGCGAGGGCAGCGAGGCGCGCGGCTGCCTGTATCTGATGAGCAATCAGGCGACGCTGGGACAGTCCGAGCAGGAGCTTCTTCAATCCGTTTCCGCGATGGCGCGCAAGCTGGCCGAAATGGAGGACGCCCTCCGCGCCCGCGCCATGGAGCGGCGGGATATATCGCTCGAGGATCAGATTTTTCGCGCCTACGGGCTATGCGCAAACGCGCGGCGCATGCCCATCGGCGAGTTTATGGCGCATTGGAGCAGCCTGCGGCTGGGCGCCGCGCTCGGGCTTTTGCCACTCACGACGGCGCAATGCGACGCGCTTCTCACCGCCGCGCAGCCAGCGCATGTGGAGCGCAGCGCCGGCAGAAGGCTGACCGCGCAGGAGCAGGACGAGGAGCGCAGCCGCGTCATTCGCGGCGCGATACAGGGAGGATAAGCAATATGGCAATCTTTGGCCGCTTTAACGAGCGCGCGCAGCGGGTAATCGCCGCCGCGCAGCAATATGCCGCCGATTTGGGGCAGGGCTATGTAGGCAGCGAGCATTTCCTGCTGGCGCTGCTGAAGGAGGCGCGCAGCGACGCGCCCGCGCTGCCCGAGCATGTGATCGTGGAAACGGCACGCGAAGCCGTCCGGCAGCTTTCCGGCATGGGCGGCGGCTCCGGAGCGCCGGTGGAGCTGACGCCGCGGGCGAAAAAGCTGCTGGAAACCGCCATCCGCGAGGCCGCGCGGCTGGGGCAGCCCTACGTTTCCTCGGGGCATTTCTGGCTGGCGCTTTTACAGGATGAGGAAAGCATGGCCATGCAGGTGCTCGAAAGCATGGGGTGCGACATTGAAAGAATCCGAAAAAGCGTTCAGGACGCGCTGGGACAGGAGAGCGACGCGCCCGCCGACCGGCAGGAGGGCGAAAGCTGCCTGCAAAAATACGGCCGCGATCTGACGCTCGCCGCCCAGAGAGGCGAGCTGGATCCCGTCATCGGCCGCGCGAATGAAATTGAGCGCATCGTGCAGATTCTTTCCCGCCGCACGAAAAACAATCCCGTGCTCATCGGCGAGCCGGGCGTGGGCAAATCCGCCGTGGCGGAGGGCATGGCGCAGAAGATCGTTCAGGGCAACGTGCCCGACACGCTGTCGGACAAAAAAATCATCGCGCTTGATCTTGGCGCGATGGTCGCTGGCAGCAAATATCGCGGCGAATTCGAGGAGCGCCTCAAGAACACGCTGGACGAGGTGAAAAAACGCGGCGACGTGATCCTCTTTATCGACGAATTGCAAAACATCATCGGCGCGGGCAAGGCCGAGGGCTCCATGGATGCGGCGAATATTCTCAAGCCCGCGTTGGCGCGGGGCGAAATGCAGTGCATCGGCGCAACCACGCTGGATGAATACCGCAAGCACATCGAAAAGGACGCGGCGCTGGCGCGGCGCTTCCAGCCCGTCATGGTCGCCGAGCCGACGGAAGAGGAAACGCTGGCCATTATGAAGGGGCTGCGCGACAAATACGAGGCGCATCACAAGGTGCGCATTACCGACGAGGCGCTGGCCGCGGCGGTGAAGCTGTCCGGCCGCTACATTGCCGATCGCTTTCAGCCCGACAAGGCCATCGACCTGATGGACGAAGCCGCGTCCCGCGTTCGCATTCAGGCCTTTACCGCGCCGCCCGATGTAAAGCGGCAGGAAAAGGAGCTGGAGGGCGTACTGCGCGAAAAGCGCGAGGCCATCGACAAGCAGGACTACGAAAAGGCCGCCGGCCTACGCGACCGCGAGCACGCGCTGCGCGCCGAGATCGACGAAAAGCGCGCCGCATGGGAAAAGCGCAAGCGCGCCGCGAAGGATACCGTCGGCGAGGAGGACATCGCGCAGGTCGTCGCGGGCTGGACGGGCATTCCCGTCCGGAAAATGACGGAGGAGGAAACGCAGCGGCTTTTGCATCTGGAGCAGCTTTTGCACGCCCGCGTGATCGGTCAGGACGAAGCGGTCTCCGCCGTCAGCCGCGCCATTCGCCGCGCGCGCGCCGGGCTGAAGGACCCCAAACGCCCCATCGGCAGCTTTATTTTCCTCGGCCCCACGGGCGTGGGCAAGACCGAGCTTTGCCGCGCGCTGGGCGAAGCCATGTTCGGCGATGAAAACGCGCTGATCCGGCTGGACATGTCCGAATATATGGAAAAGCACACGGTATCGCGCATGGTCGGCTCGCCGCCGGGGTATGTCGGCTTTGAGGAAGGCGGACAACTGACCGAGGCCGTGCGCCGCAAGCCGTATTCCGTGGTGCTCTTTGATGAAATCGAAAAGGCGCACCCCGACGTATTCAACATGCTGCTGCAAATTCTGGAGGACGGCCGCCTGACCGATAATCTGGGACGCGTGGTCAGCTTCAAAAACTGCATCATCGTCATGACCAGCAACGCCGGCGCGCAATCCGCCCAGCGCGGCGGCATGGGCTTTGGCGCGGGCGTTCAGGACGCCATGGATTATGAGCGCATGAAGGAAAGGGTGCTCGCCGACATTCGCCACGTCTTCCGCCCTGAATTCCTCAACCGCGTCGACGAGACCATCGTTTTCCACAAGCTCAACGAAAAGGATATCCGCAGCATCGCCGCGCTCATGCTTTCGCAGGTCGCCGCCCGCCTTCGCGAGCAGGGCGTTATCCTGCGCTACGGCGAGGATGTGGTCGCGCATCTGGCGCAGGCCGGCTTTGACGACCAGTACGGCGCGCGTCCATTGCGCCGCGTCATTCAGCGTACCATCGAGGACGCCCTGAGCGAAAAGCTGATTGCCGGCGAAATACGCTTGGGCGACACCGTCGACATGCGCATGCACGACGGCCGCATCCACTTTGCAAAGGCCGCCGAGCCTGCGGGTAATCCGCCCGCTTCGCTCTGCGCCGCCGGCGAATGCGACGCGTGAGCACGCAAGGTCGGTTGCTTTCGGCCAGCTTTTGCTGACGTCCACACGCTGTCCCTCAAGCTTTATTGCTTTCAAGCAATGTCTTTACGCCGCGCTTGCGGGGCTCCCGCCCCGCGCCCCGGCAAGGGACTTCGCCCCTTGACCCTTTTCCGCAATGATACGGAACAAGGTAAGCCGATTGTTTCTGCGCGATGCGCCATGCGAACACACAAAGCCTGTAGCTTTCAATCAGTTTTCGCATGCAGAATCGCCCAACATGCGCAAAATATTCTGTACATGCAGGATAACCTTACGCACGTCAAATTCCCCGTGTGCGGTACGCAAACGCAAAAAAGCGCAGAGGAAAACTTGCTTTCCTCTGCGCCTTTTTTGGCGTTTTGCCCGGATTTTCATTGAAAATCCGGTTGGCGGCGTTCGCCGCCCCGCACACGGGCTTGTGTATATTATTTC
>CAKTXZ010000017.1 GCA_934632155.1 uncultured Clostridia bacterium | reverse complement strand
TGCGCGTACACCGGCGTGCTGCCCTCCTGCAGCGTCGCCACCGTCGCCGAAGCGATTTCGTAGCCGTCGCACATGTAGCGCACCGGAATCTCAACCGGCATGACCGGCGCAGCCGTCGGCGCTTCGGTCGGCGCTTCGGTCGGCGCGTCCAGCGCGCCCGGCGCTTCCGGCAGGGCCGCAAGCGTAGAAATGTACAGGTAATAGCACGCGCCCGGTTCTCCATCGGCGGTATAGGCCATGATTTCCACAGGCGTGCCCGTGGTCAACGACGTGCCCGCGTCCGTCACAAAGGACAGCAGACTGCCCGATGAGATGGAAAAGCGGGGATACATGCCCGTCGTATCCATGATCTGCAGCGTCAACCCCTGCAGCGGCGCGTCGGCGGGTACCTGCACCCAATAGCAATCCTCAAAGCCGGCATAGGGCACACGCACGGCCTGCGCGAATTGCGTCATGCCCTGCCCGTCCGTCCACTGCACACTGATAATGCAGGGATCGGCCGGAAGCCCGCCGGCCAACGCCGCAAGCGGCGAGAGCGCCAGCAACGCCGCAAGCACCAGCGCAAGTACCTTTCGGAGCTGCAAAGAACCTTCCTGTTTCATAAGCAACGATGCCTCCTTCGGAATCCATCGAAAAAAAAGCGCATGGATTATTTCAATTGTATTACAAAAAGATAACAATGTCAATTGGCACGTCCGGCAAAATCCCACGGCAGGATAACATTCCCGCGCCCGCATGCAGGATTTCCCGCCGCGCGTGTGGAATATGTGCGCGGTAAAGCAGGAAAGCAACGAACGGAGGGAACGCGCATGACAGACGACGCGCTGCGGGAGACCTTTCTTTCGGGAGAAGAAGTTTTTCACGGAAAGCTGATTAACGTGGAGCACTGGCAGGTTCGCCTGCCGGACGGGCAAACGGCGCTGCGCGAGGTGGTCAAGCACCGCGGCGCGGCGGCGGTTGTGCCCATCGACGACGACGGAAACGTCACGCTGGTGCGGCAGCATCGTGTGGCGGTCGGGCGCTTCACGTGGGAGATACCGGCCGGCAAGCTGGACGCCGCGCAGGAGAACCCCCTCGCCGCAGCCAGACGCGAGCTGGAGGAGGAAACCGGCCTGCGGGCGGAAAATTGGCGCTTTTTAACAAAAATCGATACCACCCCCGGCTTCTGCACGGAGCAGATTTCCATTTTTTTGGCCACCGGCCTGAGCCAGCATCACGATCATCCGGACGCGGACGAATTCCTGCGGCTGACCAAAATGCCGCTGGAGCAGGCCGTCGCGCTGTGCATGGGCGGCGAATTGCGCGACAGCAAAACGATCATCGGGCTGATGATGGCGCAGCGGCTGCTCCATGCCGGCGATGCGCCCGCGCTGCATGTTCCGGCACAAATAGAACGAATCGGCGGCGCATATCCTTCCCATGCGGGAAAATGATTGCGCTCCAAATCCGCGCGAAGAAGGAAACAGCATGCAGTTCTACGAAGGAATCTTTTCCTGCCTGCCCGTTTTGGAAACGGACAGGCTGACGCTGCGCCCGCTGCAAATGCGCGACGCGCAGGATATGTACGCCTACGCCAGCGACCCCGCCGTGAGCCGCTATGTGCTCTGGGACGCGCACCGTTCGCTCCGGGAAACGCGCCGCTACCTGCGCGCCGCGCGCCGGCAGTACCGCAAGGGGCTTCCCGGCTGCTACGCCATTGTGCTGCGCAGCAGCGGCCGCATGATCGGCACCATCGGGTTCATGTGGGTCAATACCGACCATCAAAGCGCCGAGGTGGGCTACAGCCTGTCGCGCGATTATTGGAATCAGGGGCTGATGACCGAGGCGCTGCGCGCAGTGGTCGCCTTCGGGTTCGACACGCTGCGCCTGCATCGCATCGAGGCGCAGCACGCAACGGAAAATCCCGCCTCCGGACGCGTCATGGCGCATGCGGGCATGCGCTATGAGGGCACAATGCGCGGCGCAAAGCTGCTGCACGGACGATTTGTCGATCTGGCCGGATACGCCATTTTGGCAAACGACCCGCGCCTGTAAACGCCATGGGCGCAAAAGGGCGGCGCGCGCGCATGCTTTTGCGCGGCGGACGGCAAAGCGCGGCATGGCGATACTGTTTGAACAAAAGAATGGGAGGAAAACACAATGTATCATTACAAAACGAAGGGCACCTGCTCTACGCAGATCGATCTGGAAATCGAAAACGGCGTCATCACGCACTGCCAGTTTCACAACGGCTGCCGCGGCAACACGCAGGGCTTGGCGCGCATGGTCGTCGGACGCAAAGCCGACGACGTGAAGACGCTGCTGCGCGGCGTCATCTGCCGCGGAAATACCTCCTGCCCCGATCAGCTCGCGCAGGCGATTGACGAATACGAGCAGCAGGCGCAATAATCGCGCCGGAAAGGAACGGCTTATGGCGGTCAAAACCAAAAAGCAGCAGGAAAAGCATAAGCTTATGGTGCGCATCATGTGCATTGTACTGGCTGTGCTGATGGCCGGCTCCGCCGGCGTCGCCATTTTGGAAGCGCTCATACACTAAAAAGGCTATTGCACAACGCGGGGCTCAGACTGACAAAAAAGTCGTGGCCAAGCCTGCGGGATGCAATGAAGGTTGGCAGCCCTTCATTTTCATTCGTACCGTCAGGCTTGCCGGGCGGGGAGATTTTCCGAACAATTCGCGCAGGAAAATCGTTTCCGCAGTGTTGCCATGCAGATCGTGCCGATAGCAGGAAACGGGCCGCATAAAAATATACCAATCGGCGGAAAGCAAAATGAAGAAAGTGCTCCTAGGATCCATGATGCTCCTCGGCAGATTCCTTGCTAACGCCATCATTCTGGCAGGAGCCATGGCGAATGAGTGGAGCGTCAGTGGCGAGCTGTCGGCTATGCGAAATATTGGGCGGTATGGATTGACGCCCGCAATGGTTACTTTTTCCATCACTGCTGCCATTGGATTCCTTCTTGCTTTGTGGGGCGTACTGGAAAAGAAGCAATGACAATGGCCGCTTTGGGCATCGTTTGACGCCGCTTTCCTGAAAAAAGGCGATTTCCATAACCAAGCAAAAAACGCGGGGGTTCGCGCCTTGTCCTTTCAAGGCGGCGAATCCCCGCATGTTTTGGCTCACACAGGCTTTTTCGCGGCGACATGCCAGCGGTCGTCGCCCGCGCGGGGCGGCGTCATCCGCATGCGGCCGAAGAAGCGAACGCGCTCAAAGCCCGCCTGCTCAAGCCATGACCGCAGCTCGGCGCGGCTGTGCGCACGCTGCGTCTGCCGCTCCTCCAGTCGATCATACGCGCCGTCCGGCCGTTTTTCAAAAATGGAAAGCGTCATATCCACACAGGCGCTTTTTTCGTGATAGGCGTTCTGCCAAATATACGCGATTTCATCCTCCGCGCAGGTCAGCGTATGATGACCGAGCGTCCCCGCCAGCTTTTCCGGCGTGGACACATCGAAAATCAGCGCGCCGCCGGGGCGCAGCGCGGCAAACGCGGCGGCAAAGAAGGCCTCTGCGCGTTCGGGCGCAGTCAGGTAATTCACGCCGTCGCACGTGCACAGCACGCAATCAACCCGGCGCGGCGCCGCCAAGCGGCACATATCCTGCCGGACAAAGGGAACGCTCAGCCCCGCCGCGCGCGCCTTTTCCATGGCGCGCTCCAGCATGCTTTCGGAAAGGTCCACGCCCGTCATCCGATAGCCCATGCGCCGCAGCGGCAGCGTAATGCCACCGCTGCCGCACGCGCATTCCACCGTCCGCGCGCCCTCCGGCACGCCCGCGTCGCGCATCAGCGCGCCGTAATGCCGCGCCCACGCCTCGTAATCCACCTGCGCCATCAGCGCGTCGTACACCCGTGCAAAGGCGGTGGTATACATGGCTCACGTCCTCCGTCGCTTTTTCCTTTGTGCGGAAACCATCCCGCCGATTCTTCCGCTTTCGGCGGCGCTCAGGCCCGCCCAGCCCACCTTGAGCAGCTTGTCCGTCAGCCCCAGCTGCCGCGCGGCCTCGTATTTTTCGCGTTCCTCATTCGACAGCATGCGCATACCATCCCCTCCCGGCGATAGTATGCGCAAAACCACGGCGTCTTATTTTTCCTGCTCCGCAGGCTTTGAGTCTTCCGGCGCGTTCTCGTCGTCCGCGTCCTCGTCGTCCGTATCGGTCGCCAGCCCGCGGTTGACCTTCGCGCCCTCGATATGGGAATTGACGTAGCGGTCAAACACCGCGTTGGTATAGCTGGCGAAGACAAAACGCGTCATGGCGTAGCCCATCACGGCGTAATACAAGGCCACAATCAGCAGCACAAGGGGCGAGGCCGTAAAATAGAACACCGCAAGACCAATCAGCATGGGCAGCAGCACGACCAGCCTTACGCCGACCGTCTGCGGCAGGCGGGCGATGGCCAGCATGACGCTGTTTTTCACCAGATCGCGGAAGGTGACCTTATAGCTGACCATCATCGGGTACATAAACACCGTGCCCAGCGTCCACACCAGCCCCAGCATAATCACCAGCATCTGCGGCAGGATATAAAAGGCGCTTTGCTGCGTCATGCTGCCATAGAAGCGGTAGCACACGTACATAATCAGCGGCAGGACGGACGTAACGGCCGAAACGCCCAGCGCCTGCTTCCAGTTTTCCTTTACCGCGTCCTTAAAATCCGCCCAGATAAAGGCATGCTCGTCCCGGCTCCAGTTGCGGGTGACATACGCCATGCCCGCCTGCACAGGGCCGGTAATCAGGATGGCGGGAATCAGCCACAGCAGCATGGTAGAAACGGACTGCTGGAACATGTTGAGGGTAAACTCCGTCACGTTTAGCTCGCCCAGCGCCGCGATCTGTTCCTCACTCAGGTTGCCCGCATCGCCCGTCTGAACGTAATTGCTGTAGTCCCCCGTAATGGACATTACGTTCAGCAGTGTGCTCACGCACATGCCGATCACGATAATCAGCGGCAGCCACGCCGCCAGCGTCATCAGGTTCAGCCGGCACAGCGCGGAAAAGCGCACGCGCAGCATTTCCCAGAAAAGCTGCCAGCGGTTCTTGGGCAAATCTTCTTTACGAAAATCGCCCTTGCCGCTTTTGCCGTAGTAAAAGCTGTTCATCATTTTTCCGAACATGAATCCATCTCCCAGCCTTTCTTGATCCGTTATGAACATTATAGCACAATCTGTACCGAAAAGAAAGCATGAAACGCAGGCTGCCAGAAAACGCCGTTTCTTACGCGTTCGGACGCTTAGCGGCGCTTTCGTCCGCGCAGCCGGCAATCACAAAGGAAAATTCGCTGCCCTTTCCCGGCGCGCTTTGAAGCATGATCTCCACGCCCAGCTTTTGCAAAATCTCCCGCGCGATGGACAGCCCCAGCCCGCTGCCCTGATCGCTGCGCCCACGCTCCGCCTGATGAAAGCGCTCGAAGGCCAGCCGCTGCGTTTCCTCGTCCATGCCCACGCCTGTATCGCGCACAAAGAAGCGCACGCCGCCCGCCGCGCGCTCCGCGCCGATGGTCACCTCGCCGCCCGCGGGCGTATATTTGCGCGCGTTGTCCAGAAAAATCGTCAGCACCTGCGAAAGCCTGTCCTCGTTGGATCGAATATCCGGCAGCGGCTCGTCCGGCAGCGAACGCAGGAAGCGCAGCCCCTTCTTGGCAAAAAGCTGCTCGTTGAGATCCTGCAGCTCATAGATCAGCTCGTTCGGGTCGATCGTTTCCATTTCGAACGCGGCGGGGTTGGACTGCAGCGAGGACAATTCCAGCAGGTCGTTGACCAGCCGGGACAGACGCGTCACCTCGCCCACGATGATGTTGAAATACCGCTGCTGATCCTTAGGGTCGGTCACCAGCCCGTCGCGCAGCCCCTCCGCCAGCCCGCGCATGGAGGCCAGCGGCGTGCGCAGCTCATGCGAAATATTGGCCACATAATCGTGCCGCGTACGCTCCAGATGCTCCTGCTCGGTAATATCGCGAATCAGCGCTACCGTGCCGCGCCGGCCGATATCCGCGCCGGGCAGCGGCGTAACGGCATAAAAAAGAATGCGATTGCCCGCGGGAAGCTTGCCCGATCGCTGCGCCTCGCCGGCCGTTTCCTTCAGCGCCGAAAGCACCGTCCGGTAGGCGTCGGTTTCCTCCCCGCCCAGCA
This sequence comes from uncultured Clostridia bacterium, assembly GCA_934632155.1. GTDB lineage: Bacteria > Bacillota > Clostridia > Christensenellales > Aristaeellaceae > RUG563. Next base: position 46,609 of record CAKTXZ010000017.1, on the reverse strand, counting down.
GTCCGCGTGCCGCCGTGTTTTCATGCAGAATATCGCCGTTTTCGCCCACGGCCAGAATGCCCTCGTTCAGGCCCTCCAGAATCAGCGCCATGGTGTCCTTTTCGTTGCGCAGCGCCTGAAAGGATTTGGCCACCTCGCGGCTCATATGGTTAAAGGCGTTGGCGATTTCCCGCATTTCCATGCTCGGCAGGTTTTCCGGCAGGAGCACCTGCTCGCCGTCAATCAGGCGCGCGGCGGTTTCGGTAATAATCCGCGCGGGGCGCGCCACCTTGCGCGTGGCCATAATGCTCAGCACCAGAATCAGCAGCAGCAGCGCGCCCATGGAAAGCATAAGCCGCGACCGGAATTTGAACGCGCCGCTGCTGACGGCGCGCATCGGCCTGCCCGCCAGCACATAGCCCTGCGCCGTTTTCATGCCCATGAGCAGCGCGGGCGTTTGGCTGCTGGCGGCGTGCACCGTCGCCGCGCCGTCCTCCTTCAGGCTGCGCACCAGCTCCTCCCGGGGGGTGGACACAAAATAGGGTACGCCCGCCTCGGTATAGGCCAGCACGTTTGCCTGCGCGTCCAGCAGCATATAAAAGTTCCCGTCCGGGTTGACGGCGGGGTTCAGCGCGGCGCGCAGTTCCGTTTGGCCAATCGTCCCGGCGGCGTAATCATCCAGCAGATCCCGCCCGATCCGCAGGCTCTCCGTCAGCGACGCCGCGGCGGCCGCATTGGCGCTGTCGGTATATAAATAGGCTGACAGCCCAAAGGAAAACGCCGTCATGCACATGACGCACACCGCAAACAGCAGCAAAAACCTTGTAATGTAGGAGGACCACTTAAGCATCCCCCCGCACCTCCGCCTTATACCCCACGCCGTACACCGAGCGCAGCAGCACATCCGTTTCCTCGGGCAGCTTCTTGCGAATGCGCTTGATGCTGGTATCCACCACGCGGGGATCGCCGTTGAAGTCAAAGCCCCAGATATTGTCCAGCAGCTGCTCACGGGTGAAAACCTGCCGCGGATGCGACGCCATCAGGTGCAGTATTTCCACCTCCTTGGGCGAAAGCAGCACGCTCTCGCCGCCTACGCGCACCTCGTAGCATTTCAGGTCGATCACCGTGTTGCCGATCGTCAGCCGCCCCTGATCGGGCGCGGCCTGCATTTGGTTCATGCGGCGGAAAATCACCTGAATACGGGAAACGATCTCGCGCGGCGAAAAGGGCTTGACGATGTAATCGTCCGCGCCCAGCGCAAAGCCCAGCAGCTTGTCCACCTCCTCGCCCTTGGCGGTCAGCATGATGATGGGCGTCATGGACGTCGCGCGAATATCGGCGCACACCTGCGTGCCCGTGCGCCCGGGCATCATAATGTCCAGAATCACCAGATCGGGGCGCATGCGCTCAAACGCCTCCATCACATCGTCGCCCCGAAACACGGAATATACCTCGTAGCCCTCGCGGGTCAAATATATGCGCAGGGATTCGTGAATGCCGATCTCGTCGTCGGCAATGAGAATCAGCTTTTTCTTGTTCATGGGTGTTCCCCCTTCCTCCCGCGGCGCGCAGAAAATGCATACCGCCGCTTCTTGAGTATACCATGCCGCCCGCCGCCGGGCAAGCCCTGCCACAGCCGCGCCGTATTTGCACCGTATGAATTTCCAGACGTTCTGCCAGCGTCGCCGCCTTCGCGGTGCTTTTTTCATGGTTGCGCTGTATTTGCGGAGTCACGCCGGGATATGTCCCACGGCGCGCCGCCCCAAAAGGCTCCCGTTCTGTATAATTGCATTCGCTCATTTTGATATTTACAGATAATAGAAATCGTTGTATAATATGTATATTACATTACTTACGGAAAGGATGAATCAGTTATGAAAGCTTGGTGCAAACGAACCCTCGGTCTCCTGCTGGCCATGGTGCTGCTGTTCCCCGCAACATTTGCATACGCGGAGGATGAGCATTTCTATGCTGCCGTATACGGATTTCAAAATGGGCTGGCAATCGTAGAAAAGCATGGGAAATATGGCTACATTGACACGACCGGAAAGTTGGCCATTCCATGCCAATATGACAAGGCCTGGTATTTTAATAATGGCATGGCGATCATAACGAAAGACGGAAAATACGGTTTTATTGATACGACCGGAAAAGAAGTCGTCCCGTGCCAATATGACGATGCTTCGTCTTTTAGCGAAGACTTAGCGTGTGTAAGAAAGGAAGGAAAATACGGCTACGTTGACACGACCGGGAAGGAAATCGTTCCGTGCCAATATGACGATGCTTCGTCTTTCCGTGAGGGTTTGGCTCGCGTAAAGAAAAATGGGAAATGGGGCTATATTGATACGACCGGAAAAGAGACTCTCCCATGCAAATATGACGCCGCCAGTTCCTTCAGCGAAGGCTTAGCAAAGGTAAAAACAGACTGGGCAGGGGCTTCCGTCTGGGGAACAGACGGGAAGCGAGACATCTTTATTGATACGACCGGAAAAGAAGCTTTCTCGTGCCAATACGACGAGGTCGACGCTTTCAGCGAAGGTTTGGCTGCAGTAGAGAAAAACGGAAAATGGGGCTTCATTGATAAAACCGGAAAAGAAGTCATCCCGTGCCAATATGACAAGGCCAATGCTTTCAGTAATGGCCTTGCACGTGTAATGGAAGACAAAGAATACGGCTTCGTGGATAGGACCGGGAAAAAAGTCGTTCCATGCACGTATTGGGATGCCGGCTCCTTCAGTGGCGGCTTGGCATGGGTTATGAAAAAATATGACTACGGCTTCATAGATACGACCGGAAACATAGTTATCCAGCTTCGATATGATCGAGCTTGGACTTTTTCCAACGAAGGATTTGCGCTCGTGATGGATATAGACTATGGATTTGGCTTCGTTGACATCAATGGCGCAGAAGTAATTTCCTGCGAATACGACAGTGCAGCATACGGCGAGGGATATTTCACCTTGATTAAGGACGGTTACCTAAGCATTCTGGACAAGGATTTGAACAGGGTATTCTAAGGCGTTATCCAAGGCCTATCCAAACAGCAGGCCGCCCGATTGGGCGGCCTTCCAATTGCCGGCAAAGCGCTCGGGCGAAAAGCGGTGAAACGCCGTTTTCGCCGTCGTTGTCCCCTTCGCCGCTTTCACTTCTTCCCATGGCGCGGACGATAGAAGCGACGCTCCGCCCAATCGACCGCAGCCTGATAGGCGGCCAGAAGCGCAGCGCTGAGCAGCACGCTGCCAATGATATCGCTCGCCCAATGCACGCCGGAAAGCACGCGGCTGAGCACCGCCGCAAGCATGAGCGCCCCCAGCGCTGCGACGACGATTCCGCGCGTCGGCGGCTGCAGGCGGCGGCGAAGGCGCAGCATGGCCGCACCCAGAATGCTCAGCGCCAGCAGCGTATGCGAGGAGGGGTAGGACGCTGCCAGCCCCTCCGCCGCGTCCAGAATCACAGGGCGGTAATTCACGATGAATTTTTCAAAAAACAGATAGCACGCCAGCACCGCGGCGTAATACGCGGCCAGCACATAGAGGGACGGCTCCACGCCCCGCAGGCCGCGGCGCAGCGCCTGCGCCAGCGCAAGGCACATAAAGCCAGCCGCCGTCAGCAGGGACACATACCCCAAATATTTCGAGAGCTTATACGCCGTATCGCTCCTGCCCACCGCGTCGCGCACGGCGGCGTTGAGCGTTGAAAAGCCCACGCTCGAGCCCTCCGGGCCGATGGCAGCCACGTCGATGGTTTTCACCCCGATCGTCCAAAGCACAAACAGCGCCAGCAGCAGCGCCGGCAGCCAAAGTCGCGTCCGTTTCCGCGTCATGCTCCGTTTCCTCCTGTCAGTCGTTTCATTGCTTCCCGCCGCAGCGGACGTGTTTTCGCCCTGAGCGGCCTTTCAAATGGACAAACGCTTTTTCGCGCAGCGCCTCCGGCCGTCAGGCCCGCAAGCGCACATGCGCGCAAAAGCCGTCCAAAACGCCGCCGAGCGAGCTGCAAGGCGCGCAGCCGTCAATTCGGCGCGTCGAGGTTGGCAAAGCCCTCGCCCAGCGTTTCGTGCGTATCGGTGATGAACATGAAGGCGACCTTGTCCTCCTCGCGCACGATGCGCTTGATCTTTATCACCTCGCGCTGGCTGACGACCGAAAGCATCAGCGTCCGGCTTTCGCCGCTGTACGCGCCCACGGCGGGCATCAGCGTCACGCCGCGATCCAGCTCGCGCATGATTCGGCCGGAAATTTTTTCCGAACGGCTGCTGATAATAAAGCACGCCTTGGACGAGCCGAAGCCCGCCAGCACCAGATCCACCGCCTTGGCGCTAACGAACACGCAAATCAGAGCGTAGAGCGCGGCGCGCGCGCTCATGGTAAACGCCGCCGCCAGAATGACCAGACAATCCGCCATGAACAGGAACGTGCCCACCGTGATGAAGGGAAAGCGGTTATGCACCATGCGCGCAATCATGTCCGAGCCGCCCGTTGTCGCGCCGCCGCGCAGGATCAGCCCCAGCCCCAGCCCTAGCATCAGCGAGCCGTATACCGTCGCCAGCAGCATATCGTCCGTCAACGGCGGAAGGCAAAGCATATCGATACACGCAGAAAACAGCACCGTCGCAACCAGCGAACGGAAGACGAACACGCGCCCCATCGCGCGATAGCCGATGAGAAACAGCGGCACGTTCAGCGCCAGGCTGACCACGCCTACCGGCAGGCCGAAGAGGTAATTGATAATCGTCGCCACGCCCGTCAGCCCGCCGGGCGCAATGGCGTTGGGCACCAGAAACAGCGGATACGCCGCGCCGCCCAGCACGCAGCCTACCACAATGTACGCGTACGCCTGCAGCCGTTCGTTTTGCGAAAAAAACTGCTTTAAGGAGCGCAAAGGCCATTCCCCCTCCTACCGTATGAATGCAACGGGTGGTTAATTCTGCCTGCGCGAATTGTTTTCCTGCGCGGCAACGAAAAAAACGCAGCAAAAAACGGCCCGCGAAGCGCCACGCCTCGGCCGGCGTTTCGCGAGCCGCGCGATGAAAAGCGCGTTACGCGACGGTGATCTTACCGTTAGCAATGTTTCGCCCGGTGGCCTTGTCAAAAAGGATGGCGTTCTTGCTGAAATCAAAGCGCACCTCGCTGTCAACGGGATAGTCCACGTCGCCGAAGACCACGGCGGTGAGCATGGTGCCCTCCACATCCAGCTTTACTGTGGTTTCCATGCCGGCGGGCAGCGTGGAATACACCGTACCGACGCGGCTGCCTTCCTCGCTGATATGAATATACTCCGGCCGGATGCCCACGACAACTTCTTCGCCCTCAAGCTCGATCAGGGCCTGAGAAACGAAGGCGCCATGCAGGCCGCCAAAGGACAGCTGCGCCTGATTGCCGTTCACCTGCGCCGTGCCGTCAATGAAATTCATGGCCGGGTTGCCCATGAAATCGGCCACAAAGAGGTTCGCCGGGCTATTGTACATCTCCAGCGGCGGCGCGTACTGCTGCAAAACGCCATTTTCCATGATGCACACGCGGGTGGAAAGCGTCATGGCCTCCAATTGGTCGTGCGTCACGTAGACGAAGGTCGAATCGGTGTCGCGATGCAGGCGCTTGAGCTCGGCGCGCATTTCCATGCGCAGCTTCGCGTCCAGATTGGACAGCGGCTCGTCCATGAACAGCACCTTGGGCCCCGGCGCGAGGGTTCGCGCAATGGCGACGCGCTGCTGCTGGCCGCCGGAAAGCTCGCTGGGGTAACGCTTTTCAAACTGCGCGATGCGCAGCATGTCCAGCAGCTCCATCACGCGAACATGAATACGCTTTTTGTCCCATTTCAGGTTTTCCAAGCCGAAGGCGATGTTCTGGTATACCGTCATGTGCGGCCAAAGCGCGTAGTTCTGGAACAGGAAGCCCACATCGCGCTTGTTCGGCGGCAGATTGATGCCCTCGTCCGCGTCAAAGACCACCTTACCGTCGATGGAGATCTGCCCCTCCGTGGGCGTTTCCAGGCCGGCAATCATGCGCAGCGTCGTCGTTTTGCCGCAGCCCGAGGGGCCCAGCAGGGTAATGAAGGCGTTGGAAGCGATGGTCAGGTTCAGGTTATCCACCGCCACGAATTTTCCAAAGCGCTTGGTTACGTTCTTCAAAATAATTTCCGGCATATCAGCCACCCACTCCCTTATCGATTGACGCGCCCGTCAGCTTATTGACAATCAGGTTCACCAGCAGCACCACCACGATAATCAGCAGGTTGATGGCGTTGCCAAACTGCGCCCAGCCCTTTTCGGAATACTGCATCAGCATGGTGGTCAGGATGGTATTGCTGGTGGGCACGAGCAGCACGAAAAGCGACAGCTCGCGCATGCAGGAAACCATCGGCAGCAGATAGCCCGACAGGAAGCTGGATTTCTGAATGGGGAAAATCACGCGCGTCATGCGCTTCCACCACGGCACGCCGGTAATCACGGCGGCCTCCTCAATCTCGCCGGAGAGCTGCAGCATCGCGTTCACGCCCGAGCGCGAGGCGAACGGCAGATACTTTACCGCACCCACCGTCGCCAGCAGCGCAAAGCCGCGCAGCCACGGAATATGCGACGACATGGACAGGTAAATCGCGCCGAAGGCCAGCGAAGGCATCAGATACGGGAAGAAGGACAGGCTGTTGACCCAATTGGCCAGCCGGCTGCCCCGGCGCTTGGCCACGCCGTAGCCGACCAGAATGCCGCTCGTGCCCGCAAAGAGCGAGCAGGTGACCGCCAGCAGCAGGCTGTAGCCCAGCGCCTTCCACACCTTGGCGGAAAGCAGGATGCCCGTGCTGTCGCCCTGATCCAGATACTCCAGATTGCGGCCGATCCAGAAATCCAGCGTCATGTTGGACAGGCTGTAATCGCCCGCCTTGATAATCACCGATTCCATCGCGAAGGTCAGCAGCGGCAGCACCGCCACCAGCACCAGCACCACCACCAGCACAATGGCGATGGGCAGGTTGGCGCCGCGCAGGTTAATCAGCGAAATCTGGCCGGATTTTCCGGTAACGGTGGTAAACTGCTTGCGGGAATTGGTCACACGCTGGTTCATCAGCAGCACGAGCACGCCAAAGGCGATCATCACGGCGGCAATGATGTAGGCCTGCCCGCTGTAGGTATCCATCAGCGCTTTCATGTTGGTAGACAGCACATAATAGCGAACCGGCGAGCCCAGAAATACCGGCACGGCGTACGCGCTCATGGAGCTGGCGAACACCAGCAGGAAGGTCGAGAGCATGGCGGGCTTGACGATGGGCAGCGTAATGCGCGCGATAATGCGCAGGCGCGGCGTTTTGAGAATCGTCGCGGCCTCCTCAAGGTTCGCATCCATATTACGCAGGATGCCGCCGATGAGGATATACGCAAAGGGCGCGTAATGCAGCCCCAGCACCAGACTGATGGGAAAATAGCCGTATACCAGCCATTGGGGCGCGTACACGCCGAACACTGCGGCCATGATGCCGTTGGAGGTTCCCGTGCCGATGTGAATGTTCTTGAAAAACGTCTGCCAGAACAGCGCCAGCGTCCACGACGGCATGATGTAGGGAAACACGAACACCGCGGAAACGAACTTCTTAAAGCGGATATTGGTGCGGGTAATCAGGAAGGCCACCGTGCCGCCAAAGAGAATGGCAAGGCAGGAGGCGGTCAGCGACACGGCCAGCGTGTTGAGCAGCGGGCCGTAGAATTCCAGATAGCTGTTGGAGCGCGTAACGCCCAATTCCCCGCCGTCGTTGAGCGTAAAGAGCAGGCGCTGGAAATGATAGAGCGTCAGGCTGCCCGGCTTCAGCCCCAGCCCGCGCACGGCGCGCGCCTCGCGCCCCGAATGCACCGTGACGGTTTCCGTCAGCATGGTCAGCAGCGGATAGAGCGTCAGGAAGCACAGCGCAACGAAAAAGACCATCAGAATAATGTTCGCGGGCTTGGAAAAATACGCCCGCGTTCTGCCCATCAGCCGGCGCATTTGAACCTTCCGGGTTTTCTGGGTTTGTTCCATGCCGGTTTCCCCCTGTGTTTTGCAAAAATACAGCGCGGCGGAACGGCTTGCCGTCCCGCCGCAGCGGTTGCGCGCTGCGCTTACTGGATGTGCTTGAGCACGAAGGTGCTCACAGCCTCAAAATGATCCAGAATGAATTCCGGGTCTTCCATGACCAGCGACTGCTTCCACACGTCGATGCCCAGATCGCCTTCCAGTGTGGGAATGGCGGTGTTGGGGGAATACGCGCCGATGTTCTTGCCCCAGGGCCCAAAGCCCTCCGCGCTCATCAGGTATTCGATGAAGAGCATGGCGGTGTAGGGACGCGTCGCGCCGGCGGACACCATCGCGTACATCGGATACATAAAGCCGGAGAAGGGGTTGACGGCATAGCCGTTTTCCGTGGCGTCATACTGCGCGACGGTCAGGTTGTCCGTCAGCACGGAGGAGGAGCGCAGCTTGCTCAGCACGAACAGGCCGATCTTGCCCTGCGCGGATTCCTGACTGACCTCCTCGGCAATTTTGGTGTCGGAGCCGCCGAAAACGCAATTATTGAGGAATTCGGCGATCCACCTGTAGCCGGCGTTCTCATAGCCGTTCAGATCGACGTCCTCGCCCTTCCATTCCTTGTAGGCTTCGGCCAGCTTGTTGCTCCACGCCTCGCTGGTGAGCATGACGAGGAAGTTCATGTTGACGGTTTCGTCCTTGGGACTCTTGAAGATGATGTTGCCCTTCATCTCGGGGGCGGTCAGCTCCCAAACGTTCTTGATGACGGGCACGTTGTCGCCCAGCTTGTTGTAGATAAAGAGCTTGTTGATGTACTGATGCACGAGGGGATACAGATCGGCCTCGCCCATATTTTCCTTCACCTCGGCGGGCACGTAATTGACGACCCAGCCGTCCTCGATGGCGTAGATCAGGGAAGCGCCGTCCTGAATCATGACCATGTCGGCGCCCTTCGCGCTGCCCTTGATTTCGCTTTCCAGCTTGGTGTAGATTTCAGCGTCCTTGAGGTTGTTGGACTCCACCTTCAGGCCGTACTTTTCGCCGAAGGCTTCGGCGGCGGTGGCGATGCGGCTGGTGTTGCCGTAGACGATGAAGGTGCCCTCCTCAGCCATGGCCTTTTCAACCAGCTGATCGTGCGTCAGGGCGGCGCCGTCCTCGACGGTCTTGGCCACGTCGGCAAACGCAGGCACGACGGAGAGCATGACGCACAGCGCCATGAGCAGAGCAAGCAGCTTTTTCATAAAGGTTCCTCCCGAAAATGTATTGTCCAGCCGGATGCTTCCGGCAAAAGACGCGCTTTCACCCCTCGGCGGTTCGGGCGGCAATCCACGCGCAGACGGACGCCCTTCTCGCTTCGTTTGTTATGATAGTGTGAATCAGGCGATTTGTCAACCTTTTTCCGCATGGAAACGGCCAAAGCGGATTAAAAAATGTAAAAAAGCGCACATTCTGTACAAAGAAAGGCCGCTTCCCCGTCCTTCGCCCGTTTTTACCCGTTGAACAAACGCGCGCTTTCAGCTATAATAGGATGGAAGCGGCGGGCCCCACGGGCTTTGCCGGCAGGATCGGAAGGGAGGCGGCGACATGTTTCAGGGGTTCGGGCCGGAGACCATCCGCTTTTTCCTTGACATTCGCTTTCATAACAGCAAGGCCTTTATGGATGAAAACCGGGAGCGCTACGCAAGCGACGTGCGCGCCCCTTTTTATGCCTTCATCGAGGCGCTCAGCCCCGTTATGCTCGCCATCGACGCGGATTTTGAAACGCGGCCGCACAAATGCCTTTCCCGCATCAACCGCGATATCCGCTTTTCCAACGATAAATCGCCCTATCGGGATCACCTGTGGCTGGCGTACCGGCAAGCCGGGCGCGGCAAGGACGGCGCGCCGTTTTACTGGTTTGAGCTTTCGCCCGAGCGGTGCGGCTGGGGCGTGGGCGTATGGAGCGAAAACCGGCCGCTGATGGAGGCGATGCGCCGGCGCATGGCCGCCCGGCCGGAGGATTATCTGCGCGTTCTGCCCATCCTGCAAAAGCGCGGCTTTTCCATGAGCGGACGGGAGTGGAAGAAAATCGCCGTACCCGATACGCTGCCGGAGGCGCTTGCGCCGTGGTACAAAAAGCGCGATATATACGCCGATCGTTCGCTCTCCTCGCAGGACGCGCTGCGCCCGGATATTGTCGATCGCGTGGGAAAGGATTTTACCGCGCTCGCGCCTCTGTACAGAATTTTTCAGGGCTGCGCCGAGGAGGCCATGAACCAACTGGAGGAACGGGAGGAAACAGACGAATGAAGAACCTATTCTCGCTCAAAAGCGGCTCCGACGTACGCGGCCGGGCGGCGGGTGAAAACGTCGCCGTCACGCCCGAGGTCGTCGCCCTGATCGGCGGCGCGTTCGTCCGCTGGCTCAAGGCGCGCGGCGTCGCCTCTCCCCGCATCGCGCTGGGACGCGATTCCCGTGTGACGGGCGAAGCGCTGCTGACCGCCTGCGCCGCAGGCTGCGCGCGCGCGGGCGCGGCGGTGGAAAGCTATGATATGTGCACCACGCCCGCGATGTATATGAGCCTGATTACGCCCGGCTTTTCCTGCGACGGCGCGATCATGATGACCGCCAGCCACCATCCGTGGGATCGCAACGGCATGAAGTTTTTCACCAAAGCGGGCGGCGTGGAGGCCGCCGGGCTGGACGAGATTCTCACCATCGCGCAGCGGGGGGAGGGCGAAGCGTGTAAAGCGCCCCTGCCCGTGCAGCGCCGCGCGTTTCTGCCCGTTTACTGCGACCAGCTTTCCGCGCGCGTTCGCAAGGGGCTGGAAACGGACGCGAAGGCCCCGCTTTCCGGCCTGCACGTCGTGGTGGACGCAGGCAACGGCGCGGGCGGCTTTTACGCGGAGCTGCTGCGCACGCTGGGCGCGGACGTTTCGGGCAGCCAGTTCCTCACGCCCGACGGCATGTTCCCCAACCATGTTCCCAACCCCGAAAATGCGGACGCCATGCGCGCCGTCAGCGCCGCAACGCTGGGCGCGCGGGCCGATTTGGGCGTCATCTTCGACGCGGACTGCGACCGCGCGGCGATTGTCGACGCGAAGGGGCGCGAGATTAACCGCAACCGCCTCATCGCGCTGATTTCCGCCATCCTGCTGGAAAAGCATCCCGGCGCGACCATCGTGACAGATTCGGTCACCTCCACGGGGCTTGCGCGGTTTATTCAGGCGCACGGCGGCACGCACTACCGCTTCAAGCGCGGCTACCGCAACGTGATCGACGAGGCGCAGCGCCTCTGCGCCGCCGGGGTCGACTGCCCGCTGGCCATCGAAACAAGCGGCCACGCGGCGCTTCGGGAAAATCATTTTCTGGACGACGGCATGTATCTGGTCACGGTGCTCATTTGCGAGGCCATGCGTCTCAAGGCGGCGGGACAAACGCTGTCCGATCTGCTTTCCGGCCTGTCCGAGCCGGTTGAAAGCGCCGAAATTCGGCTTTCCATCACCGCGCAGGATTTCCGCGCCGCCGGCAGCGCGGTCATCAGCGCCGTAGAGGAGCATGCGCATGCGGCGGGCTGGCACATCGCGCCGGACAACCGCGAGGGCGTGCGCGTTTCCTTCGATATCGGCGGCGGCGTCGAAAACGGCTGGTTCCTGCTGCGCTTGTCGGTGCACGACCCCGTGCTGCCGCTGAATCTGGAAAGCGACGTCGCCGGCGGCGTAAAGCGCATGGCGGCGCTGCTGCTTGAGGTATTATCCCACGCGGAGGGCGTTGACGTTTCCCCGCTTCAGGAATTTATTCAGAACAGGGAGGATTGAACCATGGATATCCAGCAAAAGACGATCAATAATCTGCGCACCCTCTCCGCCGACATGGTGCAAAAGGCCAACAGCGGCCATCCCGGCGCGCCGATGGGCATGGCGCCGATGGCCTACGCCGTATGGATGCGCGAAATGAAGCACAATCCCAAGAACCCCGCGTGGAAAAACCGCGACCGGTTCGTCCTCTCCTCCGGCCATGCCAGCGCGCTGCTTTATTCGCTGCTGCACCTGACCGGCTACGACATGACCATGGACGACCTCCAGCAGTTCCGCCAGTGGAACAGCAAAACGCCCGGCCATCCCGAATACCGTCACACCGCCGGCGTTGAAACCACCACCGGCCCGCTGGGGCAGGGCGTCGCCAACGCCGTGGGCTTTGCCATCGCCGAAACCATGCTGGCGGCGCACTTTAACCGTCCCGGCTTCCCGGTGGTGGATCACCGCGTGTACGCCTTCTGCGGCGACGGCTGCATGATGGAGGGCATCGCGAGCGAGGCCGCCTCGCTCGCCGGCACGCTCAAGCTTGGCAAGCTGACCCTGCTGTACGACGACAACGACATTTCCATCGAGGGCAACACGGACATCGCCTTCCGCGAGAACGTGGGCATGCGCTTTGAGGCGTACGGCTGGCAGGTCATTCGTCTGGCTGACGGCAACGACGCGGACGCCATTGCCGCCGCCATCGAGCAGGGCAAGCAGGACGAACGCCCCACACTGATTATCTGTCCCACCAAGATCGGCTTCGGCTGCCCCGCGAAGGAGGGCACGGCCTCCGCCCACGGCGAGCCGCTGGGCGCGGATAATCTGGCCGCGGCGAAAAAGAATCTGGGCATGCCGGAGGAAAGCTTCTGCGTGCTGCCCGAGGTTTACGGCCATTGCCGCCAGATGATGGAAAAGAATGAACAGGCCGAGGCGGACTGGAACGCCCTGTTTGCCGCCTACGCGCAAAAATACCCCGAGCTGGCCGAGGAATGGAACGTATGGCACAGCGACGAATTGCCCGACGACGTAATGCTCAACGACGACCTGTGGCGCTGGGAGGGCAAGGCCGCCACGCGCGCCACCTCCGGCGATATGATTAACAAGCTGGCCAAGCTGCTGCCCAATCTGGTCGGCGGCAGCGCGGATCTTGCGCCCTCCAACAAAACCAACATCAAAAACGGCGGCGATTACAGCGCCGAAAACCGCGCCGGGCGCAACATGCATTTCGGCGTGCGCGAGCACGCCATGGCCGCTATCTGCAACGCCATGGTGCTGCACGGCGGGCTGCGCGTCTTCTGCGGCACGTTCTTCGTCTTCAGCGATTACATGAAGCACGCCATGCGCATGAGCGCCATCATGCAATTGCCCGTTACCTATGTGCTCACGCACGACTCCATCGGCGTGGGCGAGGACGGCGCGACGCACCAGCCCATCGAGCAGCTGGCCGGCCTGCGCTCCACGCCCGGCCTGCTGGTCTTCCGCCCCGCCGACGGCAAGGAGACCACCGCCGCATGGCTCACCGCCCTCACCAGCGGCAAGCCCACCTGCCTGGTGCTCACGCGTCAGAATCTGCCGCAATATGAAAACAGCGGCTGCAGCGCCATGAAGGGCGGCTATGTGCTCTCCGACAGCCAAAAGGAAACGCCCGACGTTGTGCTCATGGCCTCCGGCAGCGAGGTTGAGCAGATCATGGAGGCTCAGGCGATCCTCGCGCAGCAGCATATCGACGCGCGCGTCGTTTCCATGCCCTGCATGGAGCTGTTCCTTCAGCAGGATCGGGCGTATCAGGACAGCGTGATTCCCGCCGCCGTCCGCGCGCGCGTTTCGCTGGAGGCGGGCGCGACCATGCCGTGGTATCGCTTCGTCGGCTTGGATGGTCAGGCGCTTGGCATCGACCATTTCGGCGCCTCCGCCCCCGCCGCCATTCTCTTCCGCGAATTCGGCTTCACCGCTGAGCATGTGGTCGAGGCCGTTCACAAAACGCTGGGAAAATAAAACCGCTTAGCGTTCCGCGTTTTCATTGAAAACCATATAACACAAGCGCTCCGCCCCACGGCCGCAAAGGTCTTCCGTGGGACGGAGCGTTTTTGTTATTCCTTCATTTTCTCAACGCGCCGTAAAGCGCGCGCTTCAGAAAACCCGCGCAAGCAGAACGGTCAGCGCGATGCCTGCGGCCATAATCAGTCCGGCGTACAAATCGCGCCGCGCAAGCTTCAGCACGCGCAGCCGCGTGCGCCCCTCGCCGCCGTGATAGCAGCGCGCCTCCATGGCCATGGCCAGATCGCCCGCGCGGCGAAACGCGCTGACAAACAGTGGCACCAGCAGCGGCACCATCGCCCGCGCGCGGCGAATCATGTTGCCCGATTCAAAATCCGCGCCGCGGGCAGATTGCGCCTTCATAATCTTATCCGCTTCCTCCAGCAGCGTGGGAATAAAGCGCAGCGCGATGGTCATCATCATGGCCATTTCATGCGCGGGAAAGCGCACCGCGCGCAGCGGCGAAAGCAGCCGCTCCAGCCCGTCGGTCAGCGTAACGGGCGCGGTGGTGAGCGTGAGCAGGCTGGATGAAAGCACCAGCAGCACCAGCCGCAGCGAATAGCGCAGCGCGGTCAGCAGCGCCTCCTGCGTAATCACGGCAAAGCCCAGATTCAGCAGCGGCGTTTCGCCCTGCAGGAAAAACAGGTTGAGCACAAACGTGAATATCAAAATGAACCGCAGCGGCCTGAGCCCGCGCAGCAGCATGCCAAGCGGCACCCTCGACAGCCGCGCCGCCAGCAGCAGCAGCGCAATCACCGGCACGAAGGCGGGAAAATTGGTCGCAAGAAAAATATCCGCGATCATCGCCGCCAGCAGCAGAATCTTGACGCGCGGGTCCAGCCGATGCATCGGGCTTTCGGCAGGGTAATACTGCCCCAGCGTAATGTTACTCAGCATGGCGCGCCTCCTTCCACAGGGCAAGAATCGCCCGCTCGGCGTCCTCCTGACGGAAAACGCCGGCCGGGAAGGGCAGCCCGGCCGCCCGCAGCGCCATGCCCAGCCTGCACACCGAGGGCACGTCCAGCCCCATGGCGCACAATTCCTCCGCACGGCGGAAGATTTCCTCCGGCGTGCCCGTCATGGCGACGGTTCCCTGCTCCATCACAACGACGCGCGTGGCGTACTGCGCCACGTCGTCCATCGCGTGGGAAACCATCACGATCGTCGCGCCCTGCGCATGCAGACCGCCGATCATGTCCAGCATTTCACGGCGGCTTTGCGGGTCCAGCCCGGCGGCGGGCTCATCGAGCACCAGCACCTCCGGCCGCATCGCCAGCACGCCCGCCAGCGCCGCCCGGCGCATCTGCCCGCCCGACAGCTCGAAGGGCGATTTTTCCGCCATTTCGTCGTAATTCAGCCCGACGCGCGCCATCGCCTCGCGCACGCGCTCGTCGATTTCCACCGGCGAAAGCCCTAAGTTCTTGGGCCCGAAGGCGACGTCCTTCGCAACGGTTTCCTCAAAAAGCTGATGCTCCGGATACTGAAACACCAGCCCGACGCGTTGGCGCACCGCGCGGCGCGGATAGCCCTTTGCGTTGACGTCCTGCCCGTCGATGAGCACGCGGCCCGCCGTCGGCTGCAAAAGGCCGTTCAAATGCTGCGCCAGCGTGGATTTGCCCGAGCCCGTGTGGCCGATGAGCGCAACGAATTCCCCCGAAGCGACGGTCAGGCTGACGTCCCGAAGCGCGGCGGCCTGAAAGGGGCTGCCGGGCTGATAAATATGCGATACCCGCTCCAGCGTTATCTGCACAGCCTTTCCACCTCCCGCGCCAAATCCTCCACCTGCAAAACGCCCTGCGCAATGGGCATGCCCTGCGCGCGCAGCCGCTCCGCCAGCGACGCCATAGGCGGCGCGTCCAGCCGGAAGGGACGCAGGCGCTCGCTGTCGGTTAAAACATCGCCCGGCGCGCCGTCCAAAGCAATCTGCCCGTCCTGCATAACGAACACCCGGTCGCACAGCGCCGCCTCTTCCATAAAATGCGTAATCCACAGCACCGTAATGCCGTTTTCACGGTTCAGGCGACGCACCGCGTCCATCACCTCGCGCCGGCCGCGCGGGTCGAGCATGGCGGTGGCTTCATCAAAAATGATCACCTCCGGGCGCATCGCCAGCACGCCTGCAATGGCGACGCGCTGCTTTTGCCCGCCCGAGAGCAAATGCGGCGCGCGTTCGGCATAGTCGATCATGCCCACGTCGCGCAGCGCCTGATCGATTCGCGCGGGCATCTCCTGCGTGGGCACGCCGATATTCTCCAGCCCAAAGGCGACGTCTTCGCGCACCACCGTGGCAACCAGCTGATTGTCCGGATTCTGGAACACCATCCCCGCGCGGCGGCGAATTTCCCAGATGCTCTTTTCGTCCGTCGTGTCCATGCCGCAAACCGTCACCGTGCCCGACGCAGGCGCGTACAGCCCGTTCATCAGCTTGGCCAGCGTGGATTTTCCCGAGCCGTTGCGCCCCAGAATGGCATAAAACGCCCCCTTGGGCACGGACAGGCTCACGCCGCGCACGGCGGGCGTCTCGCCCTCGGCATAGGCGTAGGTTACATTGTCGACCTCAATCAACTTTTCGGACATGCGCACCTCTGCTTGCTCATAAGAATGAAACGGTGGGCAACCGCCCTGCGGCTTTCCGAAGCATACCGCGATGACCGGCGTAACGCCTGCGTCCTCCCGCCGCCCCGGAGAAACCGCTGCGCGGTTTTCCTAATCATTATACCGTGATTGTCAGCGTAACGTCTCCAGCGTCCCGCTGACCCGGAGAAACCGCTGCGCGGTTTTCCTAATCATTATACCGTGATTGTCAGCGTAACGCCTCCAGCGTCCCGCTGACCCGGAGAAACCGCTGCGCGGTTTTCCTAATCATTATACCATGCGCGAGCGCGTATCGCAAGGGAGGATGTACATGCAATTGCCAATTTTGCCATTGCGCCGCAATTTCGCTGTATTTATTTCACACTTTTGAGGTTTTTGTAAGCAAATTGGGGTTTACAGCGCGAACGTTTCATTATATAATGTTTTCTGCATATCGAACAAGGTTTGAAAGGCGGTAACAATTCATGTTGGAAAAATGGCTGTTTGGTATTTCCTCGGCGATTGCTGAAGAAGCGGGCAACGCGGCCGGAGCGGTGGCCGACGCGGCCGCCGCCGCGGGCGATGGCGTGCAGGAGGTTTCCGCCGCCGCGTCCATCGTGTCGCTGGTCGTGCCGCTGCTGCTGATGGGTCTGGTGTTCTATTTCATGCTCATCCGTCCCCAGCGCAAAAAGGACAAAAAGGTCAAGGAAATGCTGGACGCGCTTAAGCAGGGCGACCGTGTGACCACCATCGGCGGCATCTACGGCACCATCGTCAACATCAAGGACGATACCATCACGCTGGCCATCGGCTCTCAGCGCACGGAAATGGTCGTCGCCCGTTGGGCGATTCGGCAGGTGGAAGCGGTGTCCGTTGAAAACGACGGCGAAGTGCTGGCCTGATTTTCGTATAGCCGCTCAAAAGACGCTCGGGGTGAAAAACGCTTTTGCCCCGGGGTCTTTTTATGCGAAAGGAGTTTTGCCATGACGCTGCCGGATTTGATGCTGCTGGCAATCGGGCTGTCGATGGATGCGTTCGCATGCGCCGTTTGCAAGGGGCTGGCGCTGAAAAAAATGACGTTCAAAAGCGCCGCCGTCGTCGGGCTCTGGTTCGGCGGCTTTCAGGCGCTGATGCCGCTCATCGGCTTTTTGATCGGCGCGCAGTTTGCCGATAAAATCACCCATTTCGACCATTGGATCGCCTTTGGGCTGCTGGGGCTCATCGGCGCAAACATGATCCGTGAAGCGCTCGGCGCGGACGATAAGGAAGCGGACGCGCAGCAAAATCATGGCGCGGCGCTTTCCTTCAAAAGCATGCTGACGCTCGCCATTGCCACCAGCATCGACGCGCTGGCGGTCGGCGTAACCTTCGCCTTTACCGGCGCGTATCATTCCATCGGCCTGTCCGTGACCATCATCGGCGTTGTTACCGCGGCGCTTTCCATGCTCGGCGTAAAGGCGGGCAGCCTCTTTGGCGCGCGGTATGAAAAAAAGGCCGAGCTGCTCGGCGGCGTAATCCTGATCCTGCTGGGCGTCAAGATTCTTTTCGAGCATCTGGGCATTTTTTAAGGGGCGTTTTCAGGTTTTTTCACCGGGACGATCGTCGAAAGCCGCGCCGGTTACGGCACGGTTACGCGGCTTTCGGGCCTGACGGAAGCAAGCAGCGTTTCCCAGTCCACCGCGGCGGCATTGGGAACATCCCGCAATGCGCCGACGTGATATTCGATCATGTCGGCGCTGTTTTTTTGAATTTTTCCGGCAGCGACAAGATACGTGCCCGCGCTGCTCACGCCGTCCAGATCGGCGATCAAATCCATGGCCGCGTCTACAAAATACAGACAGCCGTCGCGCACGGCAAAGGAATAGCTTTCAAAGCCCGTGGTTTCACCGTTCAGGCGCTGCGTAATTTCAACCGTGCCGCCGGTCAGATCCTGCGCCAAATCATAGGCGTATTCGCGTTCAAACGCGCCGCCGCCCGCGGCGACCAGATCGCCCGCCATTTCGCCCATAGGCGTGTCATCCGCCGCCTGACCGGGCGCCTGCGTTTCCTGCGCCAGCCGCTCCACAACCTCCAGCCCTTCGGCCTGATAAACATGCCTGCCCGTTTCCCTCCGGATAAAGCGGTATCGCCCGTTCTCGGGCTGCGCGCCCGCGGCCTCCGCATCGCCGACAAACCGATCCAGCATTTCGCCCGGAATGGTATACGCCAGATTGGCCGGACGGCTCTCCGCCGCCTTCTCCAGCACGCCGTTATAATCCCGCAAAACCGCCTGCGCCCGCTGCGCCAGCGCGCCCTGCGCCTCAATCTGCGGCGCCTGAATCACAGGCGGCGTCGCCGTGGCGTCCGGCGCGGCGTTTTGACCGCATCCGGCGGCCAGCATACACAGCGCCGCTACCAGCATCCACAAGCCCGCTTTCTTTTTCATGCAACATAGCCTCCCGCGTCATGATGATCCTATCATAGCATAAACTGCGCGCGCGCTCAAGCCCAACCCTTCGACGGCATTCTCCCGTCTGGGACAAGCGGCGGCGCGCACGCTGAAAAAAATTACCGTCCGCGCACAGCCTTGACCCGCGTGGAAAAAATGGATATAATAAGGCTTGCGCCGGGGGCGAAATCGTTCAGGCGGGCGCAGGAAAACAGCAATTATTTTGCCGTTCATTGCAAGAAATGGGAAAGGTACGTCGTTATTATGAGTGACCAGATGCAAACCGGCGCCTCCTCCCCCCGGATGGACGAGCGCCAGTTCGAAGCGCTGTACGAAAAGTACGCCAACGACGTGCTGCGCGTCAGCTACTTTTATCTGGGCGACAGGCAAAAGGCCGAGGATGTGACGCAGGACGTGTTTGTTCGCCTGCTCACCCATACGCCCGAGCTGATTCCGGGGCGGGAAAAGGCATGGCTGCTGAAGGTGGCGCTTAACCGCTGCCGCGACTTGTGGCGCGCGGCGTGGGTCAAGCGCGTGGTGCTGGGAAGCCCCGCCATGGAGCTGACGCCGGCGCCCGGCAATCTGGACGACCGGCTGGAAAAGCAGGAGCTGATGCAGGCTATTCATCGCCTGCCGACTGATTTTCGCGAGGTCATCCTGCTGCATTATTATCAGGGCTACGGCATTGCGGAAATCGCCGCCATGCTGGGCGTGCCGGAGGGCACGATCTCCAGCCGCCTGTCCCGTGGACGAAAGAAATTGGAAGATATTCTGAAGGAGCGTGGCGCGCAATGAAAAATCTGGACGAACGGCTTCAGGCATTGCCGGAAATTGCCGAAGAAACGGGCGTAACGGCTGATGAAAAGCTGCGTCAGCGCATCCTGCACGCCGCCCAAGCGCCTAAAACGCCGCGCATGCCCGCGCGCAAATGGGCGCCCGCGCTGTGCTGCGCGCTGGCGCTGATCGTCGGGCTTTCCGCGTTGACGCTGCCGCGTCTTTCCTCCTCGACGCTGCCGCAGGCCACCAACGCGCCGCTGATTGATTCCCAGCCGGCGGGTGACACGACCGCAGCCTTCGACGTTCGCGCGCTGGATGTGCCCACGGGCAGCATCAGCATCAAAAAATCGTCGAACCCCTCCTACCGCAGCATTTGGGCGGCGGCCAGCGGCGGTAATTTCCCGCTGGTGGGCGTACAGGGACGCTATTACCGTATGCTGACCAACCCCACCTCCGTTTCCGCCGATCTGCTGGGCGATTCGCTGGGCACGGTTTCCCAGTATACCAGCGAACCGGCGCTGGCCGGGAAGAGCGGCATTTGCTCCAACACCGTAGCCGAGGGTGAGGCAGTCTACGCCGTGCGCGGCATGAAGGGCGCGATAGTCGCAGCCAATGTCAACGGCAAAACCCGCGTGTTCCAGCGCGTTTCCTTCGGCGACAGCGCGCTGCTGGGCGGCGAATCGTTGGCCGATACGCTCAAGGCGAACAATGTGGTGGCGCTGGAGATTTCCGGCGTGGGCACCATCAACGATGCAGAAACCGCCAAGCGCCTCATGCGCACGCTGACCGATAACGCCAGCTTCCTGCGCGCGGGCAGCAGCGAAACCAACTGCTCCCTGCTCATTCAGCTGCGCAGCGGGCTGGTGCTGCAAATGGCCGTCAACGGCGAACGGATCATGGCCTGCGGCACATGGGCCTGCCCCGAATTCTTCGAGGCCTTTCAGGAGGCGCTGCAATAAGCGTCCGTCCACCGTGGCTTTGACAGCCTGCATAAACCATACGCCTCAATCCGCACGGCAATTGCCTGTGGGTTGAGGCGTTTTCTTTTCTGCTTTTGTTATACCGCCGCCGACCCTTCGACCGTCCTCTGAGCGGGGGGATCGCTTATTCGCCCGCCGTTGCTTTCACCGGCTCGGGCGGATAAACGATGATGATCTGATACACGCCCAAACGATATGCCTGTCTTCGGGAAACGGCGATCAGTCCGGGCTGCACAACGCGCACGATATGCAGCGCGTCGTCCTCACATGCCTCACGGCGGAAGGAATCGAGAAAATAGTAATCATCCTCATCGACATCGCACAACAGCAGCGCATGGCCGCTTGTCGTCAAGGGGCAATCCTCTCCGCCGACCATCATGACCGCCAACGCGCCCCGCGCGACTGCCTCAGCCGCGGCGGTCATGCTTTCCGCCCGCTCACAGCGCAGGCCGTAAATGCCGCAAAGCTCGTCCGTCATGCTCAGCGTGCCGCAGACAAGCGCGCGCCCGCTGTTGTTGCCGGACATATACGCCCCGATCACCAGACAAAAATACCGTTCAAAATCCGCCGCCTGCCGGATGCGAAAACGGTCGTGCGTACCATCACAGTCATACAGGTTCATCGAGCAGGGGCAAATCGGAAAGCCCTCGCCCCGCCAGCTGTACCGGTCAATGGCGGGCAGCGCCTCCGCCGGAAGAAGATTGACGACGCAGTTGGCAATGGTCGACGGCACGCAGCCCGCGCCCGAAAAGCGAGGCTCGTTTTCAAAATGCAGATACCGGTACGCCATCGTCGCCCAAACGGGATCATTCTGCGCAAAATAGCGCAGCGTTCCCCGGTTTGGGGCTGTCAGGCATTGCGGGAAGCCGTCGCGGGCGCGAATCTCGTCCGCCGCGTATGGCCGCGCCGCCAAAGCGGGCGAGGCCAGCGCCGCGCAGACCGCCAGCAAGGCCAAGCATCGAATCAATCTCAAGGGCGAACCTCTTTCTGCCAAAAACACAGCCCTTCTATTATAGCCGCAATTCTTCCTTCAGGCAATAGCAAGACGGCGCGGTTGCTTAGCCTGTCAAAAAAGCGGCGAACAGCTTGGCGGGGCAGCCGCCCTCCATCCCGCATGGAGCGGGGCAAAAACGTAGTCTGGGGCATGCAAAACGGCGCGGCTCTTCCAATGACCGCGCACGGCTTGACAGCGCGCGCCGTTCAGGCTATAATACCCCTACAGCAAGGACGCTGCGCGCTTTTGGTCGCGGCGTTCTTTTTGATTTGGAAAGTGAGGAAGCCCATGAACGTCGAGGAAATGTTCGGCTCGCTGGTGTTCAATGACCGCGTCATGCGCCAGCGCCTGCCCAAGGAAACCTATGCTGCCCTGCACCGCACCATCGCCGAAGGCCGTTCACTGGATATGGAGGTTGCCAGCGTCGTGGCCAACACCATGAAGGATTGGGCCATCGAAAAGGGCGCGACGCACTTTACCCACTGGTTTCAGCCCATGACGGGCGTAACCGCCGAAAAGCACGACGCGTTTCTTTCGCCCATGGAGGGCGGCGGCGTCATCATGGAATTTAGCGGCAAAGAGCTCATGCGCGGCGAACCGGACGCGTCCTCCTTCCCCTCGGGCGGCCTGCGCTCGACCTTTGAAGCGCGCGGCTATACGGCGTGGGATCCGACCAGCTATGCCTTTATCAAGAACCAAACGCTGTGCATCCCCACGGCGTTTTGCGGCTACGGCGGGCAGGCGCTGGACAAGAAAACGCCGCTGCTGCGCTCCATGCAGGCGCTCAACCATCAGGCCAAGCGCATTCTGCGGCTCTTTGGCCACACGAATATCAAGCGCGTAACGGCGACGGTCGGCCCGGAGCAGGAATATTTTCTCATCGACCGCGACCTCTACGCCCAGCGGAAGGATCTGATCTATACCGGACGCACGCTCTTTGGCGCGCGCCCGCCCAAGGGGCAGGAGCTGGACGACCATTATTTCGGCAGCCTGAAAACGCGCGTATCCGCCTTCATGCACGACGTCGACGAGGAATTGTGGAAGCTGGGCGTTTCCGCTAAAACGGAGCATAACGAAACCGCCCCTTGTCAGCATGAGCTGGCTCCCGTTTTCTCCACCTCCAACATCGCCACCGACCATAACCAATTAACCATGGAAACCATCAAGCGCGTCGCCGCCAAGCACGGCTTCGCCTGCCTTTTGCATGAAAAGCCCTTTGCCGGTGTAAACGGCTCGGGGAAGCACAATAACTGGTCCATGACCACCGATACGGGGCTGAATCTGCTTGAGCCGGGCGAAACGCCCGCCGAAAACGCGCAGTTTCTGCTGTTTCTGGTCGCCGTTATTCAGGCGGTGGATCTGCATCAGGATCTCTTGCGCATTTCGGTCGCCAGCGCGGGAAACGACCATCGTCTGGGCGCGAACGAAGCGCCGCCCGCCATCATCAGCATGTTTCTGGGCGACGAATTAGGCAGCATTCTGGACGCGCTGGAGCACCACAAGGCCTATGTCGCGGGTGAAAAAACCGCCATGAACGTGGGCGTAAAAACGCTGCCCCGCATTCCCAAGGACGCCACCGACCGCAACCGTACCTCTCCCTTCGCCTTTACGGGCAATAAGTTTGAATTCCGCTCGCCCGGCGCGTCCATGTCCATCGCCGATGCGAACATCGTCATCAACACCATCGTGGCCGACGTGCTGGCGGGCTTTGCCGATCAATTGGAGCAGGCGGCGGATCTGCGCGCCGAGGTGGAGCAGATCATCGTTGACGCCATCGCCAACCATAAGCGCATTATCTTCAACGGCAACAACTACGCCCCCGCATGGCGCGAGGAGGCGCACCGGCGCGGCCTGCTCGACCTGCCCAGCACGCCGGACGCGCTGCCCTATCTGATTCGCGAGGAGAATATCGCCCTCTTCGCGCGCCAGCAGGTTTACAGCCGCGAGGAAATCTTCAGCCGCTATGAGGTGCTGCTGGAGAACTATTGCAAAATCATCTCCATCGAGGCCCACACCATGCTGGACATCGCCAACAAGGAAATTCTGCCCGCAATTTTGCGCT
Source organism: uncultured Clostridia bacterium (assembly GCA_934632155.1). Lineage (GTDB taxonomy): Bacteria > Bacillota > Clostridia > Christensenellales > Aristaeellaceae > RUG563. The sequence goes on along the minus strand of CAKTXZ010000017.1, from coordinate 23,008 downwards.
ACGCCCGCCAGATTGCCGAAACGGCGGAGGCGGAGAAGCGTTTCCTGCCAGAGCTGGCCACCCCCTGCGAGGAAAAGCTGCTGCGGCATCTGAACCTCCTGCTCACCGGCGTCAGCGACAAAATTGAAGCGCTGCATGAAAGCGTGCTGGCGCTCGATGCAACCGCCGATCCGCTTTCACAGGCGCGCCACTGCCGCGACCGCATCTTTCTGGCTATGCAGGAATTGCGCTGTCTGGTCGATGAGGCCGAGGGCGTCGTGGATGAAAAGCTGTGGCCCTTCCCGGGCTACGGCGTGCTGCTGACCACCAAATAAGGCGTTCGGCGCGGCGCTCGGAGCGGCGAAGGACTGGCTAGCCGCCAAGCAGCCCCTCCGACCAGCGCGCCATGCAAAATCCGCGCCCGGTTCGCTTGAGCCGGGCGCGGATTTTCATCGCCGGAGGGCTGCGCGTTCGGCGCGCCTCCTGCAGGAACGCCCCGCCCGGCTAAACCGGGCGGGGCGTCACGCCGTACGCCAGCCTTATTTTTCATCTACCGCACAATGAAGAAGTACCCTGCGGCGGCAAGAGCAGCCAGCACCAGCAACGCCACCGGCAAAATGGTAACGCACGCCGCGATAATCATGGCCAGCAGGTCGCCCTTTTCCATTTCGTCGGCCAGCGGGCGCTGCTGATCGTCCGAGCGCGCGCGAAGGTCGCGCTGCTCCCGCTGAAATTTGCGCGCGCGCCTGTACTTGCCCTCAAACAGGATCGGCATGCGTTAATCCTCCAGCGGGTAATGGCAAGCCACGAAGTGGTTGGGCGAAATTTCGACCCACGCAGGCTCTTGCTGCTTGCATTTTTCGGTGCAGCGGCTGCAGCGGGTGTGGAACTTGCAGCCCTTGGGCGGATTGATGGGCGAGGGAATGTCGCCCTCCAGAATGCGCAGCTTGCGCCCGCCGCCGACATCCGTAGTGGGAATCGCGGCGATAAGGGATTCGGTGTAGGGGTGGCGCGGATGGTCGAAGATATCCTGCGTCGCGGCCATCTCAACCATGTTGCCCAGATACATAACGCCGATACGGTCTGAAATGTACTTGACGATCGACAGGTCGTGTGTAATGAACAAATACGTCAGGTGGCTCTGCTCCTTCAAGTCGTAGAGCAGGTTGATGATCTGGGACTGGATGGACACGTCCAGCGCGGAGACGGCCTCGTCGCACACCACGAACTTAGGCTTCACCGCCAGCGAACGGGCAATGCCGATGCGCTGACGCTGACCGCCGGAGAACTGGTGCGGGAAGCGATGCAGGAAGTATCTGGCCAGACCGGCGTCCTCCATCGTTTTGATGATGTATTCCTGCATACGCTCGTCGTTGCGCTTGAAGAAGCCGTGCGCCAGCAGCCCCTCGCCGATGATATTGCCCACCGTCATGCGCGGGTTCATTGAGGAATAGGGATCTTGGAAAATCAGCTGCAGATCGCTGCGCAGGTTGCGAATTTCATTATAGGTCAGGCGCGCCAAATCCACGCCGTCGTCCCGCAGCGCTTCGTACTTTTGGAACGCCGGGTCGTCCCGATAGGGCGCGCGCAGGACTTCTAGCTCGGCGTAAACGGCGGCGATTTCCTCGTCGATCGCGCCGATCTGAGCGTCAAGCTGCTCGAGCTGCCGGGAGAGTTTCTGAATCTTGGCGTCCTTCCCGGCGGTGTTTTTGCCGACCTCGCGATCCTTCTTGGTGTAGAACGCCGCGTCGTCATGGTCGAGCGCGACGGCCTTACGCTTGGCGGCAAGCTTCTTACGCTTGACCGAGAGCTGGTATTTCTTCCGGAATTCCGCGATCGGCGCCTTGATATCGTCGATCGCCACAAAGCCGCCGATCAGATTAGCCATGTCCAGCAGCGCGTCGTGCTCGTCCTTCTGTGCCTTGGCCAGCTCGTTGGCCTTGTTGTACTTGGCGTGACCCTCCTCGAGCGCGTCGTACTCCGCCTGAAGTGCGGCAGCCCTTTTCTGGTCGTTCTTCCATTGGGCGCGGCGCTTGTCGATGGTGCGCAGCGTCTTCTCGACATATTGCGGCGCGACCTCCGCAAGGGAGCGGCCGTAATACATGGTGCGCCCGTCCGTCTGGTGGTACAGCTGCAGCAGCGTGCGCCCCAGCGTGGACTTGCCGCAGCCGCTCTCGCCGACCAGGCCGAACGTTTCGCCCTCATAAATATCAAGGCTGATGCCGTCGTTTGCCTTCACGTACAGCCCCTTCTTTTTCAGGGGGAAGTACTGTTTGAGGTTCGTGACCTTCAGCAAAACCTTTTTATTATTTGTTTCCACGGCGATCCTCCTTCCTCGGGTAGAAGCAGCGAATCTGCTGCTCCTCGGACACGGCCGTCATCTCCGGCTCCTCGTTCAGGCAGCGCTCAGTGCAATACTTGCAGCGGGGCGCGAACTTGCAGCCCTTGGGCAGCTTCAGCGGGTGCGGCACGGCGCCGGGAATCGCCTCCAGACGCACGTTGGCCGGCGTGTCCAGCCGGGGGATGGAGAGCATCAGCCCCTCCGTGTACGGATGGGAATATTCGCTGTCCTTGAAGATCGTGCAGGCGGGCGCATGCTCAACCACCTGACCGCAGTACATCACGACCACGTCGTCGGCCATCTGCGCGATAACGCCCAGATCGTGCGTAATGAACAGGATCGACGTGCCGTGCTCGTTCTTCAGGTCGTTCATCAGCTTCAGAATCTGCGCCTGAATGGTCACGTCCAGCGCCGTGGTCGGCTCGTCAGCGATCAGCAACTTGGGACGGCAGGCCAGCGCCATTGCGATCATCACGCGCTGACGCATACCGCCGGAGAGCTGGTGCGGATATTGCTTCGCGACCACCTCGGGGTTGGGAATCTTCACGTCCGAGAGCATCTCCACGACCTTTTTCCTGGCCTCGGCCTTGCTCATGTGCTGATGGATCATAAACGGCTCGGCCACCTGACGCTCCACCGTGAACACGGGGTTCAGGCTGGTCATCGGCTCCTGAAAGATCATCGAAATCGCGTTGCCGCGAATCTTTTGAATCTCATGCAGGGGCAGCTTGGTCAGGTCGCGGCCGTCAAAGAGAATCTCGCCGCTGTCGATGTAGCCGTTGCCGTCCAGCAGGCGAAGGATGCTCAGCGCGGAAACGCTCTTACCCGAGCCGCTCTCGCCCACAACGCCCAGTGTCTTCCCGGCCTCCACCGTATAGGAAACGTCGTTGACCGCCTTTACCACGCCGTGCTTGGTGGTAAAGAAGGTTTTGAGGTGTTTCATTTCAAGCAATGCCATACGCTCTGTCCTCCCTTACCGTTCCAATGCCTTGGGATCCAGCGCGTCCCGCAGGCCGTCGCCGATCATGTTGATGCAGACCGTGCAGATACCGAAGATCAGCGCCGGGAACACCCACTGCCACCAGTACTGCTGGATGACGATGGAGTTGTTCGCGCCGTTGAGCAGGTTGCCCCACGTGGGCGTGGGCAGCGGGATGCCGAAGCCAAGGTAGGACAGCGTGGATTCCGTCAGCATGCAGGTGGCGAAGTCCAGCGTCATGGACACGATCAGCAGGCTGATAACGTTGGGCAAAATGTGTCGGAAGACGATCACGTTCTCTCGAATGCCCATCGCCTTTGCCGCAGTGACGTACTCCATTTCGCGCTGCGCCAGAATCTGCGCGCGCACAAGGCGGCACGTCGGCACCCACGACAGCACGCCCAGCACCACCATAATCAGGTACATGCGCTGCGTCGGATCCATCTTCGAGCCAATGATGGCCGAGAGAATCATGGCGAAGGGAATGAACGGTAGCCCGCCCACGATCTCGGAAATGCGCATGATGAGGATATCCGTGCGTCCGCCGAAGTAGCCGGCGATGCCGCCGAAGATCACGCCCAGCAGCGTGGCGATGATAACGGAAATCGCGCCGACGGTCATGGTAACCCTGCCGCCGTTGACGATACGTGTCAGCATATCGCGGCCAAGGCTATCCGTGCCCAGCAGGAAGCCGCGCAGACCCCAGGCAATCACCTGCCCCTCCTCGGTCACGGCGTAGTTCTGGTAGTTGGCCACATACAGCTTCGTCACCTTCTGGCTCGCGATGTTCGCGGGCACGTTGGTCTGCTTATACTTGTTGTTGCCCCAGCTGACCACATCGCCGTTCTCCAGCAGCGCCGTGTAGTGGTAGCCGCCGCCCTGGACCTGAACGGGCTTGGCCGGCAGAGCGGGCACGTCCACCTCGCCGCGGACAGCGTTGCCCCACACGACGATCTCGCCATCCTCGGTCAGCGCCAGCACGCTCTTGCGCGTGGCGGCGATATCCACCACCCGCTTGCCCGTAAGGCTTTCGGGAATCTGGGCGAATGGGGAATCCTTGCTCTTGGTGGCGATGTAGGCCACCGTACCGTCCTTGAGCAGGGCGATGAACTCGTTATCCGTCAGGGCGACCTTTTCGACCTCGACGCCCTTCTTATATTTGGAGGAAATTTTGATATCCGCCATGTTGGAATTGCCCCAGAGGTACAGCTGCCCCTCCTCCGTCACGATGGCGGAGAACTGGTTGCTGGCCACCAGCTGCTTCACCTGCCACTGGTCGCCACCGGCCTTCATGGCCTTTTTCATGTCGCTGGAGAAATTCGCCTGCTGCAGGCGCGTGTTGCCCCAGACGTAGACCTGCCCGTCCGCGTCCATCGCCACCACATGATCCGAGCCGGCCGAAACGGAAACGATATCCGCGTTCTTCACCTCGTCGGGAATGTTGGCGATGTCGATCTTGTCGGTAATGCGGGTGATGCCCCAGATATAAATGTTACCCTTCTCGCTCACGCCCACGCCATAGGTGTTGCCGGCGGAAATATCCCGAATGCCCTCCTTGATGAGCGCGTCCGGCACGCTGAGCATGCTGCTGCACGGCGGCAGGTTCACCAGCGTCACGTCCTGATCGGACAGATCCAGCACCCAGATACGCGGGCCGATCAGCACAAACGCGAAAATGCACAGAAATACGATCAGCCCCGTCATGGCCAGCCGCTTATGCAGGAAATTGTTCAGCATCAGCCGCGAAGGGGTCTGGATGCTCTCCTCCTCCTCGACGTTCAGTTCCGCGCGATCCTTGAGCGCCGTGCGCTTGAACCAGCGAAGGAGGAAAAATTGTTTTTTCTTTTGATCCGCCATGTTTCGGCCTCCTTCCTTACTTATCCACGCGCACGCGGGGATCGACCAGCCCATAGCTGATATCGATAATCAGCGAGCCCACCAGCGACACCACCGTGTAGAACATCTGAATAGCCAGCACCAACTCGTAGTCAAGATTGTTCAGGCCGATCCAGTACAGGCGACCCATGCCGTTGAGGGAGAACGTGTTCTCAATGATGACCGAGCCGGAAAAAATGCTGATGAACCAGCCGATGATGGACGTTATGATCGGCAGCAGTGCGTTGCGCCACGCGTGGGAATAAACGACCACCTTTTCCTTGAGCCCCTTGGCGCGCGCCGTGCGGATATAATCCATGCTCAACGCGTCGATCATAGCGGAGCGCACATAGCGCGTCATGCCGCCCAGCGACGCGAAGGTCATCACGATCACCGGCAGGGAGATGTGCAGCAGCTTATCCGTAAAGGCCTGCCACTCGCTGGTGTAGATCATGCCCGCCGTGCGCGTGCCCTGAATGGGGAAAATACGCCACAGCACGCAGAAGAAGAACATGCAGATCAGCGCGATGATATAAATGGGAATGCTGTAGCCCAGCATCGTCACCACTTGCACGCCGTTGTCAAACTTACCGTTCTTGCGCACGGCGCAGTGAATGCCCAGCGGAATGGTGATGCCGAGCGCCAGAAAGATGGAGAAAATATTGATGAACACCGTGTTCCCCATCGGGTCGGGAAGCACGTCGATTACCGGCTTTTTATAGTAGGAGCTCTGGCCGAAATTGCCCTCGAGCATGCCGTTGAAATTGCCTTCCACGTTCGGATAAATGCCCAGCCACCGGGCGTAGCGAACGATGAGCGGCGCGTCAAGCCCCAGCTCCTTGCGCAGCTGCTGGTAACGCTCCTGATACTCTGCCGGAGTCTTAAAGCTTTTGCGAATCGGCTCAAGCTGCGTGCGCGCCGGGTCGGAGGGGATCAGATTGTACAGCGCATACATCAGCAGCGACACGATGAGGAATACCACCACCATGTAGCCAAGGCGCTTGAGAACATATTTGCCCATGAAATCATCCTCTCTGATGCTGATATTTCAACCCGCTCTGATCGTGCGGGGAGAAATCGAACCGTGATTGAGAACGCGGCGGACGCGCAGCCCGCAGCTGCACAGAAAACAGAAAAAGACCGCTTCCTGCAGAACAAAGGTCTTACTCTCCCAATGAAAATGAAAGGGCAAAGCCTTTGTTCTGCCGTGCTTGCGGCAGAATTTCATTGGTTGTCTTTCATGCTCGTGATTGTGTGCACGGAAGAGACGGGCAGCCGGTAAGACTGCCCGCCCCCTTCGCTTCATGTCCTAAGAACGCTCCATGGGCTTATTCGGCGATCTTGGCGTACAGGATGGCCTGCTGGAAATTCCAGAAGGAATCCTGCTCATAGTCCTCAAGCCATTCGGGATACATGGTGATGTAGACGTTGCTGTACAGCGGCATGCTGGGCAGGAGCTCGTTCCAGTGCATCATGAACTTGCAGAACATGTCCAGATGCTCTTCCACCTGATCGGAGGACAGGCCGTACACCATGTCCATGGACAGCCTATCCAGCTCTTCGTCGTAGATGTGGCTGTTGTTCCAGCCGGCCGCGACAAGCTCCGGATCCAGGGTGTACTCGTACGCCACTGAATAAGGCGCATTGTAGCCGTTGGCCAGATTGAAGATGGTGTAGGTGGGCACGCTGTACTTGGTGTCCACGGTTTTGTCGCGATAGTACCAGTTGAGCAGCTCGGAGAACGTCATCACGTTCTGGTTGATCTTGACGCCTGCCTTGGCGACGTCAGGATTCTCAGCCAGCATAACCTTGAGCAGCTCGGACACGGGGTTGTTCTCAGAGGAGGCCCATTCCATGCTCAGGGGCATCAGGACGGTGCCGTCGGCCAGCGTTACGTTGCCCGCATAGGTGCCCGCTTCTTCCTCGGTCACCTTCTTGTAGCGGATGTTGCCCTCGGTCCACTCGGAGCCGTCGGCGTTGTAGACCCAGCCGTCCTCGACCAGCAGAGCGACCGCCTTGCTGTAGTCGTAGGGATAGGTGTCGAGGTTCTCGTTCAGCCATTCCTCACGATCCTGATACTCCCACAGACCCGGGCCGGCGGGAACACTCACAACGCTGCCCCAGCCCTGGCAGAAGGTGTTGGCGAACTCGGTGCGATCCAGCAGGTGGGCCAGCGCCTGACGAACGGCCGGGAACTGAGTCGGGCCAAAGTCGCACTGGAAGAACACGGCGCCATAACCGGCACGGTCGAACTGCACGTACTTGTAGTTGTAGGTCAGCTTTTCGGTCAGGGTCTCGTCCTCCATCATGTCCAGAGCGGCATTGACGTCCTTGCCCGAGGTGATGGTGTCGTAGAAGTTGAAGGCGCCAACCTTCATCGCGTCGGCCCAGGTAGCATCCTCAGCCTTGACGATGGTGATCTTTTCGACCGAGGGCTTCTGGCCTTCGAAGTTGCCGGCGTATTTGGGATTGATGACCAAAATCGCCTGCTTGGAACTGGCATCGTATTCATAGAACTGGTAGGGGCCGCAGGAAACGACGGTGGGATCGCTGGTGTAGCGAGCCTTTTCCACGTTGGCCTTGATTTCGTCGGTGGTCATGCCCACGGCGTAGGCGCCCTTGCCGTCATCCTTCACGACGACCTGCTCGCCGAACCAGTACTTCATGCTGATCGGGGAGTAGGCGGCGTAGGACAACTCGTAGAAGTAGGGGAACAGGGTGGTGTCGTCTGTGCCCACCTTCAGGATGTGCACGGAGAAGGTATAGTCGTCCAGCATGCGAACACCGCTGATTTCGCTCGCTCTGCCTTCACGATAATCCAGCGCGCCCTCGACCGCGGTATGGGTGGTGAAGCTGGTGCCCAGATCCTTGGCGGCAGGGCTGCACTGGAACACGATGTAACCGACATAGTCGGCGGCGGTGATCGGATCGCCGTTGTTGTACACCAGACCTTCGTTGATGGTCATGGTGAAGATCTTGGAGCCGTCCTCCTGCTCCTCAATCGTCAGATTCTTGAGCACGGTCTTGTTCTCAACAAGGTTGCCGCCCTGATCAGTGGCGATGGTGGGATAGTCGTGCACCAGATCGCGAATCAGCTTGTCGGTAGCGCCGTTGGTCCACCAGGCCGAGGGCGCAAAGTCGCCGTTGATCTCGGTGCTGGCGCCGTAAATCAACTCGTGAGCGGTATTGACTTCAACCTTTTCCGCCTCCGTCACAGGCGCTTCTTCAGCCAGCGCAGTGCAGCCGAGCAGCATGCACAGAGCCAGCAGCAGAGCAAACAGTTTCTTCATCATGAAAGAATCCCTGCCTTTCTTTTTTTCCTTCAAGGAAAAACGTCATGCCTTCCCTTCAAGGTAAATACGTTTGCAGTATAAAGCAATCCGCCGCGCCTGTCAAGCGGCGCGGCGGGTTCGTTTGCATTTTTGCTGTTTTTTTATGCCGAATATGCATTTGCCCGTCCGCGCGGCGGCGGGGCGCGGCGCATCCTTTCGCGCAGGAATGCGGCGCGGCGTTCGGCTGGCGGGCGGCGCATTCGGCTGTCCCCAAAAATGCAAGCGTGCGGGCGCTCTCTTGCATTTTCAGACGCGCACCGCGCCGTTTTGCAGCGTAAGCGACTGCATGGGCGTGAGAGGATACGTCACGCTTCCGGCCAGCGCGCTCTCGCGCTCCGGCTCGCCCGGCGCACAGCGGTTCACATCGTAAAGGTCGTGATGCATGGGCGTCCATGGCGCGTCAACCTCCCGCGCGAAGGCGGCGGCCTCCCGGGCGGTGATATTGCCGACGATCCCCCGCGCCGTGCGGCTTTCGTCGCGCCCATTGGCGGGCAGCAGCAAAAGCGCGGGCTTCGCCGCCCGGACGCGCGCGGCAAGGCCGTCGTAGAGGCTCATGTCGCCGCCGAAGAAAATCACGTTCCCGCCGCCGAAATCAATGAGATAGCTCAGCTCGTAAAAGCGGCCCTGATCGTCCAGGTGCAATTGCGTATGCGCGCAGGGCAGCGGCGTAACCGTCGCGCCGGCGCAGGAAAAGGCCGCCTCCGCCCGCGCGGACACGACCCGCCCGGCCAAGAGCGCCCGCGCGCGGTAAGCCTCCGGCGCGGGCAGCGCCAGCGTCGCCCTCCCGCCGTCCCGAAAATAGGGCGCCAGCGTATCGGGATCCAGATGATCCTCATGCGCGTGCGAAACGAGCACCAGATCGGGCGACAGCGCGGAAAGCGTGACCGGCGCGGGGTACAGCCGCCGCCACGGCGTCTGCGGAGAGGCGAACGTGCGGTCGACATAATCGGAAAGGTACGGGTCGGTCACCACGCGCGCGCCGCCCGCCAGCAAAAAGCCGCACTGCCCCAGCGCGGTCACGGTTACACGATGCTCGGCATTCATGGCATGTCCTCCAAGGCAGAATGATGCATGCTCATTCGCCGCACGGCGCGCCTTCTCCTGCCTCGGGCGCGCCGATTTCCGCCGCCGCCATCACGGCGGCGACATACGCCACGCCGCGCTGATGATACCGGTACACCTGCCGCTCATCGTAATGCAGGCGCATGGCGATGCGAAAAAACGGCAGCCCCTCCAGATAGCGCAGCGTCAGCACCTGCCGCTGCCGCGCGTCCGGCACCCGCGCAATGATCGCATGCAATTGCCGCTGCCGCGCCGTCTGCGCGCGATAGCCGTCCAGAATCGCGCGCTCCAGCGCCGCCGTTTCATTCGCGATACCGGCGGCCCCTTCCCCATCCCGCATGCACGAGGCCACCTGCGCGCCGCGGCGGCGCGCCGCCTCCAGCCGCGCTTGCAGAATCGCCGTTTCGCCCTCCAGCCAGCGCGCGCTGTCCAGATAATCGCGCGCAGCCTGCAGCGCCGCGGGCGTTTTCGCACGCTCCAGCGCCGCCTCCCAGTCCGTGCTCACGCTTCGCTCCTTTCAAAAAGCTCCTCCAGCGGCACGCTCGTGCCCAGCGCCCGCCGAATAGCCACCGCCTCGCTCAGCTTCATCGACACCTCCCCGCGCAGCCGCCTGCGCAGGGCGTACGCCTCCATGCCTGTGCTGTCGGAAAGCTTGCGCAGGTCGTATCCCCGCAGGTACATCTCCACCGCCAATCGCCTGTACAGACACGCCGTCGTCATCCGTTCTCCCTCCCTTAATGCAAACTTATGTTCGCGTTTTTCGCATTTATTATAGTCCTCCGCTCCTCCCATGTCAACGCGGCGAAGAAAAACGGGCGGCATTTTCTTCCATATGCGACAAAAACCGTTCATTTCGCACGGCGGCCGTCGCTTTCCAAAGGCGCGCCGCGAAACGCGGTAAAATTTTTCTTCTGTCACGCAGCCGACATAGTATTTTCACAATTCTGTGGTATCTTAAGGAGGAAGGGCGGAGCCGCGGCCGGCCCTTCGCGCCGGTCTTGACAGGGGTGCTATGATGAAACTGAAACCACGCCGCGGGGAGGGAGATTTTCGAATGCTCTATGATATTACCATTCTTTTTATGCTGCCCGGCCTGCTGCTGGGGCTTTGGGCGCAGATGCGGGTGAAAAGCGCTTATGCCAAATACAGCCGCGTGCCCACGCGCGCCGGCCTGCCCGCGCATGAAGCGGTGCGCCGGCTGCTGCGCCAAAACGGCGCGGAGCAGATTACCGTTACGGAAACGGCGGGCGAATTGACCGACCATTTCGACCCGCGAACCGACACGCTGCGCCTGTCGCAGGGCGTGTATCGTTCCACCAGCGTAGCCGCGCTGGGCATCGCCGCGCACGAGGCGGGGCACGCGCTGCAAAAGCAGCAGCATTATCCCTTCCTATCGCTGCGCACGGCGCTGGTTCCGGTAGTCAACATCGGCTCCAGCCTGTCCTGGCCGATTTTTCTGGCGGGGCTGATTTTCTCGTGGGAGCCGCTGATGACGGCGGGCATCATTCTCTTTGCCGCGGTCGTGCTCTTTACGCTGATTACCCTGCCGGTGGAGATTGACGCCAGCCGCCGCGCCATGGCCATGCTCAGCGGCAGCGGATACCTGACGGCGGAGGAGGAAAAGGGCGCAAAGAGCGTGCTGACCGCCGCTGCGCTGACGTACGTCGCCTCCTTCGTCTCGGCGATGATGCAGCTTCTACGGCTGCTGGCCCTGTCCCGCCGCCGCGACTGATGAAAATTTCCCCGTCCGGCAGGGCTTTTCCCGTCCGGTGGAGAATGCTACTATTCGGCGCTTTCGCCAAGTAAAACTTTCAGCATAACATAATGGAAAGAAGGATTCCGGAAAATGAGCGAATGCACGCACGATTGTTCCTCCTGCGGCGCGAGCTGTCCCAGCCGGGAAAAGGAAAGCCTGCTGGAAAAGCCCCATGCGGGAACAACCGTCAAAAAAGTCGTCGCCGTCATGAGCGGCAAGGGCGGCGTAGGCAAATCCATGGTGACGGCGCTGCTGGCGGTGCTGGCGCAGCGCGCGGGCTATAAAACCGCCATTCTGGACGCCGACGTTACCGGCCCCTCCATTCCCAAGGCCTTCGGCGTCAAGGAAATGGCCATGGGCAACGACGAAGGCATCCTGCCCGTCGAAAGCCGCACGGGCATTAAGCTGATGAGCATCAACCTGCTGCTGGAGCAGGAAACCACGCCCGTCGTCTGGCGCGGCCCGGTCATCGCCGGCACGGTCAAGCAGTTCTGGACGGACGTGCTCTGGGGCGATCTGGACATCATGTTCATCGATATGCCGCCGGGAACGGGCGACGTGCCCCTGACAGTGTTCCAGAGCATTCCCGTGGACGGCGCAATCATGGTCACTACGCCGCAGCAGCTGGTCGGCATGATTGTAGAAAAGGCCATGAACATGGCGGGCATGATGAATGTTCCCGTGCTCGGACTGGTGGAAAACATGAGCTACGCCGTTTGCCCCGATTGCGGAAAGCATGTGGAGGTTTTCGGCGAAAGCCATGTGGACGAAATTGCCGAGCGCTTTAACGTCAAGGCGCTGGCCAAGCTGCCTATCAACCATAAGCTCGCCGCCGCCTGCGACGCGGGGCTGATCGAGCTGTTCGAGGGTGATTGGCTGGACGAGGCCATCCAGGAAATTCTGAAATAAAACGGCTTTCTGTCTGAAACGCGCTTCGCGCATCGCCGCATGCCACCTGAAAGCCGGATAAACATCCTTTGGAAGGGAAGCGTTCCTTGCTTGGCAGGGCTCGCTTCCCTTTCTGCTTCCGGCAGGCTGCTTTCGTGCCCATCGCCCGGCGCGCAAGGGACAAGGAAAATCAAAAAATGAACGCTTCGAGCCGCAGTCAATCGCCACGGTATCGAAGCGTTCGTTTTGGGAATTCAATTTGTTCCGCCTATCGGGGTTCCGAATAGACGCGGGAGCAAAACGCCTGCGCGCCCCGCCGCTCAGGGGCAAGGCGCGGCAGGAATCCGCCCGTTACGCCGCGTCATTTATCGTAATTCACAACCAGCGAAAAGTCAGGCGCCTTGAGGGACGCGCCGCCGATGAGGCCGCCGTCGATTTCCGGCTGCGCCATAAGCCCCTTGACATTCTTGGGGTTCATGCTGCCGCCGTACTGGATACGCACAGCGTCCGCAACGGGCTGGCCGTACTTTCTGGCAATCGCGGCGCGAATCACGCCGATGGTTTCGTTCGCCTGCTCGTCGGTCGCCGTCAGGCCGGTGCCAATGGCCCATACCGGCTCATAGGCGATCACAACCTGCGCCACTTCCTCCGCCGTCAGGCCGTTGAGCGCGATGAGCGTCTGGTATTCCACCAGCGCGTCGGTATAGCCCGCTTCCCGCTCTTCCTTGCGCTCACCCACGCAGATGATGGGCTTCAGCCCGGCCTTCACGGCCGCCAGCGTCCGCAGGTTAACCGTCGCGTCCGTCTCGCCGAAGTACTGGCGGCGTTCGCTGTGGCCGATGATGACGTATTCCACGCCCATTTCCCGAAGCATCGCCGCAGAAATTTCGCCCGTGTACGCGCCGGATTCCTTAAAGTGCACGTTCTGCGCGCCCACATGGATGTTCGTGCCCTCCGTCGCCTTAAGCACGGGGCAAAGATCGACATACGGCACGCACACGACCACCGTCGCGTTCGCATCCGCCACCAGCGGCTTGAGCTCGTTCACCAGCGCCTTGGCCTCGGCGGGCGTTTTGTTCATTTTCCAGTTGCCGGCAATAATCGGCTTACGCATTTTGAAAGGCCTCCCTTTGATGTGACTTTCGTTCCGTTATTCCGCCGGACGCTTTATTCTTTGTCGTCCAGAGCGGCGATGCCGGGCAGCTCGATGCCTTCGAGGAACTCGAGGGACGCGCCGCCGCCGGTGGAAACGTGGGTCACCTTATCGGCAAAGCCCAGCTTCTGAATCGCAGCCGCGCTGTCGCCGCCGCCGATGATGGTGATGCCGGGGTTCTCCGCCACGGCCTGCGCCACGGCGCGGGTGCCCTCGGCGAAGACGGGGAATTCGGACACGCCCATCGGGCCGTTCCAGATGATGGTGCGGGCGCGCTTGACCTCATTGACGAACATTTCGCGCGTAACCGGGCCGATATCCATGCCCTCGAAGCCGTCGGGAATTTCCTGAGAATGCACGGTGATGTGCAGGCAGTCGTTGCTGAAGGAATTGCCGGCCTCGTTGTCCACGGGCAGCACGATGCGCTTGCCCTTGTACGCCGCGCGGGCGAGCAGCTCCTTGGCCAGATCCAGCTTATCATCCTCGCACAGGGAATTGCCGATGTGGCCGCCCATCGCCTTCTGGAAGGTGTAGGCCATGCCGCCGCCGATGATAAGCACGTCGACCTTTTCCAGCAGGTTGTTGATTACGCCGATTTTATCGGAAACCTTCGCGCCGCCCAGAATCGCAAGGAAGGGACGCTCGGGGTTTTCCAGCGCGCCGCCCATGATGCGCAGCTCCTTTTCAATCAGGAAGCCGCACACGGAGGGCAGATAATGCGTCACGCCCTCGGTGGAGGCATGGGCGCGATGCGCGGTGCCGAACGCGTCGTTGACATAAATTTCGCCAAAGGCGGCCAGCTTCCTGGCAAACTCAGGGTCGTTCTTTTCTTCTTCCTTATGGAAGCGCAGGTTCTCCAGCAGGCAAACCTCGCCCTCCTTGAGGGAAGCGACGGTCTTTTCGGCGTCCTCGCCGATGACGTCCTTGCACATCTTCACTTCCTGACCCAGCAGCTGAGAAAGGCGCACGGCCACGGGCGCGAGGGAATACTTCATATTGAATTCGCCCTTGGGACGGCCCATATGGCTGCACAGGACGACCTTCGCCTGATGCTCGACCAGATAGCGAATCGTAGGCAGCGCGCCCAGAATGCGGTTTTCGTCGGTAATCTTCTTGTTCTCATCCATGGGGACGTTGAAATCCACGCGCACCAAAACCCGCTTGCCGTTTACGTTGACGTCTTCAATGGTCTTTTTGTTCATGTTCATGACACGCACTCCTTTTATATTGATCGAGGGGGTGTATATACCAAGGCCGCAATGGCCGTGGAATCAAAAGGCATGCCCACTCACCGGGAAAGGAGGGACACAATCCGCTGTGCCGCCGCCTCATCGGTAATCAGGGAATCATGCGGCTCGTGGCGCAGCGCGGCGATAATGGCCTCCGCCTTGCGCTCGCCCGCCGCGACGGCAACCATCGCGCTTTTCCTGCGCTGCTTTTCCAGCCCGCCGCTCACCGTGCTCATCTGCAGCACCGTCCGGCCTTCAAAATCGAAAAAGTCGCCCAGCGCCTCGCCGACCGCCTGCCGCCTGTGGATAATTTCCATTTCCGCGGGCGAAAGCTGCCGCGTCTGCGCCATTACGTCCGCGCGCCCCACCCCGTGCACCACCAGATCGGTATGCTGCAAAAGCTCCAGCGTCTCGCGCACCTCGGGCAGCCGCATCATTTCCTGCAGCGCGCTCGCGTCCAGATTGTCGGGCAGATGCATCACGCGGTAATGCCCGCCGATGTGCCGGGCAATCTCCGCCGCCACGGCGCTGGCCTGCGTCTCCACCGACGCGCCCATACCGCCGCGCGCGGGCACGACCATCACGTTCATGGGCGAAGCGGACTGCATGCCGTGCGCCACCTCGCTCATCGTGCGCCCGCCCGTTACCGCCAGCGTCATGCCACCCTGAAGCAGCTTATGCACCCGATGCGCCGCCGCGCGCCCCACGTCGCGCAAAACCTGCGGGTCATCGGCCGTATTGCCCGCTACGACGATCACATGCGACACGCCCAGCATCGCCGAAAGCGACTGCTCCAGCCGCGTCAGGCCGAACATGGAACGGCTCAGATCCCGCGCGCCGGAAAGCACCTCCGCCGCCTGCGGCGTGAGCTGCATGCCCGCCGCGTCCATGGTAATCAGCCCCTGCTCCTTGAGCGCCGCGGCCGTGGAGCGCACCTCGCGCTCGGGCAGGTTCAAATGCGCCGCCAGCGCGCGCCGGCCGACGGGCTGCATGCTTTCAATGCTGGAGAGCACCTGCGCGCGCCGGCCGATATCCGCCATCAGGTCCGGCGCGATCCGGCTGAGCACCTTGAGCTCGTCCTGCATGCCCCCGCCTCCTCTTGATTTCATGGACAAACATTGCCCCGCTGGGCGAATTATGCCCCGCTCCATAGTATACCATACCCGGAAAGGGCTGTAAAGCGCATTTCCGCGTTTTTCAAAAATAAATCGGCAGGTTGTCCTGAAAATCGAATGGCTTTCCGAAAAAAACGCGAAGGCCTCCCTGTTTCGCGCTCCGCCCTTCACCGCATCATGCAATCGCGCCCTTGCGGCCTCATTCCCCCCTCGCCCGCCCGAAAACGCCGCCTTACGCCCGCGAAACGGAAAGGCGCGGGCATTTCCGCCGCCCGCTTGAAAAGCGCGCGTGAATGCGCTATAATAAAGGTGGTGGCTTACGCCCTGCCAGAGGGCGGGCCGCATCAACCGAAAGGGGCTGAGCCGGGATGGATACGCCTTCCAAGGCTGTTGTAACGGTATTGGGGTTTGACCGTAAGGGCATTATCGCGCAGGTCAGCGGCGTGCTTTTCGCGCGCGACATCAACATTTTAGACATTTCCCAGACCATTCTGGGCGGTTTTTTCAGCATGGTCATGATCGTGGACATCAGCGCGCCCGCCTGCGCCTTTGACGCGCTGCAGGAGGAGCTCAGGAGGCTGGGCGAAACGCTGGGCGTGCAAATTCGCATTCAGAAAAACGAAATTTTCGAGGCTATGCATCAGATTTAACGTCGGGGGCGTGTATGATTCAAACCAGTGAAATTTTGGAAACCCTGCGCATGATCAATCAGGAAAAGCTGGACGTGCGCACCATCACCATGGGCATTTCCCTGCTTGACTGCGTCTGCGACGACGCTAAGCGGCTGGCCGGCCGGGTTTATGACCGCATCACGCGGCAGGCGGAGCGGCTGGTTGCGGCGGGCGAGGAAATCGAGCGCGATTTCGGCGTGCCCATCGTCAACAAACGCATTTCCGTTACGCCAATCTCCCTCGTCACCGGCGGCGTGAACGACCCCATGCCCGTCGCGCGGGCGCTGGACCGCGCGGCGCGGGAAACGGGCGTGAACTTCATCGGCGGCTATTCAGCACTGGTGCAAAAGGGCATGACGGCGGCGGACCGGCGGCTGATCGCCTCCATTCCGCAGGCGCTTTCGGAAACGGAGCTGATGTGCTCCTCGATCAACGTGGCCTCCACCCGCGCGGGCATCGACATGGACGCCGTGCGCCTATGCGGGCAGGCGGTAAAGGATCTGGCCGAGGCCACGCGCGACCGGGACGGCTTCGGCTGCGCGAAGCTGGTCGTCTTCTCCAACGCCGTGGAGGATAACCCCTTCATGGCCGGCGCGTTCCACGGCCCGGGCGAGGGCGACTGCGCCGTGAGCGTGGGCGTAAGCGGGCCGGGCGTGGTCAAGCGCGCGCTGGAAAGCGTGCGCGGCCAATCCTTCGACGTGGTGGCCGAGACCATCAAGCGCACGGCCTTCCGCATCACGCGCGTAGGGCAGCTGGTGGCCATGGAGGCCTCCCGCCGGCTGAACGTGCCCTTCGGCATCGTCGATCTATCCCTCGCGCCCACCCCCGCCATCGGCGACAGCGTGGCGCACATATTGGAAGAAATGGGGCTGGAAAAGTGCGGCACGCACGGCTCCACCGCCGCGCTGGCGCTGCTGAACGACGCGGTCAAAAAGGGCGGCGTAATGGCCTCGTCTCACGTAGGCGGCCTGTCCGGCGCGTTCATTCCCGTCAGCGAGGATATCGGCATGATTGAGGCCGCGGCCTGCGGCGCGCTGGGGCTGGATAAGCTGGAGGCCATGACGTGCGTGTGCTCGGTCGGGCTGGACATGATCGCCCTGCCCGGCGATACCAGCGCCGCGACGATCGCCGCCATCATCGCCGACGAGGCGGCCATCGGCATGATTAACAACAAAACCACCGCCGTGCGCCTGATTCCCGCGCCCGGCAAAAAGGTGGGCGATTTTGTGGAGTTCGGCGGTCTGCTGGGGCGCGCGCCGGTTATTCCCGTGCACCCCTTCGCGTCGGATGATTTTATCGCCCGCGGCGGACGCATTCCCGCGCCGCTGCATAGTCTGAGAAATTAACAGGGCCTGTCGCCGCGAAAAAGGCGCGCGGCGCCTGCGTGTGAAATGAGGCGAAACGATATGAACGAGCAATTGGCCATGACGAACCTGCCCGACGAAATGCTGCATCTGTCGCTGATGAACGGTCAGGCGCGCGTGCTGCTGTGCCGCACCACGGCCATGGCGCGCGCGGCGGCGGAGATTCACCGCCCGTCGGATACCGCGCTGGCGGCTATGAGCCGCCTGATGACGGCCACGACGATGCTGGGCGTGATGATGAAGGATGAAAACGCGTCCGTCACGGTGACGGTCGCGGGCGGCGGCCCGCTTGGAAAAATGACTGCCGTGGCGCACGGGCCGCACGTCAAAATCTACGCCGCCCATCCGCAGGCCGATCTGCCGCTCAAGGCGGACGGCCATTTGGACGTAGGCGGTCTGGTGGGCGGCAAGGGGCGGCTTACGGTTATCAAGGATCTGGGGCTCAAGGAGCCCTACATCGGCCAATGCGAATTGGTTTCCGGCGAGCTGGGCGAGGATTTCGCCCGCTATTTCACCGTCAGCGAGCAGCAGCCCTCTCTTGTCGCGCTGGGCGCGCTGGTGCACGAAGGGCTGTGCCTGTCGGCCGGCGGCGTGCTGGTGCAGCCGCTGCCCGGCTGCTCTGAGGAGGTGCTCAGCCAGTTGGAGCTTCGCTCCATGTTCTTTACCGCCATCAGCCGCGAGGTAGCGGATATGCCGCTGGAGGATCTGGCGCGCGGCTGGTTCGACGGCATGGAAATGCAGCTGCTTTCCCGTGAAAGCATACGCTATCAGTGCGACTGCAGCCGCGAAAAAATGGAAAAAACGCTGCTCGCGCTGGGGAAAAAGGAGCTGACGCAGCTCATGGAGGAGGACGGCGGCGCGGAGCTGACCTGTCACTTCTGCCATGCCGCGCACCGCTTCACGCGGGATGAGCTGCGCGCGCTGCTGGAAGAGGCGGGCGCATGATCCCGGGCGGAAACGTAGTGCCCTTTGAGCGTCCCGCCGCTTACTGGGCGAACCGCGCCCGAAAATATTATACCGCAACGCATCTTCCCGACGCGGCGAAGCTCATGCGCAAGGCGCTGGAAAAGGGCGGGGACGCCGGGATGATGCTGGAGCTTGCGCGCATTTATCTGGACATGGGCTGCTGCACGGCGGCGGAGCGATGGCTGACCCATGCCGTCGCCCGCGGCGGCATGACGGGCGGAGCCTGCTTCCTGACCGCCCTGTGCGCCTTTGCGCGCGACGACGAGCGGCTCGCAGAGCAGGCGCTGGACGCCAGCGTGCGCATCGACCCGGACGGCCTGTTTTCCGCCCGTGCGCAGGAAATTTTGGAAAATCACGCCTGGCAGGACAATCTTCCGGAACGCGGCGGCGCGCGAAGCGCGGTGCTGTGCGAACGCGCGCGCGAGGCGATCATCGCCCGGCAGCCCGAAAAGGCGAAGCGGCTGGCGGAGCTGGCGTGGAAAAAGCGTCCCTCCGCCGATGCGGCGCTGCTCATGAGCGTGCTCAGGCAGCCCGCGGACGCGCTGTCCTATCTTTCCGCCGCCGCCAAAAAGGAGCCGGACAATTTCCGGGTGCAGCTGCTGCTGGCGCGCTGCTTGCAGCAGGCGGGGCAAAGCGGCAGCGCATGGCGGCAATTATGGCTGGCGCAGTTTTCCTGCTTTACCATCGACCGGGCGGAGGCGTTTTGCGCGGTTGCGTGGGAAGTGGATATGCCGGACACGGCGCTGGAGATGCTCAACGACCAGCTTTCGCGCACGCCCGCCGGCACGGATTATCTGCGGCTGAAATACTTGACGCTGCTGCGCATGGGCAAGGCGGAGGACGCCCGGCGCACGCTGCAGACGCTGCTGGACATCGACCCGGACGACGACGCTGCGCTATGGTATCTGCGCCATCCGCAGGACGCGCGCGCGCCCTTTGACGCCGCCGTGCCGCCGCTGACGGCGCTGGCATGCCAAATCGCCGCGATGCCGCGCAGGCTGCGCCCGGGGCGGCTGAACCGGCTGCTGCATATGATGGTCGTTTCCTGGCAGGCGGCGCTGACCGCCGGGGAAATTTACGCGCTGCTGCCGCCGCTGTGGCGCAGGCTGTCCGATGCTGAGCGGCGACGGCTGGACGCGCGCGAGGACGTCGTCCTCCTGACCGCGCTTTCATGCGACCTGCTCACGCGCGCGGGCCGCGTGCGGGAGGCGCAGGCGCTTTTGGCGCGCGCGCCCGGCAAGCGCCGCATGAAGCGAACGCTCGCGCATTTTCAGCGACTGATGAATAAGGAGTGAGGCACGGATGCGCTGCATCAATTTTGATTTGGAATTTGAACGCTACATGACCGCATGGCTGAAGGAGCACGCCAAGGAATACCGTAATTTAGACGCGGTAGAGGCGGCCATGCCGGATATTTACGCCGTCTTTCTGGATACGCCCGTCAACTGGCTGGGCGGCAAAAAGCCGGGCGAATACTTTACGCAGTACGACAGCCCCAGGCAGCTGGTCAACTGGATGGAGGATTATTTCAAGCAGCGCGTGCCCGTGCCGGACATGCTGATGAACCGCATTTCCGAATTGGGAACGGCGGCTGAGGAGGCGCTGGTCGCCCTGATGCAAAAGGAACGCGCGACGCGGGAAATGGTCATGGCGGCGGTTACGCTGCTGCGCGAGATCGATTCCGACGCGGCGCTCGGGCAGTACATTCGCTGGCAGCAGGAACGCGGCGAGGGCGAGGACGAGCTGGCCGACAACGCGCTGGAAAGCCTCGCCGCGCTGGGCGAGCGCGCCGTGGACGCTATGCGCAGGGCGCTGCCCGCGGCCACGCCCGCCGGGCAGGAGGCGCTGCTGACGCTGCTGTCCAAATATCCCGGCGACGAGGATGTGCTCATGACGGCGCTGCGGCTGCTGGACAGCCGCCCGGAAAGCGTCGCGGTGCTGGCGGTATGTCTGGGCGAATTGGGCGACGAACGCGCGCTGCCCGCGCTCAAGCGGCTGGCGGCCAGCGAGGAAACGCCCTACCTTGACTATATCGAGCTGCGCAGCGCGATCGAGGCGCTGGGCGGCGAAGCGCCCGAGCGCGCCTTTGACGAGAGCGATCCGGCCTACGAGGCCATGCGCGGCATGCAGGAAAAGAGCATGGAAAAGCGTTCTGATCATGAAAAAACCAATGCGTAAAAGGACGGGCGAATCGTCGGTCTTTTGCGCGCGGAAGGGAGGAAACGCGCATGATTTGTGAGCATTGCGGCAATATCGTCAGGGAGGGCGCGACGGTCTGCGACCAGTGCGGCGCGCAAATCGTCCCCTCCTCCCCGCACGCGGGCGGCCGTCGGCAGGGACGGCCGGAGCAGCGGCAATCGGCGCGCTACGCCAGCGCCGCGCCCGAAAGAAGCGAGCCGCTCCTGCCCGACGCCGTGCTGAGCAACCAGCGCCGGCCGCGCAGCGAACGCGCCGACGGCGCAGGCAGGCCGCTCAATCGCCGCGGCACCCCGCCCCAGCCCACCACTGGCAAGCAGATGCGGCGCGAGCACGCGCCCCGTACGCACGCCGTGCACCGCATGATGATTAACTGGGCGCTGGTGTGGACGATTATCGCCGTTTTATGCGTGCTGCTGGCGGCCGGCGGCTATATCTTCCTGAAAAGAACGGACGCGGGCCAGCTGATTCTGGCGCGCATGGGCAAGGACGCCAATGCCTCCGCGCTGTGGCGCTACGGACAGGAGCTGCTGGATCAGGGGTATATCGACCGTTCCATCACCGCCTTTACCACCGCCTACGCCTTAGAGCCGGAGCGGGAGGATATTTATACCAAACTGCAGCTTCTGGCCGAGGCCTATGAAGCCGCCGGAAACTACGGCGCGGCGGAGGAGGTTTATACCACCCTCTACACCGACATTGCGCCCGAAAATCCGGCGGCCTACCGCGCGGTGGTACGCCTGCTGGAGGATCAGAACCGCCGGCTGGAGCTGTCCAGCTTTCTGAAGCTGGCCTATGAAAAAACCGGCGATATTTCCTTCAACCGGCAGCGGGACGAGCTTTTGCCCGCCATTCCCGAAACAAGCCTGCAGGGCGGCAGCCTCAAACGTGAGCGCGACGTGACGCTCACCAGCGCGGAGGATTACGATATCTACTACATTCTGGACGGCGACGGCGTGCTGCCGGACGACGGCGTTCTCTACACCTCGCCCATCCATCTGGCCGAGGGCTCGCATACGCTGCGTGCGGTCGCCGTTTCCAACGACCTTATCAGCGACGAGATGAGCGTGAAATACAACATCTCCCTGCCCGTTCCGGTCGCGCCCAAATCCTCGCTGCAGCCTGGCTCCTACGGCCCGCGCCAGCGCATCTGGCTGCGCTATGACCCGCCCAAGGAGGATAAGCTGAGCGAGGACGAAAAGCAAAAGGACATCACCATCTATTACACGATCGACGGCCAAACGCCCACCGCCAATTCGCCCATCTACACGGGCGAACCCTTCTTCCTGCCCGGCGGCAAAAAGGTCGTGGTCAAGGCGGTCGCCGTCAACGGCTACGGCAAGGCCAGCAACACGATGGAGGTCGAATATCAGGTCAACGCGCCCTTTAAGTATTATTTCAACGAAAAGGACGAATTCGGCGATTTTACGTTGATGAAGACCACGCGCGACGCTTTCGTTAAAAAATACGGCGCGCCCGCGGCGGAAAATGAGATCACCGACAGCCTCGTTTCCGGCCTGTGCGTGAGCCTGACCTACGCGTGGGGCGAGGCGCGCTTCACCATGACCGACAAGGGCTATGTCCTTTACTATATCGATACGGCCAGCGCTTCCATGGCCGGCCCGCGCAAAACAAAGCTGGGCATGGAGGAGGAAAAGCTCACCGCCCTCTTCCGCGATATGGGGCAGGCCTATAACCAGAACGGCGACCGTTCCCTTTATTGGGACGAATCCGCCGGCTATGGCAAGATCGTCTATCAGGACATTGTGCGAGAATACGTCGAATATTTCCGCAAACAAACCGACGGCAACACGACGACGCTGCGCTACCAGATGGAAAATAAAAAGGTAACGCGCATCACCATGTTTACCGCCTATTGAGGCCAAAGGGCGACGGGCAGTTCGCATGAAAACCGTCCAAAATGAAGCGGTAACCGCAGTTCACGCCCGTCTGATAAAGAAATAAAAAGTTGTCAGAAGGTTGCCGAAGCAAGCTTTCCAGAGCACAAAAAAGTCAGGAAAATCCCTGGCTTAATAGTGACAAGTAACTATGCCCTATTTGCGGCAAGTGGTTTCTGATCACGGATGCAAGGCAGACCAAAT
>CAKTXZ010000016.1 GCA_934632155.1 uncultured Clostridia bacterium | reverse complement strand
TTTTCCTCCGCCTTGGGCGCGGGCGCGGCCTTTTCAGCGGGCTTTTCCTCCGCCTTGGGCGCGGGCGCGGCCTTTTCAGCGGGCTTTTCCTCCGCCTTGGGCGCGGGCGCGGCCTTTTCAGCGGGCTTTTCCTCCGCCTTGGGCGCGGGCGCGGCCTTTTCAGCGGGCTTTTCCTCCGCCTTGGGCGCGGGCGCGGCCTTTTCGGCGGGCTTCTCCTCCGCCTTGGGCGCGGGCGCGGTCTTTTCAGCGGGCTTTTCCTCCGCCTTGGGCGCGGGCGCGGTCTTTTCAGCGGGCTTTTCCTCCGCCTTGGGCGCGGGCGCAGCCTTTTCAGGCGCATCTTCCTTCTTTTCGGGGGCAGCCGTCGCCGACGCTTCCGCCTTAGGCGCGGAGCTTACCGGCTCCACATCCTCGTCCGGCATCGTCCATGCCTTGGTATGCTGCTGCGCGAGCAGGTTTTGCTCCTCCTCGCGTTTACGCGCGCGGGCTTCCTCTTCCTCGCGCTGAAGCTTAGCTTCCTGCTTGCGCAGCGTCTGCAGCACCGTTTCCAGATTCCGCTTAATCCGCGCGGCTTCCTCCAGCATAACGCCAGACTGCTGATTGATTTCCTTTGTGGCTTCCGTCAGTTTTACCTTCGTCATTCGACGCTTGCACCCCCGCATTCGGCGTAGTTTTGCGTTTGATTGTTGTGAATTTATTGCGAATCGGTTTCCCGATTAGGCAGCATGCGCATCATCTGCGCGCACAGCGCGCCGGGCTTCACAGCCGCCGCCATGCGCCCCTCCCGGCCGCAGGCGCGGTCGATCTCCCCCTCGGGAAGGATATGCAGCGGCACATCGCGATAGGCGCAGGCGTCCGAAATTTTTTTCCTTGTCCCCGCCGACGCGCCTGCGTCCAGCAGCGCCAGCGCGGCGCGCCCCGCCCGAATCTCCTTGAGCGCCATATCGGCGCCCGTCGTTACCTGACCGGCGCGCAGCGCCAGCCCGAGCAAGCCCTTTATTCCTGCGGACACTGCGTATCCTCCAGCTGCTGCAGCTGCGCAAGCAGCGCGCCTTGCGCCTCCTGCGGCAGCGCGCAGGCAAACGCGCGCTCCAGCTGCTTTTGCCTGATCGCCTTTTTCAGGCATTCCGCGCTGCGGCATACATACGCGCCGCGCCCCGGCTTACGCCCCGTCGGGTCAAGGGAAACATCGCCCACGGGCGATTTCACCACGCGCAGCAATTCGCGCTTGGGCTTCATTTCCCGGCAGCCCACGCACATGCGCATGGGGAGCTTTTTTTCCTTCATGCGCGCCTCCGGTTATTCGATATCGTCGTCCGGCGACAGGGACTGGTCGTAATCCTCATAAGCGTCGGCAATCACCTGACCGTTGCCCTCGGGCAGATCAGGCATTTCCTGCCGCAGCAGCTCCGCCACCTGCGTCTGGGATTTAATATCGATTTTCCAGCCCGTCAGCTTGGCCGCCAGCCGGGCGTTCTGCCCTTCCTTGCCGATGGCGAGGGAAAGCTGATTATCCGGCACGACGACGCGGCAGATTTTTTCCTTGTCGGACACAAACACGCTGACCACATGCGCCGGGTTCAGCGCGTTGGCGACGAACTCCGCCGGGTCCTGCGACCATTTGATGATGTCGATCTTTTCGTTCTTCAGCTCGCCCACCACCTTGTCCACGCGGCTGCCGCGCGGGCCGACGCACGCGCCGACAGGGTCGATCATCGCGTCGGAGGAGGCGACGGCCATCTTCGTGCGGCTGCCCGCCTCACGCGCGATGGACTTGATCTGCACCACGCCGGTAGCGATCTCGGGCACCTCCATCTCGAACAGGCGCTTGACCAGACCGGGATGAATACGGCTGACGGCCACCTGCGGGGCCTTCCCCGCGTCGCGGCCGGAGCGATAGACCTGCAGCACGTACACCTTGATATGATCCCCGGGGCGATATTCCTCGCCGGGCATGAATTCGTTTTTGTTCAGCACGCCCTCGGTGCGCCCGAGCTCGACATAGACGTTTTCGCTCTCCACCCGCTCGACGATGCCGGTCAAAATTTCATTTTCCTTTTCGATATATTCGTCGTAGATTTTACCGCGCTCCAGCTCGCGCAGGCGCTGAAGCATAACCTGCTTGGCGGTCTGCGCCGCGACGCGGCCGAAATCGGCGGGCGTCACGTCGATCTCCACGATATCGCCCAGCTCGTAATTGCCGCGAATCTTATGCGCGTCCTCCAGCGAAATCTGCTGGCTTTCGTCCTCCACTTCCTCAGAAACCACCTTGCGCGCAAAAATTTGCACGTCGTGCTCCCGGGAAATGACGACGGAAAGGTTCATGGGCGCGTTGGCGGCCCGTTTCGTATATTTGCGATAGGCCGCCTTGCAGCCCTCCTCCACCGCGCTGACGATCTGGTCAACGCTGATATCCTTCGCCTTGGCCAGCGCCTCGATCGCGTCCATCATTTCGGATTTATGTGCCGCCATTGTAAATCTCCTTCCGTTCTTGTCATGCCGGTTTGTCATGCCAGCGAATCGTCTTCCGCCCCGTCCAGCGCGCTCAGGTCAGGCACGAGCCGAACCTGCGCCACCGCCGCGCGGGGAAAAGCCGTTTCTTCGCCGTCGATTGCCAGAACCACTTCTTTTTCGTCCATCCGAACCAGCGCGCCCTGCGCCGTCTTTCGCCCGTCCACCGGCTTGTACATTTTGGCCTCGACCGTCAGGCCGATGGATTTTTCAACGTCCCGCCGGGTTTTGATCGGCCGGTCGATGCCGGGCGAGCAGACCTCCAGAAAATCATAATCGAAGGCCTCCAGATCCGGCTGCACGGCGCGGTGGAATTTTTCACAGTCGTCCAGCGTGACGCCGCCGTCCCGGTCGATATAAATGCGCAGATACCGCCCCGCAGGCTCCTTTTCCATTGCCGCGTCGCACAGCTCGTAGTTCAGCCTTCCGGCGTGGCGCTCGCAGATAGCGGTTATCCTTTGCATGTTGGCGTTTTTCGGGGGCATTGGCTCCTCCTTTACATACAGAAAGAGCGGGACATCGCTGCCCGTATGGAAAAACGCGCGGGCCGCACGCATGCGCGCCCATTCACCGCTTTTCCCCACGCAGCTCCCACTCTTCGTTAAACCCTTCTTTCAATGCCGGTTATGCTGTCAACCCAAACACCCGCCCGGGCATACGGTGCGGCGCACCCGAGCGCACAACCGCGCCGCACGCCCAAACCGGCGCGCTTTCGCAGTCATTACGTTATCAGTATACCATAGCCGTCCTCGAATTACAAGCGGTTTCACAAGAAATAATAGAAGAAATCCGGAAATAATCGTTTCGCGCCCGGCGGCGCGGCCTCCGGGGCGAAGCGTCCCGCTCAGGTCAGCAGCTGAAACCCCATGATGACAACGCCCAGCACGACGAGGATAACGCCGGTAAAGCGGTTCAGGGTCTTGGGCTGCGCCTTATTGGCAAGCACCGCGGCGATCTGCGCCCACAAAAGCGTAAACGCCACGCACAGCGCCCATGTCAGCGCATCCGGCATGCCGCCGATGGCAAAATGCGAAACGGCGCCCGTCAGCGCGGTGAAGGTCATGATAAACACGCTGGTGCCCACCGCCGTTTTCAGCTCATAGCCCATAACGCTCGTCAGAATCAGCAGCATCATCATGCCGCCGCCCGCGCCGACAAAGCCGCAGATAAACCCGATCATCATGCCGCAGATAATCGACTGAATCGCGCGTTTACGGGCGGACACCCGCGCCATGCCCTCCTTGGTGGTCATGACCGGGCGCACAATGAATTTAACGCCCAGCAAAAACGTCATAAACACGGAAAAGCCGCCCATGGTCGTCGAGGGAACGAGACTCGCGACATAGCTGCCCACGGCGGTAAAGAGCAGCACGCTGAGCATCATCATCAAGCCGTTTCGAATATCCAGATTCTTATTTTTATGATAGGTATACGCCGAAACCGCGCTGGCCAGCACGTCCGAGGACAGGGCGATTCCCACCGCCATATAAGGGTCGACCCCCAGAAAGGTCATCAGCATCGGGCTGATAACCGCCGCCGCGCTCATACCGGCAAAGCCCGTGCCCAGCCCGGCGCCCATTCCGGCAAAAAAGGTCACCAGAATCGTCAGCAGAATGCTCATCATTTTCCCCCCGTTTCCAGCATTTCGTTGAGGTTTTCTTCCATAATGGTCATGGCCTTCGAAAAGGCGGCGCGGGTATCGTCGTCCATATTGGCGAACAGCCTGTCGGAAAATTGCCGCTGCGCCCTTCGCCCCTGCGCGATAATGGGCCGCGCCCTTTCGGTGCACAGCAACTCCACCTTTCGGCGGTCGTCCCTTACCGGCCGGCGAACCAGATACCCATCCTGCACCAGCCGCTCTACATTGGCCGAAACCAAGTTCGCCTTAATCCCCCGGATTTCGACAATTTCGCTGGCCGTTTTATACGCCGGGTTGTTTCCCAGAAACATCAGAATATCAAAGGCCGTCCGGGACAGGCCCAGCCTTCCGCAAAGCGGCTTGCACGCCGCGGCGTAGGCAAGCGCCAGCTTTCTGGCAATCGCAACGGTAAATGGCACGCGATCACTCCTTCATTTTTGAAATATTCAATTGCGAAGTATTATAGCTTGAAAAGCCCATTCTGTCAAATAAAAAAAGCTATACGTCAAAGCTCTCGCCGCCCGGAAGGAAAGCGTTATTTCTTGACAAACCGCGAGGAATATGCTACATTACATTTCAAGGAAAGGATTGCCGTTTCATTGCCAGCCGCGCGCCGGTTGCAACGGATGGCGGCAATACCGCAGATCAAATGGGAGGAATCAATTCATGAAGAAAAAGCTGCTTTCCACCCTTCTGACGCTGGCGCTGCTTCTCCCGTGCGGAAACGCCCCGGCCGCGGAGCACGTTCATCAGCTCCGTATAAACCCCACCTGCATTCCTTATAATCTAGTCATCCCGCTGGATGAGGAGTACAATTCCTCAGATTTTACGGCGCCGGTTATAAACTCAATGGTCGGCGTCTATTGCGCGACCTGTGAAAAAGCCCCAGTCCTCGTTCAACTGCCCATTTCGGAAATGAACCTCACTTACAACGCGGCGGAATCCACGAGGGCAACCTGCGAAAGCAACGGCATTTACTATTTTACCGGCTTCACATTCGACGTTGCTTTTGACGGCGGCGTATATCCCGCGACGCTGTACACATCCTTCAACGTTCCCGCGCCGGGGCATGATTGGAGCAATCGGGACGGCGTATGCGCCCGAACGGCCTGCGGCAAGGTCTGCGATCACAGCCTGTCCGCCTCCGGCGCCCGCCCCACGCCCACTCCCAGCGGCGCCGTCGCCGAGCCCACGGTTGTACCGCCCGGATCGTCCGGCAACGAGAAAAACACGCATTTCCCCGCCTGCGCACAGAGCGCCGTATGCGACATTTGCGGCAAAACGCTGCCCGCGCTGAGCCATATCTACGGCGAGTGGGAACCGGATGGCGAGGGAACAAACAGCGCGCTGTGCCTGCGCTGCGGGCAGAAAGCCACGACCGCCTGTCCGATGCTTTCCTTCACGCTGCCCGCCGCGGATGAATCCGCCAAGCCGGTCTCCTTCTCGCTTTGCCCGGTGTGCGGCGCGGTTTCGACAGGTCGCCGTCTCGAAGCGGCGCAGGACGTCCAAAGCGCTCAGGCGCTTACCGGCGCGTTGATCGTTCGAATGGGCGAGGCGACGGACGGCGTGCGCGTCATGACGGTGACGGCCGAGCGCGCCGGCCAGTTGCTCGCCCCCACGGGAAGGATAACGCTTTCGCTCCCCGCCGCGCTGGCAGAGGGCTGTTCGCTCTCCCTGCTGGCGGCGGATGGAAGCGAGACCGCCCTTGACTGCACGACGGAAAACGGCCGTATCTCCTTTACGCTGTCCTTTACGGACGCGAACGGCCAGCCCGTTCCCGCGCAGGTCATCCGTCTGATTCCCGAAGCCTGACGCAATGCCATACAAAAAGGGACTGCCGCAAAACGACTGCGACAGTCCCTTTTTACTGCAAAAGCAGCGTTTTTTTATATTTCCGGTTCGTTGGCAATCGTCTCAGTCCGACGGCAGGCCGCACGCCTGAAGCGTCGCCTTTTGCAGCGCGATTTCATAGTCGTGGTCAAAGGGATTACGCTTCTCGCCGCGGATATAGGCGGCAAAATCCTGCACCATCAGGTCGTACCGGCCCGTCATCTGCGCCACCTCGACCACCTGCTTGGTATCCTGATACGTCGGCGGATTATCCTTCGCAAAGGAAACCGTCACTGTCGGCGGCCCTTCCAGCGGCTTCACCTCCACCGTTCCCTCCGTGCCGCAAATCACCAGCTGCCGGCGGCCAAAGCCGTTCACCTCCACCGAGGTGGTGCGCACGGTGCAGGTAGCGTCGGGGTATTCCACCACGGCCAGCGCATTGTCCCGCAGCGCCACCTCCTCGGGCTTGGTCTGACGCAGATAGGGGGTCAGCTTCTGATAATCGGGGCCCAGCACCTGAAAGATCATATCCAGCAGATGGCAGCCGAAAATATACATTGTGCCGCAGGAAAAGCTTTGCAGCCACTGCCGGTAGGCCACGGGATGGCAGGTGCTCATCTGGGTATCGATTTCAAAAATTTTGCCCAGCCGGCCCTCCTTCGCCAGATCCAGCGCATAGCGAATGGCCGGGTTATAGCGGTACATATATCCCATCTGAACCACCCGCCGTTTTTCCTTAGCCAGAAGCATCAGCCGCTCGAACTCGCGGAAGTTTTCTCCGCCCGGCTTATCCATGTGAATATGATAGCCGCGCTGGATGCACGCCAGCGCCGCGGCGTCCAGATCCTTTACATCCGCCTCCACGGAAACAGCCTGCAGCCCCGGAATCGCAAACAGCTCCTCCTGCGTCAGAAACGGCAGTCCCGCATAGCCCGGCAGATCCTTTCGCCGCTCCAGCCAGACGGGATCGGGTTCGCATACGCCAACCACATCGAAAATCTCCGGAAACTTGCGAAACGCCTTCATCTTCTCTTCGCCGTGGTTATGGCCGATGCCCAACTGGGCGATTTTAATTCGTTCCATATCCGTTCTCTCCCTTCAGCTTTTTCCCGCCGCCGGATGCACCGCGGACGTTTGGCGCTTTGCCGCGCCGTTGGCAATCATCAGCCCCGCGCAGACCAGCGCCAGCGCCAAGATATTTTCCAGCGTAAAAATATTTTCCCCCAGCAGCAGTCCGGACAACGCTACGCCGAAAATCGGCGTAAGAAATTTGAACACGCTGATGCGGCTCACATCGTTTCGCTGCAGCAGATAAAACCACAGGCTGTACGCCGCCGCCGCGCACACCACCAGAAACAGGAACGAGGCTACGCCCAAAGCGTTCCATTCCTGCAGCCTGCCGCCGCAAAGCAGCCCGATCAAAAGCAGCGCGCCGCCGCCCAGCAGCTGCTGCCAGCCGGTGGTCGCAATAGGGTCGCACGCGGGGGACATGGCCTTGGCCAGCAAGTACCCCGCCGCCGCAAAGCAGCTGGAGAGCACCACCACCAGATCCCCCCATTCAATGGAAAAGCGCAGACCATTCAGGTTCATTACCACAATCCCGGCAAAGCCAACCGCACAGCCGAGCAGCTTTTGCTTCGTCAGCTTTTCCTTTTTGAAAAACAGCGGCGTAAGCAGCACCAGCAGGAACACGTTGATTTGATTGAGCACCGACCCCTTGGCGCCGCTGGTGTTGGCCAGCCCCACATACAGCAGTCCGTATTGCAGCACCGTCTGGCAAACGCTCAGGCGCAGTACGGCGGGCAGCGTTTGCCGGCTCGGAAAGGCGGGGCGCTTTCCCCTTAGCCAAGAAAGCCCCAACAGCAGCGCCCCGGCCAGCATAAACCGGCACCCGGCATGCAGCAGCCTCCCGGGCACATCCAGCGGCTGAATGCCGAAACAGGCGCAGCTTAGCTTCACCACCGGATAGCCGGCCCCCCAGAAAAAGGTGCAGAGCAGGCATAAAAGCACGGTCTGAGTCTTTGTATTTTCACTTTCCATCCGGTTAATCCTTAACTTTCAGCACAACTTTACCAATGTTTTCTCCCCGTTCCAGAATCCCATGCGCCGCCTCGGCCTGAGAAATGGGCAGCGTTTGATAGATCGTGGGGCGAATGGAGCCGTCCGCCAGCTTGGGCCAGATCGTCTTCACCAGCTCCGCCAGAATATCGCTTTTTTCCTGCACGGTTCGCTTGCGCAGCATGCTGCCCTTCAACACGATGCCTTTGGTCAGCAGCGCGCGCAGCGGCACGGTGGTGGTCACGCCTGCCAGCGTGGAAATCAGCACCCAGCGGCAGCCCTCGTTTACATAGGGAAAGCACTGGCCGATGGTTTCCCCGGCCAGACAATCGATCGCCACGTCGATAGGGCGCCCGTTTTCCGCTTCCCGGCGGACAACCTGCGCCGTATCCTCCCGGGCGGATACGATAATCCGGTCGGCATGCAGCGGCGCGATCTTTTCCGCAATTTCATCGGTGAGCACGCTGGTGATTACATACGCGCCGAACGCCTTGGCCATCGGAATGCCCACGCTGGCCAGTCCGCTCGCCCCCGCCGGGAAAAAGAGGGTTTCCCCGGGGCGATAGCCGCCCTCGCGGAACAGGTTCAGATAACAGGTGGCGTAGGCCTCCGGCAGGCTGGCGGCCTCCTCAAAGGTCAAATTCCCCGGAATCGGCATCACCATGCCCTCGTTCACCGCCACGGCCTCGGCATATCCGCCGCCGCCCAGCAGCGCGCACACGCGGTCGCCCCTGCGCCATCTGGACACCTCCGCGCCCGTTTCGCGCACAATCCCGGCCACCTCCAGCCCCATCCAAGGCGGGCAGCCCTCCGGGGACGGATACTTCCCCTGCCGCTGCAGCAGATCCGCGCGGTTGAGCGCCGCGGCATGAATTTCGATGCACACATCGTGCGCCCCCACCGCGGGCTCCGCAACGTCCGACCAGACGAAACGCTTATTGTCGTCAATCAGCATGGCTTTCATCTGTCTTATTCTCCTTCGTTCACGATTTGGGCGCTGAGCACCACAACCTCGCCCAGCGCGCCCTCCTCCGCCAGCGAAATACGCAGGCTGGAAAGGGGCATGGGCTGCGCCAAGGGCAAAATAACCGCGCCGCCCGGCACATCCCGGCAGGCGGAAAAATCCAGCTGGGCTTCATAGCAGCCGTTCACCAGCAGCGTTCCCTTGCCCAGATATCCGGCGGGATAAATCTGAATCAACTCCGCCTCCGCAGGCGATTCCCAGACAAAATCCGCCTGCGTCCCCTGCCAGGCATACGGCTGGGAGGATGAGGAAACGCAGGTGTCCCCATCCGTCAGCGCCGCTGGTGCGTCCGCCAGCGGGGCGAGATTTTGCCGTCCCAGCTCGGCAAGGGGCAGCAGCTGCCAGCCCAGCGACGGGCCGCAGATATACGCCGTGCCATCCGCATGATAGCCGCTGCGATCATAGCACAGCTGCCGCGTGGAGGGCAGGGCATTGGGCTTGCAATGGGTATGGTAGGCAGAGAAGGTTTCCTCGCCCACGGTAAAGAAGCTGTTGTGCCCCGGGCCGGAAACCAGAATGGATCCATCCTCGGCCTTCTGATAGGTCAGGATCGGATTACCGGCATATTTTTCGTAGGGCCCCAGCGGCGATTTCGCCGTAGCCACGCCCACGCTGTAATCCTTTCCGGAATACACATTGCAGCTGTAATACAGATAATACAGGCCGTCATGCTTCTGCACCACGCCGCCTTCGGCCCACACTCGCTGGCCGGTGCGCGTTTCCCAGGGCTCCGTGGCCTCGATCAGCTTCACCGGTTCGCCGGCCATGCCGGACAGATCCCGCTGCATCTCCACGCCATAGGTGATGCTTTCATAATGATCGCCCATATTCAAGTTGGCCGAATAGAAGATGTAGGGTGTGCCATCGTCATCCACCAGCAGGCTGGCGTCGATGATGGTGTATCCCAGATCCAGCAGCGGCGTTTCCTGGCAGATAAAGCGGTCGCCCGCCTTTTCCGCAAAGGCGACGCCCAGGCGGCAATAGTTTTTTGCGCCCTTGCCCCGGGCGGAAAAGAACATGCACAGGCGGCCGTTGTATTCATACACCTCGGGAGCCCAATGATCCGATCCGGCCCAGGGGGCGGGGCGCATGGCCGTAAACCGGGCGCTGGGCGGCCAGTGGGCCAGCGAATCGGTCTGATAGCCCACGAAGTTTGCGCCGCCCGTGGTAGCGACCATGTAATAAACGCCGTCCGCGGAGAAAACAAAGGGATCGGCCACGCCGGTAAGCTGCGGGTTTTGATAAAACAGGCTTTCTACCTCGGAAAAATCCCGCAGCGCAAGCGGCGTTTTTTCTTCCTCCGCATGCGCCGCAGGCAGCAGCAACGTCGTGAGCAGCAACGCCGCCAGCGCAAACACCTTCAGCATCGTTCTCCTCCTATTCCTTGTTCAGGCACAGTGCGGCAAAAAACGCCGCGCCCCACGGCAGCATGCCCTCGTCAATGCGAAACTGCGGCGTATGGATGGTTTCCGTATGCCCGGTGGTGATGGAAACCTTTGCGCCGGGCACACGCTGCGTAAATTCCCCAAAATCCTCCGAGCCCATGGAAAGCCCCGAGGCCCGCCGCACGCGATCATCCTCCCACAGCTGCCGAATCGTCTGTTCGGCGTAGGCAAGGCACGCCGCGTCGTTCTGGACGCAGGCGCACTTTTCCCGGAACACAACCTCCGCTTCGCCCCGCAGCGCGCCGGCAATCCCGGAAGCCACCTGCCCGATCCGCTCGCACAGCCGCTGGCGAACCTTGGGCCGCATGGTGCGCAGCGTGCCCTCCAGCGTCATTTCGCCGCACAGGATATTCCGCGCCGTGCCGCCGTGCATGCGCCCGATGGTCAGCACCGCGTTATCCCCCGCCCACGTTTCCCGGCTCAGCAGCTCCTGCAGCGCCAGCAGCACATGGGCTCCGATCACCGCCGCATCCACGCCGCCCTCGGGATACGCCCCGTGGCAGCCCTTGCCCCGGACGATCACGTCAAAATTATCGCAGGAGGCGTTGATGCACCCATCCGCCAGATAAAACAGCCCAGCCTGAGGGTCCGAGCGCACATGCATGCAATAGGCCTCCGCCACATCTTGCATCACGCCCTGAGCGATCATAAACGAAGCGCCGCCCAGCGTTTCCTCCGCCGGCTGAAAAACAAGCCGCACCGGCCGGCGAAGCTGATCCCGGCGGCCTTGCAGCAGCTGCGCCGCGCCAAGGAGCATGGCGGCATGGCTGTCATGGCCGCAAGCGTGCATCACGCCCGGATTCCGCGAGGCATAGGGCAATCCTGTGGCCTCCGTGATGGGCAGCGCATCAATATCCGCGCGCAGCAAAACGGCGTTTTCCATCCGGCCGTTTACCGGCAGATCGACGATCGTCCCTGTTTGCACCGCCGTAAAAGGCAGGCCGAGCTTCGTCAGCTCCGCCCGAATCATTTCTGCCGTTTCTTTTTCCTGAAAGCCCAGTTCAGGGTGCATATGCAGCCGATGATAGAGATCCGTCAGCTTTTCTTCAAGCGCGCCCGCTTCCTGCCGCAGCGCCTGCGCCGCTAAAGCCTTCATTTCAATCCGTTCCTTTCAGCGCCAGCCCGCGCCCGCCGTCTACCACGTATGTCTGCCCCGTAATGAATCCTGCATCCTCGGACGCCAGGAAGCATACCAGCTTCGCGACGTCCGCTGCGGTGCATTTCTGATGCAGCTCGTTCGTTTCCAGGGCGCGATGGTCGCTGGCCTTTTCCTCCGGCCGAAGCACAGGATCTGGAACGTCCGACCAGACCAGACGGCGCTGCGCATCAACGAGCATGGCCTTCATTCACAGTCCCTCCAGTCAAATACCGTTCCCATGGGGAAGTTCGGATCGTCGCACAGTTGGCGGAAAATCTCGGGGCACGTTTCCGGTTTCACTACGCGCGAGACAATGGGGCGCACCTGGATTCGCCCGGCCGCGATCAGATTGAGAATGCAGCGGCAGTCGTCGTGATGCGTCCAGTGATGCGGATAGGATTCGTATTTCGGGCGGACAAAGTTATGCGCGCCGATCAGTTTAACGCCGGGACGATGCACCTGCTGGTAGTAGTCCACGCTGCAATCCGATACGCGCGTACAGCCAAGCAGCGAGATGCGGCCCATTGGCGCCGCGCAGTTCAGCGCCTGGTTCATCGCGGCGGAAACGCCCGTCACCTCCACGCAGGCGTTCACGCCCTTTCCGCCGGTCGCCTTTTTGACCTGCGCCACAAAGTCGGGGGCGGAAGGATCGAGCGCGTAATCCGCGCCCAGCGCCAGCGCCAGCCGGCGGCGTTCGGGATTCAAATCGGCCGCAATGACGGGATACGCGCCGCTGAGGCGGCAGAACTGGGTGGAAAAAATACCGAGCAGCCCCTGACCCATCACCATGGCGCTTTCGCCCAATTCAATTTCCAGCTTGCGGACACCGCCCAGCCCCATCGAAGCGATAATGACAAACGCTGCGTCCAGCGAGTCGATCGAAGCGTCTTCAACCTTTGTGATCTCGTCTTCTTTACGGATGTTATAGCTGGCGTGGTTGCCGTGATAGACGAGTACTCGATCGCCAACGGAAATTTTCTTTACCGCACTGCCGACAGCGACGGCATGGCCTACGCCGCAATATCCCAGCGACATGGGAAATTTCTGCGACGTGTTTTTTGAGGCCAGCAAGCACGCCTTTTCCGTTCCGCCGCTGACGACGGTGTATTCCATCCGGGCCAGCACCTCGTCCGGTTGCAGCTCCGGCACTTCCTGTTCCCAAAGCTCAGCCTGCCTGGGCGCTGTGAAAAAAATCTGCCGCTTTTTCATTGTAAGCACCTCACATGATCTTCCGGAGATTGTCCAGCGCGTTTTTCGCCGTCGTCAAATCCAGCTGCTCAAAGTTGCTGCTGGTTGTAAAACTTTCGGAGCAGAAAACCAGATAACCGCCCAGAACAGGATTTATAATACGGGTAAGACTGCCGGCGGCGCCGCAGCAATGGAAATGAACTTTCGTTTTTACTTCTTTCTTCAGCGTCAGCATCGTTTTGAAGCTTTCGGCCAGCTGCTCGTCGTTGTAACAGGGCGTTACGATTTTAATCACATCCGGATTGCGCTTTTCCAGGAACAGCGCAAGATCAACCACCTGCTCGCAGTTCATCGGGACCCACGGATGCGTGGAAATCAACACTTCTGCGCCCGCATGATGTACGCGGTCAATCAGCTCCATCTGCCGCTGAATAACCTTTTCGTCTACCACCACTTCTTTGGGCAGATCGCGGATGAACGAATATCCCAGATGGGAAAACTCTTTTCGAAACGCGTCCTTGGAGGGAAGATCGTAGGTATATCCCTGCAGATCAATCGCCGCACCGCCGGCTTCCACAAAGCGCAGCAGCAATTCGATGCGGGTCTCTTCATCGGTGGTAAAGGGCGCATACTCGTAGGTTTGATTATAGCTCAGCGCAAGAATCGGCAGGCGGCAGGCCTGAACGATTTTTCTCAGATTCTCGACCGTGCGCTCGCCTTCCTGCCGTAGCGCCTGCGCTGTTAACGCTTGCATCTCAATCCGTTCCTTTCAGCGCCAACCCGCGCCCGCCGTCCACCACATACGTCTGTCCTGTAATGAACCCCGCATCCTCGGAAGCCAGAAAGCATACCAGCTTCGCGACGTCCGCTGCGGTACATTTCCGATGCAGCTCGTTCGTTTCCAGCGCGCGATGGTCGCTCGCCTTTTCCTCCGGCCGCATCACAATGCCGGGGGCGACGCTGTTTACCGTGATTTTATATTCGCCCAGCTCCTTGGCGAGCGATTTCACCATCGCGATCACGCCGCCTTTTGCGGCGGAATAATCAGCCAGATTGCGGCAGCCGTTATAGCCGATAACGGAGGAAAACGGAATAATCCGTCCGCCGCGGCCCTGCTCGATCATCATGCGCGCCGCCGCCCGCGCGGTATAAAACGCACCGTACAGATTCACCTTGATAATTCGGTCGATCACCTCGTCTGTCTGCTGAACCAGCGGACGGTTCTCGTCCCGCGCGCTGCCGCCTGCGGCATGCACCATGATATCCAGACCGCCCATCTGCTCCGCGGCGCTTTTCACCGCTTCGTCCACGGAAGCCGAAGAAGTCACGTCTCCCGTCATACCGATAGCCGTCCCGCCCGCCGCGCGAATTGCATCCACGGTTTTCTCAACGCCCGCCGCGTTTTGGTCAAACACAGTCACCTTCGCTCCGCGCGCCGCAAACTCTTTTGCGGTAAATGATCCGATATATCCGCCCGCGCCCGTGACAAAGACATTTTTTCCTGTGAAATTCATATGCGCTTGGCACCTCCGCGTCTTTCTTCAAATTACAGCAGCCGCTGTCCCAAAGCGCCGCCATGCGCCGCCTTGGGACAATTTCCGCTATCCGCTATTTGCAACGGTATCGCTTTTACGCGATACCGTTGCAAATAAACTCAAATTAATCCGCGTAGTAACGATCCAGACCGCGCTGCGTGATTTCAATCGCTTCGGGCAGGCCCAGACTGTTTACCTTTTCCACATACTTGTCAAAGTTATCCAGCGATTCCTTGCCCGTAATGAAGGCAAACTTCATTTCGGATACGTAGGTGTTCACCTCGGCCATGATTTCGTTACGACGCTCGGCGTCCGCGGTGCTCAGGTTGATTGCGGGCATCACATAGGCGTTGTCCACATTGGGGTCGTCGCTCCACAGCTTGCGGTTGAGGGCCTTGCCGGTGTAGGGGCCGGTCAGATTGTCGCCCCACCACATCTTGCTGCCCAGATGAATCCGGTCGCAATAGGCGATGTTGCCCCCCGTTTTACCATCGGGATTATGAAGCACATAATCGGTGTAGTAGGGCACGCCGTCCTTCCACTCGAAGGTCAGGCCTTCCACGCCCACGCCGGCGATGACCGCGCCTTCCCAAGTGTAGGAGTAGTTCAGCAGCTGCACGGCCGCTTCAACATCCTTGCAGTTGGTGGTGATGACGGACACATACGCCAGACCGCTGCTCACAGGCGCGCTGGAGATATCCGTATGCAGCTTGGAATCCGCTTCCTTGCGCATGTAGGGCATGGGAGTCTGCTCCACGTTTTCCATGCTGAGCAGACGGTCGTAGGTCTGATCCACGTTGCCGGTATAGCAGGCCAGCTGGCCGCCGTCGAAGAGAGCGTACACTTCGTTGTTGGTCAGGGTCGCCATATCCTTGCTCATGTAGCCCTTCTGATACCATTTGTTCATCAGTTCCAGATAGTCCTTATAGGCGGGCTCGTTGGCGTAGTGATGCGACTGACCGTCGATCTGATACCAGTTGCAGTACATATCGAACGCGCCCATGAGCAGCAGCTGCTGGCTGCTGTCGGAGAGCGAAACATAGAAGGGCGTCACGCCCGGCTTGTTGGCCAGCACCGCGTCGAAATACGCTTCGTATTCCGCGATGGTGGTGGGCGTGCTCATGTTGAATTCCTTCAGCCAGTCCGCGCGGCAGATGCAGCGGTTGAAGGGAATGGCCTTGCCCAGATCCATGCGATAGAAGCCGTAGATCCGATCCGCGTCATCGCCCTGATAAATCTTCTTGGCGGCGGCGCGATTGCCGTCCACCAGAGACTTATACTGGGGCGCGTACTCATCCAGATACGGAACCAGATCGATAATCAGGCCGTCCTCATACATCTGGTTCAGGCCGCCCTCATACCACGTGTCGTTGGAGAGCATGATGATGTCGGGCAGCTTGCCGGTGTCCATGAACAGCAGGTTAAACTGCTCCTTGGCCATGCCCACGGTGGGGTGGATGAATTCGATGGTAACGCCGGTCTGCTTTTCGATTTCCTGATACGCCGTGTTCTCCGCATAGCTGCTGATGAACGCCACGGCGGATTTGTTGATCTCCATCCACCACGAAAGGGTCTTGTTGCCGGGAATGGGGTACTGCCCCTCATTCACATGAGGCGGCATGAAGCGGTCGGTCATGCGGTCTTCCGCAAGCGCCGCGCCGCAGGACAGCAGCAGCATCGCTGCCAACGCCAGAGCCAGAAACTTTTTCATTTGGGTCTCTCCTTTCATATTTTTATGCTGATATCAGCATAAATCCCGCTTTTATCCCTTCACAGAGCCCAGCATCACGCCCGTGACGAAATACTTCTGCACAAAGGGATAAACGCACAGAATCGGCACGGTGGAAACGATGATGGTGCAGTACTTGATGATTTCCTCCAGATAGAACACGCCGTCCTCGGCCGTTACGCCGTCGTTGCCGCTGGTTTGA
The DNA here is from genome assembly GCA_934632155.1 of uncultured Clostridia bacterium. Lineage (GTDB taxonomy): Bacteria > Bacillota > Clostridia > Christensenellales > Aristaeellaceae > RUG563. The sequence goes on along the minus strand of CAKTXZ010000016.1, from coordinate 37,993 downwards.
TTCGCGATGAGAATTTCCCGCAGGAACAGCTGCAGCGGATACTTCGTCCGGCTGCGCAGGAAGATGGAGGCGTTGAACCATGCGTTCCAGCGGCCCACGGCGTAAAACAGCGCCACCACGGCGATCGTCGCCTTCGTCACCGGCAGAAGGATGCGCCAGAGGATCACGAAATCGTTGGCTCCGTCCAGCATGGCGCTTTCCTCCAGCGAATGGGGCACCTGCAAAAAGGCCGTGCGCATAACCATCAGGTTATAGGTGGTAATTGCCGTGGCAAGAACGACCGACCAGCGGCTGTCAAACAGCCCCAGCTTGCTCACCACCATGAAGTCGGGAATCATGCCGCCGCCGATGTACATGGTGATGACGATTATCACCATGATGGGCTTTTTGAGCATCAGCCCCTGACGCGTGAGCGCATACGCGCCCACCAGCGTCAGCACCATACTCAGCGACGTGCCCGTGATGACGTAAAACAGCGTGTTCTTATAGCCTGTAAGGATGTTCTGGTTCTGCAGCACGGCCTCATAGCCCCGCAGGGAATAGCCGGCCGGCCAGAGCAGCGCGCCCGTGTTGGCCAGCAGCTTGCCCGGATCGCTGAAGGAAGCCATCAGGCAATGCCATAGCGGATAAAAGAAAATGAGCGTCAAAAACAACAGAATAACGATATTGACCGCGTTGAAAATCCGTTCTCCTCGAGATTTGTTTTCCACAATGGCCATGCTTTTCTCCCCCTTACCAGAGGCTGTTCTCGGTCAGCCGGGCAAACGTCTTATTGACGGTCACCAGAATGATAATGTTAATGACGGAATTCATCAGGCCGATGGCCGTGCCCATGCCGTATCTCGCGCCCAACAGGCCGTAGCGGTACAAATAGGTGGAGATTACGTCCGCCGTTTCATAGATGGTGCTGTTATAGAGCAGGATGATCTTCTCATAGCCAAGACTCATGATATGGCCAATGCGCATGATAAACTGCACCGTAATAATCGGCACCAGCGCCGGCAGCGTGACATGCAAAATCCGCTGGAACTTATTCGCCCCGTCAATATACGCCGCTTCATACAGCTGCGTATCCACGCCGGAAAGGGTGGCCAGATAGATGATGCTGCTCCAGCCCACGCTCTGCCAGATGCCCGAGCTGATATGAATCGTGCGGTAAAGGGAAGGATCGGTAAGCAGATTATAGCGCTCCAAGCCCAGCAGCGCCCGAACGCTGTTAAACAGGCCGTTGGAGGCGCAGAATTCCCGCAGCATGCCGCAGACCACCACCAGCGAAATGAAATGGGGAATATAGCTGATGGTCTGAATCGTTTTTTTCAGCGCCTTCTGCTGCACCTCGTTAATCATCAGCGCCAGCAGAATGGGCGCGGGGAATGAAAAGAGAATACCGAACACGTTGAGCAGCAGGGTGTTCCGAATCAGCCGCCAGCAGTAGCTGTTGTTAAAGAACTTAACAAAGTTTTCCAAGCCGACCCATCGACTGCCCAGAATCCCCTTCGCCGGCTTAAAGTTCTGAAAGGCAATCACCAGATAGCCCATCGAGCCATACTTGAAAATCAGATAAAACGCCACCACCGGCAGCAGCATCAGATAAACCCGCCAGTACCGCCGCATGTCCCTGCCGAGGCGGTTGGAAAAGGAGCTTTTTTCCCCCGTTTTGATGGCCGCGTGCACACCTTCACCCTCTTTACCTTGTGTTAGCAAATCTGCTTCGTATTTTATGCAAGTAGGCCGTCACTGTAAATGGTTTTCATGATACATTTGTCATTTTTGATACTTATTTTCTCAAGCGCCTTGTCAAATTCGTGAATTTGTTTATAATAAGAATGCAGGTTTGGCGCCCAAAACGCCTGTTTTCAAGGAGGCTTCATGCACCTTTCCGATGTACTGATTCAGCGGGTCGCCGCCGTTAACCGCGTAAACCGCCTGTTGGGCCATTATGTGGTGAAGGACCGGCCGCAGTGCACCCTGAGCTATAAAATTTCCGGCCACAGCGAATTTGTGCAGGATGGAAAAAAACACATTTCCGACCGCAACCATATTGTTTTCATCCCCGCCGGGGCCACCTATACCTTCAACTGTCAGGAAACAGGCGAATGCATCCTGCTCGAATTTGAGGCGCAGCAGGCCGGAAACGAGCTGCAAAGCTTTTTGGTTCATAACGACGTGGAGGTGCTTTCCCTGTTCAATAAAATCGAGCAGGCCTACACCTTCCGCAGGGCCGGCTATCGTTCCTATTGCATGAGCGGATTATACCGTCTGTTCTATTACATGGATATCCAGCAGGAAAACGCCTATATCGCCGACCAGAAAAAGAAGCGCATCCAGCCCGGGCTGGATTATCTGGAAGCGCATATTTATGACCCCGCCCTGAACTGCAAAACGCTCTCTGATCTCTCCGGCGTGAGCGAGGTGTATTTCCGCAAGCTGTTCACGCTGATCTACGGGCTGCCCCCCAAGCACTATATTCACCTGACCCGCATGGAAAAGGCGAAGGGCATGCTGCTCTCCCGGGAAATGTCCATCCGTCAGGTGGCGGAGGAAACCGGCTTTTCGGATATCTACTCCTTCAGCAAGGCTTTCCGCAAGGCCAACGACTGCACGCCCTCGGAATATCGCCGAAAGCGCTGATCGAAAATACCCAAAGCGGCTTTCCATGCAGGCGGGCGCTTTTGCGCCCTCAACGCCCCTTCGAAAGCCGCTTTGAATGGGATGAATCTGTCCTGTGCTATAATATAATCATTCTTAATCAACCGCGCGCGGTAACAAAAAAATCTCACTCAGCCACGCGCCCCGGCCGGAGGAAAGAGAAGACGCAAGTCTTGCATCCTTCCGCCATTCAGGGCGCGTGACGAATGAGATTCATCCTCCATTTTGCCGTCTCATGCGGACGCGCAGCCCCTAAAGCAAGGCGCGCGCAGGTACGGCCGCGCCGCTTTGGCAGTATAGCGCGGCAGGCGCTTTTCCTTCGGCATAGAGGCGTCCGCCTTCCGAATCAGGCGTTTCCCGGCCTATCTCGCGCTGATCGGCGACGCATACAGAGCCTGCAGCTCCTCATCCGCAGCCTCGCAACAGCGTAATATCTCGTTGGTTACATTGCGAAGCTGCGACAACTTTTCATAGGAAGACGTCAGCAAAGCGGCGCGCGTCTGCGTCTTATATTGATCCGGAGCCTCACCGGCCATCCATCCAAATTCTTTATCAAACTCATCGCCATTCCATTCAAGGGCTTCTTCCGCCTGCATGCATTCCTTGACGCTTTCAAGCGCCGCGTCCGTGCTGCGAAGCAATTCCATAAAGGGACGCTTTATTTCCTTGACCATTTCTTTGTACGTTTTCATGACGTTCCTATGCTCCTTCGCTTATCTGTTTGCGGAAGCTTTGGGAATTCCGACGTGCAAAATCCTCTGCGCTCCGAAATTTCGGGCTCCATTCATTTGGGGTCTTCGGGCAGTATGTCCGTTTCGAAAGGGCTTGCGCCCCGGTCTAGTTCTGCATGCAAGGAAGGCGGCGAAGCGTACAAACAGTCCCCTTCGTATATCGCCGTAACATAATATAGTATCTCTTTTGTGGCAGATTTTCAAGCGGCTTATAACGAATATAGACGAGCCTTTTAGCGCATTGGAAAAGCGGTTTATGCCATCCCATGGATTCGCCTTTTCGAAAAGCCATATTTTTCTATAAATTCAAGCATACATCCATGACGCATAGACCGCGACGCAGACGATGTACCCTGCCGTGTACCCCATAGCGGCGCATTTCCGGCGATATCAGGGAATAAATCAAAAGAAAAAATCCCGAGAACGCTTCCATTCCCGGGATTTTCTTGGCAGGGGAAGAAGGATTCGAACCCTCAACAAAGGTTTTGGAGACCCACGTGTTACCATTACACCATTCCCCTATTGCAATGCAACATGGTTATTATACTCGCCCACGCAGAAAATGTCAACCACCAAATTGCGCACTTTCGCCAAAAATTACGAAAATTGAAGGATTCGCTTTCGCGCTTCGGAGCGCACGCTCGCAAACGAAAACGAAGGCCGCCGCGGCGCTGAAAACCGCAGCGGCCCTTCGCCGTATTGCACAATTGCCCGCCTACGCCGCCTCGCCCATACGCAAGCCAAGGCGCAGCCATATACCAAGCGTATTTTCGGTTCGGTTCCATCGTGCGAAGCGTATTTTCGCCCTCCGATGTGGAGAAGGCGCGCATCCAAGGCGCATTTTCGCCCAAGCCCCGTATTACGCCGTTTCCTGCAGCAGCGCCCGCAGCGCGGCGCGCACCGCGCCCTTTCCGGCAAGCATGCCGTTCAAATAGCGGGTGATTACAGCCGCAAGCCCCAGCGCGTTCAGATCAACACCGAAAACATCATCGCGGGCAAGCACGGGCGCAAGCTGTTCCGCCGTCACCGTCCGCCCTACCTGCAAAAAGGCAAGGGCGGATTGCATTTCGTCCAGCATCGGATCGGGGCTGGGCGTAAAGGGCGACAGCTTATCATCCACCGCCATCAAATAGCGCAGCCATGCGGCCAGCACAAAGGGAATGCAGCGCAGACCCTCCGGGTGCAGGTCAGCGCGCGCGGCGTAGGCCTTGAGCGTTTCGCCATAACGGATGGGCAGCTTCTGGGAGGTATCGGTGGCGATGCGCTGCGGCGTATCGGGCATGAACGGGTTCGGGAAGCGCTTTTCCAGCACCTCCCGCGCGAAATCCGCCGGGGAAAGAATGCCGGGGTCAACCACCACGGGCATGGCCTCGCGGTAAACGATGCGGCGCACCAGCGCGTTGAGATCCTCATCGCGCATTTCATCGCAGATGCTGCGGTAATCCAGCAGGCAGCCCAGCACCGCCAGCGCCGTATGCAGCGGGTTCAGGCAGGTGCACACCTTCATTTTCTCAGCCTTATCCACCGTTTCGCGATCCACAAAGAACACGCCGGCCTTGTCCAGCGGCGGCCGCCCGGCCGGGAATGCGTTTTCGACCACCAGATATTGCGTTTCCTCTGCATTCACATAGGCGGCGGTATAGGTATGCTTCTCGGTCATGAAGGGCGCGGCGCCCTCCAGCCCGGAATCAGCCAGCATTTTGGCCACCTTTTCATCCGGCCGCGGCGTGATTTTATCAATCATGCTGATGGGGAAGGCCACCTTCCGGTTATCCGTCAGGTAGCGGATAAAATCCTTTCCCACATACTGATGCTCGCGCCAGCCCTCGGCGATATACAGCACCGCGGCGCGCAGCTTATCGCCGTTATGGCTGCAGTTATCCATGCTCACCAGCGCGATGGGCGCGGCGTTTTCCTCAAAACGCGCCAGCAGCCCGGCGGCGATCTTGCCGACGGTTGTCTTCGCGGCGGCGGGCGGCGCGTCAAGCTCTCGCTGAACCATGGGCAGCGCGCGCCCGGACGCGTCCATCACGGCGTAGCCCTTTTCGGTAACGGTAAAGGAAACCATCTGCAGGGAGGGCTGCGTCATGATCTCGCGCAGCCGCGCGTCGTCTATCGGCTTTTTCCCGTCGCAGCGCAGCGCCTCGGTCACGGAGGCGATCACCCGTTTATCCACCGCCCCGTCGCTTCTGAGCACGCACAGCACGGACAGGCAATCAAAGGGCGCGTAAGCGGCGTCAATAATATCGCCGTCAAAGCATTCGGCGACGATCAGGCCGGTATCCGTCAGGCGGCGGTCAAGCAGATCCTGCAGCACGGCAGCAGGAAAAGCGCGGAAGATATTGCCCGCACCGACATGCAGCCATCTGGGCGCGCGGCGCGTTTGTACGCGTACCTGATCGCAGTTGAACGAGGGCAGGGTAAAACCGGCTTTTTCCCATTCGGCAGGCTTCTCGATCGCTTTCAGGTTCAGTTTCATCGTCAATCCTCCCATTCTATCATGCTTGTCGTTGCAGCGTCCGGCGCTTCGTCAGGAATCCGCCGGGGCCGGGCCGTCGCCGCTTGTCTGCGCCGGCGGCGCGGCGCCCTCCTCCAGCGTGGGCAAACGCAAAATCTTTTCCGTCAGCAGGCGGCTAAAGCCCGCCACAATCGCCGTGCCAAAGAGCAAATCATCCACCAGCGCAGGCTCCTCCGAATCGCTGTGCAGAATATCCTGCGCATTTTCGCGAACCTGACAGACAAAATACCGGCACATTCGTTTATGCGTGGCGGCATAGCGCCCGTACAGCGCGCGCACCGCGTCCTCGGGCAGGCCGGCCGGAATCAGCTTTTGCATGTGCGCCATGCTCATGCTCTGCTTCAGCGTACAGATCATAATCAGATACACGACATGCAGCCGCCCGTAGCGCTTTTTCTGCGGCGGCGGCATCAGCCTGAGACGTACATAATTGTTGACCGTGCTGGCGGTAATGGCAGGGTTCCCATGCTCGTCCGCCGGCAGAAAATTCAGGTATTGCCCAACCAGCGCCACCACCTGATCGATATACAATTCAAAGGCCGGCAGCTCATCCCATGATGGAAGGTTGAAATCCATCAGATACTTTTCCCACCGCCGCAGCTTGGCGGCAATCAGCGCCTGCGAATAAGCCATGCGCCCTCCCCGCTTTCCCCCCTTGTTTGTTTATATTATACCACTTTTAATCCGCAAAAGCAACATTTTGCCAAAAAGTCATTGACATAATATCATTAGCTTTTTATAATAATATTATATATTAGAAAGCGAGGCGATGGAATCCGTGTCCTTCCGCATTTTAACCGATACCTCCGCAAACCTCCCCACGGCGCTGCTGCGGGAAAAGCAAATCGACGCGCTGCCGCTGGTTTATATTGAAGACGGCGTAGAGAAGGCCTGCACGGATACGGACGCCTTTGATGATCTGGCCTATTATAACAATATGCGCGCAGGGCGGCGCGTCAGTACGTCCATGATTAATCAGGACGCTTTTGAACAGGCGATGGAGGAGCGCGCCGCCGCGGGCGAGGATCTGCTGTACGTCGGCATATCCTCCGGCGTCAGCGGCACGATCGGCGCAGCAACGGCAGCGGCGCAGGCAGTGCGCGCACGCCATCCCGAACGGCAAATCGAGGTGTTCGACACGCTGGGCGCTTCGCTGGGCGAGGGGCTGCTGGCGCTGGCGGCGGCGCAAATGCGCGCGGCGGGCGATGGCCTGAACGACGTCATTGACAGCCTGCGCATCCTGCGCAGCCGCATGCGGCAGGTGTTTATGGTGGACGATCTGATGCATCTTCGCCGCAGCGGCCGGGTGTCGCATTTGAGCGCTATCATCGGCTCGGTGCTCAGCATCAAGCCGCTGCTGTGCTCGGATGAAGCGGGAAAAATCGTCGTATGGAGCAAGTGCCGCGGCCGCGCCGCGGCGGTGCGCGCGCTGGCCGAGCAGCTTTTCACTCATATCACCGACGCGCTGAGCCAGACGGTAGGCATCGCTTACGCAGGCTGCAAGGACGAAGCGGAGAAGCTGGCCGCCCTGCTGCGCGAAAAATTCGCCGGACTGAAGGTGCTGAGCGTTGCCTATGAGCCCGTAACGGGCGCGCATGTCGGCCCCGGCGCGCTGGCGCTGTTTTTCATGGGCGCGCCGGACGAGCGGCGGCGTTGACCGCGGCAGAACGGCGTTTTTCACGCCTTATCCCCGGCCGGGACGCATTCCCCCGCGCCGTCCCGGCCGCGCGCATTCGTCCTTGCCGCCTCGCTTCCCCACGACGCAAATCGCGTCCGCAGCGCAACAGAAAACGGCGTAACCGAAGCTACGCCGTTTCCTGAGAAAATACGGTATTACTTTCTTATGACCCCCGACCCTTTCGACGGGATGCTTTCAATGGTGGCTCCGATCTGATTCGAACAGATGACACTCCGGGTATGAACCGAATGCTCTAGCCAGCTGAGCTACGGAGCCAAATGGTTGCGGGGGAGGGACTTGAACCCTCGACCTCCGGGTTATGAGCCCGACGAGCTACCAAACTGCTCTACCCCGCGATGTTTGCGCACTTTCGACGCGAAAATGATTATACTATGCCCGCCTGATTCTGTCAAGGGGATTTTTCCAAAAAATCGGCGTTTGCGTGAAAAAATTTCGAAAAGACATTCTCGCCTCTGCCAGCGCGGGAGCAGGCGCGCCGGACGCGGGAGGGACGCAGGAGGGACGCGGGAGGGATACGCGGCGACTGGCGCGAAGCGGACGGAGGGCGCATCCTTTGACCGACGCGGGAGCAGGCGCGCCGGACGCGGGAGGGACGCGGGAGGGACGCGCGGCGGTCGGCGCGGAATCGAAGGCACGGCGGCGAAAAGCGGGACAGGCAGCCGCCGGACGACACCCCAAACGATCAAAAGGTATTTCGAAAAAGGCGCGCACGGCGCTGCGCTTCCAAATTTTGCAGAAATGTGCAGGAGCTTTGTCGAAAATATGTAGAAATTGTTGCGAAGCACTTGATTTTTGGGGGTGTTTGTGTGTAAAATAATGCAGGATGGGCGGCCGGTCTGCAATCCGCCGCCCGATGAGGAAGGATGAAACGAAGTGGCCAAGCGCATTCTATTGGTGGACGACGAGCCCCTGATTCTCAAGGGGCTGCGCTATACGCTGGAGCAGGAGGGCTATGAGATTCTCACCGCCGCCGACGGCGAGGAGGCTCTGCAGGTCTTTTTTGAGCAGCAGGTGGATCTGGTGCTGCTGGACGTGATGCTGCCCAAGATGGACGGCATTCAGGTTTGCCAGCGTATTCGCGAAAGCAGCAATGTGCCCATTCTGATGCTCACCGCCAAGGGCGAGGATATGGACAAGATTCTGGGTCTGGAATACGGCGCGGACGATTATATGACCAAGCCGTTTAATATTCTGGAGGTCAAGGCGCGCATCAAGACGGTGCTTCGCCGCGCCGGGTCGCCCGCCGCGAACGAAGAAAAAAAGCTCATCCGCGTGCACGATATGGAGGTCAACATCGTCAACCGCTCCGTTACGCTGGGCGGCAAGGAAGTGCGCCTGACGGCGAAGGAATTTGACCTGCTGCAATTGTTTATTACCAACCGCGGCAAGGTGTTCAGCCGGGAAACGATGCTGGAAACCGTCTGGAAATACGACTATATGGGCGATGCGCGCACGGTGGACGTGCATATCCGCCGCCTGCGCGAAAAGATTGAACGCAATCCCGCGCAGCCGGAGTTCATCTTCACCAAGTGGGGAGTGGGCTACTATTTCACCGATAAGGATTAAAAACCCCTTTGCATCCATCCGCTGGAAAATTCTCATCGCCTTCCTGTTGATTATCGGGCTGTCGTTCTATGTGATGGCCGGCTCGCTGAGCGGCATGGTGGGCGATTATTTATTTGAGCAGCGGATTCGCACGGACAGAGTCAATCTGGAAGCGCTGGCCGCGCGCATTTCGCCCCTGCTCGCGCGCAGCGACGCGGACGCTTTGCGCAGCCAGCTTTCGGCCGCCGGGGGCGAATTGGGCGGGCGCGTGCTGCTGCTGGACGAGAACGGCAAGGTGCAGGCGGACAGCTACGGCGAAATGTACGGCGCCAGGCTGGAATACCCGGAGGTGGCGAACGTTCTGGTTCGCGGGCAGAGCGTGGATTACGGCGTGCATGAGCTGGATTCAGGCGAGGCGCTGGATACGTCGCGCCTGCTTTTCGCGCGCCGGGCGAATTCGGTCTGGGTGGGCTATTGCGCCGCGGGCGTGGTCTCCGCATCCAACCTGATCGGCGTGCTGCTGCTGGTTTCGCCGGTGCAGGAAATGATGCAGAACCTTTACCAATTACAGGATCAGATGCTGCTGATTTTTGTGGCGGTCGCGGCGGTGGCGCTGCTGTGCGCGCTGGTATTTTCCCGCGTGATTACCAACCCTATCGCCGGGCTGATGCGCGGCATTCAGCGCATGGCGAAGGGCGATTTTTCCGCGCGCGTGCGCGGACGCGCGACCGGCGAAATGAAGCAATTGGCGCTGGCGTTCAATTCCATGTCCGAAAAGCTGGAAACGCTGGATCAATCGCGCAACCAGTTTGTATCCAACGCCAGCCATGAGCTCAAAACCCCGCTGGCGACGATGAAAATCATGATCGAATCGCTGATTTATCAGCCGGATATGGACAAGGCGCTGCGCACGGAATTCCTGACCGATATCGACGCCGAGATCGACCGGCTGAGCAAGATTGTCAGCGACCTGCTCACGCTGGTGCAGATGGACGTGCATAACGTCAAGCTTTCGCGCGAGAACCTGTCCATCGCCACGCTGGTGAAGGAAAACGCGCACCGTTTGCAGACCATTGCCGACCAGAAGCAGCAGAAGATTCAGCTTTCACTTTCCGACCCGTGCGATATCTACGCCGATCAATCCAAGCTGAATCAGGTGATATATAACCTGATGGAGAACGCGGTGAAATACACGCAGCCCGGCGGGTTGATTCGCGTGACGCTTACGCGGCAGGGCCGCGATGCACGGCTGGTGGTGGCCGATAACGGCCCGGGCATTCCCAAGGAAAACCTGCCGCATATCTTCGACCGCTTTTACCGCGTGGACAAGGCGCGCAGCCGCGAAAAGGGCGGCACGGGGCTGGGCCTGTCGATCGTGCATCAGCTGGTGCTGCTGCACGGCGGCGCTATCAGCGTGGAGAGCGAGGAGGGCAAGGGCGCGACGTTTACCGTCGAGCTGCCGCTGCATCAGGGGGATTGAACGCCGGCTGCGCTGCATTTGTATGCGCAGGGGCGGGTTGCGGGGCATCGAAACGACCCTGCGGGGTGAGCGCCGATTCGTTCGACGGCATTCGCGGGGCGCGTTTTTTCGCCGACCGCCTGACAAAATCGCGCCTGTGAACGCTTCCTGATTGAATTGAAGGCTCATAACTGAGCGCGAAGGGGGAATTTGCATGAAGATGTCGCGGCAGGACTGGCTCAAGGTGCTCGCGAACGTCGGCCCGCTGGTGCTTTTGCTGCTGGCGTTGTATATCATCCGCGGAATTTACGGCTGAGAAGCGAGGCTGTCCGCACGAAGCGGCAGCCGCCGCAGGGGAAAAAGCGTCGCGTTTGCGACGGTTGGATTGCTTCCCGCCGCCCGGCGGGAAGCCTGCTTTGCTGCGGGCTTTGGGAGAACCAAAGCGCGAATCGTTCTTCCGGCGCGCGTCGTGCCCGGAGAACGCTGCGCACGAAAGAGGGGGAACGCAAGATGACCACATTGCTCAGGCAGGCCATGCTGTACGACGGAACAGGCGAAAAACCGTATATCGGCGATGTTTTGATTCAAGGGGAGCGGATCGCCCGCGTCGCGCCAAGCATCGACGCGGAGGCGGAGCGCGTGATCGACCTGCGGGGAAAATCGGTCGCGCCGGGCTTTATCGACGTGCATTCGCATAACGATTGGTTTGCTGTTCGAGAGAATAATCTCCCCTATTTCGAGCCCTTCATCCGGCAGGGAATCACGTCCTTCGTCACGGGCAACTGCGGCCTTTCGGCAATCGCCTTTGAAAAGGATACGCCGCATCTGGACAAGATCGGCGGCGGGCTGTTCGGCTATCGGGGGCAGACGCGGGGCGTGTACCCCGACGCGCAGACGTTCCTTTCGGCGGTCGATCATCGCACGCCCTGCAACGTGGCGGTGCTGGCGGGGCACTGCTCCGCGCGCGCCAGCGTGGCCGGGAACGCAAACCGGCGGCTGACGCCCGAGGAGGAGGCGCGCATGCTGGCAATTCTGGAGGAAAGCCTGCGTCAGGGCGCGGCGGGCGTTTCGCTGGGGCTGATGTATAACCCCGGCATCTTCGCCGACGAGGAGGAATTGAAAAAGGTTGCGGCGCTGTGCCTGAAATACGATAAGCCGCTGACCGTGCATCCGGGCGCGGAATCGAAGGTTTCCATGGCGTATCCGCAGCTGCTTGGGCGGTCGCACCTGCTGCGGGCGATGGACGAAATGGCGCGCGTCGCCGGGCGGACGAAGCTGAAGCTGCAATGCTCGCATCTTATCTTCGTGGGACGCAATACCTTTGCGGACAAGGACGAGGCTATCGCCATCATCAACCGCATGCGTGCGGCGGGCGTGCAGGCGCAGTTTGACATTTACAACGAAAAGAAGGGCGTATCGGTTATCACGGTGATTTTGCCGGCATGGTATCAGGGCATGAGCGAGGCCGAGCGCGCCCGGCCGCTGACGAGGCTGCGGCTCAGGCTGCTGGTGCGCGCGTCGATCATTTTGCTGGGCTTTGGGTTTGGGGATATTGAGGTCGCCTATATCGGGCCGGGCTTTGAACAGTATGAGGGCAAGACCGTGCGCCAGCTGGCGCGGGAACGGGGCGTGAGCGACCTGAAGATGTACCTGCAGCTCTGCCGTGAATCCGGCTTCAACGGGCGCGTGAACATGGGCCCCTACACGACGGACGAAATCATTCACGATTTTGAAAAAAATCCGCTGTGCCTGTATATGACGGATGCGTGGGTGGAGGACCACGGCGTGCAGAACCCCGCCATTTACGATTGCTTCCCCAAATTCCTGCGCGACGCGGCGCTGGGGCTGGGCGATTCCCTGCCCGCCACGGTGCGGCGCATGACCGGCGCAAGCGCGGACCGCTTCATGCTGCATGACCGCGGCTACCTGCGCGCGGGATGCTACGCCGATATGACCGTGTTTGACGAAGCGGCGCTGCGCGCGGCGACGCCGGATCAGGCAAAATCGTTCGGGATTGAAAAGGTTTTCGTCAACGGCCGGCTGCTGCTGGACGGCGACGCGCTCGACAGCGCTGCCGCCGCGCACAGCGGCATGGCGATGCCGGTTTGACGTGCGAGGGGAGGAAAGCGCCGTGCGCATCACGAAGGATATGGTCTACGCGCCCAGCGGGATGCAGCTGGACGTTTACGCGCCCGATACGGACGGCTTTGATACGGTGCTGTGGTTTCATGGCGGCGGGCTGGAGAGCGGCTGCCGCGCGGACGGCGACGCGCTGGCGCGAAACGCCGTGCGGCATGGCTTTGGCTTTGCTACGGCAGATTATCGCCTGTATCCCCGCGCGGCGTACCCCGACTTTCTCTTGGACGCGGCGTGGGCGGCGGCGTTTATGCAGCGCCGCGCCGTCCAATTCGGCGGGAACGGGCGGCTGATTATCGCCGGGCAGTCGGCGGGCGCGTATATGACGATGATGCTGGCGCTCAACGACGCGCTGCTGCGCAACGCGGGCGCGGACGCCGACGGCGTAACGGCCTATGTGGCCGACAGCGCGCAGCAAACCACGCATTACAACGTGCTGCGCCAGCGCGGCGTCGATACGCGCGCGGAGCGAATCGACGAGGCTGCGCCGCTGGGCTATACCGACCGCGCGCGGCTGCGGGCGCCGCTGCTGTTGATTTACTATGCGCAGGATATCCCCTGCCGCCCGCAGCAGAACGAGCTGATGTACCACAGCCTCAAGCGTTTTTGTCCCGACGCGCCCGTATCCCTGCTGGCGCTGCCGGGCGGGCACTGCGCGGGCTCGTCGCAGGCGGATGCGAACGGCGATTTTCCGTTTATAACGGCGCTTAAGCGCTTTGTCAGGGCGGACGCGGCGAAGGGAACGCGCCTGCCGCGCGTATAATCAACGAACGATACGGCGCGGGCTGGACGGAACGCCGCCGGCTGGTGCCGCAATGGAAAGGAAGAAAGCGTCATGCAAGGCTTTGGGGAACAGTTTTCTTTGCCGGTTTTTCCGGCGGCCGCCGCGGCGGATTATTCCTGCGGCGACGGCGCGCGGATGCTGCTGCTTCCCGGCACGCAGGAGGCGGATGCGCGCGCGTATGTGCGGACGCTGGTGACGGCGGGCTTTACGCAGGCGGATGAGGACGCGGCCCCCGGAAGCTACTGCGCGCTGCTGCGCCGCGAGGGGCTGACGGTTTCCGTGAATTATTTCGACGGGGAAACGCGGCTGATTGCCGACCCCTTCACGGCGGAGACTCTGCCGGACGACCCCTGCGCGCGCACGGCGCAAACGACGCTATGGCAGCATGAGGTCGACCATACGCTGATCGACTGCGGCATGTGCTTCATCATCCGCTGCTGCGACGGCAGCTTTTTTCTGGTGGACAGCGGGCATTATTTTCAGGTCAATGATAACGACCGGATTCATCGCTTTCTGCGCAGCCGCACGCCGGCGGGCGAAAAAATCCGCATTGCGGGGTGGTATCTGACCCACGCGCATTCCGACCATGTGTGCAAATTTTCGGATTTTCTGCATTATAACATGGACGATTGTCAGATTGACGCGGTGTATTATAACTTTCCCGATCCCTTCCCGGGCGACGGCGCGGGCTGGCGCGCGGGCGGGAACAGCCTGCTGGCGCTCACGATCGGGGAGCAGCTGGCGCAGCATCCTGAAATGAAAAAGGTAAAGCTGCACACCGGGCAGCACTTCGCCGTGCGTAACCTGCGCTTTACCGTGCTTTGCACGCATGAGGACGCTTTCCCCACCGAAAGCGATGATTTCAACAACACCTCCACCGTGCTGATGATGGAGGCGGAGGGCAGCCGCGTGCTGTTTTGCGGGGACGCGGGCGAGCGCGAAAGCGATATCATGACGCGCCGCTGGGGTGAGGCGCTGCGGTGCGATATTTTGCAGGTGGCGCATCATGGACATCACGGCTGCTCCGCCGCGTTTTATGATCTGGCGCGGGGCAAGGCGGCGCTGTTTTCCAACACGCAGATTTTCTTTGATCTGGATTTGATCAAGGAAAAGGAAGCGAACGAGACCATTTTGCGCCACGCGAAGGAGTATTACATCTCCTCCAACGGCACGGTGGAGGCGAACCTGCCCTACGATCATTTTACCTGCTTTCCCGACGAAACGTTCGAGGATTTTGAAAAGATTCAGCAGCTGTGGGGCTATACCTACTCCCCTGAATACAAGGAAAAGCTGTATCGCGAATACCTCGCCCGGGGCGGGCGGCGCGCGCACGCGTTTTATCACGACCCGAACGAGGAAAACTGGCACGACACCTGACGGGAAGCGGGCGCGGGCGTTATGAAGCGGCTTCCCCGCGTTCAGTCTCCGTGCGGCGATTTGCCGCGAACGAAGAAAGGGCGTGCGTCTTGCTTCGCGGGGCTTGGCCTCGCGCCGCAGGGCGTACGCTTCTTTTTTATCGACGCTTTTGGCAGGCGCGCCGCAAGGCTTGTCAAAGCGTCGGCGAACCGCTATAATGAGTCGACTGCTGTTGAAAGGAAGAAAGCGGTATGCATTTTTTACGGCCCTATTTTAAGCGCTTTCGGCGTGATATCTTTCTGGGACAGAGCTTCAAGCTGGTGGAGGCTGTGCTGGAGTTGATGATGCCGCTGGTGATGGCCAGCCTGATTGACGACGGCGTGAAGACGGGAAACCGCGCGTTGATCTTCACGCGCGGCTGGCAGCTTTTGCTCATCGCGCTGGTCGGCGTGGGCACGGCGCTGGTGTGTCAGGTGGTGGCTTCGCGCGCGTCGCAGAATTTCGGAACCCAGCTGCGGCACGATCTTTTCGCGCACATCAATACGCTTTCTGCGCAGGATATCGACAAAATCGGCGCGCCCGCGATGATTACGCGCATGACCAGCGATATCAACCAGCTGCAGCAGGCGCTGGCGATGCTGATTCGGCTGGTGGTGCGTTCGCCTTTTCTGGCGATCGGCTCGATTGTGATGGCCATGCTGCTGGATATTCGGCTGTCGGTCGTGTTTCTGGTTACTACGCCGCTTATCGCGCTGCTGCTGTATGGGGTGATGAAAAAATCGCTGCCGTTTTTCAAAACGCTGCAAAAGAAGCTGGACACGCTTGCCCGCATTACGCGCGAAAATCTGGAGGGCGCGCGCGTGGTGCGCGCGTTTTCCCGCCAGAAGGAGGAGACGAAGCGCTTTGACGATGCGGCGGAGGATTATACCCATACGGCCATTCGCGTCGGGCAGCTGAGCGCTGTGCTGAACCCGGCAACGTCGATTGTGATGAATCTGGGCGTGCTGGCGGTTTTGTGGCTGGGCGCCGGCCGCGTGGAGGGCGGGCTGCTCACGCAGGGCGTGGTGATTGCCTTCATTAATTATCTGGCGCAGATTTTGCTGCAGACCACCATTGTGGCCAATCTGGTTGTCACGTTTACCAAGGCGGGCGCTTCTGCCGGCCGCGTGGGCGAAATTATGGAAATGCGCCCGGCGTTGGCGGACGGCACGGAAACCGCGGCGAAGCCTGACGCTGCGCCCGCGATACGCTTTGACCATGTGACCTTTACCTATCCCGGCGGCGGCGAGGCCGCGCTGGACGATATCACCTTTACTGTGCCGGCGGGGCGCACCATCGGCGTGATCGGCGGCACGGGCGACGGCAAATCCACACTGATTTCGCTGATTCCGCGCCTGTATGACGCCACGAAGGGCAGCGTTTGGGTTTTTGGACGCGATACGCGCGAATATAAACAAACCGCGCTGCGCGCCATGGTGGGCATGGTGCCCCAGGGCGCAGCGCTGCTTTCGGGCACGGTGCGCAGGAACCTGCAATGGGGCCGGCAGGACGCTACGGACGAGGAAATCTGGCAGGCGCTGAAAACCGCGCAGGCGGCGGAATTTGTGGAAAAGCTGTCGGGAAAGCTGGACTACTGCATCGAGGAGGGCGCGAAGAACCTTTCGGGCGGCCAGCGTCAGCGCCTGACCATCGCGCGCGCGCTGGTGCGGCGGCCGCGCATCCTGATTCTGGACGATTCCTCCTCCGCGCTGGATTTTGCCACCGACGCCGCGCTGCGCCGGGCAATCGCCCAATCGACGGAGGATATGACCGTCTTGATCGTGTCCCAGCGCGCGGGAAGCATTAAGCAGGCGGACGAAATCATCGTGCTGGACGACGGCAGGCTGGCCGGGATGGGCACGCATGAGGCGCTGATGGCCACCTGCCCGGTTTACCGCGAAATCTGCCTGTCGCAGCTTTCAGAAAAGGAGGCGGGCGAAAAATGAAAAAGGGCGTTGTAAGGCGGCTGACGCCGTATCTGAAAAGGAGCGGACTGCCGCTCGTGCTGGCGCTGCTTTCCGCGCTCTGCAGTGTGGGGCTTTCCCTGCTTTCGCCCAGGCTGGTGGGGCGCGGCATTGACGCGCTGGTGCAGGGGCGGGTAGACTTTGCCGCGCTTGCGCGCATTATGCTGCTGCTGCTTGCGGCGTATGTGCTCGCGGCGGGCTTTCAATGGGTGCTTTCCTATTGCACGAACATGGTGTGCTATCGCACGGTGAAGGATCTGCGCCGGGCGGCCTTCGCCAAGATTCACGCGCTGCCGCTCAAGGGCATTGACCGTACCCCGCACGGCGACATTGTGGCGCGCGTGACGGCGGACGCCGAGGCCGTGGGCGACGGCCTGCTGCAGGGCGTGTCCCAGCTGATGACCGGCGTGGCGACGATTGTGGGCACGATGCTGTTCCTGTTTTCCATCAGCGGCTGGGTGGCGCTGGTGGTGCTGGTGCTCACGCCCCTGTCGATTCTGGTGGCGAAGTTTATCACGGGCAAATCGCACCATTTATTCCGCGAGCAGAGCGATACGCAGGGCGAATTGACCGCCTTTGTCAGCGAACGCGCGGGCAACCAGAAGCTGTCCATTCTCTTTTCGCAGCAGGGGCGCGCGGTGGCCGATTTTGACGAGATCAACGAACGGCTGCGGCGGTGCGGCTATCGCGCGCAGCTCTACGGCGCGCTGGTCAACCCGGTCACGCGGTTTGTCAATCATCTGGTGTATGTAGCGGTCGGTCTGGTGGGCGGCGTGATTGCGCTGAGCGGCGGCATGAGCGTGGGCAGCATTTCTGCGTGTCTGACCTATGCCAATCAGTACACCAAGCCCTTTAACGAGATCAGCTCGGTCATGACGCAATTGCAGACCGCGCTGGCCGCGCTGCGCCGCATTTTTGATTTTCTGGACGCGGAGGAGCAAACGCCTGAGACGGCGCGGCCCAAGGCGCTCGCGGCGGTTCGCGGAGACGTGGAATTTGACGACGTGTGCTTCGGCTACACCAGGGAGCGCCCGCTGATTAAGCATATGCGCCTTTCGGTGAAGGCGGGGCAGAAGGTGGCCATCGTCGGCCCGACGGGCGCGGGCAAGACCACGCTGGTCAACCTGCTTATGCGCTTTTACGAAATGGACGCGGGCGACATTCGCATCGACGGCGAAAGCATTCGCGCCATGACGCGCGACGAGCTGCGATCGCTTTTCGGCATGGTGCTGCAGGAAAGCTGGCTGCGGCAGGGCACGGTGCGCGAGAATATCGCCTACGGCCGCCCCGACGCGACGGAGGAGGAGATTATCGCCGCCGCCAAGGCCGCCCATGCGCATTCCTTTATCAAGCGCCTTCCAGCGGGTTACGATACCGTGATCGGCGCGGGCAGCGGCCTGTCGCAGGGGCAGATGCAGCTTTTGTGCATCGCGCGCGTGATGCTGGCCGACCCGCCGCTGCTGATTCTGGATGAGGCGACCAGCGCCATCGATACCAGAACGGAATTGAAAATTGCCGCCGCCTTTGACCGGATGATGCGCGGGCGCACGTCCTTTGTGGTGGCGCACCGCTTGTCCACCATTCGTGAAGCGGATGTGATTCTGGTCATGAAGGACGGCCACGTCATCGAGCAGGGCGACCATGAAACGCTTTTGCGCCGCGGCGGCTTTTACCATACCCTGTATTACAGCCAGTTTGCCGCCACGCGCGCCTGACGCGCCGGGGCCGGCCTTCACGGGAAAGATACAATGTTAATACAATTCCTTGCGCTTTTCGTTTGCCGCCGGGGTTGCCCGGCGGCAAAATTGCTGATATAATAGACAGCAATACATATCGCAAGCAAGGAGAATGGGCAAATGGAACGCAAGCGGAATCTGACCTTCCGGGAAAGCCTGTCGATCACCAGCATGCTCTTTGGCATGTTCTTTGGCGCGGGCAACCTGATTTTTCCCGCCAAGATGGGGCAGCAGGCCGGCAGCAGCCTGTGGCTGGCCATGGCTGGCATGTTTATTACGGGCGTCGGCCTGCCGCTGCTGGGCGTGGCTGCGCTGGGCATCAGCCGCAGTGACGGGCTGCAGTCGCTCAGCAGCCGGGTTGGGAAAAGGTACGGCTATTTCTTCACCTGCCTGCTGTACCTGACCATCGGCCCCTTCTTCGCCATTCCCCGCTGCGCGAACGTGCCCTTCACCGTGGGCGTTGCGCCGCTTCTGGCCCCGGAAGCGTCCCATACGCTGCCGCTGGCGATTTTTACGCTTGTGTTTTTTGCCGCCGTGCTGTTTTTCTCGCTGCGTCCCAGCCGGATTATGACGTGGATCGGCAATATTCTCAACCCCATTTTCCTTGTGCTGCTGGGCGTGCTGGTGGTTCGCGCGCTGATCTCGCCGCTGGGCGCTGTGCAGGATATGGCGCCGCTGGGAGAATACAAGGATAAATCGCCCTTCCTCGCGGGCTTTCTGGAGGGCTACGGCACGATGGACGCGTTGGCCGGGCTGGCGTTTGGCATCGTGGTGGTGGAGGTTATTCGCCGTCAGGGCGTAAACGAGCCGGGCGACGTGGCGCGAAACACCGTGTTCTCCGGCATTTTCAGCTGCGTGCTGATGGGCGTGATCTATCTGTTCATTTCCATTGTCTGCGCGCAGAGCCGCGCGCTGCATCCCGAGGAGTGCAAAAACGGCGGCGAAATGCTGGCGCTGGTGGCCAACCATTATTTCGGCCAGGGCGGCGCGCTGATGCTGGCCGCCATCATCACCTTCGCCTGTCTCAAGACGGCGGTCGGCCTGATTACCAGCTGCTCGGAGACCTTTTCGCACATGTTCCCCAAGGGCCCCGGCTATACCGTCTGGGCGGTTTCGCTCAGCCTTTTTGCGCTGCTGGTTTCCAATCTGGGCCTGGACGCGATCATCGCTTATTCGGTTCCGATGCTGATGTTTCTCTATCCGCTGGCCATCACGCTGGTGCTGCTGGCGCTGCTGGGCCGCTTTTTCCGGAACGACCGCGCGGTGTACGCATGGGTTACGGCGTTTACGCTGCCCGCCGCGGTGCTGGATTTTGTGGCCGAGCTGCCTGAAAACGCGATGGCGCTTCTCCATGTGCAGGGCGTGCTGAACGGCGTGAAGCGCTGGCTGCCGCTGTTTGATATGGGGCTGGGTTGGGTCTGCCCTGCGGCAATCGGTCTTGTCGTCGGTCTGGCGGTTTCCTTTAAGCGCCGGCATGACCGCAGGCTGCCGGACAAAGCGAAGATCGGCGCGTAAACGCTGCGGGCAAACTCAAAAAACAGGACAAACGAGCGCTCCTATCGGCAGGGGGCGCTCGTTTTTTGCCATCGAAAGCCCTTTCCGACGGCCGGTTGATTTGGGCTTCAAGGCCATAATTTCAGCGAAGCGTTGCGAAAATCAGTTTTACCGCTGCGCTTCAAATTTTTATTGCTCGGTCAACGGAGCCGAGGCGTATTACAGAAAATCACGCAGGCCGACGGCGAGGCATTCCTCCGCGCTGATGAGGCGGGCGCAAAGCGCCTTGGAGGCCTCGTCCGCCGCGGCGTATTGGTTCAGGTATTTGCTCAGGGATTTGACGCCCATGTTGCAGCCGTCCGTAATCAGGTCGGCGACGGTCGCGTCGGCCTCGTTCATGGCCAGCTTCATTTTGATTTTTGCGGCAGCCATGCCCTGCGCGATGGCGGGCGGGCTTTTGCCCTCGTCCTGATAGCGGCGCAGCAGCGCGTCCGCCTCGCCCTGCATACGTTCGTGCTGCGCCTTGCTTTTTTCCAGCAGCGCGCGCAGCTTTTTGGATTGCGTATGCGGCAGGGCGTCGTCGATGCTCTGCACGCCCATCTGAATGCCTGCGTCGCATTCGCGCAGCAGGCGAACGGTATCCTGTTCGATTATGACGAATTCCTCCTTTATGGCCGGCGATAAGACAGGCGGCCTTCGTCCCCCGACTGTGACCAAGCGCTAACATTTTTTTACCGGCGGAGAAGCAAGCCGGCTTCCTGCCGTTCGTCCTTGGGCGACCAGCCTTTGAGGCGGGGCGCGGAAGAGGCGCTCCTTGGCGTTCCAAGGAGCGTCTCCCCCGCGTTGCGATGCAATGGTTCGGCCTTACTTGCCGCTCATCTGGCGCTCCTGCTGCTCGATCATGCGCTTGAACATGTGCCCCACACGAAACTTTAATTATCGCTTTGAGCACAGGATCATTGAGGGCTTCAAAGGGGAGGCGAGATATAGTGTAAAAATCGTACTTTGAACCTGACATGGTTTATATCCGGTGTGAAAACATGAGCACTGCCTAGCATACGGGAGTGAAAAGCAGTAACTGAAGCAAATACCAACAGCAAAACAAAAAAAGGAGGAAGAAAGATGAAAACACTGCCGAAGTATCTTCAGGATCAAAAGAATGAAATGACATATGTGCTGCATGGTGATTACTATTTCCCCGATTTGAAATTGTCCAATTCCGATAAAACACCAATTAGCCATTACGGCCGGATGCGCCTGAAGCATCTACAGATGAACCGTCCGGGACTGTATACTCGCCTGCTTCTATCCGGAATGCTCTGCACACATTTGGCTGAGATCGATAAAACATGTCAGGAAAGGATGTACCGAATGACACGCCAAACGGCAATTGCCGAGGGAATCAATGAAGCCATGAAAACCAAAGACCCTATGGCTTGGGTTGCACGAATGATTGACATCCGACATCAGGTCGAGGAGGTAATCTTGGCAGAATTGATTTACGAATAATACGTGTGCCGCTTTTTCGGAGGCGGCTTTTTTTATGACGCAACATATGCCTCGCTTGCATTATGTTGTAATCTCTATAAGGAGGTGTGAAGAAAAAAGTACGAATGTTGGAGACACAAGGAACAATTACGTGGAAAGACATTGAAACCGCTCTGAGTTTATCTCAGACGATATCTATATTGCTAATTCGTGATATGTTTCAGAAAGGACTGATTGTTAAAGTGGGAAATGGCCGAAATATTCATTACCAGCGGGGATAATATCAAAATATCATTCTCTTTATGGATATTATATTGTTAGGTAATGTGTTATTCTATTGACATACTTATAATGTACTTATATAATTAAACTGTGTTATGAGAATCGGGTATACATTGGTATCTGAATATAGGAGGAGATCGTTATGACTAAGCAAGAGCTTTTTGATCTAATGAAAGGGAATATCATCATTTCCTGCCAAGCGACTCCGGGTGAACCTTTATATGATAAAGATCGTTCTGTAATGCCTTTGATGGCAAGAGCTGCCAAGCTTGCTGGAGCAAAAATGATTCGCACCAGCTCAGTTCGAGACATCGTAAGCATTAAGGAAGAAACTGGCCTGCCCGTTATCGGGCTGATCAAACGCGAATATCCTGGCTATTCCGGACGTATCACCATGACCATGCGCGAAGTGGATGAATGTATGGAAGCCTTGAGTGATATTGTTTCCATTGACTGCACCGATACCGAAAGAGGTGATGGCTTGACCGCGCCGGAGTTTTTGAAGAAGGTAAAAGAAAAATACCCCAACATCATTATCATGGCTGACTGCGCTACATTAAATGAAGCGAAAGCTGCCCGTGCCGCTGGCGCTGATCTCGTTGGCAGTACCATGAACGGCTACACAGCGGCTACTGCTGATTGCAAGGGCGATCCAAACTATGAATTAGTAAAGGATATGGTTGCATCGTTGGATTGCCCAGTGATTGCGGAAGGTCGAGTACACACCCCAGAGCAGGCAAAGAAAATGCTTGAAATCGGCGCATGGGCTGTTGTCGTGGGTGGAGCAATCACCAGACCTCTTGAAATTGCACAAAGATTTTTTGCAGCAATCAAGTAAGGAGAAGAAGCCATGATCCTTGCTATTGATATCGGCGGTACTGCAGCAAAAATGGGTTTGATGGACCAATCAGGGAAAATTTATGCCCGCCAAGAAGTTAGCGTAAACTTTGACCACTACGAAACTCCTATTCTGAAAACAGTAATAAATACTGCCGTCCGATTTGTTCAGGATAACAATGCAACAATTGAAGGAATAGGTGTTTCCGCTACTGGTCAAGTGGATACCGAAATCGGAGCTGTAGTAGGAACCAATGGTAGAATTGCCAACTATGAAGGAGCACAAATCAAAAAAGATTTAGAAGCAGTTTTCCATGTCCCTGTTTGGGTATTGAATGATGCAAACGCTGCCGCGCTGGGAGAGTGCTTTTTAGGCGCAGGTAAGGGTTATCATAATGTTTTGATGATCACCCTGGGAACGGGCGTTGGCGGCGGCTTGATTCTGAACGGACAGTTATATGGTGGCAGTCGCGGACTGGCAGGAGAACTTGGCCATTTCACGCTTTATCAGAATGGCATTCAGTGTGCGTGTGGTAAGCGCGGCTGTTACGAATGCTATGCTTCCACTACTGCTTTGGTGCGACAAGCAAAGGTTAAAGATGGACGCACGCTGTTTACTGATATTCAGCAAGGCAATAGAAAGCTTCAAGAAGTTTTGAATAACTGGCTGAATGATGTTGCCGCTGGGGTTACAGGGCTTGTTCACATCTTCAATCCTGAATTGGTTCTGATTGGTGGCGGTGTTTCTACTCAGGAAGAATTGCTGCTGATTCCCTTGAGAAACAGAATACTCAAAGGAGTTATGCCACGGTTTGCTGAAAATCTTCGGATTGAAAGAGCAACTCTTGGCAATGATGCAGGAATGATCGGTGCGTTAAAATTCCAGCTAGATAAGCAGTATAAACAGGAACAGGCCGGAAGATAGATGGGTAAGTATTATATCCTTTGTGTAGCTGGTCAATCCAATGCTGTGGGATATGATGAATCCGTGATCCCCCGTGGGTATATGTCTGGTTATCAAAGCCCTCGAATTAAACAGTTGGGTTTTTATGGAGAGGATAACTTAAGAATTATTCCCATGGGCGCATGTGCGCAGAATTATCAGGATCTTCGCCCTTACGGACATGACGACAGCGTAGAGCCAGGCACGCGAGGGATCCATCTACCGCTAGCATTCATGCTATTATCTCAGATTCCGCCAGATGCTTCTATTCTTGTGTTGCCATGCGCTTATGGCGGCACTGGTTTTACCTGTGGGCAAAACGGCTCCTATGACCAAGCAAATATGAGGCCAATTGAAGGGCGGGTGAGATGGGGATATGACTCTCCATATTACCTTGCAATGCGTGATCGAATCGCATACGTTTTATCTCAATCGGATGAGAACCGCTTCTTTAGAATGGTATGGTGCCAGGGAGAACAGGATGGCGCTTCTCCGCATGAACAAATAGAAGCGTTTAATAGAATGACCAAGGATTTCTTTGATTACTTCAAAGGCAAATTCCCTCATCGGGTCTATCATGGAGAATGGAACCGGGATATCTGGTTTAACATGGAAACCACCCGATATTGGTACACGCTGCCCGGTTGTCAAATCATTTGGAATGCATATCGGGATTGGAATCCTAATACGTATGTTGAAATACCACGCCAGACAGATACAAATGCAGTAAACGGAACTGGGAAAACAACAGCAAATCGCGAAGCCCACTTTGGCAATAACGCATATGCCGACATAATAGCACCTCTTGTCGCAGACGCAATAAAAAAAGCAGTCGAAGCAGCAAAGTGATTATGAAAAAAAGAAAGGCCCATTGCCAGGCCTTTCTTTTTGAGACTTTAATCCTTTCCGAGATATGTACTTGTTCCGTTATTGGGCCCGAAAGCATGTGGTAGCAGTTCTGGTAGTGTTGATTCGGCTCGTTGATCCCCGCAAGCTACGATTACACGGATTTTGGGGGCAAACTCATTCAGCACTTGACGGCATATGGCACAAGGCCAAGGCAGCGCCTTTTCTGCAGCAACAGCAATAGCAACGAAATCCCTTGCGCCTTCACTGACTGCTTTGAAAAGAGCAGTGCGTTCGGCACAGTTTGTAGCACCATAGGAAGCGTTTTCGATATTGCAACCGGTAAAAGTTCGAGCATCTGCGGTCAGTATACATGCACCCACTTTGAATTTAGAGTAGGGAGAATAGGAATACTGCATAGCTTCTTTTGCCTTGTCTATCATCTGATCATCAGATATCTTCGTCTGATTAGCCACAGTTCATCATCTCCTTCTTACAGCAAAACCTTAACGACTGCCTTTTGAACGTGACAAGATGATTTTCCGATCATACGTTTGGGGCTGTGCGCATCTTCGGGGAACACAATCAATACATCGCCCGGTTTTAAAATGTTGTTACTTTGGAAATCACCCGAGAAGCCTATATAATCCTCGGTTTCTTTTCGTTCAATTTCTGTGAGGGTTGATACGTCAGCAGTCGATACCGTTTCTTCCCCATCCAAAACCAGGTGAATGTCCATATAACGCAAGTGCCCTTCCGTTATGGGACTGCTGACGGTATCATATTCAAAGCGGTTAATGAATACTGCATCACCGTCGATCACATTTTTTCCCATTTTTAGCTCGCTCAGATCGTGATTGATGAGATAGCGGATGGCAGTATCCAGATGCTTTCCAAGACCCAGATAACGGGATAAGTCTTTTTTCTTGCAGAAAATCATGTGTTCAGCTCCTTCGCTTATAGTATAGCAGCGCCTTCGTAATACCGTAAGTTTTGAGGAATGATATCGCCTTTTATTGCGTAAAGCTTTACCTTCTCAAATTGGAAGACAAAACAGAATGAAGCATTTTCTAGAGAGGTCAATGGCCGTTTCCACTGAACGCGCATATATCCATTCTCTGCCGGTGAGAGTTCGCAGTCTTCGGCAGAAAATCCTTCGTATGCTTCGTTACGCCAGTTAGAATGCAACGAGACCTTCAGTTTTCCGCCTTTTGCCACATCGGCCAGGAGATACAGTGCATCTCCATACGCCTGAAATGGCTGCGTTGGCAAAATTGCAAGCTTATCTTCTTCGCGTTGTTCATACCAGGCAAAACGGTCTTTGGGCAGAAATGCGCGGCAAAGAGAGGTTTCACGGAAATTTGTATGATAACCATTACCACCCATATAGTAGAGAATAAGACGATCGCCTTCCTCAATCGGAGGAGAAGCAAAGATACAACCGCAATCATAAGCGCCCGTAGGATATTTCCCTTCACCACGCGGAATCAGATACTGTCCAGGTAAAACCCTATCAAAACGCTCGCTGGAACTGCCAAAGGTCAATTCCAAATCAACCGTATCGAAATTGTCTGCAGAACGATCTCCCTCGTGAAACATGGAAGCTAAGCCAAGATACATACCCTCATACCAAAATACCGGCATGGAATAGACCTGAGACTCAAAACCACTGCCACGAATGATCTCATGCGGTGCACTCCAGTTAATGAAGTCCGGGCTGGAACAAATCGCGGATATACGTATGCCGTCCTTCCAGATTCGCGTTATAACCTTGAATAGACCATCCTGCTTGTCACGGAAGGGAAAGTTGTGGGAATCTGCTGGAGGATTCCAACGAGGCCATTTGATAAAATCTCCCCAGTGAACGCCATCTTCAGAGAAGTTGACAGCCATAAAGTTGCGCTTCCCAGAGAAGTCTACCTTTGTTACCATCTTATATCGCTTGCATGGGTCAATTTCTTCTTCGTCCAGAAACACTCCGGTGCCGTGCGCATAGCGAAAGAGCAAATTGTTTGCTTTGCTGCCTTCAAAATCAACAAATCCCAGCTCGGGCTTGCTCCAATGGATTCCGTCATCACTTTCGGCATAACCTAGCGATGCGATACGCGTTGGTGAAGGGCGATAATCCCGTCTTGCGCGTTCCTCTTTGGAAGCAGACGCTGAGTCGTTGTCTTTACTGCACAATGTATAATAGCAGCGATATTTTTTGCATTTTGGATCGTAGATCACATTTGGATAAGCGTTATCATATCGCACTTCCCATTTACGCTGAGGCGTACTGAAAAAATCTTCTGTGAAAAGAGGATTATTTTCGGCGTCCTTTTTTGCCTGTGCCAAAACCAGCCGAAGATTATTCATTCCCTGTGGCTGTAAATAGCTGCGGTTGAACAATAAGTATTTGTCCATATCGATCACCTTCCGATTCGCTTTGATAGGTAGCAGAGACGGCGGAAACCGCACGCTCCCGTCGCCTCCATCACAGCATTGACATTATAAGTATTTCTCTTCCAATTCCTTGATACGCTTTGCAGCTGCTTCCACAATGGGTGCATCTTCCGGCACAAGATTGTACAGGGGCTCACGAACACCTCCCACATCAATGCCTTCATTGATGCGCAACACGCCCTTGATCACGGCATACATATTGCCTTGTGCAGAGCAAAGCGTATGGATCACACGCCTGCAATCATCCTGAATCTGCAATGCTTCTGTAATCTTGTTTTCTTTAAACAAACGATAGATTTTCAAATACAGCTGAGGCATAGCACCATAGGTGCCGCCAATGCCGCCAACTGCACCTCCACAGAGGCCAGAAAGCAGCTGTTTGTCAGGCCCGTTGAATACGATTGCTCCTTCATCACGCCAGGTTTCAATATCCTGTACAGGCATAGAGGAGTTCTTAACTGCCACCACGTTGGGGTTTTGCAGCATTGTGCGCAGCAGGGAGGGGCTCAACGCGACGCCGGCCAGCTGCGGGATATTGTAAATGACGAAATCAGTGTTGGGAGCGGCGGAAGAAATATCATTCCAGTATTTTGCGATGGCCCGATCCGGCAATTTGAAGTAAATAGGGGGGATCGCAGCGATAGCATCCACTCCCAGACTTTCTGCATGGGCTGCTAGTTCCTTGCTGTCCCTGGTGTTGTTGCATGCAACATGCGCGATGATCACGATGCGGCCAGCGGCCTGAGCAACAACGTTTTCCAGCACTAGCTTTCTTTCCTCAACGGAATGATAGATACATTCACCGGAGGATCCGCCGACATATAGGCCCGTGACGCCTTTCTTGATGAAGTGTTCTGTCAGTGCACGGACGCGTTCGGGCGAAATATTTTCTTTGTCATCGTAACATGCATAAAAAGCCGGAAAAATCCCCTGATACTTCGTCAATTCTTTCATGACGGTATTCTCCCTTATAATAATTGAATTTTTCTTACAAGGCATTTTCCCGATTCCTGATTCCATTTTACATTCAAAAAGAAAAGCTGTCAATATCCAGTAAATGAAAAAATATGATCACAGTCAATGAAAAAACATGGTAAAGGACATCGTTATATGATAAAATACAAAAACAATACTGCAAGGGAGAGCGCGGGCATGAAATACAAACTGATTGCTTTTGATGTAGACGGAACGCTGTATGATTATCACGATAAAATGGTTCATCCTTCTACGATCAATGCCATCCGGGCGGCGAAAAAGGCGGGGGCTTGGATCGCCTTGGCAACTGCCCGTTCTTATGCGGAACTGAGCAAGGTCTGCCAGGGTGAAATTGGGGCAGACTATGTCATAGGAGCCAGCGGGCAAAGTATAGTGGATGCACAGCGGCGGTCCATATATGCAGAGCATTTTACGGAAACGCAGGTCGAAAGAATGATCGCTTTGTGTGAGCAATATGATGCTGGGTTGGCGCTGAAATATGATCATCTAAACTGCTTATATCGGCACCCTGAAGAAATGCGGAAAGTATTCGGCAATATTGGAGAATCGGCTTGTGAAACGATCGTTTGTTCAAGTAGAGATTATCATCATAAGGAATTGCCTGTCGGCTTTTCGATTCGAGGAGAAAATGGCGTGTGCAACCAAATGGCACAGGCATTGGTTGCTTATCCAAATGATTATCGGCTGGAACTGTTCCACAACGGTATAGTAGCCGATGTATTTTTACCTTCTGTTAGCAAACTAACAGCATTGCAGTACCTTTGCGCCAGATTGAACATCCAGTCAACACAGGTGATGGCCTTCGGAGACAGCATCAATGATATTGCAATGATCAAATGGGCTGGCATGGGCATTGCAATGGGCAACGCACTGGAAGAATTAAAACAGGAAGCTAACTTTGTATGCAATCCTGGGTGGGAGGATGGAATCGCAAAGACTATAAATGAAATATTGAACTGAAGCCCTTCTCTAAAGAAGAAAAAAAGAAATTCAGTCAGAGTTTTGTTACGAAATGGTTAATTTGTTCTGCTAATGGACATTTTAGCCATTTTTCTATTGACAAACTATATATATATAATATAATGGTTACACCCGATTCCGGCTGGTAATCCAGCATGAAAAAATTAACAATGGAGGAGAAACGCATGAAGAAACTTATCGCTCTGTTCTTGGCTCTCATCATGACGATGAGCTTGATGACCGGCCTCGCAAGCGCCGAAGACAAGGCCTTGCAGCTGACCAAATCCGGTGCCGGCATGGGTGACAAAATCGACTACCCATGGATGAACCTCTTCATTCTTGGCGGCCTCATGTGGCGTACCCTGTTCTTCGTCGAACCCGACATGACTACGCTGAATCCCGATTTGGCCAGTGGCTATACAGTCTCTGATGATGGCCTGACCTACACTATCGACTTCGTTGGCGGTAAGTGGTCTGACGGCGAAGACCTGACCGTGGAGGACGTGGTGTTCTCTATCAAGTCTAATTTGAAAGCCGCTGCCTCCAACGGCATTTATACCAGCGCGTTCGCCAAGATCGAAGGTGCTGCTGAATGGAGAGACGGCGCTGCTGATGACCTGGCTGGCTTGACTGTGGATGGTAACAAGATCACTATCAAACTGTCCAGTCCCCATAGCATTCTGCCCAACGTCCTGGCACAATTCGTAATTCTGCCTGAGCATTGCCTCAAGGATGCCGATCTGCTGGAAATCGCCAACAACGAATTCTGGGGCAAGCCCGTCACCAGCGGCATGTATCGCGTGGATGAATTTAAGGTTGGTGCCTACTACACGCTGGTTCCCAATAAGTACTATGATGGCCCCGCCCCCAAGATTCCAAAGATCATCGTGCACTTCGTTGCTGACACTATCACTGCTGCTCAGGCTGGTCTAGTTGACATGTACAACACCAACAGCCAGGCTGATATTTCTGAGTTGAGCAAGATTAGCGGCATGAAGATGTATCCTGTGGATATCATGTTCTATCGCTACTTCTTGGCGAATATTGAAGGCGTGGACGGCAAGGCCAATCCCGCTATGGCTGATGTGCGCGTCCGCCAGGCTCTGATGTATGCAATAGACCGTGTGACCCTGGCCGAATCTCTGTTCCCGGGGCTGGCCACTGTCAGCAATGGTGGTGTGTCCAATGATAATCCTGCCTCTATCGGCACTGAATATCCATATAATCCTGACCTTGCTAAGCAGCTGCTGACCGATGCCGGCTATGATTTCACTCGCCCGATTCGTATCCTGTACTACTACAGCGATCAGGCCACCGTGGACTTCATGGATGCTATCTCCTACTACCTGGGCGAAATCGGCCTCAAGACCGAGGTTGTCAAGACTTCCAGCGGCACGCAGGACCTGTTCAAGACCCGCGAGTATGACATCGGCTATAAGGGCTTGTCTGCTTTCGACATCAGCGAATGGTATGGTGAGTATTCGGCAAGCAATGCGAACTTCAAGAACGTGTTCAACGCTGATCCTGCTTTCGACGGCCCCATCAATGAGTATCTGGCCGCTACTACGCAGGAAGCTAAGGACGCTGCGCTGGCTGCGCTGCAGCAGCTGGAAGCCGAGAAGGTCTACAAGCTCCCCATGTATACCATCGGCAATAACGTGTTCATCAATGAAGATCACGTGCAGCTGCCTGAAGGCATCGTCTTCGGCAATCCCTGGTATAAGACCAACATCCACTTCGAGGACTGGGAACTGAAATAATAGACAACGGTCCCGACAAAAGTTAGGGGTGTGCATTCTTCTGCACACCCCCATTTCATCCAAGTGGAAGGGAGCTGGGTAAATCTTGCTGAAATACATCCTTAAAAAGCTGCTTCAGATGATTCCTATGCTGCTTCTGATCAGCTTCCTTGTGTTCGGCGCATTGCAGCTGACGGGAATCGATCCGGTCAGCTACATAGCTACGCCCGACATGGCAGCCAACCAGAAAAATTTGGATTTGCTGCGTGAACGCTTGGGGCTAAACAAGCCCTTCATCATCCGTTACTTCAACTGGATCGGGAATATCTTGCGGGGCGATTTCGGCTATAGCATTGCAAAAGGCAATTCCATTGGTGGTATCTTGGCCCAGCGATTGCCTGCAACGATAGAGTTGGCACTTGTCGCACTTTTGTTGTCGTCAGTGGTTGGAATTACGATAGGTATATTGTCAGCCATTTATCAAAACAGTATCATTGACTATGTTGGAAGGTTCATGGCTGTGCTTGGGCAAGCAATTCCACAGTTCTTCTTCGGAATAGTCATCATACAAATCTTCTCTATCAAGCTGGGATGGCTACCATCAAGTGGACGATACTCAACTTATGCAACGCCACTTCAGCATTTTATCCTTCCTGCCCTCACGATGACATTATCTATGACATCAGTGCTGATGCGATACTCTCGTAATAATATGCTTGGTGTGCTCAATAGCGACTATGTTAAAACCGCACGCATGAAGGGCATCTCCGAAGCCAAGGTGTATGTGAAGCATGCTTTCCGCAACGCGGTGCGTCCTGTGCTGGTCATTCTCTGCTTCCGTTTACCTTTGTTGATCAGCGGCTCTGTCGTCATTGAATCCGTGTTTGCCTGGCCTGGCATTGGCTCGGTCATCACAGATGCCGTTGTAGCAGGCGACTATCCTGTGGTTATGGTCACGACACTGATGGTTGCAGCAGCAATTCTGGTGGCCAGCTTCCTGGTTGATGTACTGGCTGCTGCACTTGACCCGCGCGTTCGTCTTGGCGATTGACGAAAGGAGGAAAGACAGATGGAATTAAATAAATCTCATGCCTCCAGTATGTTCAAGAAGAATGTGCGGAAGTTTATACGAAACAAATTGGCCATGATCGGGTTAATCGTCATGGTTACGATTCTGTTGATGTGCATTTTTGCGCCATTAATAACGGCATACCGTCCGAATGAACCTAACTTCAAGGCAATGACAAAGAGTCCTAACGCCGAGCATATACTCGGAACAGATAAGCTTGGCCGCGATGTATTCTCTCGTGTTCTTTACGGCGGACGTTGGTCGATTCTGATTGGTGTTACTGGATCGCTTGGTGGCACGCTGATCGGTGTTATTCTTGGTGCTATTGCTGGTTACTTCGGCAAGATAACGGACATGATCATCGTTCGTATTTCCGAAGTTTTCCAAACATTGCCCAATATGATCCTGATTCTGATCCTGGGCGCTGTATTTGGCAAAGGCGTTGGTAATCTGCTGTTCATCTTTGCAATAACAGGCTGGATGACAACATTCCGAATGGTCCGCAACGAATTCATCGTTCTTAAAGGCGAAACCTATGTACAGGTTTGTGAAGCATTTGGCATGTCAAAAGCAGCCATTATGTTCAAGCAGATCCTGCCTAATGTTCTTTCTCCTGTTATCGTTGCCATGACGGTGAACGTCGCTACCTTCATTCTTTCAGAAGCCGGCCTCAGCTTCATTGGCATCGGTGTCCCTTCCTCCACACCCACCTGGGGCAACATCTTGAACGCCGCCAAATCGATGGATGTGTTGGCCAACTACTGGTGGTTGTGGCTCGTGCCGGGCCTGGTCATCACAATTTTCGTGCTGGCAGTCAACTTCTTTGGTGACGGACTGCGCGATGTGCTTGACCCCAAGCAGCAGTAAGGAGGAACGATGATGGAACAGAAAGACATTGTATTGGACGTGAAAAAGCTGAATACCAGCTTTGTATCTGATGGTAAAACAGTCCGCATCGTCAAAGATGTATCCTTCCAGCTGAAACGTGGCAAAACATTGGCTATCGTAGGCGAATCCGGCTGCGGTAAAAGCGTGACGGTGCACTCTATTGTTAAGCTGTTGCCGCAGAATGCACGCTTCCACGCCGACCATGTACTTTATCGCCGCTTGGATGAAAAAACAGGAAAGGTGTCTGAGTTCAACATTGCGGAAATGAACCCTAAAGGAAAGGAAATGCGTGCGCTACGTGGGGCCGACCTGGGCATGGTCTTCCAGGATCCAATGTCCTCACTGAATCCCGTCTATAAGGTGGGCGATCAAGTTGCAGAAGCGTTGATGGAACACAACAAAGGAATGAAAAAGGAAGAAGCGCTCAAAAGAGTGCTTCAAATGTTCAAGAATTTGGGTATTCCTGATCCTGAAAGCCGGCTGCACGATTATCCTCATCAGTTCTCTGGCGGCATGAAACAGCGTGTTGTTATTGCCATCGCCATGATCAACAACCCGGAGATTATCATTGCGGACGAGCCGACAACCGCCTTGGACGTAACCATTCAGGCTCAGATTATGGAACTGATGAAGGATTTGCAGTTGAACATGGGCAAATCCATCATCTTGATCACACATAATATGGGACTTGTGGCCGAGCAGGCGGATGAAGTATGCGTCATGTACATGGGGCGTATCGTAGAATTCGGCTCACTTGAACAGATCTTTGAACATCCCTCCCATCCTTACACGCAGGCTCTGCTTCGCAGCGTTCCTGTTCTGGGGCTTGCTGACGATCAAAAACTGGAAACCATCCCCGGCGCTACGCCCAATCCTGCCAGCCTTGGTGTGGGGTGCGAGTTTGCTGACCGCTGCCCCGAATGCACCGGTTTGTGCAAAGAAAAGGATGTTTCTGCGTATGAAGTCGAGGAGGGCCATCGTGTCCGCTGCGTGAAGTTTAGCCAATTTAAGGAGGTGGACTAACATGCCTGAAAAGAAGGAACTGATTTTCAGAGTTCAAGGATTGCAACAATGGTTCCCCATCAAAAAAGGCATGTTCAAGCGCACGGTTGGTCATGTGAAAGCAGTTGACGATGTAAGCCTCGATGTATACAAGGGAGAAACACTAGGTATCGTAGGCGAGTCAGGCTGTGGAAAATCGACTCTCGGCAAAACGATGATGATGCTGCAAAGACCTACTGGGGGTTCTGTTCTGTATAACTACGGCAATGGAGATTTTAAGGACATTACCAAGTTTACCGGCAAAGAGATGCTCGATTTCCGTAAGCAGGTACAGATGGTATTCCAGGATCCATATTCGGCGCTGAATCCTCTGAAAAAGATCTATACATCCTTTGAGGAACCTCTCAAAGTGCACGGTTATAATTCTAAAACCGAGCGAGAACAGATGATGGATCGTGTGCTGAAAATGGTAAACATTCAGCCCGATTATCTGCTGCGGCACCCACATGAATTCTCCGGTGGGCAGCGCCAGCGCCTATGCATTGCCCGTGCTTTGGAGGTCAATCCTCACGTGCTGATTTGCGATGAGCCCGTTAGCGCCTTGGATGTGTCCATTCAAGCCCAGGTTCTCAACCTGATGAAGGAGATTCAGAAAGAGCTGGATTTGACATATCTGTTCATTGCGCATGACCTATCTGTGGTTCAGTACATGAGCGACCGTATTGTGGTAATGTATCTGGGGAAAATCGTGGAAATCGCCGGCAAGCGTTCCTTGTACGACAATCCCATGCATCCATATACGCAAGCACTTTTGTCTGCTATCCCAGTTCCTGTGATTCACCAGGAGAAGAAACGTCAAGTGCTACAGGGCGAGGTCCCCAGCCCGATTAATAAGCCTAAAGGCTGTGCCTTCCATACACGTTGTCCTTATTGTAAGGACATATGTAAAGAGGTGGAACCGCAACTCTGTCCTAGTGCTAATGATCCAGAGCATCTCTGCGCATGTCATCTGTATGCCGAAGGAACAAAAGCCTAATAACTGAGGTGTGAACTATGAAAATCATCCGTGCGCGCGACTATAATCATATGAGCCGCCAAGCAGCTAACATTATTTCCGCTCAGGTCATTCTGAAGCAAGATTCTGTTTTAGGCTTGGCTACGGGTTCCAGTCCAATCGGCGTTTACAAGCAGTTGATCGACTGGTACAAGAAGGGTGATATAGACTTTAGTCAGGTACGAACTGTCAACTTGGATGAATATGTTGGCTTGACCGCAGACCATGAACAAAGCTATGCCCGGTTCATGCGAGAAAACTTTTTCGACCATATAAACATTGATCCAAGGCATACTAATATTCCCTGTGGTACGGCATCGAATGCGGAGGCGGAGTGCAAACGGTATGATGCGTTGATCCAGTCCTTCGGTGGTACCGATTTACAGTTGCTGGGTCTCGGCCCCAATGGCCATATTGGTTTCAATGAACCTGGTGATGTTTTCGAAAAAGGTACGCATAAGATCAAATTGACTGATGCTACAATCCAAGCAAACAAGCGTTTCTTTGAGCGAGAGGAAGATGTGCCGAGATATGCATATACCATGGGCATATGTGATATCATGCAGTCGAAACGTATCGTGATGGTGGTGTCAGGGCAAAGTAAGGCTGCGATAGTACGTGATGCCTTCTTTGGCCCGGTAACATCGCGTGTTCCTGCCTCCATTCTCCAATTGCACAAAGACTTTACTCTTGTCGTGGATGAAGGTGCAGGCAGCTTGCTGCCATAATTGTGATGCAAAAAGCGGAGAAACCGCAAGGCTTCTCCGCTTTTGCATCCTTTTCGATCATTTGACCTTTTCATGCAGCCATGATAGCATCCGTTCTGCGGATATGTTGGCGATCAATGCATCGGGGTATTTTATCTCCTCAACAAGCTTCCATGCATTCTGATGTTGAAGTATTTCCGCTTCGCTATGAGCGTCGCTGGAGAGAATAAGACGCACGTCATGTTTCTTACAGGCTTTCAACAAGTGATAGGCGTTTTCTGCAGCATTTAGGCGAAAACTGCCGGGGCATACAGAGGCTTCATTCATTTCGATCAAAACGTTCTGCTCCGCTGCTGCCTGGGCTATTTTCTCAAAATCTACGTTATATGCGCCGTCATCGGGATGACCCAGGATCAGCACTTTAGGATGCTTCATTGCACCGAGATAGGCCTCGGTAGAGAAGATTCATTTTGTCAATGCGGACTGGAAGGCAACAGAGCACACGATTACACGCCTTGAAGATGTACTGTATTTTTTGAAAGACCGCTGTATCATCAACATCGACAAATTTTATTGACAATCCTCGGGAAATAGCTGATCTTGTTCGTAAAATGGGAATGGAAGATCAGGTTATCGTGAAAACTCCGCCCAAGCAACAGTACTTTGATTGCATGGCAGAAGTGGCTTCGGACTTACCTTATATGCCATTTGTATATGAGGAAGATATATGCTACAAATATCTCAATAAACGAAAAGACATACGTTACAGCGGCGCTGAGGTGGTTTATAAAAGTGATGATTCCATGCTGGCTTCAGATGCATATATAGAGACCATGCACAAAATAGGAAAGAAGGTATGGATCAACTCAATTCGATTTAATGACGCTAATCCTTTGGCCGGTTCACGATATGATGACGTTGCTTTGTGTGATGATCCCGACAAGGTATGGGGGGTGGATGGCAAAAAAGGCTATGACATCATTCAAACCGATTGGACATTACCCCTATTTCAGTACCTGCGCATGAGAGGATATTGATTGACGAAGTTCCCGTAATAAAAGGAGGTATATATATGAGCGAGAAGAAAACTATTACCCTGGCCGATATCAGAGCCTTACCGGAAATGCAAATCTATATTCAGAAAGAGGATGATTGTCTCAGGTCGATCGGATACACAGAGCACTGTTTTCAGCATGTTACAATTGTCTTGGAACGCGCATCCTCTATTCTGAAAATGCTGGATTATCCAGAACGTACGATTGAATTGGCACGCATTGCCGGGTATATGCATGATATTGGAAATATTGTGAACCGGCATGATCACGCCCATAGCAGCGCAATCATGGCATTCTATATGCTGCGAGATTTGGGAATGCCGCCAGAAGAAATTGCAGATGTAGTTTGTGCGATCGGCAATCATGATGAAGCTACAGGCCGGCCGATTAATCCGATTGCCGCAGCCATAATCATTGGGGACAAGACTGATGTGCGGAGCAATCGTGTACGCATGCCACGTTTGCGCGAAAATGACATTCATGACAGAGTAAATGGGGCGGTTGAGAATGCGGTATTTACTCTGGACCATGATACCAGAACAGTTATATTGTCTCTGACAATTGATACGGAACAGTGCCCAGTGCTAGAGTATTTCGAGATTTTCCTCGGACGTATGCAGATGTGTCAGCGTGCAGCAAAGTATCTGCAATGTCGTTTTAAGCTCGTGATAAATGATGGACTGATGCTGGGATAAGGAGGAGACATGAACACGTACTGGTTCTTTGATTCAGCTCTCAAACGTGACACCTGCGGTGCAAAGAATATCCCTGGGAAGCTGATAAAAGATTCTAGAGCGTGTTCACGCTATTGACAATAAAGAAATATCTGATATAATGGAACCATGCAGATAACGCAGGAGCAGTATGAAAAGATAGCGAAGTATCTCCCGAGACAGCGCGGAAACGTCAGCATGAGCAATCTTCAACTGATCAATGCGATCCTGTATGTCACGGAAAACGGCTGCAAGTGGAGGGCGCTGCCGGAAGCCTATGGAAATTGGCATACGATCTATGTTCGCATGAACAGATGGAGCAAGAACGGAGTGCTCAGCCGAGTGTTTGCTGCGCTTCAAACGGAGGGAATCATCCAGATCAATGTAGAGGTAGTATGCCTTGACAGCACGACTGTCAAGGTTCATCCGGATGGGACCGGAGCTTTAAAAAAAGAGGAAAACAGGCGATCGGAAGATCACGCGGAGGACTCACCACGAAGATTCATATGGTTACCGCATCTGACCGATCGGCTGTCAGCTTTTCGCTCTCCGGAGGAGCAAAACACGACTCGCCGGAAGGAATGAAGCTGCTATTTTTTACCCCGGCCTGCCGTATTGGACAGTCGCTTCTCATGGATCGCGCGTATGAGGGAGACAAAATGCGCGCTGTAGCCAAGAAGCTGGGTTACAATCCGGTCGTTCCGCCGAAGAAGAATCGCATCGATCCATGGGAGTATGACAGGATACTCTACAAACGCAGAAACGAGGTCGAGCGTTTCTTTCGAAGAATCAAACGCTTTCGGAGGGTCTTTACTCGCTATGACAAGCTCGATATTGTTTTTGCTGGTTTTATCCTGTT